>NZ_JACJHR010000050.1 GCF_014174495.1 Amycolatopsis echigonensis
ACTTTACGGGGCGGGTACAGCGATTTCCGCGCCCGTCGGCAGATCCCGCATGCGCCGCAGCGGCGAGCAGATCACCCACAGCGCGCCCGCGACCGGCCCGGCGGTCCCGATGCACAGCGCGGCGGTGAGCCCGAGCCATTCGCCGAGCCCGCCGCCCAGCAGCCCGCCGAGCGGCAGGGCGCCCCAGACGATGAACCGGACACTCGCGTTCATCCGGCCCAGCAGCCGGTCCGGAGTGATCGCCTGCCGGTAGGAGACCTGCGCGATGTTGTAGAGGATCACGCCGAACCCGAACGCGGCCATCCCCAGCCCGGCGAGCGCGATCCGCCAGTCCGGACCGGCGAACAGGACCAGGATCCCGCCCGGCCACAACAGCACCGGGACCAGCCAGATCGACCGGGCCTGCCCGATCTTCCGGATGATCGGCCCGGCGCACAGCGCGGCCGCGATGCCGCCGACACCGCTCGCCGCGAGCAGCCCGCCGACCTCGGCCGGTTTCAGCCCGGCGGTGCGGGTCAGGTACAGCACCTCGACGGCTTGCACCACGCCGCTGAACAGGTTCGACGTGGCCGTGCAGGCGACGATCGCGCGCAGCGGCCGGTCGGCGACGATGAACCGCAGGCCTTCGAGCATCTGCGGCACCAGCCGGTCGCGCTTTGAGCGTTCCGGGAGGGTTTCGACGGTACGGATGCGCCACAGGCACAGCGCGGAGGTGAGGTAGCCAAGGCCGGTGACCAGGACGGTGCTGGCCGCGCCGAGGAACTGCACGAGCACGCCGGCGAGGCTCGGCCCGGCGATCTGCGCCGACGACTGCACGCCCTGCAGCTTCGCGTTGCCCTCCAGCAGCTTCTCGCGGCCGACCAGCGCGGGCAGATACGCCTGGTAGGAGACGTCGAAGAAGACCGTCGCGAAGCCGACGAACAGCACGACCGCGAGCACCTGCGCCATGGTGAGCACGCCGGCCCACCAGGCGAGCGGGATGCTCAGCAGCAGCACCCCGCGGACCACGTCGGCGGCGAGCATGAGCGGCCGTTTGCGCATCCGATCCACCCAGACGCCCGCGGGAAGGCCGAGGACCAGGAAACCGAGCGTCTCGGCCATGGTCAGCAGGCCCATCTCGAACGGAGTGGCGGCCAGCGTGACCGCGGCGAGCAGCGGAATGGCCGTGACCCCCACGAACATCCCCAGCTGGCTCGCCGTGTCCCCGGCCCACAGCCTGCGGAAATCGGCGTGGAAGAACAGTGAGTCGCGACGCACCCGATCGAGTGTTGTCGAGTGATTGGAAAGTGTCAATCACTTTGTCTAGGCTGCGCGGATGCCGTTGCACCGACGTCCCTCCACCGAAGCCGAGGCGGCCGCGCTCGCGTCCGGAATACGGCTGCGCATCATCCGGTTGACGTCTTTCGAGGCGATGACGAACAAGGAGCTGGCGGCGCGGCTCGGCCGCGACCCGGCGACCACGCTGCACCACGTGCGGCGGCTGGTCGACACCGGTTTTCTCGTTCCCCAGGAACCGCGGCGCGGCGCGCGCGGGGCGAAGGAGATCCCGTACCTGTCCACCGGGCTTTCCTGGCAGCTGGAGAACGCGGACGGCAGCGCCGTCGCGATCAACGAGGCCATGCTCGAGGCGTATCTGGCCGAAATGGCCGAGGCGGACCTGGAGACCACGGACACGACGCGACTCGTGGTCCAGGTGGGTCCGGAGGAAGTCGCGGAGTTCAAACGGCGGCTCGAAGGACTGCTCGAAGAGTTCAAGGCCCGGCCCCGCGATCCGGCCGCGGAACGCACGGCCGTGTACGTCTCGGTTTATCCCAGCAGGTAATCCACTCGGCTCCCGCGCGGAAACGTGGGACCATGGAGGCACGATGACAGAACAGACACACACCGACCTGAACAGCACAGAGTTCTACGACGACGACCCCTACGACCCCTCGGTCGGGGAGATGGAGCTCGAGGACCGCGCGTCATTGCGCCGGGTCGCGGGCCTGTCGACCGAGCTCGAGGACATCACCGAGGTCGAGTACCGGCAGCTTCGGCTGGAGCGCGTCGTGCTGGTCGGCGTGTGGACCGAAGGCACCGCCCAGCAGTCCGAGGCGTCGCTGGCCGAACTGGCGCGACTGGCCGAGACGGCGGGCTCGGAGGTGCTCGAAGGCCTCGTCCAGCGGCGGCAGAAGCCCGATCCGGCGACGTACGTCGGGTCCGGCAAGGTACGCGAGCTGCGCGACGTGGTCGTGGCGACCGGCGCTGACACGGTGATCTGCGACGGCGAGCTTTCGCCCGGCCAGCTGCGCCAGCTGGAGGAGAAGGTCAAGGTCAAGGTGATCGACCGGACCGCCCTGATCCTCGACATCTTCGCCCAGCACGCCCGTTCCAAGGAGGGCAAGGCGCAGGTCGAGCTGGCCCAGCTGCAGTACCTCGTCCCGCGGCTGCGCGGATGGGGTTCGGCGCTGTCCCGGCAGGCAGGCGGCCGCGCTGGCGGCGCGAACGGCGGCGTGGGCCTGCGCGGGCCCGGTGAAACGAAGCTGGAGACGGACCGGCGGCGGATCAGCAAGCGCGTGGCGAAGCTGCGCCGGGAGATCGCCGCGATGGACACCATCCGCGAGACCAAGCGCGGCAAGCGCGTGGCCAACGAGGTGCCGAGCGTGGCGATCGTCGGCTACACCAACGCCGGCAAGTCGAGCCTGCTCAACGCCCTGACCGGGGCCGGGGTGCTGGTGGAGGACGCGCTGTTCGCCACCCTCGACCCGACCACGCGACGGGCGCAGACGGCCGACGGGCGCACGTTCACGCTGACCGACACGGTCGGGTTCGTGCGGCACCTGCCGCACCAGCTGGTGGACGCGTTCCGCTCGACGCTGGAGGAGGCGGCCGACGCCGACCTGCTCGTGCACGTCGTGGACGGTTCCGACCCGGCCCCGGAGGACCAGGTCAGCGCGGTGCGCGAGGTGCTCGCCGAGATCACCCGCAGCCGCAAGGAGCCGCTCCCGCCGGAGCTTCTGGTGATCAACAAGGCCGACGCGGCCGACGACGTCACCCTGGCCCGGCTGCGGCACGCGCTGCCCGGTTCGGTGCAGATTTCGGCGCGCACCGGTTCCGGCGTGGCTGACCTGGCCGAGGTGCTGGCCGAACGGCTGCCGCGGGCGGACACGGTGATCGACGTGCTGGTCCCGTACGCGCGGGGCGAGCTCGTGTCGCGAGCGCACGCGGAGGGCGAGGTGCTGGAAGAGGAGCACGTCGCCGACGGCACGCGCCTGCGGGTGCGGGTCCGGCCGGACCTCGCCGCGGCTCTGCGGGCGTTCGAAACCAACGCCTCGGCGCTCTGAACGTCTTCCGTAGTGCACGGCCCGGGCGGGTCGTGCACTACGGAGGTGAACTGGTGCGGGTCGTCCTGGCACTGACGGCTGTTCTGATGCTCGCGGGCGCGGTCCCGGCTGCGGCAGCTCCGCCGCCTGCTCCGGAAGCGCTGTGCCAGGTCACGGACAAGCGCCTCAACGAGCTGTCCGGACTCGTTTCCGACGGCGAGCATTGGTACGCGATCAACGACGGCGGCACCAAGGTGCAAGTCTTCGTCCTGGACCCGAAATGCCAGGTGAAGGACGTCCTGACCGATCCGACGGATCCATACGACGTCGAAGACCTCGCCCGCGGCAAAGACGGCACCCTGTGGCTTTCCGACACTGGTGACAACCGCGCCACACGCGAAACGGTCGCGCTGCTGGAGCTGAAACCGGCCGGCGGCGCGGCAGTCGTGCATCGCTTGACCTATCCGGACGGTCCGCACGACACCGAAGCCCTGGTTCTGGACCAGTCCGGCACGCCGTTCCTCGTGACCAAAGACCTGCTGGGCGTTTCCAAGGTGTACAAACCGTCGGGCCCGCTGGCGGCTCCCGGCCCGACGAAACTGGAGCAGGTCGGCACGCTGCGCGTCCGCAGCACCGACACGCCGGGCGGTCCGGTCGGCTCGTTCGGTTCGGCTTTGATCACCGGAGGCGCGACCAGCGCGGACGGCACGGTCGTCGCGCTGCGGACTTACACGGACGCGTATCTGTACGCGGCCCCGGACGGCGACGTGGCGGCAGCTTTGCAACGCGAGCCGGTGCGGATTCCGCTGGCGAACGAGAAACAGGGCGAAGCTATTGCTTTCGAACCGGACGGCACGCTGTTGTCCGCGAGCGAAGGCGTCGGCGAACCGGTGCGGGCGATCAAAAACGCGACGGCCTTGGTCACGCCGCGCGCGCCCGCGCCGAAGCCTGGTGGCGCCGCTACTCCGCAGCCCGCTGAGCAGGACTCCGGTGGTTTCCCGGTCGCTCCCGCTGCCGCCGTTGCGGCGGTGGTCGTTCTCGGTGCTGGGTTCCTGGTGGCCAGGAAACGCCGCCGCTCCTGACGCGGCACTGTTCGCTGATCGTGCGCTGTTTTCTGACGCGCCGCCCTTTCTGAGTTGTCGCCGCGCCAGATGGGCCGTCGTGCGGGATGCGCCGCCGCACTTGACGCGGCACGGTTCCTGGTCGTGCGCTGCTTTCTGACGCGCCGTCGCGTCTGAGTCATCGCCGCGCCGGATCCGCCGCCGCGCGGATGCGCCGCAATGCCGGACGCGTGCCGGATGGGCTGCCGCGCCGGACGTGGCGCCGCACCTGACGTGGCACCGCGTCGGAGCTGCCGCTGCTGCTGATGTGGCGAACCTCTACGGCCTTCGACCGGAATCCTGAGTGCTCGCTCCCCTCGCCCGGAGCCCTGGGAGGGGAGCGCGCCCATGCTCAGAGTCGGCGCAGCACCGCCACGACCTTGCCCAGAATCGACGCGTCGTCGCCGGGAATCGGCTCGTACGCGTCATTGTGCGGCATCAGCCACACGTGTCCGTCCTTGCGCTTGAAGGTCTTCACCGTGGCCTCGCCGTCGATCATCGCGGCGACGATGTCCCCGTTCTCCGCGGCGGGCTGCTGCCGGACGACGACCCAGTCGCCGTCGGTGATGGCGGCGTCGACCATCGAATCGCCGGTGACGCTCAGCAGGAACAGCTCGCCCTCGCCGACGATTTCGCGCGGCAGCGGGAAAACGTCCTCGACGGCCTGCTCGGCGAGCACCGGACCGCCCGCCGCGATCCGCCCGACCAGCGGCACGTACGCCGCCTTCGGCACGGACGGCTGCTGGTCCATCTCGATGCCCATCGGGTTGTCGTCCGTGGACGCGAGCACGCCCACCGCGCGCGGCCGGTTGGCGTCGCGGCGCAGATAGCCCTTGCGCTGCAGCGCGCGCAACTGGTGCGACACCGACGACGTGGACGTGAGCCCCACCGCCTCGCCGATCTCGCGCACGCTCGGCGGGTAGCCGAAGCGGCTCACCCACGTGCGGATGACGTCGAGCACCTGCTGCTGGCGGACGGTCAGCGTCTCGTCCACGTCGTACACCTCGGGCATGGCGCTTACCTTCCCCGTGCTCTCGTGACCGGATTCGCGCGCGGATTGTGCGGATTGTGCGGACGCCTTGCCTCGCGAGGCCCCCTTGGCCCCTTTCGCCGCGGTGCCCTTCACCGTGTCCTTCTCCAACGCTGCGTCGCCTCCAGCTGTCCCGCGGCCGCCGTGTCGGCGGCCGCGCGTTTCCGCGTGCGCCGGTCCGGAATCCGCGTTTTCCGCGAACGCCCGTCCGGCGGCACCCGCCGGAGCCGGTCCGGCAGATGTCCTGGTCACCGACGTTAGCCACCGCGCGCGACGATTTCAAACATCTGTTCGATCGACACGCCGTGTCCTCTCGATTTTGTCGGTGCGGGGTGGTAGACCTTCGCACGGACGTTCGATAGAACGCCTGTTCGATCTGGACCGCTGCGGCGCAGGTGTACGGCCCGGACCGGACGGATGCGCAGGTCACGAGGAGGTTCCGGCATGTCGATCCTGGCAGATCGCGGGCTCGTCCGCCCGCTTCGGCCCGTCCCCGCCGTCCGCCCCGCCGAGGGCGGCGCCGCGTCGGACGGACCGGTCCCGGCCCGGAGGGAACCCGGGTCCGGCGGTCCGGCACGTCGGTCGCGGCGGCGCGCGGAGCGCGGCGAAGCCACCCGAAAGGATGGTGTTGCGGAGGGCGCTGACGCCGAATCCGCCGCTGACTCGGCAGCGGCGGCCGGTTCCGGCGAGGTGGTGGAGCTTCGCGGCCGGACCAACGCCCGACGCGGCCTCGGCGCGGATCTGCCCGGCGAGGATTCCCTCGGCGCGGCAGGCCGAGGCGACTCGCGGCGGCGTCGCGGTGCGGGCGAGCCCCGGGGTTCGCGCGGCGAGGCCGGGCGTGGGCGCTCCTGGCACGCGGCAGCCGAGGCTGGCCTCCCCGACGGCGAGCGAGCTGAGTCCGCGCGGTCGGTGCCGGGCGATGCAGCCGGGCGGGTCGGCCCCCGGTCGGCGGAGGGCTACACGGCTTCGATCGAACCGATGCCGCTCAACCGAGGCGCGCGGTCGGCGGGGGAATCTGCCGGGTTCGCGGCCGCGCTCGAACGAGGCGCGCGGTCGGCGCGCGAGGTTGCCGACCTGCGCTCCGCCGCTGCTGTTCGGTCCGCTGAGCGCGCAGGGTTCCAGACCTCGGCTCCTTCGGCCGCCGAGCCCGGGGAAGCTGCGGTCCGGAAGTCCCGCGAGATGCGCGGCCGCACCGCCGTCCAGTCCGCGGAGCGTGCCGGGTTCCAGACATCGGCCCCGTCCGCCGTCGAGACCGAAGTAGCTCCTGCGCGCGGCCGCACCGCGGTCCGGTACATCCCCGTCGCCGTTCCGGGCAACCCCGGCCGCACCGCGCGCGAGCGGCGTGGCGAGCCGTTGCGACCGCCGTCGCGGGCGCGGGTCGTCGCCGGGCAGCGCGGCGGCGTGGCCTGCAAGAGCGAGGCCCGCCCGTCGGTGCGGTGGCCGTGGCTGTTCGCGATCGCCTTCGTGGCTTGCCTGATCGTCACCGGGCTCGGCGTTTTCGGCGCGGGAGTGTCCAGCGGCCCGGTGCCGTCGCGGACCGCGTCCGTTTCCGTGCAGCCCGGCGATTCGCTCGGCGCGCTCGCCGCCCGGTTCGCGCCGGACGCGGACCAGAGCGCGGTCGTCGAACGCATCAAGGAGCTCAACAACCTCGACGACACCGCTCTGCTGCCCGGCATGCCGCTCACCGTGCCGGTCGCGTGGCCCGGCAGCGGACAGGGCGGGGAAGCGGGCACCGCGGGGCCATGACTGTCGGAAACCACCCGGTCGCATCTTGCGCAACCGCTCTTTCACCCTCTCGGGTTCCTTGCGCCCGCCCCGGAGGCGATCTAAGGTCTACCCCTATATCTAGTAGTTACACCGCTGTAGTTGGTCCACAGGTAGGGGTAGACTGGCGGCAGTTGTCCACAGCCGGCCGGCAGTTGCCCACCGGATGTCCACAAGTCGATCACCAGGCGCGGGGTCGCGCGCGGTGACCGCGGTCCAGGCCGTAGCGTGGCGGCAGGGGCCGGTGGGGACAGGAATCGACCGGCGCGGAGGGGAAGGTGATCGGCGGATGAGGTGCCCGTTCTGCCGGCATGCGGACTCTCGGGTCGTCGACTCCCGAGAGGTGGACGAGGGACAGGCGATCCGGCGGCGGCGTTCGTGCGCCGAGTGCGGACGGCGTTTCACCACGTCGGAGACGATGGTGCTGGCCGTGGTCAAACGGTCCGGCGCCACCGAGCAGTTCAGCCGGGACAAGGTGGTCAACGGAGTGCGGCGGGCCTGCCAGGGCCGTCCGGTCGACGACGACGCGCTGCAGAAGCTCGCGCAGCGCGTGGAGGAGTCGATCCGGTCCGCCGGGCTGGCCGAGATCCCCAGCCACGAGGTCGGCCTCGCCATCCTCGGCCCGCTGCGCGAACTGGACGGCGTCGCGTATCTCCGGTTCGCCAGCGTCTACCGCTCCTTCTCCTCGGTCGAGGACTTCGAGAAGGAGATCGCCGACCTGCGGAAAGCCATGGCGGGAACTGCGGAGGACCAGGAAAGCGAGCGCGCCGGCGACGACTGAGCCGTCACCGGTCGCGGGGAGCGAGGGACAGGACCGCATGACCGAAACCGTGGGAACCGGCGCGGCGGCCGGACAGAACAAGAAGCCGAACAAGGGCCTCACCGTCCGGCGGGTCTTCACCACCGAGGGGATCCACCCCTACGACGAGGTCGCGTGGGAGACCCGCGACGTCGTCATGACGAACTGGCGCGACGGCAGCGTCAACTTCGAGCAGCGCGGGGTCGAATTCCCCGAGTTCTGGTCGGTCAACGCGACCAACATCGTCACCAGCAAGTACTTCCGCGGCGCGGTCGGCAGCCCGCAGCGCGAGAGCAGCCTCAAGCAGCTCATCGACCGCGTGGTGCGCACCTACGTGAAAGCCGCCGCCGACCACGACTACTTCGCCGGTCCGTCCGACCTCGAGATCTTCGAGCACGAGCTCACCTGGATGCTGCTGCACCAGGTCTTCAGCTTCAACTCCCCGGTGTGGTTCAACGTCGGCACGTCGTCGAAGCAGCAGGTGTCCGCCTGCTTCATCCTCGCCGTCGACGACACCATGGAGTCGATCCTCAACTGGTACCGCGAGGAAGGCCTGATCTTCAAGGGCGGCTCCGGCGCGGGCCTCAACCTCTCGCGCATCCGGTCCTCGAAGGAACTGCTCACCTCCGGCGGCACCGCGTCCGGCCCGGTCTCGTTCATGCGCGGCGCCGACGCCTCCGCGGGCACCATCAAGTCCGGCGGAGCCACCCGGCGCGCGGCGAAGATGGTCGTGCTCGACGTCGACCACCCGGACATCGAGGAGTTCATCCAGACCAAGGCGCGCGAAGAGGAAAAGATCAAGGTCCTCCGCGACGCCGGGTTCGACATGGACCTCTCCGGCTCCGACATTTCCTCGGTGCAGTACCAGAACGCGAACAACTCGGTCCGCGTGTCCGACGAGTTCATGCACGCCGTCGAGAACGGCACGGACTTCGGCCTGCGCGCCCGGCTCACCGGCGAGGTCATCGACCGCACCGACGCGAAGAAGCTGTTCCGCAGCATGGCGCAGGCGGCGTGGGAATGCGCCGACCCGGGCGTCCAGTACGACAGCACGATCAACGACTGGCACACCTGCCCCGAATCGGGCCGGATCACCGCCTCGAACCCGTGCAGCGAGTACATGCACCTCGACAACTCGAGCTGCAACCTCGCGTCGCTCAACCTGCTGAAGTTCGTGTCCGAAGAGGGCACGTTCGACGCGCCGCTGTTCGCGAAGGCCGTCGAGTTCGTCATCACCGCGATGGACATCTCGATCTGCTTCGCCGACTTCCCGACCGAGCCGATCGCCGACACCACGCGCAAGTTCCGCCAGCTCGGCATCGGCTACGCCAACCTCGGCGCGCTGCTGATGGCGCTGGGCCACGCGTACGACTCCGAGGGCGGCCGCGCGCTCGCCGCCGCGATCACGTCCCTGATGACCGGCGTGTCCTACCGGCGTTCGGCCGAGCTGGCCGGCGTCGTCGGACCGTACGAGGGCTACGCCCGCAACGCCGAGGCGCACCAGCGCGTCATGCGCAAGCACGCCGCGGCCAACGAACTGATCCGCACCTACCACAGCAACGACGCCGCGGTCCGCGCGCTGGCGTCGGAGGAGTGGCACAAGGGCATCGAACTGGGCACCCGCAACGGCTGGCGCAACGCGCAGGCCTCGGTGCTCGCGCCCACCGGCACCATCGGCTTCATGATGGACTGCGACACCACGGGCATCGAGCCGGACTTCTCGCTGGTGAAGTTCAAGAAGCTCGTCGGCGGCGGGTCCATGCAGATCGTGAACCAGACCGTGCCGCGCGCCCTGCAGGTGCTGGGCTACCAGCCCGAGCAGGTCGAGGCGATCGTCGAGTACGTCGCGCAGCACGGCCACGTGGTCGACGCGCCGGGCCTGCGCCCCGAGCACTACGAGGTGTTCGACTGCGCGGTCGGCGACCGGTCCATCGCGCCGATGGGCCACGTGCGGATGATGGCCGCGGTCCAGCCGTTCATCTCGGGCGCGATCTCGAAGACGGTCAACATGCCGGAGTCGGCGACCGTCGAGGACGTCGAGGAGATTTACTTCCAGGGCTGGAAACTCGGCCTCAAGGCGCTCGCGATCTACCGCGACAACTGCAAGGTCGGCCAGCCGCTGTCCACGGCGAAGAAGAAGGAAGCCGCGGCGGACACCGAGCCGGAAAAGATCGTCGAATACCGCCCGGTGCGCCGCCGTCTGCCGAAGAAGCGCCCGAGCCAGACGGTGTCGTTCACCGTCGGCGGGGCCGAGGGCTATCTGCACGCGGGTTCGTACCCGGACGACGGCCTCGGCGAGATCTTCGTGAAACTCGGCAAGCAGGGCTCCACGCTGTCCGGCGTGATGGACGCCTTCTCGATGTCCATCTCGGTCGGCCTGCAGCACGGCATCCCGCTCGAGTTCTACGTTTCGAAGTTCTCGAACCTGCGCTTCGAACCGGCAGGCATGACCGACGACCCGGACATCCGGATCGCCACGAGCGTCATGGACTACCTGTTCCGCCGCTTGGCGCTCGACTACCTGCCGTACGAAAAGCGGGCCCAGCTGGGCATTTTCACCGCGGACGAACGCTCGGCCGAAGTCGAGGCGAACTACGGCGGCCAGAACATCGACCTCGACGCGCTGCGCAGCAGTGTGGATTCCTCGCCGGCTCGCACGGAAGAGTCCACAACGGACACTTCGGCGCGCGACGCGCACAGCACGGCCGAACTGATGGAACTCCACCTCGGCAAGGCGGCGGACGCACCGCTCTGCATGACCTGCGGAACGAAGATGCGGCCCGCGGGATCGTGCTACGCCTGCGAAGGCTGCGGGGCCACGTCCGGCTGCAGCTGATCGGCAGCCGTTCAGGCGCATCTAGGTCGAGCGGGGTTCCGGAAATCCTCCGGGGCCCCGCTCGGCTCAGGCACGGGGAATGGCACCGGCGGCTGGGGAGGAACGGTGGGATGCCAGGGCCGGAGGCGCGGTTCGTGCGGCAGGACATCAGCCTCGGCCGCCGGGGCGCATCACCGGTCCGCCGACCGTCCTCTGCCTGTCGTGCCGACGGGCTCAAAATCGGCCTGGTGCACGGAAACCATCAGCGCGAGCGGCATGCCTGACCCTGCGATGAACTTGGCGCGCAAACGACGTCAAGACAGCATCTGCGCGACTCCCTCGCCGAATGACCAGTCCACCTCG
Source organism: Amycolatopsis echigonensis (assembly GCF_014174495.1). Lineage (GTDB taxonomy): Bacteria > Actinomycetota > Actinomycetes > Mycobacteriales > Pseudonocardiaceae > Amycolatopsis > Amycolatopsis echigonensis. Next base: position 11,174 of record NZ_JACJHR010000050.1, read on the forward strand.
TGGTTCTCCGTCACACTGAAGAAGACATTCCGCGGTTCGATCCCCGTCGCCTCGGCGATGAGTTCGGTCGCTCGCCGGTACAGCGCGGCTTTCTGTTCGTTAGTGCGGCCGGCGCGCATCGTGATGGCGATGTAGACGATGTCGTCGTCGCGGTGGACGCCGAGGTAGCCCGGGTCGTACCGCAGACGGTCGGTGGCGTGGCTGTTCAGGATCTGGAACCGGTCGTCCACCGGGACGTTGATGGTTTCGGTCATCGCCTGGTGCACGGCGTCGCCGATGGCGGGCAGACGGTCGGCGTTGGGTTCGGTCAGCACGTCGATGCGGACGAGCGGCATGGGGCGACCTCTCAGTTCAGCTGGTCGATATTCGGACGGGACAGGTGCAGCACGCGGTACTGGACGCCGGTGTCCTCGGCCGGGGCGGTGGTCCAGAGGGTGAAGCGCACGGTTTCCCAGCGCCGCGGGTCGATGGCCAGCGCGGTGGTGTGCACGGCTGGATTGCGGGACAGCCGCGCGAGTTCGGCGAGTTCGCGGTCGATGCCCTCGGAAAACCGGCCTACGCGTTTCGTCGCGAACTCCGGGGCGCTCGCTCGCGCTGGGCCGGGCAGGCAGCTCGCGCCGGTCCAATGCTGCACTGGCGGTCGGCCGAAGTCCTGGACTATGCCGTCGAATCCGCCGCCGCCCCACAGGAACCGGCTCATTCCGGCGGTGTCGGTCCACAGGTAGAACGGCGCGTAGTGGTTGTCTCGCACCAGATATGCCTTGAGTCCCAACCCGGGGAACGCGTCGGTGCGATGGCCGCGGGTCGCGACTCGGTGCTCGATGTCGTAACCGTCGGGCAGGTCGATCTCGTACTGCATGGCGTACATCGCCGTCACCGCCGTTCGAGGAGCGCGAGTGCGCCGCGGATCGCTTGGTCGAACGGCTCGACCGTCCCGGACGACCGGGCGAGGACGTATCCGCCCTGCAGCACTGCGACGAGCGCGGTCGCGGTCGCGGCGGGATCGAGATCGGCCGGCAGCTCGCCGTTCGCGATGCCCTCGGCGAGCACTTCGGCGAGACGGCCGCGCAGCCAGTCGAACGTTTCTTCCAGCGGCGCACGCAATTCCGGGTTCGCGACGATCTCGGGATCCAGCGCCAGCCGTCCGACCGGGCAGCCGCGCAGGACGTCCCGTTCGCGCAACAGGTAGGCGGAAACGCGTTCGACCGCGGTCGTGCCCTGGGCGAACGCGGCCTCGGCGGAGGCGCGCAGATCGGCGGCGTTCTGCCGGATCGCGGCGAGTGCCAGGTCGGCCTTGCCGGCGAAGTGGTGGTACATGCTGCCCTGTCCGGCCCCGGCGCGCTGCTGGATCGCTTTCGGGCTGGTGCCGACGTACCCCCGCTCCCACAGCAGGTCCTGAGTGCTCGCGATGAGGTGATCTCGGGCGGACATGACCTCAGCGTACATACTAGTAGGTACAGAGACAAGGACGGCAGCTCCACCGAACCTCCACAATCTCCCCGCCAGACCGGCACATCGGAGCGGCAGCATGGCCGCCGTGGACTGGAATGCGGTGTTCGAGGCGGAGGCACGGCGACGGAAGGTCCGGCCGCAGCCGACGTGGGGGAGTGGCGTGCCGCTGGATCCGGTGGTCGCGCGCAGCGTCCGCCGGTTCCGGAATCCGCCGGACGAGCTGACCGCCGAAGACCAGCGGCTGGTGGCGCGCCTGCTCGAAACCGCGAGCCAGCCGGGAAAAGGCGACGTGATGAGCCAGCTGATCTCCGACGTGCTCGCGCTCGGCTACTACCACGCGTTGCGGGACGGCACCCGCGACCCGGTTACGACGGAGGTAGCCGCGCGTGTGCTCGCCGGGCTGGAACGACGGCTGGGTTACCACGTGGACCGGTTGCGGCGCTGGGGAATCGCGGCGACCGCCAGGTGGCGAGCCAGAGCGATACTGGAAACCGGCGGCGTCCTGGTCGGCCATGGACGCGCGTTACGACGACTGGGGATGCCCTGGCTGGCGTTCGTCACCGATGCCTGGGCACGGTTCGAGCGAGCGCTCGCGGATGTCCACAGAGGACCGTCGATCCGCCCGGGGCCGCGCGTGCGGGCGCGGCCCCGGGGCCTGGTCTAGGAAAGCTTCGACCAGAGGAACTCGTACGCGACCGCCGAACGGAACGCGAGTTGTTCGTTGTCGGCCGCCGCTCCGTGGCCGCCTTCGATGTTCTCGAAGTACTCCACGTCGTGGCCCTGTTCCCGCATCCGCGCGACCATCTTGCGCGCGTGCCCGGGATGCACGCGGTCGTCGCGGGTAGAGGTGACGAACAGGATCGGCGGGTAATCGCCGTCCGCGGAAACCTTCTGGTACGGCGAGTATTTCGAGATGTACTCCCACTCTTCCGGCACGTCCGGGTCACCCCATTCGGCCATCCAGGACGCCCCGGCCGGCAACAAGTGGTAGCGCTTCATGTCGAGCAACGGCACCTGGCACACGATCGCGCCGAACAGCTCCGGGTAGCTGGTGAGCATCACGCCCATCAGCAGCCCGCCGTTGCTGCCGCCTTGGATGCCGAGCCGTTCCTTCGTCGTGATGCCCCGTGCGACGAGATCGCGCGCGACCGCCGCGAAGTCCTGGAACGCCTTGTACCGGTTCTCCTTCACCGCCTGCATGTGCCATTCCGGGCCGTACTCGCCGCCGCCGCGGATGTTCGCGACCACGTATGTGCCGCCGCGCGACAGCCAGGACCGGCCGACGACCCCGCCGTACGACGGGGTCAGCGAAACCTCGAAACCGCCGTAGCCGTACAGCAGCGTCGGGCCGTTTTCCGCGCCGGGCGGGCGAACCACGAAGTACGGGATCTTCGTGCCGTCGTCCGACGTCGCGAAGTACTGGCTGACCTCGATCCCGGTCGCGTCGAAGAACGCCGGCGCCTGCTTCAGCACCTCGACGTCGCCGCCGACGACGCCGCGGGTGAGCGTGGACGGCTGGATGTAGCTGGAGGAGTCCACCAGGTACTCGTCGTCGACGTCCGGTTCGGTGTCGACGATGTGCGCGCTGCCGAATTCCGGCGCACCGCCCAGTTCCGCCTCGGCCCAGCCGTCCGGACCGGGCGTCAGCACGCGCAGCTCCGACTTGACGTCGTGCAGCGTCGCGAGCAGGAGATGGTTGCGGGTCCACGTGTAGTAGTCCAGCGACGTGTGCGCGTCCGGGGTGAAGAGCGCGGTGAAATCGCGGTCGCCCGACTTGAACGCGTCGTAGCGGATCGCGAGCAGCGTCCCTGCGGGGTGTTCGACGCCGCCGACGGTCCACGCGCTGCGCGGGTGCACGAGCAGCCATTCGCGGTGCGTCGACACCTCGACGTCCTCGGGCAGGTCCAGTTTGGTCAGTCCCGACGGGGTCCGCTCGAAGTGCTCGGTGCGGTAGAAATCGATCGCCCGGCGCACGAAATCGCGTTCGAAACCCTCGGTCGGGTCGTGGTACGCCGTCACCGCGACGTCGTCCGGCTTGCCCTCGGCGACGAGAACCGCTTCTTCGAGCGGAGTGCCGCGCCGCCATTCCTTCACCAGGCGCGGATATCCGGACGTGGTGAGCGAGCCCGGGCCGAAGTCCGTTCCGAGGTACACCCGGTCGGCGTCGATCCACCCGATCCGGTGCTTCGCCTCGGGGAGGGTGAACCCGTCCTCCACGAACTCGTGCGCGTCGAGGTCGAACTCGCGGACCACGGTCGCGTCCGCGCCGCCGCGCGACAGCTGGACCAAGCCGAGCCGGTGCCCGGGACGCAGCACCGCGGCGCCCTTCCAGACCCAGCTCTCGTCCTCGGCCGCGGCGAGCGCGTCGACGTCGAGCAGGATCTCCCAGTCCGGTTCGGCGGTGCGGTACTGCTCCAGCGTGGTGCGCCGCCACAGCCCGCGCGGGTGCTCGGCGTCCTGCCAGAAGTTGTAGTAGTGCGTCCCCCGGCGCACGACGTACGGGATCCGCCCGCCCGCGTCGAGCACCTCGCGGATCGAGTCCCGCAGCTGCCCGAACCTCTCGCTCGCGGTGAGCACGTCCAGCGTCTCCGCGTTGCGCGAACGGACCCATTCGAGCGCCTCGTCGCCCGTCACGTCTTCCAGCCACAGGTACGGATCTTCGACAGTCATAGCGTCCAGTCTCGCTGTCCGTCGCGGATCCGGCCAGGAGCCCGGCGTTCCCGTTTCGTGATCCAGGGCGGCTCGCGGTCTCCGTATGCTGGCCGGGAGGGGGAGGAATGACGTATCACGCCGGAGGCTCGTGGCCGCCGCAGGCTCCGCCGCGCCGGAAGGCGGGCAAAGCGCTGGGCGCCGTCGCGGCGGTGGCGATCGTCGCTGTCACGCTCGCGCTCATGGCTGCGGTCCCGCACGAGGTGTCCGGGCACGCGATGGCAGCCCCGAACGCCGACTCGATGCCGGACCGCCAGGACGCCAAACCGGTGCGCAAGCTCCGCGGCAACCCGCTGCTCGCCGGCGGGATCGCGCTCGGTCCCGTGTCGTGCGACCTGCCGGAGCTGAGCCGGGACGCGGAGCAGCTCAAGGCGTTCTACACCGCGCTCGTGGGCTGTCTGAAGCAGGCGTGGCAGCCCGCGCTGGACAAAGCGGACGAGCCGAACCTGCCGGTCAAGGTGTCGGTCACGCTGCCGAAGACCAGCGCCTGCGGCAGCGCGCCGTCGCGGGACGAAGCGGTCGCGTATTACTGCGGCGGCGACGCCACGATCTACGCGCCCACCGACTGGATGCTGTCGGATGCGGGCTTGAGCCGTCCTCGCCACCTGGCGACGCTTGCCCACGAGTACGGCCATCACGTCCAGCGGGAGAGCGGCATCCTCGACGCGGCGAGCGCGGAGATGGGTTCGCCGGAACCGACCAGCGAAGCGGACAAGGCGGTCGTGCGCCGGATCGAACTCCAGGCCAACTGTTTCGGCGCGCTGTTCCTCAACGCCGCGGCGGACCGCGGTTCGATCAGCCGGGCCACCGCGAACGCCGCCGTCGCCGACTACGGCCGCGCCGACGACAGCGGCGACCACGGCACCCGCGCGAACCAGCTGGCCTGGGCGAAGGCCGGCTACACCGGATCCGGCCCGGCTGCCTGCGACACCTGGTCGGCCCCGGCGGACAAGGTCAGCTGACGCGCCACTGCGGGTCGCGGCCCAGCAGGCCGAGGAACTGGTCCAGCTCGCTTTCGTCCGGGCCGACGGGCACCACCGGCGCGAAGGTCCCTCGTTCGACGCGTTCTTTCGGGTCGGTCGGGATCATGAGCGCGAACTGCAGTGCGGCGTGGACTGCTTCCGGTACCGGGTCGTAGGCGACGTCGAGGGTCTTGGCCAGGTCCCAGCCGTGCGCGACGGTGTCGACGAGGTGCATCGCGACCACCACTGTGCCCGGGAAGGTGCCGAAGGTGCTGATGGTGATCTGGCGTTCCGCGACGTCGGCTTCGCCATACGCATCGAGGTAGTCGGTCACCGAAGCTGCGTACGCGGCGTACGCGTCTTCACCGAGCTGACCGCTGTGCCAGTCCTTCGCGGAGCCGTTGCGCGCGGCTTCGGCGAAGCCGCGGTTTTCGCTGACTTGGTGGCGGAGCAGGTCGGCGAGCGTCCAGCCGGTGCACGGCGTGGGCCGGTCGAGGTCCGCGGCGGTGATCTTCGAGACGATGGGATCGAGGACGAGCAGAGACTGCCGGTCGAGATCGAACGTGGTCATGCGCTTCACGCTAACCGCCGGATCGGTCCAGGAAGAGAGCCAAAATAGACCCAACTGCGGTGGACCAATCTAGGCTGAACGCGTGGACCTGCACCTCGACCTTTCCGGCACCCGCGGCCATCGCGACGAGATCTACCGCCAGATCCGCGAGGCGGTGCTCGACGGGCGGCTCCGCGACGGCGACGTGCTGCCGCCGACCCGGGAACTGGCGCACCAGCTGGCCGTTTCGCGCACCACCGTCACCGCCGCGTACGAACGCCTCACCGCGGAAGGATTCCTCACCGGCCGGGTCGGTGCCGGTACTTACGTGCGCGCCGGTGCCGCGCCACGGCCCGCTGAACCGACGGGGCTCGCCGACGGCGTCCAGCCGCGTCCAGAGTGGACAGATGTGCCCGCGCCGCCGAAGGCGTTCACCGACCCGCCGGAGTTCGATTTCCGCGCCGGGGCACCGGATGTGCGGCTGTTTCCGTTCGAGACCTGGCGTCGGCTGACGACCCAGGCATTGCGCAGTTCCCGCGCGGAACTGATGACTTACGGCGAACCCCAGGGCGATCCCCGGCTGCGCACCGAACTCGCGCGGCACCTCGCGGTGTCCCGGAACGTGCGCGTGCGCCCCGAACACCTCGTGATCACTTCAGGCGCGCAACAGACGATCGACCTCGTCGCGCGGGTCTTGCTGCGGCCCGGCGACCTGGCCGCGGTCGAGGATCCCGGTTACCCGCCGCCGCGCCTGCTGCTGGGCACGCTCGGAGTGCGCGTCGCGCCGGTTCCGGTGGACGACGAGGGCATCGTGGTCGACGCGATTCCGCCGGGCACTCGCCTGGTGCACGTGACGCCTTCGCACCAGTACCCGCTCGGTGTCGCGATGTCGCCGTCTCGTCGGCGAGCGCTGCTGGATTGGGCGGAGGACAACGGGGCAGTCGTGGTCGAGGACGATTACGACACCGAATTCCGCTACTCCGGGCGTCCGCTGGAACCGTTGCACAGCTTGGATTCTCACGGCCGGGTGGTCTACGTCGGCTCGTTCTCGAAAGTTCTGTCGCCCGCGCTGCGGCTGGGTTTCCTCGCCGCGCCGCCCGCGTTGGCGGAAGCGATCGTGAAGGCCAAATACCTCGCCGACTGGCATTCCCCGGGCATCGAACAAGCGGTGGTCGCGGCGTTCGTCGCCGAAGGCGGATTCGCCCGGCACGTCCGCCGGATGCGCGGCATCTACCGCGCCCGCCACGACCTCCTCGTGGACGGTCTCCGCGCCGAATTCGGCGACGTGCTGGAGCCGGTCCCGGCGTCGGCGGGGCTGCACCTGAGCGCGTCGGCGGACCGGGATCTGCGCGGCTTCGCGCGGAAGGCGTCCGGCGCGGGCGTCCGGCTGTTTTCGCTCGGCGATTTCTCCGTGGCGGCGCGGCGGCACGGGCTGCTGTTCGGCTACGGCGCGATCGCGGCGGAGGAGATCGGGCCCGGTCTCGCCCGGTTGCGGAGGGTGTTCGACAGCGGTCCCGAATGATCGCGTTACCACGAACGGACGCGTCCCGCTGGACTTTCGCACTCGGCACCGGGGCCCTAACCTGATGTGACCCGACTCACCGAGGAGAGGGCATCGCCATGCGGATTGCGGATTTGCTTCAGCGCAAGGGCGCGACGGTCGCCACTGTGTCGCCGGGGACGACCGTCTCCGAGCTGCTGGCGGGCCTGGCCCGGCACAACGTGGGCGCGATGGTCGTGGTGGACGCCGAAGGCGGGATCGCCGGGATCGTGTCCGAACGCGACGTCGTGCGCCAGCTCAACGACCACGGGCCCTCGATCCTCGACGGGCCGGTCGCGGACATCATGACCACCATGGTCGCCAGCTGCACGCCGGACGATCCGGTGGACCAGCTCAGCGTCGTGATGACCGAACGGCGGATCCGGCACGTGCCGGTGCTCGACGGCGGGCGCCTGGCCGGCATCGTGAGCATCGGCGACGTGGTGAAGATCCGGATGGAGCAGCTGGAACAGAGCCAGGAGCAGCTGGAGGCCTACATCTCCCAGGGCTGACGCGTCACTCGCGCCAGCCGCTGAGCTCGACGCCCTTCGCGACATCCACCCGGTAGCCGAGCGAGACCGTCTCGGAGGCTCCGGGTGCGATCGCGAGCCGCCAGGTGAACTGGCCCAGTTCGGTGCGCTCGACCGGCTCCGGGCTGACCCGCAGGTCCCGCACGGTGATCGCGTCGTCCCGGGAGACCGGGACTTGGTCGAGCACGGACACCACGGCTTCGCGCGGGCTGTGGTTGGTGACCGTCGTCTGGTAATCGGCTTCGCGACGGCGTTGCGCGGAGAACGTCGCCTTGCTGGCACTGCGCTTGACCAGCTCGCGTTCGACGCGGATCCGGTCGTCGACGCCCAGCGCGAGTTCGCGTTCCTCTCCGGGTGCCCACAGTTCCAGCAGCGTGCTGCCGACGAATTCGGCTTCGTGGAACACCGCGGCGCGACCGGCGCGAAGCGTGTGCTCCCCGGTGTTGACCACCTTCGCGCGCAGGTAGGCCTCTTCGGCCTGCGTCGGCGCGGTCACGTAGTCCAGTTCCGCGGTGAAGTCCAGCTGCGCGAGCGTCGTGCGGTGGCCTTGCGCGCCGGACGGGATCGCGACCGGGCGTGCGGGGCGGAAGGTGACCGCGGTGGTGCCCTGCTCGACTTCGGCGACGTGCGCGGCGAAGCCGTCTCGACCGGCGGGTGCGGCGCCGTATGCCATCGCGGCCGCGGGAGCAGGCGGCACCATCGACCGGCGCTCCGGTTGCTGCCGGTCCAGATACCAGGGCTGGAGTTCCGGGATCACGACGGTGCTCGCCGGGCGGGCGGTGGACAGCGTCAGTTCGCACTCCGGCCAGTCCTCGCCGGTGTGCTGACTGACCAATCCGTACGAGGTGACGGTGACGTCGGTGCCGCGTACGCGGACGTCGTATCCGGATTCCCAGCGCGCGCCGGGGACCACATAGGACAGTTCAATTTCGGCGGTGGCGGGGGATTCCAGCTCCACCACGATGGTGGAACTGTCCTGTTCGGACTGTGCGCTGCGGGTTTCGATCTGACGGTCGAGTGCGGCGAGGTCTTCGTGCAGCCGTTCCAGCCTCGTGGCGAGCGCGCGACGTTCCTTGAGCGCCACGGCTAACTGCGTGCTGAGCGCTTCGCTCACTTCCTGGACACGCCCCGGTTCCGCGTCGCCGCCAGCCAACGCCTTCGCGAAGCTCGCTCCGCTGCGTCGCGCGACGCCGGTCAACAGGTCGACGCGCGCCGCAGCTGCGCTCTCGTCGTCCGCTACTTCGTCGACAGTCGCTTGGTCCGCGCGACGCTGCTCCACGAGCGCGCGCAGCGTTGGGTCCGCAGGCTCGGCGTGTTGCACGTACGCGACGTCGACGCCCGTAACCAACGCGTCGCCCGCTCCGCTGACGCGCACCGAAGCAGCGTCGAGCGACAAGGGGAGTCCCGTGATTTCTACGCGGGACCCGTCCGCCGGAGTGACTTGACAGCGGCGGGTGACGCGCGCGTGCTGCGGATAGACCGTAACCGTGACTATCGGTGCGTCCATGGCTCCGACGTTAGTCGGTTGACGCAACTTGCGGTTGACGGAAGTCTCGAAGCTGCTCGCCTGCTTCGTCCGGCTTGGGGGTTCTGGTGGGAGTTGCCGCTCGCGTCGCTGCCGTATTCGTCGCAGTGGCCACGTTGTCCGTGCCCGCGGTCGCTGAAGCTGCTTCGCCGCCCGTGCCCGTCTTCACCGACGGTCAAGCGCAGCCGGTCTTCGATCCGGCTGACGTCATCCGCGAGGACCTGTGGGTCACTGCGCCCGTCGACAGCGACCACGACGGCAAGCCTGACCTCGTACACGCGCAGGTGGTGCGTCCGCGCGCCACGGAGCAGGGCATGAAGGTGCCTGTCGTGTACGAAGCGAGCCCGTACTTCGCGGGCGGCAACGACGTGCCGAACCACAACGTCGACACCGAGCTGTACGTGCCGGGCCCGCACGCCGCGCCGCCGATCGGGTGGAGCTACCAGAACTACTTCACCGCGCGCGGATTCGCTGTGGTGTACGGCGAATCCCTCGGCACCGGGCTGTCGACCGGCTGCCCGACGACCGGCGACGTGAACGAGACGATCGGCGCGCGCTCGGTGGTCGACTGGCTGAACGGCCGCGCTTCCGCGCACGACCAGGCCGGAGCGTCCGTCACGGCGAGGTGGAGCACGGGGAAGACCGGCATGATGGGCGTGTCGTACAACGGCACGCTGCCCAACGCGGTGGCGAGCACCGGCGTCGAAGGGCTCGAGACGATCGTGCCGATCGCCGCCATTTCGAGCTGGTACGGCTACTACCGCAACGCCGGCGCGGTCGTGGCTCCCGGCGGATACCAGGGCGAGGACACGGACGTGCTGGCCGGTTACGTCTACTCGCGTGCGGACCGGCAGATCTGCCGTCCGGTGCTCGACGGCCTCACCGCCGCGCAGGACCGCTTGACCGGGGACTACAGCCAGTTCTGGGACGTGCGGAACTACCGGAACGACGTCGGCAAGGTGCACGCGTCGGTGCTCGCGGTGCACGGGCTGAACGACTGGAACGTCAAGACCGAGCAGGTCGCCACCTGGTACGAAGCGCTGAAGAAGCACGGCGTCGAGCACAAGATCTGGCTGCACCAGTCGGGCCACGCGGACCCGATTTCGCTGCGCCGCGACGTCTGGCTCACGACGTTGAACAAGTGGATGTCGCACTATCTCTACGGCGTCGACAACGGGATCGAGCGCGAGCCGAAGGCGACCATTCAACGCGAGGACAAGTCGTGGGTCGACGAGGCCGAATGGCCCGCGCCGGGCACCTCGGACGTCGAGCTGCACCCATGGCCGGGCGGACGTTCGACCGGGGCACTCGACCGGCAGCCGGTGCCCGGCCGTCCGACCGTCGAAACACTGGCCGACGACGCGAGCAAGAAGATCGAACAGCTCGCCGATGCGACGTCGTCCGGGAACCGCTTGCGCTACCGCACTTCCGCGGCCACGGCACCGGTGCGGTTGTCCGGCACGGCGAAAGCCGAGCTGCGGCTGTCGTTCGACCGCCCGGCCGCGAACGTCACCGCGGTGCTGCTGGACCGCGCGCCGGACGGCAGTTCCCACGTGATCAGCCGCGGCTGGACGGACCCGCAGAACCGGATCAGCCCGTCGGTCACGTCGCCGATCACCCCCGGACAGCGGTACCGCATCGAGGTCTCGCTGATGCCGAAGGACTACATCGTGGCTGCCGGACATCGCCTGGAGTTCGTGCTGGCCTCCAGCGACCACGACTTCACGCTGCGGCCGCGGCCCGGTGCGGGACTGTCGCTGGACCTGACCGGGACGACGGTCACGTTGCCGATCGCCGGCGGGAAGAAGGCGTTCTACTCGGCGATCCCGGCGCGGTAGGCGAAGGCGACGGCCTGGGCCCGGTCGCGCAGACCGGCCTTGGAGAACAGGTGATTGACGTGCGTCTTCACCGTCGCTTCGCTGACGACGAGGGTGCGCGCGATCTCCGTGTTCGACAGCCCGGCCGCGATCAGCCGCAACACTTCGACTTCGCGTGCGGTGAGGCCTTCCAGTTCCTTGGTGCGCACCGGGGCGCGGCTCGTCGCGGCGGCAACCAGCCGTTGCTGGAGCGCGCCGTCCACAGTGGACTGACCGGCGGCCGCTGAGCGGAGGGCGCGGACGATCGCGTCGGCGTCGGCGTCCTTGGTGAGGAAGCCTCGCGCACCGGCTTTGAGCGCGGCGAGGAGGGAATCGTCGTCGGCGTACGTGGTGAGGACGACGACTTCGGTCTTCGGATGCTGCGCGCGGACCAGTTCGGTCGTCTCGACGCCGTCGCGCTTCGGCATGCGCAGGTCGACGAGCAGTACGTCCGGCTGGTGCTCCGAGACAAGTTCGAGAGCCTGTACGCCGTCTGCCGCCGCGCCCACCACCTCGACGCCGGGCAGCAGCCCGAGCAGCGTGACGAGACCTTCGCGCACTACTGCCTGGTCGTCGGCCAAGACCACGCGCAGCGTCACGCCGGCACCGTCAGGTGAATCCGCCATCCGTCCTCCCCAGGGCCGCATTCGAGCTTCCCGTTCACCAGCGCGACCCGTTCGCCCATGCCTCGCAAACCGTATCCCGGCGACGGCGGCTCCGGCGGACGGCGGCCCTGGTGGTCGATGATCGTTAAGTCGACTTCGTCGTTGTTGAAAGCCACCGTGACGTCTAGGGCGGGACCGCCAGCGTGTTTGCGAGAGTTCGCGAGGGCTTCCTGTACGGCGCGTACGAGCGTTGTGCCGACAGCGGCGTCTAGCTCGCGCGGTTCGCCTTCGATCACCAGGTCGGCGCGAGAGCCGGTGTCGAGCCTGTACGCGGCGAGAAGGTCCGACACCGAGCGCTCGACGGGTACGGCGTCTTCGCGCAGCGCGGCGACAGCCTTGCGCGCTTCGGCGAGACCGTCCGTCGCCAGCTTCTGCGCGCGTTCGATCTGCGCGAGGGACTCTTCGCTCGCACCGTCGCGGACCAGCAGCAGGCGCGCGCCCTGGAGGTTGAGTGCAAGACCGGCGAGGGAATGCGCGAGGACGTCGTGCAGCTCCCGGGCGATGCGCGCGCGTTCGGCGAGCGCTGCTGCGCGCGCGTGTTCCTCGCTGGCGGTCTGGGCGCGGGCGAGCGCGAGTTCGGTCTGTTCCAGCCGTTCCGCGCGGCTCCGCCGGTTGGCGGCGAGCAGCACCATCACGACGAGGACCGCGAAGAAGGCGACCGCGTTCAGCCAATCGAGGTCGTAGACGATCGACCAGGCAAGGATCGTCGCCGAGGCCACGGCGAGCGAGATCGCCGCCCCGACCCGGCCGGACACGCGAAGGGTGTAGAAGGTCGCGCCGAACATCGTCGTCGCGGTCCAGCTGCCCGGCTGCAGGATCCACAGGGCGCCCGCCGCCGCGACGACGGCGATCATGGTCGCGGGCATCAGCCAGCGCGGCCGCGACTCCCGGGTGAGCCAGAGCGCCGGGACGGACAGCACGAGAACCAGCGCGATCAGCGGCCACGTCCAGGGGCGAGCGCTCGGCATCGCGAACAGGGCCGGCACGGCGAGCACGCCCCAGCGCACCCAGTCGGCGCCCTCGAACCGCCGCCGCGCCTTGGCGAGGGAGGCCGCTGGTGTGCCCATGGGCCCTCCCCGGTCGTCTTGTACGGAAAATGTACTGGCTCCGGCTTGGCTGGAGGGCGTCGGACATTTCCCCCATCAGGAGGTACGCCCCATGTCCAGATTGAGACGGTTCGCGGCGGTCGCGGCTGCGGTGGCCTTGCCCGCGTGCGGCCTGACGCTCGCCGCCCAGTCGACGGCGTCCGCGGCCCCCAACTTCCAGGTGCCATTCAAGTGCGGCGTGACGGTCACCGCGGCGACCTTCAGCGGCCACAACCCGCCCAACTCGGTCGACTTCCAGAAGTCCGGCATCACCGGCATGCCGGTGCTCGCCTCCGCGCCCGGAACGGTCACGCGCGTCGCGAACGAGGGCAGCACCAGCTACGGCCGCTGGATCGAACTGGACCACGGCGGCGGCTGGCGGACCCGGTACGCGCACCTTTCCGAGCAGGAAGTCTCGGTGGGTCAGAGCGTCGGGCAGGGCAAGGAGATCGGCAAGGCGGGCGCGACCGGCGGGGTGACCGGGCCGCATCTGCATTTCGAAGAAAATTTGAACGGCGTGACGCAAAAGGCCGTGCTGAACGGCGTCGCGGTGCCGTATTACGGCAAGAAGGACTTCACGAGCAAGAACGGCTGCGGAGGCAACCCGTACTCGGCGACGGAGGTGTGCGGGTCGGGCTTTTCGGTGATCGACCAGCAGGCGCTGGGGACGGCGGGCACCGCGTATCTGCTGTACAACTCGTCCTCCAAAGAGAACTGCGTGACGACCCTGAAGGCGGTTTCCCTCGGGACGGTCAGCCCAGTTTCGGCGTTCCTGGAGGTTCAGGGGTCGACCAGGGCGACGGATTCGGGGAACTTCACCTACTACGCCGGGCCGGTGAAGAAGAACGCCGGGTCCACGTGCGTCAAGTGGGGTGGTTCGGTCGGCTCAGCCTCGTACACGAGCCCGTTCGAACACTGCGGCTGAGCGGTTTCTGACGATGCTGCCGGAGCCGTGCTGGCTCCGGCAGCATTCTGTCTATTGTGGACGCATCGTGTTGATGCACACGCCACCGACAATTTCCGCCGGTGCTCCCCGCTCGTGACGCGGTTGTCCACAACTGCCTGCCGTCGTCCACAGATTTGCCGTGCTGGCCCCGATTCGCGGGTTCGCGGCGCACAGTGGAGGCGTGACCATCTCGACGCCGCCCGGCATCTCCCGGGCCACCCTCAGCAAGCCGGCCGACCTCATCGCCTCGCTCCCGTACCTGCTCGGTTTCCGTCCCGACGATTCCCTCGTGCTGCTGGGCCATCGGGTACCCGGCACGACGATAGGCCTGATGCTGCGCGCCGACCTTCCGCCGCGAGAACTCCAAGCACAGCAAGCAGATGCGCTGATCCCGCGCTTCGCCGACCACGAGCACAACGGCGTCACCGCCGTCCTCGTCGGCGGTTCAGCGGACGAAAACGGTCCACCCTACCGGGAATTCGCAGCCGAGCTGGAGCGTGGCCTGGCGCGGCACAACCTCCGCCTGTTCCATGCTTTGTGGACCGCCGAGATCGAACCCGGTGCACCATGGTCGTGCTACCGGGATCCGGACTGCCGCGGTGTTCTGCCCGATCCGCAGGAAACCGTCATCGCCGCCGCGACCACGGAGGCGGGCTTCGTGGTCTTCCGCAGCCGCGAAGAGCTGGCTGCCGTCCTTGAACCCCGGTCGCCGGAAGCGACCGCCCGCCGGGCTGACTTGCTGGCGTCCTGTCCGGAACCGTTGTGCAGCCCTGGCATGTCGCACAGCGACGTCCTGGACGCGGCGGTTGGCGAACTCCGCGACGCATTCCTTCGCCAGCGCCGAGGTGCGGGCCCGCCCGACGACGACCAAGCTGTGCGCCTCGCCCACGCGTTGACGTTCAACCCCGTCCGCGACGCCTGCCTGGCTCTCGCGGTCCCGCCGCACACGTCGCTGACCCGCGAGGCGGAGGAGGTGTGGCTGACGCTGGTCCGCGAACTACCGCCACCGCACCGTGCCGAGGCCGCGCTGCATCTCGGCTACACCGCCTTGATGCGTGGGGAAGGCGCGCTCGCCGGGATGGCCTTGGCGAACGCCGTGGAAGCCGACCCCGCTCATGTGGTGGCGCAGTTGCTGCAGGCCGCGTGGAACATCGGCACGGACCCGGCGAAACTGACCGGTCTCGCCGACTTGAGCACCGCGGTGGATCTGGGCTTGTCTCCGCCGCCGGAGCCGGGGAACGGTGGGGAGGCGGGTCCGGGGCGAAGATCTGGGCCGCCGCGGGGATGAGATGACCGTTGCCGACGAGACTTCCGGGCCGGAGTGGCGTGGGTGAGGCCGGGTTTCCTGGCCGCGAGGCGGGGCGTGGGCCTGAGCCGAGGTTGCCCCCGGTTCATCGCGACGGTGATGGGACGAGGTTGCCCGGGCAGGGCCGCAGGGTTTTTCCTGGATACCGGCTGGTGTTCCGGCGCAGGGGAGTGGCCGGGTGCGAGCCGCGCCGTCCCGTTGCTGACGTGCCCGAGTCGAATCCTGCGCTGCTGAGTCCTCAGTGGACTTTCGGTGTCCTGCTGCGGGCGCGTCTGAACGATGCGCTCGCAGCAACGACGCGGAGGGCGGGGATCCACCCGAATCCCCGCCCTCCGCACCGGAATGCTGTGCGCGAACCTGACCCGGGCGGTGCCCGGTCCGGAACTGCCGTCAGGAACGACGCGACTGGGTGAACTGCCAGGCGTCCGACACGATCCCGTCGAGGTCGGTCAGCTTGGGGGTCCAGCCGAGTTCGCCGTTGGCCTTGTCGCTCGACGCGACCAGCACCGACGGGTCGCCGGCGCGGCGCGGGGCCACCACGGCGGGAATCGGATGCCCGGTGACCCGGCGGCAGGATTCGACGACCTCGAGCACCGAGAACCCGGTGCCGCTGCCGAGGTTGTAGATGCGGTGCTCGCCCGCGGCGGCGTGGCGCAGGGCGAGGAGGTGGGCGTCGGCGAGGTCGACCACGTGGATGTAGTCGCGGACGGCCGTTTTGTCCGGCGTCGGGTAGTCGTCGCCGTAGATGGAGATGTGTTCGCGGTCGCCGGTCGCGACCTGGAGGACGAGGGGGATGAGATGGGTTTCGGTGGTGTGCCGTTCGCCGAACGCGCCGTAGGCTCCGGCCACGTTGAAGTACCGCAGGCTGACCGCGGCGAGGCCGTGGGCGCGGGCGAAGCTGGTGATCGCGTGGTCGATGGCGAGCTTCGACGCGCCGTAGGTGTTGGTCGGCTGCGTCGGGGCCGTTTCCGGGATCGGCGACACCTCGGGCTCGCCGTAGGTCGCCGCGGTGGAGGAGAACACCAGGCGCGGCGTGCCGTGCTTCTTCATCGCCTCCAGCAGCCGCAGCGAGGTCACCACGTTGCCTTCCCAGTACTTCGCCGGGTCGGTCATCGACTCGCCCACCAGCGACTTAGCGGCGAAGTGCAGCACGCCGTCGAAACCTTCGCCGAGCAGGTCCGCGGCGACCTCGGCCGCGTCGCCCTCGACGAAGCGCGCCTGCGGGTGCACCGCGTCCGCGTGCCCGGTCGACAGGTCGTCCACCACGGTGACCTGGTGACCGGCTTCGATGAGGCGGGCCGCGCACACGCTGCCCACGTACCCCGCGCCGCCCGTCACGATGAGTTTCAGGGGGCTCTGCTGGTCCGTCACGTCAAGGCCTTTCTGCTGAGGGGTGGCGACTGTGCGGCACAGTCTCCCCTTGGTGCGACGCGACAGACCCTCCGGGGGTTGCTCCGGAAATCAGGCCTCGTCGCGGCCCGCGCCGCGCGACGGCACCGCCGTGAACATCCGCGGACGGCGGAACCCGGCCTGCTCACAGGCGGTTTCGACCGCGGTGCGAACTCCGTCCAGATCCTCGTCGCGGACCAGTGCGATGGCCGAGCCGCCGAACCCGCCGCCGGTCATCCGCGCGCCCAGCGCGCCGGCCGAGCGGGCCGAGTCGACCGCGAGGTCCAGCTCGGGCGTCGAGATGCGGTAGTCGTCGCGCATGCTCACGTGCGACGCGTCGAGGTGCGGCCCGATTTCGGCGAGCTTCTTCTCGCGCAGCAACGCGACCACGTCGAGCACCCGCTGGTTCTCGGTGACCACGTGGCGCACCAGCGGTACCAGATCTTCGGGCAGCTGCGCCAGGGCGTCGTCGAGGCCGTCGAGCGTGACGTCGCGCAGCGCCTTCACGCCGAGCAGTTCCGCCGCGCGCTCGGTGCCGCGCCGCCGCGCGCCGTAGCCGCCGTCGGTGTGGGAATGCTTGGTGCGGGTGTCCATGATGAGCACCCGGAGCCCGGCCTCGGCGAGCGGGAACGGCACCTGCTCCATCTCGCCCGAGCGGACGTCGAGGAACAGCACCCGCGAGTCCTCGCAGCACAGCGACGCCGTCTGGTCGAGCAGCCCGGTAGGCGCGCCGACGTAGTCGTTTTCCGACCGCTGCACCCAGCGCGCGATCTCCGGACGAGTGGGAGTCGTCGCTCCGCCGTCTTCGAGTTCGACCCCGGCCACGCCCAGCAAAGCCAGCGAAACCGCGCATTCCAGCGCGTGAGAGGAAGAAAGCCCCGCCCCGGACGGCACGTCGCCCGCGACGACCACGTCGGCGCCGCCCGCGTAGCCCTGGTCGCGCAGCACCCACGCCACCCCGGCGGGATACGCGGCCCATCCGTCGACCGAACCCGGTTCGAGCGCGGCGATGTCGTGCGGCCCGGAGTGCTGCAGCTGCCCGTCGTCGCCGAGAGTGGCGACCTGGAGCTTGCCGTCCTCGCGCGGGGACGCGGCCGCGGCCAGCCGGTGCGGAAGCGCGAAGGGCAGCACGAACCCGTCGTTGTAGTCGGTGTGCTCGCCGATCAGGTTCACCCGGCCCGGCGCGGACCACACGCCTGCCGGGGCCCGCCCGTGGACTTCGCGGAACGCGCGCGCCGCGTCGGTCGCCGGGCTCACTTGGCGAGCGCCAGCACAGCGTGCAGCGCCGCGGTGGACACCTGCGCCGTGGTTTCGGTGCCCTTGACCTCGACGGTGGCGCTGCCGCCCGCC
Source organism: Amycolatopsis echigonensis (assembly GCF_014174495.1). Classification (GTDB taxonomy): domain Bacteria; phylum Actinomycetota; class Actinomycetes; order Mycobacteriales; family Pseudonocardiaceae; genus Amycolatopsis; species Amycolatopsis echigonensis. The sequence continues at coordinate 29,039 of NZ_JACJHR010000050.1, forward strand.
GCCTTGCCGACCGTGACGAACCCGCCGGGCACGATCCCGACCGTCCGCAGTTCGGTGAGCAGCGACTCGTCGAGCTGCACGTGTTCGGCGATGCGGCGGATCTCCACCTCGCCGCCGCCGGTGCGGGCGAACTCGTCGAGGCGCACCAGGCCGTCCTCGGCGCGCGGCGCGGGGTCGCCGTCGCCGAGCTTGTCGAGCCCGGGGATCGGGTTGCCGTACGGCGACGTGGTCGGGTGGTCGAGCAGCTTCACCAGCTTGCGCTCGACGGCCTCGCTCATCACGTGCTCCCAGCGGCACGCCTCGTTGTGCACGTGCTCCCACTCGAGGCCGATGACGTCGACGAGGAGGCGCTCGGCGAGCCGGTGCTTGCGCATGACCGCGACGGCGAGGTCGTGGCCGTGGTCGGTGAGCTGCAGATGCCGGTCGTCGGCGACGACGACCAGCCCGTCGCGCTCCATCCTGGCCACGGTCTGGCTCACGGTGGGCCCGCTCTGCTGCAGGCGCTCGGCGATCCGGGCCCGCAGCGGAACGACCCCTTCCTCTTCGAGCTCGTAGATGGTACGCAGGTACATCTCGGTGGTGTCGATGAGATCGTTCACGCTGTCCCCTTCGTCCGCGTAGCTCATCGTAGTCGCCGGCCCCGACAGCGACGGCTCGCCTCGGCGTAACGGCCCGGCCGCGCCGAAAAGTCCTGCCCTGGTGCGCGAACCGCGTCCGGACCTGCAGGATGGGACCATGCGACCGTTGATCTCGCCCGCTGAGCTCGCCGCGCTGACCGGCCGCGAGCGTCCCGTCGTGCTGGACGTCCGCTGGCGGCTCGGCGGACCGCCGGGAGCGGAGTCCTACCAGGAGGGACACCTGCCCGGCGCGGTGTTCGTCGACCTCGACACGGCGCTGGCCGCGCCGCCCGGGGAGGGCGGCCGCCACCCGCTGCCCGACCCGGCGGTGCTGCAGCGCGAACTGCGAAAAGCCGGGGTCCGGGCCGGGCGTCCGGTGGTCGTGTACGACGACGCCGACGGTTCGGTCGCCGCGCGTGCCTGGTGGCTGTTGCGCTGGGCCGGGCATCCGGAGGTCGCGGTGCTCGACGGCGGTTACGCAGCGTGGCTGGCCGAGGGTCGGGAAGTGACGGCCGAGACGCCGTCGCCGGAGCCGGGCGACATCGACGTCCGGCCGGGAGCCATGCCGGTCCTGTCGGCCGACGACGCGGCGGCGCTCGCGCGCGAGGGTGTGCTGTTCGACGCGCGGGCGCACGTCCGCTACACCGGCGAGACCGAGCCGGTCGACCCGCGGGCCGGGCACATCCCGGGTGCGGTCAGCGCGCCGTCGTCCGAGCACGCGGGAGCGGACGGGCGCTGGAAGTCGCCGTCCGAGCTCGCCGAGCGGTTCGCGTCGCTGGGCTTGACGGACGGGGTTCCGGTCGGCGCCTACTGCGGTTCGGGCGTCACGGCGTCCTCGGTGGTGCTCGCGCTGGAGGTCGCCGGGCATCCGGAACCCGCCGCGCTGTACGCGGGGTCGTGGTCGCACTGGTCGCGCGATCCGGAACGCCCCGCGGCCACCGGTCCCGAACGCGGCTGACTTCCGTCGGAGCTTTCGGCGCTGTGCACCGACTTCTCGTCCGGAGGTTTCCGGGTGAGAGGCGGCGCGGCTGAGTTCCACCCCGCCGCGGAACCCGGCTGGGGACGCTGCGGGGAAGTACAGTGCGATGCATGTCGTCGCCTGCAGTTGTCTGGGATCCGTCGCTGCTGAAGTACGACCTGGGCGGGCAGCATCCGTTCAACCCCGTCCGGCTCGACCTCACCGTGCGGCTCGCCACCGAGCTGGGCGTGCTCGACGGCGTCGATCTGCTCGTGCCCACCGCGGCAGGCGACGAGGAACTGCTGCGCGTCCACGTGCCGGAGTACCTGGCCGCCGTGCGGGAAGCGCCGAACGTCGGATGGGACGTCGGGCACGGGCTCGGCACCGACGACAACCCCGTGTTCCCCGATATGCATCACGCGACCGCACTGGTCGTCGGCTCGACGCTGCTCGCCGCGCGCAAGATCGCCGACGGCGAGGTGCGCCGGGCAGTCAACATCGCGGGCGGGCTGCACCACGCGATGCGCGATCACGCGTCCGGGTTCTGCATCTACAACGACTGTGCGATCGCTATCTCGTGGCTGCTCGACCACGGCTTCGACCGCATCGCGTACGTCGACACCGACGTGCACCACGGCGACGGCGTCCAAGCCGCGTTCTACGACGACCCGCGCGTCCTCACCGTCTCGATGCACCAGCATCCGTTCACGCTCTGGCCCGGCACCGGCTACTCCGCCGAGATCGGCAAGGGGAAAGCGGCCGGTTCCGCGGTGAACATCCCGCTGCCGCCGCACACACGAGACCCCGGGTGGCTGCGGGCGTTCGACGCGGTGGTTCCGGCTGTGCTGCAAGAGTTCCAGCCGCAGCTGCTCGTCACCCAGTGCGGGGTCGACTCGCACGAGGAAGACCCGATGGCCGACATGTCCCTGTCGGTCGACGGACACCGCACCATCTACTCCACGCTGCGCGACCTGGCCGAACGCTATGCGAACGGCCGCTGGCTCGCCGTCGGCGGCGGGGGATACCAGCTGATCCGCGTCGTGCCGCGCTCGTGGACGCACCTGATGGCGACCGTGCTGGACCGCGACGTCCCGCCGGAAACACCGCTGCCGCCCGGCTGGGTCTCGACGGTCCAAGGCGCGGCCCCGGCCGCAGACCTCCCCGCCGCGATGACCGACGGCAAGGACACCGCCTTCAAACGGTGGGGCGACGACGCGGACGACCCGGTGGACATCGCGATCCGCGACACCCGCCGCGCGATCTTCCCGCTGCACGGCCTCGACCCGGACGATCCGAGGGACTGACCATGCCCGACCAGCCACGCCGTCCCGGCACCGGCGACCCCGGCCCGGACGACCCCGCTCCCGACACCCGCCCGACCGGCGGTTCCAGTGGACCTGCCGCGCCCGACGCGGGCGGTGTTTCCGCTCGTGACGCTCGGGCGATGGGCGGTTCTGGCGGGGCCAACGCGTCCGACCCTGGCCCGGGCAACCCCGCTTCTGACAACCGCACGACCCGTGGGTCTGGCGGATCTGGAGCGCAGAATCCTGCCCGCCACGCTGAGGGAGGACCTGGTGCGGCAGGAACACCGGCGACCGGCAGTGCTGCCGCCGGGTCGCCGGGTTCGGCTGCCGAGAGCGGCTCGCGGGGCGAAACTGCGGTGAGCGGAAAGCCTGGTGCGTCCGGCCAGTCTGCTGAAGCCGCGAACCCCGCCGCGAAAGGCAAGAACCCCGAATACCGTGCCGCGGACGGGAAGCGCGATCCCTACGACTACCCGCGCGATTGGGAAGCCGACGTCGTCCTCTCCGACGGCGGCACTGTCCACTTGCGACCCGTCGTCCCCAGCGACGCCGACGGGCTCGTAGCCCTGCACAGCAGGCTTTCCGACCGCACCCGGTACTTCCGCTACTTCGGCGCCTACCCGCGCATCCCGCCGCGGGATCTGGAGCGGTTTTCCACTGTGGACCACCACGATCGGGTCGCGTTCGTGGCCTTGCTGGGAGACGACGTGGTCGCGGTGGGGCGCTACGAGAGGCTCGATCACGGGCCCTCGGCGGAGGTCGCGTTCGTCGTCGACGACAAGCATCAGGGGCGCGGGCTCGGGTCGATCCTGCTGGAGCACCTCGCCGCGGCCGCGTCGGAGTGCGGGTTGCGGCGGTTCGTGGCCGAGGTGCTGAGCGAGAACGCGACGATGGTGCGCGTGTTCCGCGACGCCGGTTACCAGGTCAGCCGCGCGATCGAGGAAGGCGTGCTGCATCTCGAGTTCGACATCGACCCCACCGAGGAGTCCCTTGCGGTCGCGCGGTCTCGGGAACAAGCCGCGGAAGCGCGGAGTGTGCACAATCTGCTCCACCCCGACACGGTGGCGGTGATCGGGGCCAGCGCGGATCCCACCAAGGTCGGGCATGTCGCGTTCGCGAACCTGCTCGCCGCCGATTTCGCGGGGGCGGTGTATCCGGTCAATCCGGAGCATCGGTCGGTGCGCGGGGTGCGGGCGTATCCGTCCGTGCTGGATATTCCGGATCCGGTCGATCTGGCGTTGGTGGCGGTTCCGGCGGAGGCCGTCGAATCGGTGCTGGACGCGTGTTTGGCCAAGGGCGTCAAAACACTCGTGATCGTCTCCGGTGGGTTCGCGGAGTCGGGGCCGCTCGGGTTGCACGCGGAGTTGCGGCTGGTCGGCGAGGCGCGGGCGCACGGGATGCGCGTGGTCGGGCCGAATGCGTTGGGGGTGCTGAACACCGCCAAGGACGTCCGGCTCAACGCGACGCTCGCGCCGCGGTTGCCGAAGCGCGGGCGGACCGGGTTCTTCTGCCAGTCGGGGGCGCTCGGAACGGCGATCCTGGCGGACGCGGGGTCGCGCGGGCTGGGTTTGTCGACGTTCGTGTCGGCGGGCAACCGGGCGGATGTGTCCGGCAACGACTTGCTGCAGTATTGGGAAACCGACCCGGACACCGACCTGGTGCTGCTGTATCTGGAGTCGTTCGGCAACCCGCGCAAGTTCGCGCGGCTGGCGCGCAGGCTGGCGCGGTCGAAGCCGATCGTGGCGGTGAAGTCGGGGCGGCACGCGGTGCGGCCGCAGCTCGCGGCGACGTCGGCGGAGGTCGACGAGGCCAGTGTGCAGGCACTGTTCGAGCAGGCCGGGGTCGTCCGGGTCGAGTCTCTGGCGCAGTTGTTCGACACCGCGCTCGTGTTCGCGCACCAGCCGCTGCCGGCGGGGCCGCGCATCGGGATCGTCGGGAACTCCAGTGCGATCGGGCTGCTGGCGGCCGATACGGCCCGCTCGGAGGGGTTGCGGCTGGCGTTCGATCCGGTCGACATCGGGCCGCAGGCCGGGCCGGACGAGTTCGCGACGGCGGTGCGGGAGGCGTTGGATTCGCCGGACACTGACGCGTTGATAGCGGTTTTCGCGCCGCCGGTGGCGATTCCTGGCACCGCGTACGCGCGAGCGTTGCGCGAAGCGGTGTCGGAGATGAAGCAGTCGAAGCCGATCGTCTCGACGTTCCTCGCTGCGGAAGGCGTGCCGGACGAGCTGGCGGTGCTTTCCGACGACGGGGTGCCGACGCGCGGGTCGATTCCGTCGTACTCGAGCCCGGAGCGCGCGGTGAACGCGTTGGCGCGCGTGGTGCGGTACGCCGCGTGGCGGCAGCGGCCGCAGGGGACGTTGGTGCGGCCCAGCGGTCTCCACGTCGAACAGGCGCAGGAGATCGTGCGCGAGTTGCTGCCGGAGGACGGCAGTTCGACGCTGCTGTCCGACGACGATGTGGTGCGGTTGCTCAGCTGTTACGGCGTGGACGTAGTGCCATTCCGGGTGGCTTCCAGCGAAGACGCGGCCGTCGGTGCGGCGGCTGAGCTTGGCTACCCCGTCACGCTCAAAGCGGTGGACGAGCGGTTGCGCGGACGGCCGGATCTCGCGGGCGTACGGCTTGACCTGACGTCTGAAGACTCCGTACGCGTCGCGTACCGGGATCTGTGTGCGGTATCCGGTGACGAAGACGTGTACGTGCAGCAGATGGCGCCAAAGGGGCTGTCGTGCGTGATCGGGCTGCAGGACGACCCGTCGTTCGGCACGCTCGTGTCGTTCGGGCTGTCCGGGTTGGTCAGCACGCTGCTCGGCGACCGCGCGTACCGGGCGGTGCCGTTGACAGACGTCGACGCGGCGACGCTGATCCGAGAGCCGCGTACGTCGCCGTTGCTGACGGGGTATCGCGGTGACGAGCCTGCGGACCTCGCGGCGTTGCAGGACATGGTGCTGCGCGTCGCGGCGCTCGCGGAGGACAACCCCGAGGTGCGGTCGTTGGCGTTGGATCCGATACTCGCGTCGCCGGACGGCGCATTCGTCGCCAACGCACGGTTGGTGGTGGGCGCACCGCCGACGCGGCCGGATACTGGACCGCGTCGGCTGCGGCACATCACGCCGTTGGACTGACCACCAGCTCGCCGAGGCCCAACAGTTGCTCCGTCGCGCCGCCGCTCATGAATTCCAGGCGTTTCGCGGCGGCGAAGTAGCGGTGCACGGGGTGTTCGACATCGATGCCGACTCCGCCGTGCAGGTGCACCGCGGTGTGCGCGACACGGTGTCCGGCTTCGGCGGCCCAGAACTTCGCGGTGGCGACATCTGCGGCGGCGTTGAGGCCTTCGGCGAGCTTCCAGGCTGCCTGCCACAGCGTCAGCCGTACGGCTTCGACGTCGATGTACGCGTCGGCGAGGCGGTGTCGCACGGCTTGGAAGCTGCCCAGCACCTTGTCGAACTGCTTGCGCTCGCGCGTGTACGCAGCCGTCAGCTCAAGCGCGCGTTCCAAGACGCCCAACTGTTGTGCGCAAGCGCCGAGCGTGCCGCGAAGGCGCAGCTGCTCGCCGACATCGCCGAGAGCGACTCCTGGAGTGTTGGACAGCGTGACGAGCCCGGCGTCCGCGTGATCGGTGGTGGACTGCGCTTCGATAGAGACCCCTACAGCGTCCTTCTCGACGATGTACACGCCGTCGTTGGCTTCGACGAGCAAGGCATCCGCGAAAGCCGCGAAGGGGACTGTGGTCTGCGTACCGGTAAGGCGTCCGTCTGAAGCGACGAAAGACCCTCCCAACGCGACAGCGAGCACGGCTTTACCGCGCGAAACCGGCAACAGCCATCGCTCAGCCAGCAATGGGTCCGTGAGCACCGAGCCAGCCTGGACGACCGACGACAGATAGGGGACCGGCGCGACCGCGCGGCCGATCTCGATCAGGACAGAACACTGTTCCAGCAAACCGAAACCGCCGCCGCCGACCGTCGCGGGCAGGGCTGCGTCGAGGACGCCGGAGCGGGCCAAAACAGTCCACAGTGGAGCGTCGAAGCCGCCGGATCCGTGCGGGCCCAGCGATTCCGCGGTGACCTGGTCGGCGAGGATGCGCCGGGCCAGGGCGGAGAGGTCGTTTTGTGCTTCGGTGAGGGAGAAGTCCACCGGGAGAACTCCTAACGCGTCACGGGCTGGCCGAGGGCGGTGGCGGCGACGATGTCGCGCTGCACCTCGTTGGTGCCGCCGCCGAAAGTGAGGATCAACGCCGAACGGTGCAGCCGTTCCAGCCGTCCCGCGAGCACCGCGCCGGGGGAGCCGTCGCGCACGACCGCGGCCGCGCCGACCACTTCCATCAGCAGCCGGTACGCCTCGATCGCCATCTCGGTGCCGTACACCTTGGTCGCCGACGCCTCCGCCGGACCGAGTTCGCTGGCCGCCGCGGCCCAGGCGATCTTCCAGTTGCGCAGCTTCAAGTACTCCGCGCAGGCGTGCACGCGCGCGAGGTGCGTCCGGACCCATTCGCGGTCGGTCAGCGACTCCGCGCGGGCCCATTCCACGACGTCGGCCAGGGCTTTCCGCACGGGCGCGGCCGAGGTCAGCGCGACGCGTTCGTGGTTGAGCTGGTTGGTGATCAGCGGCCAGCCCGCATTCTCCTCGGCGACCCGCGACGCGACCGGCACGCGGACGTCGTCGTAGTAGGTCGCGCTGGTCCCGGGGCCGGCGACGGTGTGCACCTTCGTCCAGGAGAAGCCCGGCGCGGAGGTCGGCACGATCAGGATCGACAGGCCCTTGTGCTTGCGCGCCTCCGGATCGGTGCGCGCGGCGAGCCACACGTAATCGGCGTACTCGATCAGGCTGGTCCACATTTTCTGCCCGTTGACCACGTACTCGTCGCCGTCGCGGGTCGCCCGCGTGCGCAGCGAGGCGAGGTCCGTGCCCGCGCCCGGCTCGGAGTAGCCGATCGAGAAATGCAGCTCGCCCGCGGCGATCTTCGGCAGGTAGAACGCCTTCTGCTCCGGGGTGCCGAACCGCATGATCGTCGGCCCGATCGTGTTCACCGTCAGAAACGGCACCGGCACCCCGGCGACCGCCGCCTCGTCGGTGAAGATCAGCTGGTCGAGCATGCTCCGGTCCTGGCCGCCGTACTCGCGCGGCCAGCCGAGCGCGAGCCAGCCGTCCTTGCCGAGCTGCCGCACGATTTCCTTGTACGCCAAGCCGTCACCGTACTCGCCGCCGGGCGCGGCGAGGCTTTCCCGCCGCGCGGGCGTCATCAGCTCGGCGAAGTACTCCCGCAGCTCGGCGGCCAGCGCCCGCTGCCGCGGCGTGTAGTCGATCCGCACCCGTCACCTCCACCCCGCCGGTCTCGTTGTGGTGTCGTACCGGGCCCCGGCGGTAAGCTAGAACCTGTTCTAGTTGTACCAGGAGTGGCGGACGGGAGGAAGCATGGAGGTCAGTGTCGACCGGTCGCTGTGCGAGGCGAACGCGGTCTGCGTGGGGTTCGCGCCGGAGGTCTTCGATCTCGACGACGACGAGAACCTGGTCATCGGACCGGTTCCGGACAGTGAAGTAGAACGTGTTTCGCAAGCGGTCCAGAGCTGCCCGAAGAACGCCCTGTTCACGACCGGTTAATCGGGGCTTGCTCAATACGAGAACAGATTCTAGTCTGTGCTGCGTCAGGCAGGCTTCGACGAGGAGGCTCGCGGGTGGAACCGTCGACGCGGAACACGAACGACGACCGGGCAGGTGCGGTTCGATGACGCTCGAGGGCAAGGTCGCTGTCGTCACCGGGGCAGGAGCGGGGCTCGGCCGGGCCGAGGCGCTCGCGCTGGCCCGCGAAGGCGCGTCCGTCGTGGTCAACGACATCGGCGAGGCGAAGGACGTCGTCGCCGAGATCGAAAAGCACGGCGGCAAAGCGCTCGCCGTCGCCGGCGACGTCTCGGCGGCCGAAACCGCGAAGGAACTGCTGTCCGCCGCGGTGGACCACTTCGGCAGCCTCGACATCGTCGTGAACAACGCGGGAGTGCTCCGCGACCGGATGCTGTTCTCGATGTCCGACGAGGACTGGGACAAGGTCATCGCGGTGCACCTGCGCGGGCATTTCCTGCTGTCCCGCAACGCCGCCGCGTACTGGCGCGATCGCTCCAAAATGGAGGGACGGCCGGTGTACGGCAGGCTGGTGAACACCGCTTCCGAGGCGTTCCTGGTCGGTTCTCCCGGTCAGCCCAACTACTCGGCGGCCAAGGCGGGGATCGCGGCGCTCACCGTGTCCGCGGCGCGCGGGCTGGCGAAATACGGCGTGCGCGCCAACACGATCTGCCCGCGTGCCCGCACCGCGATGACCGCGGATGTCTTCGGCGAAGCACCCAAGGACGGGCTCGATCCGTTGTCAGTCGAACACGTTGCTCCGTTTGTCGCATTCCTCGCTTCGCCGGACGCGGACGCCGTCAACGGCCAGGTTTTCGTCGTGCACGGCGGCATGGTCGCCTTGCTGAAGCCGCCGTCGGTGGAGGAGCGGTTCGACGCCGCGAACGGCGCCTGGACCACCGGCGAACTCGCCGCGACCGTCGGCGCGCACTTCGCCGGTCGGGACCCGGAGCGGATGTTCGCCGCGACCGATCTGCTTTCGCTGCCCTGAACCCGGAGGACGCATGACTGAGCACCGGCTTTCCGGCAAGGTCGCCCTCATCACCGGCGCTGCCCGAGGACAGGGCGCGGCCGCCGCGCGGGCGTTCGTCGCCCAAGGCGCGAAAGTGGTGATCGCCGACGTTCTGGACGAGGAGGGCAAAGAGCTCGCCGCCGAACTCGGCGCGTCGGCGGTGTTCTGCCATCTCGACGTGAGCGACGAGGACGGCTGGACCGCGGCGGTCGAGCGCACGGTGACCGAATTCGGGCCGCCGACGGTGCTGGTCAACAACGCCGGGGTGCTGTACTTTTCGGAGCTCGCGAAGACGCCGCTGGCCGAATACGAACGCGTCGTGCGGATCAACCAGATCGGGGCGTTTCTCGGCATGCGCTCGGTCGTTGAACCCATGGCCGGGGCCGGCGGCGGCTCCATCGTCAACGTGTCCTCTGTGGAGGGTCTGGCCGGGATGCCGTTCCTCGTCGCCTACACGGCGACCAAATTCGCGATCCGCGGGATGACCAAGGTCGCCGCGCTGGAACTGGGCGCGCGCGGGATCCGGGTCAACTCGGTGCACCCGGGCATGATCGACACGAAGATGGTGTCCGACGCGGCGGGCGCGGACGTGGACGTGTCCTGGGTGGGCAAGAAGGTCGCGCTCGGCCGGGTCGGCCGCGCCGACGAGATCGCGCCGCTGCTCGTGTTCCTCGGCAGCGACGAGAGTTCGTACTGCACGGGCGGCGAGTTCGTCGCCGACGGCGGGGCTACCGCGACCCACGCGTTGAAACTGTGAACGGTGCTGGTGCGCCTAAGGTGACGACTGGGGGCCGAAGGGACGGGAGTGAACACCGCTAACCGAAATCGGCGGGCGGGGATGGGCAAGACTCGGGGGTGACTACTGGGAGGTGCGGTGGGCGGAAGCGGCTCGGTCACTCTCCCGGGCACCGCGGCGCTGACCCAGGTCGGCCGGCTCGCCACGCTGTCCTGGGAGGTCCTGCGGGCGATCTTCAAACGCCCGTTCCAATTCCGCGAATGGATCCAGCAGTGCTGGTTCTTCGCGAGCGTGACCATCCTGCCGACGGCCTTGGTCGCGATCCCGTTCGGCGCCGTCATCGCGCTGCAGCTCGGATCGCTGACCACGCAGATCGGCGCGCAGTCGTTCACCGGCGCGGCCAGCGCGCTCGCGATCGTGCAGCAGGCGAGCCCGCTGATCACCGCGCTGCTGGTGGCCGGGGCCGGAGGAAGCGCGGTCTGCGCCGATATCGGCGCGCGCAAGATCCGCGAGGAAATCGACGCGATGGAAGTGCTCGGCGTCAACCCGGTGCAGCGCATCGTGGTGCCGAGGGTGCTCGCCGCGATCGTGGTGGCGGTGCTGCTCAACGGCCTGGTCAGCGTGGTCGGCGTGCTCGGCGGCTACTTCTTCAACGTCGTCCTGCAAGGCGGGACGCCCGGCGCGTACCTGGCCAGCTTCAACGCGCTCGCGCAGGTGCCGGACCTCTGGATCAGCGAGATCAAGGCGTTCCTGTACGGCTTCGTCGCGGGCGTGGTCGCCGCGTTCCGCGGGCTGAACCCGGCGGGCGGCCCGAAGGGCGTCGGCGACGCGGTGAACCAGGCGGTGGTGATCACCTTCCTGCTGCTGTTCCTCATCAACGTCGTGCTGACCGCCGTGTACCTCAAAGTCGTGCCCCCGAAGGCGTTGTGACATGACGGCCGAACCGATCGAGCAGACCCGCGCGTCCGACCGGACGCTCGAAATCATCGCGCGCCCCGGCGCGAGTCTCGAAGGACTCGGGAAGCAGCTGTCGTTCTACGGCCGGGCGCTCGCCTGGTCGCCGCGCACCGTCCGCCGCTACGGCCGGGAAACCACGCGGCTGCTCACCGAAGTCTGCTTCGGCACCGGCGGGCTCGCGGTGATCGGCGGAACGCTCGGCGTGATGATCGGCATGACGCTCTTCACCGGCCTCATCGTGGGCCTGCAGGGGTATTCGGCGCTGAATCAGCTCGGCACCGCCGCGCTCACCGGGTTCATTTCGGCCTACTTCAACACCCGCGAGGTCGCTCCGCTGTCGGCCGGGCTCGCGCTGTCGGCCACCGTCGGCTGCGGGTTCACCGCCCAGCTCGGCGCGATGCGGATCTCCGAGGAGATCGACGCGCTCGAAGTGATGGCCGTGCCGAGCATGCCGTACCTGGTCACCACCCGCGTGCTCGCCGGGGTCACCGCGGTGATCCCGCTGTACGCGGTGGGCCTGCTGTCCTCGTATCTCGCGTCGCGGCAGATCACCATCTGGCTCTACGGCCAGTCCGCGGGCACCTACGACCATTACTTCACGCTGTTCCTCCCCCCGGAGGACGTGCTGTGGTCGTTCGCGAAGGTGATCGTGTTCAGCGTGCTGGTGATCCTTTCCCATTGCTACTACGGCTATACCGCGTCCGGCGGGCCGGCCGGGGTGGGCATCGCGGTGGGCCGCGCGGTGCGGACGTCGATCGTGCTGATCTCGGTGCTGGACTTCTTCCTGAGCCTCGCGATCTGGGGCGCGAACACGACAGTGCGGATATCCGGATGAGTACCCGTCGAGAGTTGCGCAAACGGCTCCAGTACCAGCTGCTGGGGCTGATCTTCCTGGTCGTGGCGGCGCTGTTCTTCACGACGACGATCGCCGCGTACCGCAAGGTGTTCACGCCGGTGACGCTGGTGAAGCTGGAGACCGACCACGTCGGCAGCCAGCTGCGCGTCGGCGGCGACGTGAAGGTGCGCGGCATGCTCGTCGGCGAGATCCGCGACGTGCGGGCGGTCGGCGACCACGCGGAGCTCGAACTGGCGCTGCAGCCGGACAAGACCGACGTGATCCCGGCGAACGTTTCGGCGCGGCTGCTGCCGAAAACGCTGTTCGGCGAACGGTACGTCGCGCTCCAGCTGCCCGAACAGCCGCAGCGGCCGATCAAGGCGGGCGACGTCATCCCGCAGGACCGCAGCAGCACCGCGATCGAGCTGGAGCAGGTGCTCAACCACGTCATGCCGCTGTTGCGGGCGGTGCAGCCGGAGAAGCTTTCGAGCACGCTCAACGCCGTGTCCGCCGCGCTCGACGGACGCGGCAAGAAGCTCGGCGAAACGCTGACTCAGCTGTCGGACTACCTCGGCCAGCTCAACCCGTCGCTGCCCGACCTCAAGGCGGACATCACCGGGCTGGCCAACGTTTCCGGCATTTACGACAAGGCCGCCCCGGACGCGCTGCAGGCGCTGTCGGACCTCACCACGACGACGCAGACGATTGTGGAGAAACAGCGCGGCCTGACCGATCTGTACTCCTCGGTCAGCGGCACCGCGACCGACCTGACGCGCTTCCTGGAAGTCAACAAGGACAACATCATCCGTCTCACCACCGCCGTGCAGCCCACGCTCGACGTGCTCGCGAAGTACGCGCCGGAATACCCGTGCCTGCTCAAGCAGCTCGCCGGGTCGGTGCCGACCGCCGAGCTGGCGTTCGGCAAGGGCACCGCGCATCCGGAGGTCAGCCGCGTGACGATCGAGTTCTCGGCGAGCCGCGGCAAGTACCTGCCCGGCGTCGACGAGCCGAAGTACGACGACAAACGCGGCCCGCGCTGCTACCCGCAGGTGCCGAAACCCGGGCGCTGGCCGCAGTATCCGCCGGACGGCCCGGTGAAGGACGGGGCGACCAAACCCGCCCCGCCGCACGATCCGGACGGCACGCTGCCGAGCGACTTCACCAACGGCCCGCTGCCCGGCGGGTCGGGATCGACCGGCGGCGCGCCGAGCATCGTCGGGTCGGCCGACGAGCAGAAGCTGCTCGACCTGCTCGCCTCGCCGACGCTGAACACCAGCCCGGAGAACGTGCCGGGCTGGTCGGCGCTGCTGGTCGGGCCGCTGTACCGCGGGGCGGAGGTGGAGCTGAAATGAGGTCGTTCGTTCCGGCGCTGGTCAAGATCGGCATTTTCGCCGTGGTCACCGTGCTGCTCACCGGGATCCTCGCCACCACGATCGCGAACACGAACTTCGGCGGCACCGCGTCCTACATCGCGAAGTTCACCGACGCGTCCGGCCTGCAAGCGGGCGACGACGTGCGGATCTCCGGCGTGAAGGTCGGCCAGGTCGAGACCATCGGGGTCGATCAGGGCGAGCAGAACTACGCCGAGGTCCGGTTCCTCGTCGAATCGGCGTACAAGCTGCCCTCGCTCGCCACCGCGACCATCAAGTACCGCAACCTCGTCGGCCAGCGCTACCTCTCGCTCGGCACCGACGTCAATGGCGGCGGCACGCTGTCCCCCGGCGACACCATCCCGCCGGAGCGGACGAAACCGGCGCTGAACCTGACGGTGCTGTTCAACGGGTTCAAACCGCTGTTCAAGGCGCTGAACCCGAAGGAGGTCAACCAGCTTTCCGCCGAGATCGTGCAGGTGTTCCAGGGCGAGGGCGGCACGATCACCAGCCTGCTGTCGCACACCGCGTCGATCACGACGGCGATCGCGGGCAAGGACAAGGTGATCGGGCAGGTCATCGACAACCTCAACCAGGTGCTCAGCACGGTCAACGCGCGCGGCACGCAACTCGGCGACCTCGTCGACCAGACACAGCGGCTGGTGAGCGGGCTGGCCGAGCAGCGCAAGCCGATCGGCGACGCAGTGGGCGCGCTCGGCGACCTGACCAACGCGACCGCCGGGCTGCTCGCCGACGCCCGTCCCGCGGTGCAGGAGGACGTGACCCAGCTCGGGAAGCTGTCGAACAACCTCAACGATTCGCAGCCGCTCATCGAGCATCTGCTGCAGGTGCTGCCGGGCAACCTGGAGAAGTTCACCCGGACCCTGAGCTACGGCAGCTGGTTCAACTACTACCTGTGCGGGATCGAAGGCACCATCGGCGTTTCCTCGCTCGACGTGACGCTGCCGATCGTGCCGATTCCCGGCACCGAACGCGCGCCGAGGTGTGGGCCGTGAAACGACTGAAGGACCGGAACCAGGCCAGCGTCGGCGCGGTGACGCTGGTGCTCATCGTGCTGATCACCGCGGTGACGTACTTTTCCGACAGCATCCCGATGTTCGGCAACGGCACCACCTACACCGCGGCGTTCGCCGAGTCCGCCGGGCTCGCGCCGGACAACGAGGTGCAGGTCGCCGGCGTCAAGGTCGGGCAGGTGACCTCGGTGGAGCTGGGGCACAAACAGGTGCTCGTGAAGTTCCGGGTGAAGGGCGTGCGGGTCGGCGACGCGTCGACGGCCTCGATCGAGATCAAGACGCTGCTGGGGGAGAAGTACCTCGCTTTGGACACGAAGGGCGGCGGCACCCAGTCACCCGGCGACACCATCCCGGTGCAGCGGACGCGGACGCCGTTCCAGTTGCAGGACGCGTTCAACCAGCTGTCCACGACGGTCGGCGACATCGATACGAAACAGCTGGCGCAGAGCTTCACCGCGCTGTCGGATTCCCTTAAGGACAGTCCGCAGTACTTGAAGGACACGCTGTCCGGGCTGTCGGCGTTGTCGAAGACGGTGTCCTCGCGCGACGCCGATCTGCACGCGCTGCTGTCCAACACGAGCAAGATCTCGAAGACGCTGTCCGACCGGAACGCCCAGTTGCAGCAGGTGATCAGCGACGGCAATCTGCTGCTGACCGAGCTGCAGCAGCGCCGCGAGCAGATCAGCACGCTGCTCAAGGGCACGCAGCAGATTTCGCAGCAGCTGTCCGGGCTGGTCGCGGACAACCGCACGCAGATCGGGCCGACGCTCGCCGCGCTCGGGAAGGTCACCGACGTGTTGCAGCGCAACCAGGGCAACCTCGACCGGAGCCTGCAGCTGATGGCCCCGTTCGCCCGGGTCGGCGCGAACGCGACCGGCAACGGGCGCTGGTTCGAGGGGTACCTGTGCGGCCTGCTGCCGCCGACGATCACGGCGGGCGGGCTGTCGATCAACCCGGAGGGCTGCACGCCGCCGATCTCCGCGCCTGATCAGGGGGTGGGTGGCCGATGACTACCGCCGACGTTCGTGTTCCCGCGGAGGCGTCATGACTGTTGAGACTCGCGCCGGACGAAGTCTGGTCACCTGGCTTGGGTTCGCTTGTGTGGCAGCGCTTCTGCTCACCGCGGGCATCTACCTCGTGCTGCGCGACACCGGCGGAACCAAAATCTCGGCGTACTTCGGGAAAACCGTCGGCCTTTACGCCGGTTCGTCCGTGCGAGTGCTGGGCGTCGCGGTCGGCGAGGTCACCGCGGTGACTCCGGCGGGCCAAGCGGTGCGCGTGGACATGAAGGTGAACGACGACGTCCCCATCCCGAAGGACGTCGGCGCGGTCGTCGTCTCGCCGAGCCTGGTGAGCGACCGGTACGTCCAGCTGACCCCGGCCTACGACAGCGGTCCGACGCTCGCGAGCGGAACCGTGCTGGCGCGCGACAAAACCGCGACGCCGGTCGAACTGGACGACCTCTACGCGAGCCTCGACAAGCTGTCCACCGCGCTCGGACCCAACGGGGCCAACAAAAACGGCGCGTTCTCCGATCTGCTCGACACCGCCGCGGCCAACCTCAAGGGCAACGGCAAGGACCTGAACTCGACCGTCAGCAGGCTGGCCGAACTGGCCGGCACGCTCGACGATTCGAAGGACGACCTGTTCTCCACGGTGAAGAACCTGAACTCCTTCACCTCCGCGCTGTCCCAGAGCGACAGTCAGCTCAACGAGTTCTACCAGCGGCTCGCGGACGTCAGCGGATTCCTCGCCGACGATTCGCACGACGTCGGGGCCGCACTCGATTCGCTGGCCACGTCGCTGCAGGACGTGAAGCAGTTCGTGGCGGACAACAAGAACGGGCTTTCGTCCAATGTGGCCAAACTGGCGTCGCTCACCAAGGTGCTGGTGGACCAGCGGGCCGCGCTCGCCGAGGTGCTCGACATCGCGCCGACCGGCGCGACGAACTTCATCAACACCTACGACGCGGCGTCCGGCACGATCGCGGTGCGCGACAACCTGAACGAGATCACCAACCCGCCGATCCTCACCGTGTGCCGGCTGATCAGCGCGGGCACGCCGAAGCCGATTCCGGACACGCTCGGCAGCATCTGCAAGAAGCTCGCGCCGGTGCTCGACGGCACGCTGAAGCTGCCGTCCATCCCGCAGGCGATCAACTCGCTGGAGAACGGCCAGCTGCCGCCGTTGCCGCTGCCGCTGTCGGACGTGCTGACGCAGAAACCCGGAGGCGCCAAGTGAACCGCCTCCGCAAACGACTGGCGGGCGTGCTCGCCGGAGTCCTGGTGCTCGCCGGATGCAGCGACGGCGGGTTCAACGGGCTGTACTCGACGCCGTTGCCCGGCGGCCCGGACGTCGGCGACCACCCGTACCACGTCACCGCGCTGTTCACCGACGTGCTGGACCTGGTGCCGCAGGCGAACGTGAAGGTGAACGACGTCGCGGTCGGACGGATCGACCGGATCGCGCTCACCCCGGACACGCGCGCCGCGCTCGTGTCGATGACGGTGAACGGCGACGTCCAGCTGCCCGCCAACGCACGCGCCGAACTGCGCCAGTCCAGCTTGCTCGGCGAGAAGTTCGTGCAGCTGAGCGCGCCGACGGCGGAGAAGCCGTCCGGCAAGCTCGCCGACGGGGCGCAGATCCCGCTCGGCCGCACGAACCGCAACCCGGAGATCGAAGAGGTGCTGGGCGCGTTGTCGCTGCTGCTCAACGGCGGCGGCGTCGACCAGTTGCAGAACATCAGCCACGAACTCAACGACGCGCTGTCCGGCAACGAACCGCAGATGCGCGCGCTGCTGTCCCGAGTGGACGACCTGGCCACCCAGCTGGACGGGCACAAGGGCGAGATCCTGCGCGCGATCGACGGACTGGACAAGCTGTCGACCACGCTCGCCGGGCAGAAGCAGAACCTCGCCACCGCGCTGGACAAACTCGCGCCCGGGCTGAAGATCGTCGCGGACCAGCGCGACCAGCTGGTGGGGATGCTGAACGCGCTGAACAAGCTGTCCGGCGTCGCGGTGGACACGGTGAACCGCAGCCGCGACCAGCTCGTCGCGAACCTCAAGGCGCTGGAGCCGACGCTGCGCCAGCTCAGCGCGGCGGGCCAGGATCTGCCGCACGCGCTGCAGATCCTGCTCACCTACCCGTTCCCGGACTACGCGGGCAACGTGATCAAGGGCGACTACGCGAACGTCGACGCGCGGGTCAACCTCGATCTCGACAAGCTGGTGCAGAACTTCACGAACTCGTCGCAGCCGCCGTTCCAGTTGCCGACGACGCCCGCGACCGGCGGCGCTCCTCCCGTTGCCGGGCAAGGGACGCCGCAGCTTCCGTTGCCGTTGCCCGCCACCCCGCCGCCCGCGGGCGGCACGAAGCCGGGGTACGGCGGGGTGCTGGGCGGGTTGCTCGGCGGTCTGGGGGGAGGCGGCTGATGACCACGCGCAAAATCCGGATCCAGCTGCTGGTGTTCTTCGTGATCGCCGTCGTGTCGGTCACGTACGCGGGCGGGCATTACGCCGGTCTCGACCGGATCTTCGGCAACCGCGGCTACCACGTGACGCTCCAGCTGCCCGACTCCGGCGGGATTTTCGTCAACTCCGAGGTCGCCTACCGCGGTGTCACGGTCGGCCGGGTCGGCGACATGACGCTCACCCCGCACGGCATCGACGTCCGGCTCGACATCGACTCGGGCGGCCCGGACATCCCGTCCGCGCTGCACGCCCAGGTCGCGAACCGGTCGGCGGTGGGGGAGCAGTTCGTGGACCTGCTGCCCGACCGCGAGTCCGGGCCTTACCTGGAGGACGGAGCGGTGATCACGCAGGACCGCACGTCGCTCCCCGCGACGCCGGATTCCGTCCTGTCGCATCTCGACGGCCTGGTCGCGAGCGTCCATCCGGAGTCGCTGAAGACCGTGGTGGACGAGACATACGACGCGTTCGCCGGTTCCGGGCCGCAGCTGCAGAAACTGTTGGACAGCACCAGTTCGCTCACCGCGACGGCCGCGCAATACGTGCCGGACACGCAAGGGCTGCTGGCGAATTCCCGCACGGTGTTCGCGACGCAGGAGAGGCAGGCGCAGAACATCACGGCGTTCGCGTCCGGGCTGAAGACGATCGCCGGGCAGCTGAAGTCGTCGGATCCGGCCATCCGCAAGGTGATCGACGAAGCACCGCAGCTGAGCCGGCAGATCAGCGACGTGCTCGCGACTTCCGGGACCGATCTCGGCGTGCTGTTCGCGAACTCGCTCACCACCGCGCAGGTCACCTCGATGCGGAAGGACGCGATCGAGGAACTGCTGGTGGCGTATCCGGTGATCTCGGCGTTCTCGCCGTCGACTTCGCCGGACGGCACCGGGCATCTGGGCGTGGTGTTCAACTTCTTCGATCCGCATTCGTGCACGAAGGGCTACGAGGGCACGAAACAGCGCCCGGCCAACGACACGAGCGAAGCGCCGGTCAACATGAACGCTTACTGCGCGGAGCCGCCGGGCAGCCCGGTCGAGGTTCGGGGCGCGCAGAACGCGCCGTACGCGGGGAAGCCGCCCGCGATTCCGGCTGCGCCCCAGGCTTCCGCGCCTTCGGACCAGGGTTCGCAGCAGCAGTTGCCGGGTCTGCTGGGGCAGCTGAGCGCGCCGCCGAAGGGCGGGCTCGGCGCGTTGCTGGGCGGTTCGTGATGGCTGTGGATACCGCGGAGAAGGACGAGGTCGTCCCGGCGCAGTCCTTGCGGAACGGACGGGTGCTGACCGTGCTGGCCGTCGTCGCGGTGCTGGCCGCCGCGTGGTTCGGCTGGTCGTGGTGGAGCGCGGCGCATGACGACGGCCTCGCCCGCGGCCGCGCCCGGGACGCGGTGCTGGCCGCCGCGAGCACCGAGCTGGTCACGCTCAACACGATCGACTACCGCACCAGCGCGGTCGACGTGGACGCTGGATCGCCGCGACGACCGGGCAGTACGGCAAAGACCTCTCCGGCGACCGGCAACTGCAGATCGACCGCGCGAAACGCACCAGAACCGTGTCGACGGCTTCCCTGGTGCAGGCCGCGGTCACCGACCTGAACCCCGCCGCGGGCACGGCGCGGCTGATCGCGGTCCTGAACGTCCGCGTGAGCACCGGCGATGGCGCTCCTTCGGCGAAGCAGGCGCGCTTGGCCGTGGACTTCGCGCGAGACGGCGAGACGTGGAAGATCGGCGGCGTCCAGGCGGTGGGCTCGTGAACCGGCGGACGATCGCTGCCGGCGTGCTCGGGGTCGCGCTGACGTGCGCGGTGTGGTTCGGGGTGCAGGCGTCGCTGCTGCACCCGGAGGACGACGAGGCGATGGTCGACACCGCAGCCACTTCGCAGGTCGCCGACCAGGTCAGCGCTGCGGTCAAGGCAGTTTTTTCGTACGACTACGCGAACCTGGACCGCACGGCTCGCGCCGCGGCCGACGTGCTGACCGGCTCGGCGGTGGGGCAGTACCAAAGCCAATTCGCCGCGGCACGCCAACGCGCGACGAACGAAAAGCTCGTCCGGACAACGACAGTGCGCGCGATCGGGGTCCGCTCCCTGCACGGCGACGACGCGAGCCTGCTGCTTTTCCTTGACCAGCAAACGATCCTGCCCGGTGGTGGCGCGCCTCAGTCGTCGGTGGGACAGCTGTCGGTGACCGCGCATCGCACCGACGGGCAGTGGAAGATCACCGCGCTGGATCCGCTGTAACCGTCCGGTCGAGCAGTGCGCCGACGTCTTTCGCGAGAGACACCGACGCCTCGATCTCGACCTTGCGGATCGAGACGCTCTCCACGAGGAAGCCGAACGGCATCCCGAGCTTGCGGCAGAAGGCAGCCAGCTCGCGGGCGTTCGCCAGGCACTGCTCGTACGACTCGGCCAGCGTGTCGTCCGCGTGGCGCAGGGAATTCTCCAGCCAGCGGGGGACGTGGACGCCGAGCCACTTGAGGAACGCCAGCGTTTTCGCCGAACCGCAGACGGAGAGGGTGAAGAGGACCGGTTTGGGTTCGAGCTGCTGCTCGCGGCAGGCGTAGAAGTAGTCGGAGACCATGCTCTTGGCCGCGTCGGTGCTGTAGATCACCTGCGAGATGAAGTACGCGCAGCCTGCCTGCTGTTTGGCGATCAGCCGCAGGTGCTCGTCGGGCCGTTCGGTGATGGCGACGCCGCCGAGCAGCAGGTCCGGCCGGACGTTCCGGCGGAGCGCCTGCGCTTCGGGCAGGCTCGTGTGCACCTCTTTGTGCTGGGAAGACGCCCCGACGAAGACGGACAGCACGCGGTCGGTGTCGGCGGCCCGCAGCCACTCCCGCAGCTCGGCCTCGGGGTATTTGCCGACGCACCGGTAGATGACCGCCGGACGGTCCCACTCGCTGAGATAGTCCGCGTGGTAGACGGCCGGGTCGAGGGTCGGCAGGTAGGGGAACGGCCGCTCGTCCGGGTTGCGGTCGCTCTCGTCGTCGATGTCGTAGAGGGCGAGCCCGTCGACGTCGAGGGAACCGAGCCGCGCCAGCGTGGCGGCGGTGATCTCCTGGATCCGCTCCGGGGAGGTGCTGAGGCGGGGCGGGGTGATGCCGAACAGGAGGACGCCGCGGTCGGGGCTGGTCAGCAGCTGCTGGAGAGTGTGGTCCGCCATGGGCGGAAGTTAGCAGCCGGGACCGTCAGGTCGCGGCCCGGCGCTGGATCACTGTGTCCAGCGCCGCGCGGGACGACTGGAGCCGGGCCAGCGGCGCGTCGATGCGGTCGCGTTCGCCGCGCAGCTTTTCGAGCACCCCGTCGCAGGCGGGCGTGAGCGGCTCGTCCCGCACGCACGAGCCGATCTCGGCGATGGTCGCGGTCGGCAGGCCCGCGGCGAGCAGTTCCCGGATGCGCCGCACCGCTCCGGCGTCGGCCTCCGCGTAGTCGCGGTAGCCGTTCGGGGCGCAGGCCCTGTTTTTCGTAGTACCGCAGGAGTTGCTCGTCGACGCCGGTCCGCTGGGACAGCTGCGAGCCTGCTGCGCCGCGGCGCGCAGGTGCGTGCGCTGGTCCGGCCTGGGAGCGCGGGGGCCGAAGCGGCGCGGACGCTGAAGGAACGGGGAGCGGAAATCGTGCCGGGCACGCTCGAACGCCCCGACCGCGCGCTGGACGGCGTGGACGTGGTCGTCTCGGCGGTGCAGGCGTTCGCGGGCGCCGGGGTTCAGGTGACGTCCGTCCTCAGCGGAGCGTTTCACGAGGTGATGACCGCGCCGTTCCTGGAAATCGTGGACTGGGAGAAGGGAACGTTCAGCTATTGGGGCGACGGCGACCAGCCCTGCGATTTCACGACCGTCGCGGACACCGCCGCCTGCACCGCCGCGGTGACGCTGGACGCGGACGTCTCCGGACCGGTCCGGGCGAGGCGGTCCGTGAAGGGCTCCTTGCGGGAATCAGATTCCCGCAAGGAGCCCTTCACGGACCTTCGGCGGACGCTGGCGAGGATCGCGACAGCAAGAGGCCACCGGGCTCACTCCGCGAACGGACCGCCGTCCCCGAAGACCTGCTTCGCGAACCGTTCTCCCACCAACCGGTGCGTAGCCGCGTCCGGGTGCAGCGCGTCCGGCAGCGGATGTGCGGCGAAATCCTCTTCTCCGTACAGCGAAAGCCCGTCCACGTAATGCAACGCCGGATCTTCCCGAGCGCGAACGGCCCGTTCCAGTTCTTCCCGGATCACCTTCAACGTCAGCTTCCCCTCCGCCACGGAGGCCGGGTCGCCGGTCGCGCGAAACTTGAGCGTTCCGCTGCTGAAGTCCGGCGCGCCCGGACCCGGCGTGTCCTCGTGGATCGGGCACAGCAGCGCCGAAATCACCACCAGCGGAACGTCCGGATGCCCCTCCCGGATCGTGTCCAGGAACCCGTGCACGGCCGGGCCGAAAGCGCGCAGCCGCATCAGGTCCGCGTTCACCACGTTGATCCCGAGCTTCACGCTCACCAGGTCCGCGGGCGTGTCCCGCATCGCCCGCGCGGTGAACGGGTCCAGCAAAGCGCTCCCGCTGAAGCCCAGGTTGATCAGGTCCACCCCGGCAGCGGCGGCGGCCAGCGCGGGCCACGTCTGCGACGGGCCCGCCGCACCAGTGCCGTGGCTGATCGAGCTGCCGTGGTGCAGCCAGACGCGTCGCGCGGGCGGCAGCGGAGTGACCGGCGCGGTGGTGCGCAGTTCCAGCAGCCGAGTGGTTTCGTTGTACGGCAACCAGATCTCGACGTCCTTGACGCCGGAAGGCAGGTCGGAGAAGCGGACCGTGCCGGACGGGCCGGGGCGGGTTTCGCCGGCGCCGGTCATCATGTCGAGGATCAGTTCGTCGCCGCCGGAGACGGTCGCGGACCCTGCCGGGCGCCCGTTCAGCACCAGCTCGTACACGCCGTCCGGCAGCGGCGGCACGCCGACATAGCCGACCTTCGTGCGGTGGGTGTCCAGTTCGATCGCGCTCGACTCGGTCCGGAACGCCAAGCGCACGCCGGACGGCTGGGTCTCGGCCATCGCGAGCCTGCTGTCGGTGTTCTGCGCCCGCGCGCGTGCGGTCAGCCGGTGCGGCAGCAAGCCCTGCGGCGTGCGTTCCAGCTCGAGTGCACCGCGCACGAACTCTTCGCCGATCTCGGTGGTGATCCACTGCATGCCGCCGAGTCTGCCGTCCGCGGCGGCGCGCCGCCAACGGGATATCAGCCGTCCCAGACCCCGGCGCCCTGGCGCACCACGGCGACCGGGGCGGCCTCGGCGGACGGCCACAGGTCCAGCACGTACCGGAAATGCTCGCCGAACTCGTGGTCGTGCCATTCCGCGTCCGGCGGCCCGCTCTCCACATAGGACACTCGGACCCGGTACCGGCCGGGCGGGACCGCGATCCGGTGCTCCCGGCCGGCGTAATCGGCGGGACCGGCCAGCGTCGCCTCGCCGCCGGGGACGTCGAGATCGGCTTCCACCACGTGGGACGCGTCCGGCAGCACTGGCGGCGCGGACGTGGCGACCGACACGTCGACCTCGACCCAGTCGGACCGCGCGGTCGCCACGGAGAGCGACGACGGCTCTACCGCGACGCGGTGCTCCGACACCGCCTCGTCGGTCCACCCGCCGTCGCCGGGACGCCAGGCGTCCTTGTCCCGCAAGGAAAACTGCCGTTGCTCGGCATGCACCAGGTACCGCACGCGCCCCACGCTAGCCCACCGGAGCCGGGGGTCACCCGAACTGGGTTGCGCGAGCGGTTTAGCGTGGTGATATGACCACAGCTCCTGTCGATGTCGACACTGCCCGTCGCGACTACGCCGCGCTGGTCGAGCGCGGCCTGTCCCTGGACATCACCCGCGGCAAGCCGTCGCCCCGGCAGCTCGACCTCTCCGCGGATCTCCTGACGCTGCCGAACGGCCAGTACAAGGCCGAGGACGGCACCGACACCCGCAACTACGGCGGGCTCAAGGGGCTGCCGGAGCTGCGCCGCGTCTTCGCCGGCGCCCTGCAGGTGCCGGTGGACCAGCTGTTCGCGGCCGGCAACTCCAGCCTGGAGCTGATGCACGACACCATCGCGCAGGCGATGCTGAGCACCCTGCCGGGCGCGCCGCGCCGCTGGGCCGACGAGCCCCGCATCGCGATGCTGTGCCCGGTGCCCGGCTACGACCGGCACTTCGCGCTCGCCGAGCGGTTCGGCATCGAGCTGATCCCGGTGCCGATGACCGAGACCGGCCCGGACATGGACGTCGTCGAGCGGCTCGTCGCCGAGGACGCCGCGGTCAAGGGCATCTGGTGCGTGCCGAAGTACTCCAACCCGACCGGCGTCACCTTCAGCGCCGAGGTCGCCGGACGGCTCGCCGCGATGCCGGCCGCCGCGCCGGACTTCCGGATCATCTGGGACAACGCCTACGCGGTGCACCACCTCACCGACGACGAGCCGGAGCTGGCCGACATCCTCGCCCTCTGCGCCGAGGCCGGGAACCCGGACCGCGCGTTCGTGTTCGGCTCCACCTCGAAGATCACCTTCGCCGGGGCGGGCGTCGGGTTCTTCGGCGCGTCCGAGGCCAACCTCGCCTGGTGGCAGAGCGTGCTCAGCAAGCGCACCATCGGCCCGGACAAGGTCAACCAGCTGCGCCACGCGCTGTTCCTCAAGGACGCCGACGGCGTCCGCGCGCTGATGCGCAAGCACGCGGAGCTGATCGCGCCCAAGTTCGCCGCCGTCGACCGCATCCTCACCGAGGAGCTGAGCGACCTGGCGTCCTGGACCAAGCCGACCGGCGGCTACTTCATCTCGCTGACCGTGCCCGAGGGCACCGCGAAGGAGGTCGTGCGGCTGGCCAAGGAGGCGGGCGTCGCGCTGACCCCGGCCGGGGCCACCCACCCGTACGGCAACGACCCGGCCGACGCGGTCATCCGCATCGCGCCGACCTTCCCCGAGCTGGCCGAGGTGGAGGAGGCCGTCCGCGCCCTCGCCGTCTGCGTGCGGCTCGCGGTCGCCCAGCGCGCCTGATCGACCGGTCTGTGCCGCCGCCACCCGCTACGGTGGCGGCGGCACAGTCGTATCCAGGGGGGCACGATGCGGGTTTTGATCGCCGGCGGCGGAGTCGCGGGCACGGTCACGGCGATGGCGCTGCGGCTCGCCGGGCATGAGCCGGTCGTGTACGAGGCGCATCCCAGCGGGGGAGCGGACGCGGGCGCGTTTCTCGTCGTGATGCACAACGGCATGAACGCGTTGCGGGCAATCGACGCCGACACCCCGGTGATCGAGGCGTCCTTCGCTTCCACCGGCATGGAGCTCGTCGGCCCGGACGGAACCACGCTCGGCGCGCACGAGTTCGACCCGGAACTCGACGGCCCGCGCACTCTCACGCGCGCGGCGCTTTACCGTGCGCTGCAACAAGAAGCGGAACGGCGGGGCATCGAGATCGTCCACGGCAAACGCTTGGTCTCCGCCGCCGACGGCGTCACCGCCACTTTCCAGGACGGCACCACCGCGTCCGGCGATCTGCTCGTCGGCGCGGACGGTCTGCATTCCGTCGTCCGCACGCTCATCGACCCCGACGCCGAGCCGCCGCGCTTCACCGGCTTGACCGTCGTTTACGGCTACACCCGCGCCGAAGGTCTTCCCGCCGCGCCCGGCATCTACCGCATGTTCCGCGGCAGCCGCGCCGCGTTCGGCTACACCACCGACCCGGACGGCGCGACGTACTGGTTCGCGCGCGTCCCCGACCGCGAACGCTCGCGCGCCGAGATCGCCGCCGTCACCCCGGAAGGCTGGCGCGAGTTCACCCATGCCGCCTTCGCGGACGACCCGCTGCCGTGCGCCGCGATCGTGGCCGCGACCGGCGACGACGTGCACGGCGGCCACTCCTACGACCTGCCGACCACCCGCGTGTGGTCGACGTCGTCGATGGTCCTGGCCGGAGACGCCGCGCACGCAGCCTCCCCGGCGGCCGGGCAAGGCGCCTCGATGGCGCTGGAAGACGCGGTGGTGCTCGGCCAGTGCCTGCGCGATCTGCCGGACGCGCCCGCCGCGTTCGCCGCTTACGACCGGCTGCGGCGCGCCCGGGTCGAGAAGCTCGTGGCGGCCAGCGCGGGCCAGGACGTCGGCGGCGAGCGAGGCTGGGCATACCGGCATCATCTGGACTGGACCGCGCGAATCACAGCGTGAGCGGCCCGCCGACGATACGATCCGCGCATGACTCAAGCCGCGCCACCTCAGCAGTTCCCGATCCTGCTGTCGACCATGAACGATCTGCCCGGGTACCGCGTAGTCCGCGTGTTCGGCGAGGTTTTCGGGCTCACCGTCCGCAGCCGCAACATGTTCTCCAACATCGGCTCCGGGTTCAAGGCGATGGGAGGCGGCGAGCTCAAGGGGCTCACGAAGCTGCTGTCCGACTCGCGCCACGAAGCCCTCTTCCGGCTGTGCCAGGAAGGCATGCAGCACGGGGCCAACGCGGTGCTGGCGTTGCGCTTCGACTGCAACGAGATCGCCGGCACGGCCAGCGAAATCGCCGCGTACGGCACCGCGGTGTACGTGGTCCCGGAGGGCGCTCCGCAGCAGCAGCAACAGCAGGCGCCCCAGCAGCAGGCTCCGCACCAGCAGCAGGCCCCGCAGCAGTACGCGCAGGCGCCGCAGCAGCAATACCAGGCTCAGCCGCCGCAGGCCTGAGCGCCACGGCAGGCTTGCCCGTGCGTCCGGCCGTCCGGTGGATGCACTGGCGCTAGCGGGCGAGGCCGGAAAACGTCTTCTCCGCCCCGGACAGCGGCCCCGGTGCGCAACCCGTTGATCGCGGAGACGAAGGACTCGGCCAAGGCGTGACGGACGAAAAAGGCCCGCACCGGGAATGGTGCGGGCCTTCTTTCGTCCGGGTCACTTCCGGTACAGCGCCTCGATGTCGGAGGCGTAGTTCTTGTTCACCACGTTCCGCTTCAGCTTCAGGCTCGGCGTGATCTCGCCGCCCGCCTCGGTGAAGTCGTTCGCCAGCACGGTGAACTTCTTGATCGCCTCCGCGTGCGACACCTGCTTGTTCGCCTCGTCGACCGCCGCCTGGATCTCCGCGCGCAGGTCCGCGTCGTCGGCCAGTTCGGAGACCGTCGCCGCTTCCGGCTTGCCGTGCTGGGCTTTCCAGGCCGGGAAGTACTCCTCGTCGATCGTCACCAGCGCGGCGATGAACGGCCGCTGGTCGCCGACCACCATCACCTGGCTCACCAGCGGCGCGGCCTTGATGGTGTCCTCGAGCCCGGACGGGGCGACGTTCTTGCCGCCCGCCGTCACGATGATCTCCTTCTTGCGGCCGGTGATCTTGAGGAAGCCTTCCTCGTCCAGCTCGCCGAGATCGCCGGTGTGGAACCAGCCGTCGGTGAGAGCTTCCGCGGTCGCCTCCGGGTTGTTGTAGTACCGGCCGAACACGACGTCGCCCTTGAGCAGGACCTCGCCGTCCTCGGCGATGCGCACCGAGGTGCCCGCGACCGGACGCCCGACGGTGCCGACGCGGAACGCCGCGCTGGTGTTCACGTTCGCCGCGGCGGACGTTTCGGTGAGGCCGTAGCCCTCGAACACCGGCACGCCGATGCCGCGGAAGAAGTGTGCCAGCCGTGCGCCGAGCGGGGCTCCGCCGGACACCGCGGCGATGCAGCGGCCGCCCAGCGCGGCGCGGAGCTTGCCGTACACCAGCTTGTCGAACATCAGGTGCTTCGCGCGCAGGCCGAGCCCGGCGCCGCCCTTTTCCTGCGCCTCGCTGTACGCGACCGCGGTGGCCTCGGCGGCGTCGAAGATCTTGCCCTTGCCGTCGGCGTGCGCCTTCTGCTTGGCGGTGTTGTAGACCTTCTCGAACACGCGCGGCACGGCGACCACGAACGTCGGCCGGAAGGTGCCGAGGTCCGGGACCAGATTCTTCACGTCCGGCGTGTGGCCGAGAGTGACGCGGGCGGTGAGCGCGGTGATCGCGATCGCGCGGGCGAGGATGTGCGCCAGCGGCAGGAAGCACAGCAGCGAGTTGCCCTGCTCCATCAGCTCCGGGAAGGCCTCGATGTCCGCGCGGATCTCGGCGAGCAGGTTCCGGTGGGTCAGCTCGACGCCCTTGGGCCGCCCGGTGGTGCCCGAGGTGTAGACGATGGTGGCCGTCTCGTTCGCGGTCACGCCGCGGCGGCGGGTGTGCAGGTCCTCGTCGGAGACCTCGGCGCCCAGCGCGGTCAGCTCGTCGACCGCGGGGGAGCCGCCCTCGATCTGCCAGGTGTGCTCCAGTGTGCTGAGCCGCCCGCTGACCTCCTCGACCGCTTTCCGGTGCGCGGAGGTCTCCACGACGACGGCCTTGGCCGCCGAATCGGAAAGGATCCAGTACACCTGTTCGGGCGAAGACGTTTCGTAGATCGGCACGGTGATCGCGCCGGCGGCCCAGATCGCGAAGTCGACCAGCGTCCACTCGTAGCGGGTCTTCGACATCAGCGCGACCCGGTCGCCGTGCCCGACGCCCGCCGCGATCAGGCCCTTGGCCACGGCCGCGACCTGGTCGGCGAAGTCCTTCGCGGTCACGTCGAGCCAGGTGCCCTCGACCTGCCTGCGGAAGCTGACCACGTCGGAGAACCGCTCCGCGTTCGCCCAGACGACATCGGCCAGGTTCTCGTCGTCGGTCACCGGTTTCCCGGCGGGGGCGCTGTATTCGCGCACGTGGACCTCCGTGTTCGACGCGTGCGGTTACCCGCCAGTCAACTTAGCGTGCCGTAGACCTTAAGACCATGCTGGCACGGGGCGCGCGGCGAGGTCGTGACATCGTGTCCGGGTGCACGAACCACCAGCTCTCGATCTCGTCGACGAGACCTTCCTCGTGGTGCCCCCGTCCACCGTCGCGGCGGCGTTCGCCGACCCGCGCTCGTGGCGGCGGTACTGGCCCGACCTGGAGTTGCGGGTCTACACCGACCGGGGGGACAAGGGACTGCGCTGGACCGTCACGGGCGCCTTGATCGGTACCATGGAGGTCTGGCTGGAACCCGTTCTCGACGGCACCGTCCTGCACTACTTCCTGCGGGCCACGCCGGCCGGTCCCCGCGGCGTCCCGCGCGAGCTGAGCCCGCGCGAACTGCGCCGCGAATTCGACCGGCGGGCGCGCGCGGCGAAGGACGTGGCGCTGGGGCTGAAGGAGATCCTCGAGGACGGGCGCGAGCCGGGGGTTCCGCCCCGGACCGTCGAGTAGGAGGCTCTTGTGCGGGTTCACGTCGTTTCGGACGTGCACGGCAACGCCGACGCGCTGAAGCGGGCGGGGGACGGGGCGGACGCGCTGGTCGTGCTCGGCGACCTGCTCGACTTCGTCGACTACCACGACCACGACAAAGGCATCATGGGCGTGCTGTTCGGCGCGGAGAAGGTCGGCGAGTTCGCCCGCCTGCGCCGCGAAGGCACCAGGGACGAGACGGTCGCCTACTCGCGCACGCTCTGGGCCACCCTGGACGATCCGGCCGCTGCGGTCGACGAAGCGATCCGGGAGCAGTACTCCACGTTGTTCGCCTCGATGACCGCGCCGACGTACGCGATCCCCGGCAATGTCGACGCTCCGTCGGCGTGGCCGGACTTCGCCGGCGAGGGCGTGCACCTGGTCGACGGCGAGGTCGTCTCCATCGGCGGCCTGCGGTTCGGCTTCGCCGGCGGCGCGGTGCTGCCCGACGGCGTGCTCCCGCGTCCGCGCAAGGGCGCGGCGTGGCGGCCGTACCTGCGGGCGCGCGAGGAGTTCGACGCGGCGGTTTCGCTGCTGGAGGAGGTCGACGTCCTCTGCACGCACATCCCGCCCGCGGTGCCCGAACTGACCTACGACGTGGTCGCGCGCCGTGCCGAACTCGGGTCGAAGGCGCTGCTGGACCTGATCCAGCGGCAGCGTCCGCGCTGGTCGGTGTTCGGGCACGTGCACCAGCCGCTGGCCGTGCGGCGCCGGGTCGGGCACACCGAGTGCCGTAACGTAGGTCACTTCAAGGAGACCGGGCAGCCCTACGTGCTGCGCTGGTGACTGTGCTCTCCGGCTACGCTTCGTCCCATGGCCGAGCAGTCCACGCAGTCCATCGAGGTCGACGCCGAGCCCGCACGGGTGATGTCGGTGATCTCCGATTTCCCCGCGTACCCGGAGTGGGCCAAGGCGGTCCGCGAGACCGAGGTGCTCGCGACCGACGACGCGGGCCGGGCGAAGCAGGTGAAGCTCACCCTCGACGCCGGGCCGATCAAGGACGTGTACACGCTCGAGTACGACTGGGACGAATCCGGTCTCGGAGTCAGCTGGCATCTGGTCAAGGGCCAGATGCAGAAGGCGCAGAACGGCCGGTACGCGCTCGAACCGCTCGGCGGCGGGCGCACCCGCGTCACCTACACGCTGTCGGTGGAGCTGGCCCTGCCGATGATCGGCCTGCTGCGGCGCAAGGCGGAGAAGATGGTCATGGACACGGCGCTCAAGGAGCTCAAGCGCAGGGCCGAGGGCTAGATGCGCATCCTGCTGTTCACCGGCAAGGGGGGTGTCGGGAAGACGACGCTCGCCGCGGCTACCGCTGCCGCGCTGGCCGGCCGCGGCAGGAAGACCCTCGTCGTGTCCACCGATCCGGCGCATTCGCTCGGCGACGCGTTCGGCACGCCGCTCGGCAATGAACCCTCCGAAGTGGACCTCCGCCGCGACGGCACGCCGCCCGGTCTGTGGGCGGCGCAGGTGGACTCCCGGGCGCTGGCTGACCGCACCTGGCACGAGCTGCGCGGCGAACTGCGGAAAGTGCTGGCCGGGGCCGGTCTGGACGTCCTGGACGCGGAAGAGCTGACCGTGCTGCCTGGCGTCGACGAGCTGCTCGCGCTGAGCGAGGTGCGACGGCTGGCTTCGCAGGGGCCGTGGGACACCGTGGTGGTCGACTGCGGTCCGACCGCTGAGACGCTGCGGTTGCTTTCCCTGCCGGAAGCCGTGTCGGGCTACTTGGGCCGGGTGTTCGGCAACCGGCGCGTCGCGGCGTCGGTCCGGCGGCTCGGCGCGCATCTCGACGCGCTGCGCGAGCTGCTCACCGACCCACGCGTGACGACTGTGCGGCTGGTGCTGACACCGGAACGAGTGGTGGTCGCCGAAGCCCGGCGCACGCTCACGTCGCTCGCGCTGCGCGGCATCGCGGTGGACGGCCTGATCGCCAACCGGCTCATGCCCGCGCCCGGGTTCTGGCGCGGTTCGGCGGCGAAGTGGCTGCGCACCCGGCGCGAGCAGCAGGACGCGGTGCTGGCGGAACTGGCCGAGGCCGGATTCGGCCCGGAGGAGCTGGCCCGCGTCGAGCACCGGGCGAGCGAACCGGTGGGCGCGGAAGCGCTCGCCGAGCTGGCCCGCGAGCTGTACGGCAGCCGGGATCCGTTGTCCGGCAACGGAAAACCGGTCACGCCGCTGTTGTCCGTCGCCCCGGACGGGGACGGCTTCCGGCTGCGGATCGCGCTCCCGCTGGAAAGGGACTCGGCGGTCGACCTCGCCCGCGTGGACGACGACTTGGCGATCACCGTGGACGGGTTTCGCAGGCTCGTCGCCCTGCCCGAGACGCTGCGCCCGTGCCGGATCACCGGCGCGGAATCCGACGCCGACGGCCTGGTGGTCAGCCTGGCCGGGAACCGGGAACCCGGATGAGCGAAGAACACCGCGAAGAGCACGACGCGGGGTCGTTTTCCGACGGCCTGAAGCTGGCCGAGGAGATCCGGCTGCTGGTCGAGATGGTGATCGAACGCGCCGCGCCGTGGCTGGAAGGCGTCATGGCCGCCGGACACGGAGACCGCACCGGCCCCGAAGAGCCGGGCGCGTCCGGTGTGGAGGACAGCACTTCGGGATGCGGGTGGTGCCCGCTGTGTGCGATCGTCGCCGTCGTGCGCGGTGAGCGGCCGGAGTTCGTGGCCAGGGTCCTCGAACAGGCCGCCCAGCTCGTCGCGCTGCTGCGGGCGGTGCTCGCGGACCGGTGGGAGCCGGAGGAGGGCGTGCACATGCCGGGGTTCCGGCCCGCCGCGCATCCGCCCGCGCCGACCGGGGCGGGAGCGTTTTCGGAGCCGTCGTCGCGGGTCCAGCACATCGCCGTCCGCAAGCGCGCGGAGTGGCAGCCGGAGCGGGAGAACTGATTGCTGACCGTAGGGGTGGACGTCGGCGGCACCAGCGTGCGCGCCGGCGTCGTGGACGAGCGCGGCTCGCTGCTCGACACGGCGCGCGTCGGGACGCCGAGCGAGGAGAACGCGCTCGAAGACGCCATCGCCGGGGTCGTCGAGGACCTGCGCAACCGGCACGACGTCGCCGCGGTCGGCCTGGCCGTGGCCGGTTTCGTGGCCCGCGACCGCCGCACGGTGATGTTCGCGCCGCATCTCGCCTGGCGCAACGCCCCGGTGGCGGACCGGATCGCGAAGCGCGTCGGCCTGTCGGTGACACTGGAGCACGACGTCAATTCGGCGGTCGTGGCCGAACACCGCTTCGGCGCCGCGCGCGGTGCGAGGGTGGCTGCGCTGGTCGCGCTGGGCACCGGAATCGGCGCGGGTTTGTTGCTGGACGGCGAGATCTACCGCGGTGCGCACGGAGTCGCACCGGAACTCGGCCACCTCACCGTGGTGCGCGACGGCCGCGCGTGCCCGTGCGGCAAGTACGGATGCTGGGAGCGCTACTGCAGCGGTACGGCGCTGGCCGCGACCGCGGTCGAGCTGCTGGCGCGATACCCCGGCCGTTCCACCGTGCTGTCGCGGGAAATCGCCGGCGACCCCGGCTCGGTCACCGGCCGCCGAGTGGCCCGCGCGGCTCGCGACGGCGACCCGATCGCCTTGCGCGCCATGGCAGAACTGGCGAAATGGCTGGGCGAGGGACTGGCGCTGGTGGCGGACGTCTTCGACCCGGAGATCATCGTGATCGGCGGGGGAGTGTCGGAGTCCGCGCCGCTGTTTCTGGACGAGGCCCGGGAGCACTACGCCGGGGCGATCACCGGCGCGCGGCACCGGCCGTTGGCCCGGATCCGCACGGCGCACCTCGGGGACGACACGGCGATCGTCGGGGCGGCGGCGCTGGCGATGGACACGTTGTGAGTGCTGATCACGGTTCTTGCCGGGATTAACACGCACGACGTTCTGTGGAAGGCTGGGCCGGGTGACGCCGATGACCGCCAACCGCTTCGTGCGGTGTTCCTGCGGCAGGCAGCACTGGGGCGCGTTCGGCGCGGCCGGGTTGTTGTTGTGCGATCCCCGCCGCGGCGTGCTGTTGCAGCAACGTGCGTGGTGGGTGCACAACGGCGGCACGTGGGCCTTGCCCGGCGGCGCGCTCGAAGCCGGCGAGACGGTGCCCGAGGCCGCTGCCCGGGAGGCGTGGGAAGAAGCCGCCATCCCCGCGTCGGCGTTCCGCGCGATGTCCGCTTCGGTGCTCGACCACGGCGAATGGCAGTACACCACCGTCCTCGGCCTGGCCGACAGCGCGTTGCAGGCCCAGGTCGCGAACGAGGAAAGCGCCGAGATGCGCTGGGTCCCGCCGGACGAGGTGGCCGCGCTCGACCTCCACCGCGATTTCGCCGCCGCCTGGCCGGTGCTGCGCGAGCAGCTGGGCCGGGAACTGGTCCTGGTGGTCGACGCGGCGAACGTGATGGGCTCCCGCCCGGACGGCTGGTGGCGCGACCGCCGCGGCGCCGCGGAACGGTTGCGCGACCAGCTGACCGCCCCCGCCGAACGCGGTCTGCGCGACGACGTGGCGGGCATCGGCGCGGGACCGGCGTGGTCCTGGTGGCCTCGCGTGGTGCTGGTGGTCGAGGGCAAGGCCAGGGGAGTGGAACCGATCCCGGGCGTCGAGGTCGTCGCGGCGGAGACCGACGGCGATTCGAAGATCGTCGAGGTGACCGCCGTGGCGCGGCAGCGTCCGGATGATCATGTCGTGGTGGTGACGGCGGACCGCGAATTGCGGGGCCGGGTCGGGGAGCTGGGCGCGCGGGTGCTTGGTCCGGGAACGTTGCTGCGGGAGCTGGGCGAACGCCGTCCAGGGCACTGATCGCGGGCACTGAGCCGGCGAGCCAAGAGTGTCGGCGCGCCAAGCAGCCGTCACACGGTCTTCACCGATCCCCCGTCGACAAGGTGGTCCGCCCCGGTGATGCTCGCGGCCAGCGGCGACGCCAGATACGCGATCAACGTGGCCACCTCATCCGGTTCGACCAGGCGGCCGGTCAGCATCCCCGCACCGGCGGGCAGCCCGGCCAGTAAATCCTCGTGCGACAACCCCATCGACGACGCCAGCTCGGCGCCGTAGCTGTCCGGACCTTCCCACAGCGCAGTGCGAACCGGTCCGGGCGAGACAGTGTTGACCCGTACGCCCCGCGGTCCGAACTCCTCCGCCAGCGCCTTCCCGAACGCGGTCAGCGCGGCTTTCGCGGTGGTGTAAGCGATCGGGCCCGAGTGCGGCATCCGCGCACCGTTCGAGGAAACCGTGACGATCGCGCCCCGGCGCTCGACCAGATGCGGCAGCGCGGCCCGGGAAGCCCGTACCGCGGCGAGGAAATTCAGCTCCAGCATGTCCGTCCACTGCTGATCAGTGAGCGCCAGGAAACCTCCGGCCTGCCCGCTGGCGCTGTCGCCGCCGCCGACGTTGTTCACCAGGACGTCCAGCCCGCCGAGCTCCGCGACGGCCTGGTCGATCAACTGTCCGGGGCCGTCTGGAGCCGAGAGGTCCACCGCGACGGGCACCGCGCCGGTTTCCTTCAGCTCCGGCGTGATCGTGCGGGCGGCGGCCACCACTCGCATCCCTTCGCCGATCAGCGTGGAAACCGTGGCGAGTCCGATTCCTCGGCTCGCTCCGGTGACGACCGCCGTCTTGCCGCTCAGTTGCAGGTCCATCGGGACAACCCCCAAAGTGTGTCAAGGACGATGCGACTAAGCTAGCAGTTGCAACATCAGTGACGCAACTAAGTATCGAGTGGCAACCATGGCGTAAACTGAGCGGCATGGAGAAACGGGCCCGGCGCGCGGACTCGGAACGGACGGCCCAGGCGATCCTCGAGGCCGCCGAACGCGTGCTCAGCGACAACCCGTCGGCGACCATGGAGCAGATCGCCGAGGCCGCCGGCGTCTCGCGGACGACCGTGCACCGCCGGTTCGCCAGCCGGGAAGCGCTGGTGGACGCCATGACCCTCTGGGCGACGCAGCAGTTCCAGAACGCGCTCGCCAGCGTCCGTCCCGACGTCACGCAGCCGCTGGTGGCGCTTTACCAGGTGACCGCGAACGTGCTGCGCGTCAAGCTCCGGTGGGGCTTCGCAATGAACGCGCACCGGGCGGAAGAAGGCGTCCTGACCCCGGACGTCGTCGCCCAGTGCGACGTGTTCTTCCGGCGGCTGGCGGAGAGCGGCGCGCTGCGGCCCGGCGTCGACCTGGTGTGGGCGCGCCGCGTGTACTGCGCGCTCATCCACGAAGCGGCGCAGGACCAGGACTCCGACGACCCGGACGCATTGGCGACCCGTGTCGTCGACACCGTGCTCGGCGGCTTCGGCAAACCAGGTCTGACCGTGGGCTAGGCAAGCTCGGCGACGATTTTCGCGATCCGCCGCTCCCGCGTCTCGGCACGCTTGGCCGACGTGACGGCTTCGGCGCGTTCCCGTTGTGCGGTAAAGGAAAGCTTGTCGAACGCGGCCCGCGCGCCGGTCCGTTCGGCCAGCGCCGCCGCGAGGTCGTCCGGCACCTCGACCGTCCGCTCGGCGAGGTCCGCTTCGAGCGTGACCTCGACCGTCTCCCCGGCGGCGACCCCGGCCGCCTCCCGGTTCGCCGCGCTGAGCGGCAGCATGAACTCGCCGGAGTAGACCGCGACCGTGCTCCGGTAGGTGTGCGGGCCGATCGTCACCCGGACCTTCGGCTTCCGTCCCTGGCCGAGCGCCTCGACCACCTCGGCCGGGACCCGCAAGCCGGTGGCGGTTTTGCCGTTGAGCTCGACGAGCGTGCGGAACGTATGCGACATCGCTGCCTCCCGGGCCAGCTAAGCGTGCGGCACGCCGTCGCGCATCTCGGTGACCAGCGCGGCGACCACGGCCTTCAAGGATCCGTTGTACTGCTTCGCGACCGCCCGCTGCCGCTGATAGCTCGCGCCGACGCGGAGGATGTGCTCGACATCGCGCAGTTCGCGGACGCAGTCCAGCCGCTTGGCGACCGGTTCCAGCCGGTCCAGCAGCTCGGCGAGGTCTTCGGTCACGAGGCGTTCGCGGCCGGCCGCGTCGAGGATGACGATCGCGTCCAGGCCGTAGCGTGCGGCGCGCCACTTGTTCTCCTGCACGTGCCACGGCGGCAGCACCGGCAGCGCTTCGCCCTTGTCGAGGCGGTCGCTGAAGTCGTCCACCAGGCACTGCGTGAGCGCGGAAATCGCGCCGACCTCCTGCAGCGTCGGCAGCCCGTCGCACACGCGCATTTCGATGGTGCCGAAATGCGGGGCCGGGCGGATGTCCCAGCGGATCTCGGAAAAATGGTCGATCACGCCGGTGGTGAACATGTCCTCGACGTACCCCTCCAGTTCCGCCCATTCGCGGAACTGGAACGGCAGCCCGGCGGTCGGCAGCTGCTGGAACATCAGCGCCCGGTTCGAGGCGTACCCGGTGTCCTCGCCGGACCAGTACGGCGACGACGCGGACAGCGCCTGCAGGTGCGGCGCGTAGCGCAGCAGCCCGTCGAGCACCGGCAGCACCTTGTCCCGGTGGTCGAGCCCCACGTGGACGTGCACGCCGTAGATCAGCATCTGCCTGCCCCACCACTGGGTGCGGTCGATCAGCTTGGCGTAGCGCTCCTTGTCGGTCACTTTCTGCCGGTACCACGAGGAAAACGGGTGCGAGCCGGCGGAGAACACCTCGACGCCCAGCGGATCGGCGACCCGGTGCACCTCGTCCAGCGCCTCGTCGAGGTCGTGTTTCACCTCGCCGACCGTGCGGCAGACGCCGCTGACCACCTCGATGGTGTTGAGCAGCAGTTCCTGTTTGATCCGGGGATGCTCGGCCCGGTCGTCCGGGCGGACCGCGGCGAGCAGTTCCTCCGCGACCGACCGCAGTTCGCCGCTGCGCCGGTCCACCAGCGCGAGTTCCCATTCCGCGCCGACGGTGGAACGCCGGGACGCGTGGAAGTCGATCCGCATGCCCGCCCGGTCAGACCTGGGCGCCGTTGCTCGGGTCCGCGCCGGGCGGCGGACCCTGGCGCACGCGCAGCAGGAGCAGCGCGATGCCGGTGGCGAGCGAGAGGATGCCGAGCGGCGTGGCGAGCGCGGGACCGACCCCGATCAGGTTCGGCACGATCAGCAGCAGGAGCCCGACGACGAAGAACAGCAGCACGATGAACGCGCCCTTGCGCCAGCGCGGCAGCGGCGGCGGCTCCGGCGGCACGTAGTGCTCGTCGTCCTCGGCCGGGTCGCCGGAGAACATCGTGGCGTCCCAGTCGGCGCCGCCGGTGCGCCAGCCCTCCGGCGGCGCGGACGGGGCGGGCGGGTCCGCGGACGGCTTCGGCTTGGCGCCGCCCGCTTCGGGTTCGGCCTTGGAGGACGCGTCGGGTTCGGCGGACGCGGGGCCGGCGCCGGAGAACGGGTCCTCGTCCAGGAACACGCCCACGCCCTCGGCTCGCAGGTCGGCCA
The DNA here is from genome assembly GCF_014174495.1 of Amycolatopsis echigonensis. Lineage (GTDB taxonomy): Bacteria > Actinomycetota > Actinomycetes > Mycobacteriales > Pseudonocardiaceae > Amycolatopsis > Amycolatopsis echigonensis. The sequence continues at coordinate 66,495 of NZ_JACJHR010000050.1, forward strand.
CGATCTCGGCGAACGTGGCGTCGACGTCCTCGGGTCCGTCCGCGCCTTTCCCCCGGTTCATCCGGCACCCACCTGTCCCGCCCGCAGCTGCCGGGCGAAGTCGACACTGCGGCTGAAGATCAGCTCCGCGTCGTGGTCCTGCGTCGCGACGTGGAAGCTGTTCTCCAGCACCACCTCGGTCACGTTCGTGCTCGAGATGCCGTCCAGAACGATCTGCGAGTTCTCGGGTTCGACGATGTGGTCGACCCGCGAGTGCAGCAGCAGCACCGGCTGCGTCACCTTCGGCAGGTCGGCGCGCACGATCTTCCACAGCCGGGCCAGGCTCGCGGCGGCTCGCACCGGCGTGCGCGGGTACGCCAGTTCGACCTCGCCGGGCTTCGCGATGTCGTTGCCGATCGCGCGGATCGAAGGGACCACTCGCGACAGCAGCGGCAGCACCTTGGCGTCGAGGCTCAGCCGCGTGACCGACGGGTTGACCAGCACGAGGCCGGAGATGTCCGCGCCGAACTCCTCGGCGAGGCGGAGAGTGAGCGTCCCGCCCATCGACATCCCGCCGACGAACACCTGGTCGCAGTCCGCGCGCAGCGCCAGCAGCGCCTCGCGGACGGTTCCGTACCAGTCCTGCCAGGTCGTCCGGTTGAGGTCGCGCCAGTGCGTGCCGTGCCCGGGCAGCAGCGGGCAGCGCACCGCGAAGCCTTCCCGGGCCAGGTGCTCGCCCCAGGCGCGCATGCCGTGCGGCGTCGCGGTGAATCCGTGGCAGAGCAGGAAGCCGGCCCCGGAGGAACCCGGGTGGGAGAACGGTTCCGCGCCGGCGAGCACGCCCATCACGAACGCCCTTCCGAATCGAAGCGGTGGAGTCCTCCCATGCTCTCACGACGAAGCCGGGTTGTGGGTCCCCCTCGCGGAAGCGAGGATCCTTCCGGTTCCGCTGTGAGATCGGTCGCTGCCCCCGGGTGACCGCCCGTTCTCGCGTTGTGCGGGCCGGTCCTTGTTCCGTACCCTGGCCTGCCGGGGCCCGCGCGGGCAGGAAAGGACTGGAACCCGGTGCTGTACTGGCTGATGAAGTGGGTGTTCATCGGGCCGCTGCTGAAGACGCTGTGGCCCACCAAAGTCGTCGGCGCCGAAAACATCCCCGAGACGGGTGGCGCCATCCTCGCCGGCAACCACCTCGCGGTCGCGGATTCGTTCTTCATGCCGCTGCGGGTCAAGCGCAAGGTCACCTTCCCGGCGAAATCGGAGTACTTCACCGAGCCCGGGTTCAAGGGCCTGCTCAAGAAGTGGTTCTTCACCGGCGTCGGCCAGTTCCCCATCGACCGCTCCGGCGGCAACGCCGCGCAGGCCGCGCTCGACACCGCGATCCGGCTGGTCAAGGACGGGCACCTGCTCGGCATCTACCCCGAGGGCACCCGTTCCCCGGACGGGCGGCTGTACAAGGGCAAAACGGGCGTCGCCCGGATCGCGCTCGAATCGCGCGGCGTGGTGATCCCGGTGGCGGTGATCGGCACGGACAAGGTCAATCCGATCGGTTCCCGGATGTGGTGGCCGCGGCGGCTCGAGGTGCGCTTCGGCAAGCCGCTCGACTTCTCCCGCTACGAGGGCCTGGCCGGCGACCGGTTCATCGAACGGTCGATCACCGACGAGATCATGTACGCGCTGATGGAGCTGTCCGGCCAGGAATACGTCGACATCTACGCGGCCAAGGCCAAGGAACTGCTCGCCGCCGAGGCGGCCGGGGTCAAGCCCGCGGTGCCGGCCCAGGCCCGCGGCCTGGACGCCGACCGGGTGCCGGAAACGAAGGCCGGGTAGCGCCCTACTAGAGTTCCCCGGTGCGTTTTTTCTACGACACCGAATTCATCGAGGACGGCGTGACGATCGACCTGGTGTCGATCGGTGTCGTTGACGAGCGCGGACGCGAGTTCTATGCCGTGTCCACCGATTTCGACCCCGGACGGGCCGGGGCTTGGGTGCGGGAGAACGTGCTGCCCAAGCTGCCGTCTCCGGCGGATCCGGCGTGGCGGAGCCGGGAGCGGATCCGGACCGACCTGCTGGAGTTCTTCGGGAAACCGCCGGGCGGGATCGAGCTGTGGGCCTGGTTCGCGGCGTATGACCACGTGGCGCTGGCGCAGCTGTGGGGGCCGATGCCCGCGTTGCCTCGGCAGCTGCCCCGGTTCACCCGGGATCTCCGTCAGAGGTGGGAGGACGCGGGAAAGCCCAAGTTGCCTGCTGCGCCTGGGGATCAGCATGACGCGTTGGCTGATGCCCGGCATAACTTGCAGCGGTGGGAGGTTATTGAGGAGGCTTTCCGGAGGCGGTGAGTCGTTCTTGGGGGTTCGGCTCGTCGCCTGGCGGCGACATTGCACCCGGGCCTCGTTGGGGGCACCCCGAAGCTGAGTGTGACTACGGCGCG
>NZ_JACJHR010000051.1 GCF_014174495.1 Amycolatopsis echigonensis
GGCCCCGAAGCAGCAGGACTCGTCGTCCGCCGGTTCGGTCGTGCCGCCCAAGCCGCAGGGCCCCAAGCCCGGCGGTCCGAAGCCCGGTCCGCGCACCCCGCGGGTCGGCAACAACCCGTTCGGCGTCGGCTCCGGGTCCCCGGCTCCGCGTCCGCCCGCCCGTCCCGGCCCCGGCCAGGGCGGCGACAGCCGTCCGCCGCGTCCCGGCGGCGGCCAGGGCGGCGGCGAGCGTCCGCCGCGTCCCGGCGGGCAGGGCGGCGGCAACCGGCCGAGCCCGGGCAACATGCCCCCGCGCCCGAACCCCGGCATGATGCCGGGCCGCGCCCGTCCGGCCGGACCGGCAGGCGGCCGCGGCGGTCCCGGCGGCGGCGCTGGCCGTCCCGGTGGCGGCGGCGGTCGTCCCGGCAGCGGCGGCGGTGGCGGCGGCTTCCGCGGCGGCCCCGGTGGCGGCGGCGGTGGCGGCGGTTTCCGTCCCGGCGGCGGCGGTGGCGGCGGTTTCCGTCCCGGTGGCGGCGGTGGCGGCGCCCCGGCAGGCGGCGGCGGTTTCCGCGGCGGCGGCGGTCGTGGCGGCCCCGGCGGCCGCGGCGGCACGGCCGGTGCTTTCGGCCGTCCAGGCGGGCCCTCGCGCAAGGGCCGCAAGTCGAAGCGGCAGAAGCGCCAGGAGTACATGGACAACATGCAGGCGCCCAGCGTCGGCGGCGTCCGCCTGCCCAAGGGCCAGGGCGAGACGATCCGGCTGCCGCGCGGCGCTTCGCTGACCGACTTCGCCGAGAAGATCGACGCCAACCCGGCTTCGCTGGTGCAGGTGCTCTTCCACCTCGGCGAGATGGTCACCGCGACGCAGTCCGTGTCGGACGACATCCTCGAGCTGCTCGGCGGCGAAATGAACTACAACGTTCAGGTCGTCAGCCCCGAGGAGGAGGACCGCGAGCTCCTGGAGACCTTCGACATCACCTACGGTGAGGACGAGGGCGGCGAGGAGGACCTGCAGGTCCGTCCGCCGGTCGTGACCATCATGGGTCACGTCGACCACGGTAAGACCCGATTGCTGGACACCATCCGCAAGACGAAGGTCCGCGAGAGCGAGGCCGGCGGGATCACCCAGCACATCGGCGCCTACCAGATCGAGACCGAGCTCGAAGGCGTGCCGCGGCTGATCACCTTCATCGACACCCCGGGTCACGAGGCGTTCACCGCCATGCGTGCCCGAGGCGCGAACTCGACCGACATCGCGGTGATCGTGGTGGCGGCCGACGACGGCGTCATGCCGCAGACGGTGGAGGCGATCAACCACGCCCAGGCCGCGAAGGCCCCGATCGTGGTCGCGATCAACAAGATCGACAAGGAGGGCGCGAACCCGGACAAGATCCGGCAGCAGCTCACCGAGTACAACCTCATCGCCGAGGAATACGGCGGCGACACGATGTTCGTCGAGATCTCCGCGCGGGAGAACATCAACATCGACGGGCTTCTCGAGGCGATCCTGCTGACCGCGGACGCGGCTCTGGACCTCCGGGCCAACCCGGACATGGAGGCGCAGGGCGTCGCGATCGAGGCGCACCTCGACCGCGGCCGCGGCCCGGTGGCCACCGTCCTGGTCCAGCGCGGCACGCTGCGCGTCGGCGACTCGGTCGTGGCGGGCGACGCCTACGGCCGCGTCCGCCGGATGGTCGACGAGCACAACGAGGACGTCACCGAGGCGCTGCCCTCGCGTCCGGTCCAGGTCATCGGGTTCACCTCGGTGCCGGGAGCGGGCGACACCTTCCTGGTGGTCGACGAGGACCGCGTCGCCCGGCAGATCGCCGAGCGCCGCTCCGCTCGCACCCGCAACGCGCTCAACGCGTCGCGGCGCAAGCGGGTCAGCCTCGAGGACCTCGACTCCGCCTTGAAGGAGACGAGCAGCCTCAACCTGATCATCAAGGGCGACAACTCGGGTACCGTCGAAGCCCTCGAAGCGGCGCTGCTGCAGCTGGACGTCGGCGAAGACGTCGAACTGCACGTGGTCCACCGCGGCGTCGGCGGCGTGACCGAATCGGACATCGACCTGGCGACCGCGTCCGACGCGATCGTCCTCGGGTTCAACGTCCGGGCGCAGGGCAAGGCGACCGAGCGGGCCACCCGCGAGGGCGTCGACGTGCGCTACTACACGGTCATCTACCAGGCGATCGAGGAGATCGAGCAGGCCCTGAAGGGCATGCTCAAGCCGGAGTACGAAGAGGTCGAACTGGGCCGCGCCGAGGTCCGGGACGTCTTCAAGTCCTCCAAGATCGGCACGATCGCCGGTTGCCTGGTCATGTCCGGCGAGATCCGGCGCAACGCCAAGGCCCGCCTCCTGCGCGACGGCAACGTCATCGCGCAGAACCTGCCGATCAACTCGCTGCGCCGGTTCAAGGACGACGTGGTCGAGGTCCGGGAAGGGTACGAGTGCGGTCTCACGCTGGGCTCGTACAGCGACATCAAGGTCGACGACGTGATCGAGACCTACGAACAGCGGGAGAAGCCCCGTAGCTGACGGCTCCCGTGGGGGAGGGGCGTGCTCGCAGGCTGCGCTCGCCCCTCCCCGCCGCCAGCGTGTTGTGCGGGGGTCGAACCCCCGCGCCCCCGCCAGGGGGCAAGCCCCCTGGACCCCCGCCGGGGTCCAGCCGGGCTTTTCCGTCGAGTTTTGTAGGTTGGTGGCTGGCTTTGTTTGTCGGAGCCTTGGAGCTCGACGTGCTGCTCGACGACGTGCATTCGTTGAAGCAGAAACGATCCGTGGTGCGGCCGGTGGTGGCCGAACTGCGGAAGCGATTCGCCGTCTCGGTCGCCGAGGCGGGATATCTGGACCTGCACCGGCGCGCGCTCATCGGCGTCGCCGCGGTCGCCCCCGACGGCGAGCACATCCGGGACGTGCTCGACGCGTGCGAGCGCTTCGCGGCCGGACGCCCGGAATTCGAGCTGCTCTCCGCGCGCCGCCGGCTGCTCGGCCCGGACGACTAGAACACCGGGAAATCCGGAGAAGGAGACCTCAGCCATGGCCGATCCCGCTCGGGCACGCAAGCTCGCCAAGCGGATCTCGCAGATCGTGGCCTCGGCGATCGAACACGACGTCAAGGACCCGCGACTGGGCGCGGTGACCATCACCGACGCCCGCGTCACTGCGGACCTGCACGACGCCACGGTGTACTACACGGTGCTCGGCGAAACCGTCGACGCGGAACCGGACTTCGCGAGCGCCGCGGCCGCGCTGGAGGCCGCGCGCGGCGTCCTGCGCACGAAGGTGGGACAGGGCACCGGCGTCCGCTACACCCCGACGCTCACCTTCGTCGCCGACAGCGTCCCGGACGACGCCCGCCGCATCGAAGAACTGCTCGCGAAGGCCCGCGAATCGGACGCCGAGGTGGCGCGCCGGGCGACCGGAGCGCAGCCCGCGGGCGAAGCGGACCCGTACAAGGCCCCTCGTGCCGAAGAGGACGAGGAGCAAGCAGAAGAGGAGACGCGCGGCTGAAGCGATGCGGTCAAAGCCCGGTGTCACGCGACGCGGCCTGCTGCTCGGCGGTCCCGCGGCGCTCGTCGCCGCCTGCGCCGGGCGCTCCGCCCCGGTGGCTGCGCCGCCCTCGGCTGCCCCGGCCTCCAGCCCGTCGCCCCTGAAGGCGTCGATCACGATCCACCGCAGGCACTCCGCGGCCCGCGGCCGGGACGTCGACGTGGTGCTCATGACGCCCGACGGCGTTCCCAGCACCGGCCTGCCGGTCTGCGTCGCGCTGCACGGCCGAGGGGCGAACGCCCGCACGTTCCTGGACCTGGACCTGCCCGCGGCCCTCACCGCAGCGGTCCGGTCCGGGACCCCGCCGTTCGCGGTCGTCGCGGTCGACGGCAGCCACTACTGGATGCCCGACGGCAGCGACGACCCGCACCGGATGCTCACCGACGAACTCCCCGGCTGGCTGTCCGAATCCGGACTCCGCCCGATGGCCGGGCTCTTCGGCATCTCGATGGGCGGCTTCGGAGCACTGAACCTGGCCCGCCGCCGTCGTGACGTGACCGCGGTGGCCACCTGCAGCGCGGCCCTGTTCCGCACCTGGCCGGAAGCCCGGACCCGGCACGTCTTCGCGTCCCCGGACGACTGGACGGCCGCGGAACCGCTGCAGCACGTGGACGAACTCCCGTCCCGCGGTCTCGGCGTGTGGTGCGGGGACGGGGATTCTTTCGTGGCCGCCAACCGGAAGCTGATCAGCACCGCCCATCCGGAGGTCGCGCGGATCACGCCGGGAAAGCACACCTCGGAGTACTGGAAGGGCGTTCTGCCGGAGGTGCTGCGCTTCCTCGGGCCGCGCGTGGCGTAGCCGGATCACCGGTCTCCGCCGCGGCTTCAGACGGGCTTTCCCGCCACCACGAGATCGCGCACGATCGCCTGGTCCACCCGGTGCGCCAGTTCCTCGTACGGCCCGCCCGAGCGCACCGCAAGCCCCGCTCGTTCCAGGATCGCCACCAGGTCCTCCCGCGGCAGCACGTGCGTGTTCCACGAGATTCCCAGCGCACCGCCCGGCCGGAGCACCCGGTTCCACACCGGGATCGCCGCCGCGAGCAGGTCGCGCGGGCTGCGAGCCAGTCCGGTGTCGCGGTGGCTGCCGTGCTGCACGCCGTACGGCGCGTCGGTCACGATCAGGTCCACCGACGCCGGGCGGAGGACCTCGTCGGTGGTCAGGGTGTCCGCGTTGAGGTAGCTGAGCCGCCGGGTGCGGCCCGCCTTGTAGTCGTCCTTGTCGAACGCGTACTCGATGTCCAGTCGGCGGCCGAGGCGGACCTTGTTGCGGCGCAGCTGGCCGGATTCCGCGGTGTGCTTCACGCGCTTCGTGCGCAGCCACGTCTTCACGAACTGTTCGTACGCTTCGAAATCGCGCTCGTCGACGTCGAGGCCGGTCGCGTCGAAGCCGTACATCACGGCCTGGTTCAGCGTCGTCCCGCGGCCGCACAGCGGGTCGAGGACATGCAGTTCGCGGTCCGTCCAGTCCGCGGGCCGCGAGGTCGCCAGCAGGGTGAGGTTGAGCAGCAGTTTCGTGAACTGCTCGTTCGTCTTGCCCGGGTACTTCTGGATAGTCAGCAGGTCGGAGTCCGCCTTCGCCAGCGGGTGCACGGCGACCGGCCGCAGCACGCCGTCGCCCAGTTCGAACAGGGCGTACAGCGAGGACAGGTTCGACAGCAGCGCCAGGTCGCGCTCGCCGAGCGGGGCCGCGCAGGCGAATTTCACGTACCCGACACCGCCGAGTTCGATCTCTTCGATCGCCGACACCTCGGCGGAAAGACCGGCGCCGAAGGCCGCCAGCTCGGCGCGCAGCAGCGCCGGCGACGACGCGGCGTACACGCGGTTGGCGGAAGGCAGAACGAGGATCACGTACTCAGGCATCCCGCAGAGCGTAGCGTGACACATCGTGACAGCTTCCCTGGTACAGGACATCGAGGCCGCCGCCGCACTGCTGGCCGGGGCCACCGACGTGACGCTGCTCGGACACGTGCGCCCCGACGCCGACGCCCTGGGCAGCGCGCTCGCCCTCGGCCACGTGCTGCATCGTGGTGGCGCGCGCGTGCGAGTCGCCTTCGGCGAGCCGGACGAGGCCCCCGAAACACTGGCCTGGCTGGACGTCGACGGCCTGATCACCCCGGTCGACGCCCTCCCTCCGACGGACGGCGTGCTCGTCGCGCTCGACACTCCGACCCTGGCCCGCCTGGGCAGGCTCGCCCCGAGGGTCGCCGCGGTCCGCGACGCGGGCGGTTCGGTCCTGGTCGTCGACCACCACGCGACGAACGGCCGCTACGGCACCCATCACGTCGTCGACGACACCGCCGAGGCGACGGCGATCCTGGTCACGCGGATCATCGAGGCGATGGGCGTCGAACTGGACGCGCCCGCGGCGCGCTGCCTGTACGCCGGGGTAGTCACCGACACGAGCGGCTTCCGCCGGGCAAGCCCCGAAACCCACCGGATCGCGGCGCGCCTCCTGGAAGCCGGGGCGGACCCGGGCGAAGTGGCCCGCCGCATCGTCGACGACCACCCGTTCGCGTGGCTGCCGATGCTGGCGACGGTCCTGTCGGAAGCGCGCCTGGAACCCGAAGGGGCCCAAGGGTTCGGCTTCGTCCACACGGTAGTGCGCGCGGCCGCGGCGGCGACGGTGCGACTCGAAGAGGTGGAGTCAGTGATCGACGTGGTGCGCGCTACCCGGGAGGCCGGAGTCGCGGCGGTGCTGAAGGAGGCCGGGCCTGGTCCAGTGTGGACGGTCTCGCTGCGCTCCGCGGGCGACATCGACGTGTCCGCCGCAGCCGCGGAATTCGGCGGGGGAGGCCATCGGATGGCCGCGGGGTGCACCGCGGAGGGCCCGGCGGAGGACGTCCTGGAGCGGCTGCGGGAGGCGCTCGAGAGGGCGCCGTTGCTGCGGGCTTCCTGATCCCGCACCGCTTCTTCGCTCTTTTTCCATTTAAGGACCCCTCTCGTCGCCGCCCGGTCCAATGCCAGGGGCGTAAAGCGGCGACCGGACTGGGCAATCAGAAAAGCCAGGTGAGGACGAACCGGGCATTTCGCGGAGGTTGGGTCCTTTGTGGACGCCTGGCGGCCGGTGCGGCCACCCCCTTAAGCCCTGGCATTGCGGCCAGGTCTGTGAAAGGCCCCTTCACGGACCATCCGCCGAAACGATTCGTGATGGCCGCTTTCACGGACGCGCGATGGTATGCCTGGGAAGCGCCGGAACGAGACACCAGGCTCGCCGTCCGGCCTGCCGGAGGAGGAAGCCGGGCACGTTGGCCGACCTTTCGCCGCAGGACAGAGGTTCGCCGCCCGGTCCGCCGGCGCGGGAAACGAGGCTGCCCTCCGGCTCGTTGGAGCGTGGAGCGGTGCTTGCTGTCTCGGCTGGCGGAGCAGGGCGTCGGTTGGCTGTCCGGGGATGCCGCGCCCGCTGCCCGGCCTGCCGGAGCGGGAAACCATGCCTGCCCTCTGGTCCGCCGGAGCGGGAAACGAGGTTTGCCCTCCGGCTCGTTGGAGCGTGGGAGCGATGCGTGCTCTCCAGACCGGCCGAGCAGGACGTCGGTCCGCCGTCCTGCGATGCCACCCGCCGCCCCGCCCTCCGGGAGCGGGAAACCAGGCCCGCCCTACGGCCCGCCGGAATTGTCGGTCCCGGTGGCTACTCTCGTCCCCGTGTCCGAAAACGCCACGACCACCGCCGTCAGCGGTGACCGCATCCCGCCCCGCCGAGTGTTCGGCCTCGCCGTGCCCGCGCTCGGCGTGCTCGCCGCCGAGCCGCTCTACGTGCTGGTCGACACCGCCGTCGTCGGCCACCTCGGGGCGTTGCCGCTCGCCGGCCTCGCGCTGGGCGGGGTCGTGCTGTCGCAGATCTCCACCCAGCTCACCTTCCTGTCCTACGGCACCACCTCCCGCACCGCGCGGCTGCACGGCGCGGGCAGGCGTTCCGACGCGGTCCGCGAGGGCGTGCAGGCCACCTGGCTCGGCGTGCTGGTCGGGCTGGTGCTGCTCGTCGCCGGGCAACTGCTGGCCGAGCCGATCGCCCGCGCGCTTTCGGGCAGCGACGAGATCGCCGCGGCGGCCGTGTCGTGGCTGCGGATCGCGTTGTTCGGCGCGCCGCTGATCCTCGTCACGATGGCGGGCAACGGCTGGATGCGCGGAGTGCAGGACGCCACCCGCCCGCTGCGCTATGTGCTGGCGGGCAACGGAATCTCCGCCATCCTGTGCCCCGTTCTGGTGTATGGCGCCGGCCTCGGGCTGGAGGGGTCGGCGATCGCGAACGTCGTCGCGCAGGTCGTGTCCGCGTCGATGTTCCTCGCCGCGCTGGTGCGGGAAAAGGTGCCGTTGCGGCCGGATTTCCCGGTCATGCGGGCGCAACTGGGCCTCGGCCGGGACCTCGTCCTGCGCAGTTTCGCGTTCCAGGCCTGCTTCGTTTCGGCCGCCGCGGTGGCCGCGCGCACGTCGACCGAGGCAGTCGGGGCGCACCAGGTGGTCCTGCAGCTCTGGACGTTCCTGTCCCTGGTGCTCGATTCGGTCGCGATCGCCGCGCAATCGCTCGTCGGCGCGGCGCTCGGCGCGGGAGCGGCTCGGCAGGCGCGTGGGGTGGCCACGCAGATCACCGGCTACGGCCTGGTCCTCGGCTGCTTCCTGGGCGTGCTGTTCGCGGCGTTGTGGAGCGTCCTGCCGCACGCGTTCACGTCCGATCCGGGAGTGCTCGGCGAAATCCCGCACGCCTGGTGGTTTTTCGTGGCGCTGCAACCGATCGCGGGTGTGGTGTTCGCGCTGGACGGCGTCCTCCTCGGTGCGGGCGACGCCGCCTTCCTCCGCACCGCGACGCTCGTCAGCGCCGGTCTCGGGTTCCTGCCGCTGATCTGGCTGTCGCTGGCGCTGGGCTGGGGGTTGAGCGGGATCTGGAGCGGATTGTCGCTGTTCATGGTGTTCCGGCTGGCGGCCGTGGTGGCGCGATGGCGGTCCGGGCGGTGGGCCGTGGTCGGCGCGGTGCGGGAGGCGTGATGGCGTAACGGCAAAACCCGCTCGCCGCCGTCGCCCGGCGGATGCGAGGGTGGGCGCATGCCGAAGTTCACCCAGGTCGACGTCTTCACCGACGAGCTCACCCGAGGCAACGCGCTCGCTGTCGTGCACGGCGCGGACGGGCTGTCCGACGAGCGGATGGCCGCGTTCGCCCGCTGGACGAACCTCAGCGAGACCACGTTCCTGCTGCAGCCCTCCGACCCGGCCGCCGACTACCGCGTCCGGATCTTCACCCCGGGCCGGGAGCTGCCGTTCGCCGGGCATCCGACGCTCGGGTCCGCGCGGGCGTGGCTGGCCGCCGGGGGAGAGCCGAAAGCCGGGCACCTCGTGCAGGAATGCGGGGCCGGGCTGGTCCGGGTGCGCCGCGACGGCGACCGGCTGGCGTTCGCCGCGCCTCCGCTGCGCCGCAGCGGTCCGGTGGACGACGCCGACCTCGCCGCCGTGAAGCGCGGCCTGCACCTCGGCGACGCCGACGTCCTCGACGCGCGGTGGGCGGACAACGGCCCCGGCTGGGTCGCGCTGTTGCTGCGCGACGCGGCGACCGTCCTCGCGATCGAGCCGGACTTCGGTGCACTCGGCTCGTTCAAGGTGGGCGTCGCCGGTGCGCAGCCGGCCGGATCCGACACGGCGTTCGAGGTCCGAGCGTTCAGCGACGTCGTCGAGGACCCGGTCACCGGCAGCCTCAACGCGGCGCTGGGCCAGTGGCTGATCGGCGACGGCATCGCGCCGGAGTCGTACGTCGCGGCGCAGGGCACGCGGCTCGGCAGGCGAGGACGGGTGCACGTCGAACGAGACGGCGACGACGTGTGGGTCGGCGGCGAAACCGTCGTCGGGATCCGGGGCGAAGTGGATCTGTGGTGAATCCCACCGGCGTTACGGCTATGTATCGAGGTTGCTGAGGCGATACAACTATCGAGGCGGCAGCGTCGTCGTCCTCCTCTGTCCGACGCTCGCCTGCTCTCTGGAGGAACTCTTGACGCCCGCCGGCCGCGCCCCTGTCCGGTCCTGGCTCATCTGGCTCACCGCGGTCACGGTGTACCTGCTCGCCGTCTTCCACCGCACCTCGTTCGGCGTGGCCGGGCTGAAGGCGGCCGAACGCTTCGGCGTCGGATCCGCCGCGCTCGGCATCTTCACCGTGCTTCAGGTCGGCGTCTACGCGGCCATGCAGATCCCGACCGGAGTGCTGGTCGACCGCTACGGCCCGCGCCGCGTGCTCACCGCCGCCGTCCTGATCCTCGGCTCCGGGCAGCTGCTGCTCGGACTCGCCGACACCTACGCGCTCGGCCTGCTGGCCCGCGGTGTCCTCGGCTTCGGCGACGCGCTCACCTTCGTCAGCGTCCTGCGCCTCGTCGCGGCGCACTTCCCAGCGCACCGATACGCGCTGCTCGCGTCCTTCACCTCCTGCGTCGGCTACATCGGCAACCTCATCGCGACCGTCCCGCTCACCCTGCTCCTCGACGGTCCAGGATGGACAGTCACCTTCCTCGCCGTCGGCGCGGTGACGGTGCTCTACGCGGTGCCGGTCGCGTTGCGGGTCCGCGACACCCCGGACGGCGTGCCGGAACGCAAGCGCGAACCCGTGCGCCCGGCGGAACTCGGCCGGCAGGTCAAGCTGGCCTGGCGAACCCCCGGCACCCGGCTGGGTTTCTGGGTGCACTTCTCGACGATGTTCGCGCCGAACGTGCTGACCCTGTTGTGGGGCATGCCTTTCCTGGTGCAGGGCGAGGGCTTGCCCGCAGCGACGGCCAGCGCGCTCCTGACGGTGTTCGTTTTCGGCTCCATGGCGGGCGGCCCGCTGCTGGGCGCGGTGATCGGCCGCGCCCCGGCGCTGCGAGTGCCGCTGGTCGTCGGCTACCTCGTCGGCGCGACGATCGTGTGGGCGGTGCTGCTCGGCTGGAACGGCCACGTCCCGGTAGGCGTCCTCGTCCCGGCCTTCGCCTTCCTGACGCTGGGCGGCCCGGCATCGATGATCGGCTTCGCCGTCGCCCGCGACTACAACCCGCTGTCGCGCGTCGGCACCGCGACCGGAGTGGTGAACGTCGGCGGCTTCCTCGCGACCACCGTGACCGCACTGCTGATCGGCATCCTGCTCCAGGCGACCGGCGGCAACTTCCGGATCGCGCTGCTGGTCATCGTGGGCGTACTGGCGGTTGGCGCGTCGCGAATGCTGGTGTGGTGGCGGAGGGCCCGCGCCCACGTGTTCGCCGCGGCGGCCCGAGGAGAAGAAGTCCCGGTCCAGATCCGGCGGCACCGCTGGGACCGCGCCCCGGAAGAGGCCGCGGCCGCCGCCTGAGCCAGCTGCCCTGACCGGTTCGACGGCCCGGGACGTTCGCCGGGTCGGTTGCCCGAGCCAGCCGCCCGAGCCGGTCGAGTGTCAGGGAGCCAGCTGTCCTAGGCAGTCGCCCGCCAGGGCCGTCGCCCGAGTCGGTTGCCCCTGGCGGGGTTGCCGGGTCGGTTGGCGGTGGGGAGCGCGTGTCCGGGCCGACTGCTCAGGGCGCTTGCCCGAGCCAGCCGCCCGAGCCAGTCGACCCCGCCGGACCAGTCGACAAGCCAAATCGCCCAAGCCGCTCCCGCCATCCGGACCGGCCCCCACCACCTCACCACCCCGCAACCCCTTCCAGCGCACCCGCTCGAACCGGGTGCCAGCCGCGAAACGAAGCCTAGGTAGGGTTTCCGCCGTGTCTCGCCCGAAAGAACCGCGTCGTCCCGCCCCGCCGCCCGGATTGCTCATCGTCGACAAACCGGCGGGCATGACGTCGCACGACGTGGTCGCGCGGGCGCGGCGGATCATGGGCACCCGCAAGGTCGGCCACGCCGGCACGCTCGACCCGATGGCGACCGGCGTGCTGGTGCTCGGCATCGAGCGCGCCACCAAACTCCTCGGCCACCTCGCCCTCGACCGCAAGACCTACTTCGCCACGCTGTCGCTCGGCCGGTCCACCACCACCGACGACGCCGAAGGCGAACCGCTGGCCGAAAACGATGCCGCGCCGGAAACCCTGGCCGCCGTCACCGACGAGCAGATCGCGGACGGCATCGCCGCGTTGACCGGCGACATCCAGCAGGTGCCCAGCGCCGTCTCCGCGGTCAAGATCGACGGCAAGCGCGCGTACGCCCGGGTGCGCGCGGGAGAAGACGTCGTCCTCCCGCCGCGGCCGGTGACCGTGCACCGGTTCGACGTTCTCGGCGTCCGCCGCGAGGAGGACCGCATCGAACTCGACGCGATCGTCGAATGCTCGTCCGGCACCTACGTCCGCGCGCTCGCCCGGGACCTCGGCGCCGGGCTCGGCGTCGGCGGGCATCTGAAAGCCTTGCGCCGCACCACAGTCGGGCCGTTCACGCTCGCCCGCGCGCGCACGCTCGACCAGCTCGAAGAAAAACCGGAACTGTCGCTGGACCTCGACGCCGCCGTCGCCGCCGCGTTCCCGCGCCGGGATCTCGACGCCGCCACCGCCAAGGCCGTCCAGTACGGAAGGCGCATCCCGGCAGCGGGCATCGACGGCACGTACGGCCTGTTCGCGCCGGACGGCCACGTGCTCGCCCTGGCCTCCGACACCGAGGGAGTGACCCGGTCGGTGGTGGTCCTCCTGCCCGCATAGGGTGGGGGCAAAGGCACCTTGCTCGGGGAGAGTTGACAACAGTGCAGCGGTGGCGTGGGCTCGGGGACCTCCCGGGCGGCTGGGGACGATGCGTGGTCACCATCGGCGTGTTCGACGGCGTGCACCGCGGGCACCAGGAACTGATCAAGCGCACCGTGGCGACGGCCGCCGAACGCGGCGTGCCCAGCGTGGTGCTGACCTTCGACCCGCATCCGTCCGAGGTGCTGCGCCCGGGCAGCCATCCCGCGCAGCTGACCACCCTGCGGCGCAAGGCCGAGCTGGTCGAGGGGCTCGGCGTGGACGTGTTCTGCGTGCTGCCCTTCACCCTGGAGCTGTCCCGGCTCAGCCCGCACGAGTTCGTGCACGAGGTGCTGGTCGACCGGCTGCACGCGGCCGCGGTGCTGGTCGGCGACAACTTCACCTTCGGGGCCAAGGCCGCGGGCAACGTCGCGCTGCTGCGCGAACTCGGCCGCCGGTTCGGGTTCGTCGCCTACGGCGCGGAACTGCAGGGCCGTTCGCTCGACGACGACCGCGGCGCCAACGACATCACCTTCTCGTCGACCTACGTGCGCTCGTGCATCGACGCCGGCGACGTGGAGGCCGCGGCCGACGCGCTCGGCCGTCCGCACCGGCTGGAGGGCATCGTCGTCCGCGGCGACGGCCGGGGCCACGACCTCGGCTACCCGACGGCCAACCTTTCCACCGCGCGGTTCGCCGCCGTGCCCGCCGACGGCGTCTACACGGCCTGGTTCACCCGGCTGTCCGACCCGGGCCGCCGGCTGCGCGCGGCGGTCTCGGTGGGCACGAACCCGACGTTCTCCGGCCGCGAGCGCACCGTCGAGGCGTTCGTGCTGGACGTCGACGAGGACTTCTACGGCCAGCACGTCGCCCTGGACTTCGTCACCCGGTTGCGGGACCAGGCGCGGTTCGGCGCGTCGGCCGATCTCGTGAAGAAGATCGACGAGGACGTGGCCCGGACCAGGGAAGCGCTCGGCTCGGACAGCTGAGCGGACCCGGCCCCGGAGCGGGCCGGACCGGGGGCGAATCGGGCGTTCCGGCCCGCCGGGGGCGTCCGGGGTGGCAAGATGGGCCGGCGGCGCCGGGCCGGTGGACCAAGGTGGGCCGGCCGCACCGGGCCGCGGGACGACAGCGCTAGGGGAGCGGAGCTAGGTGGAGGACCACAAGATCGTCCAGCGGAACATCGCGCTGCAGCGGGAGTGGTACGGGGAGCCGCTGGGCGATCGGGTGCGCCGGCTGGTCGTGGCCTTCGACGTGTCGCAGGCGTTCCTGGCCGAGGTGCTGGGGATCAGCGCGCCGATGCTGAGCCAGGTGATGAGCGGGCGGCGGGCGAAGATCGGCAATCCGGTCGTGCTGGCGCGGATGATCATGCTCGAACGCAAGATCCTCGTGCCCGAGGTCGCCGCGGGCGACCGCGACGCGATGCAGGCCGCGCTGGAGGACGTGCGCGATTCGCGGCCCACCGTCGGCCGCGACAACATCCCGGTCAGCTCGGACGAGAAGATCCTGCTCGCGGGCATCCGGGACGTCGCCGAGGACGAGAACCTCGCCGAGGCGGCGAAGCTGCTCGACGAGGACTTCCCGGCGCTCGCCGACCTGCTCCGCCGCGCGGGAGCGTCGGGCCAGTAGCCGATGCGGCTGTTCACCGCGCTGCGCCCGCCCGCCGACGTCGCGGCGGAGATCGCCGCCGCGCTCGGCTCCCGGGACCGGCTGCTGCGCTGGAGCGATCCGGCCGGCTGGCACGTCACGCTGGCTTTTTACGGCGAGGCGGACCCCGCCGAACGCGGCGGGGTCCTCGACCGGGTGCTGGACGGCCGGAAATCCGTTGACGTCCAGCTCCGCGGTTCGGGAACATTTCCGGGAGTGCTGTGGTTGGGAGTGGCAGGGGAGGACCTCGCCGATCTCGCCGCGGCCGTGGGCTCCGACGAGGACCGGCCCTACCGGCCGCACCTGACGCTGGCGCGCTGCTCCCGCACGCGGCCGCCGACGGCGTGGACGGAACACCTCGCGGATTTCCGCAGCCGGGTGTGGACCGCGGACCGGGTCGAGCTGATGGGCGGCGGCAGCCCGTACCGCACGCTGCGGGCCTGGCCCCTGCGGCGCGCGTGAGGCCGTCCTGCCCAGCTAGCCGCACGCGCCGGAAGCCGCAGTTCAACCGGCTGGTAACCTCAGAAACCGGGTCCGGCTGCAGTCCGTGGCGGCCGCGACCGTCTCACCCGGCCGCGCAGCGCGGTGCGGGCCTCACGGCACGAGATGCACAAGGAGCACCACCAGTGGCGCTGTCCACCGAAGAGAAGAAGACGATCCTCGCCGAGTACGGGCTGCACGACTCGGACACCGGATCCCCCGAGGCCCAGGTCGCGCTGCTGACCAAGCGGATCATCGGCCTCACCGAACACCTGAAGACCCACAAGCACGACCACCACTCCCGTCGCGGTCTCCTGCTGCTGGTCGGCCGTCGCCGCCGGCTGCTGAACTACACGGAAAAGGTGGACGTGGCGCGGTACCGCGACCTGATCAAGCGTCTCGGCCTGCGTCGATAGCGTGCTGACGAGGGGGAGCGGCTCCGGCCGCTCCCCCTCGCCGCAAGCACACCCCCCACACGGCGCGAGCGCGCTGGAGGAACGATCTCGCCGGTCCTCGGTAGTGGTTCCCGGGCAACGGACCCGGGGGCTTCGATCGAAGACCGGCCTCACACCTCCTCGAGCGTCCTCGGGCGAACCGGGTCCCACAGTGGGAGACTCACGCCGTACGAAGGAACCAAAGAGGAGATTGACCATATGACCGACTCCACCGGAGTCACCGTGTTCGAAACCGAAGCCGTTCTGGACAACGGCCGGTTCGGCACCCGCACCGTCCGGTTCGAGACCGGCCGGCTCGCCAAGCAGGCCGCCGGCGCCGTCGTCGCGTACCTGGACGAAGAGACCATGCTGCTGTCGGCGACCACGGCGTCGAAGCACCCGAAGGAGCACTTCGACTTCTTCCCGCTGACCGTGGACGTCGAGGAGCGGATGTACGCCGCCGGCCGCATCCCGGGCGCGTTCTTCCGCCGCGAGGGCCGCCCGTCGACCGACGCGATCCTCACCGCCCGCCTGATCGACCGCCCGCTGCGCCCGTCCTTCGCCGACGGCCTCCGCAACGAGATCCAGGTCGTCATCACCGTCCAGAGCCTCAACCCGGACGACCCGTACGACGTGCTGGCGATCAACGCCGCGTCGGCCTCGACCCAGATCGCCGGCCTGCCGTTCTCCGGTCCGGTCGGCGGCGTGCGCGTCGCGCTGATCGAGGGCCAGTGGGTCGCGTTCCCGACCTGGCCGCAGCTCGAGAAGGCCACCTTCAACATGGTGGTCGCCGGCCGCATCGTCGGTGACGACGTCGCCATCATGATGGTCGAGGCCGAGGGCACCGAGCACACGCTGGACCTGATCGCCGAGGGCGGCAAGGCCCCGGACGAGGCCACGGTGGCCGAGGGCCTCGAGGCCGCGAAGCCGTTCATCCGCGTGCTGTGCGAGGCGCAGCAGCGCCTGGCCGCCGACGCCGCGAAGCCGACCGGCGAGTTCCCGCTGTACCCGGCCTACCAGCCGGACATCTACGAGGCCGTGGCCGCGATCGCGTCCGACGAGCTGGCCAAGGCCCTGCAGATCCCCGGCAAGCAGGAGCGCGACGCCGCGACCGACGAGGTCAAGGCCGCCGTCCTGGAGAAGCTCGGCCTCGGCGAGGGCGAAGCCTTCGAGGGCCGCGACAAGGAGGTCGGCGGTGCGTTCAAGGCGCTGACCAAGAAGATCATGCGCACCCGCGTCCTCACCGAGAAGATCCGGATGGACGGCCGCGGCCTGACCGACATCCGCCAGCTCTCGGCCGAGGTCGCCGTGGTCCCGCGGGCGCACGGTTCGGCGCTGTTCGAGCGTGGCGAGACCCAGATCCTGGGCATCACCACGCTGAACATGCTCCGCATGGAGCAGCAGATCGACTCGCTGTCGCCGGAGACGACGAAGCGCTACCTGCACCACTACAACTTCCCGCCGTTCTCCACCGGCGAGACCGGCCGCGTCGGTTCGCCGAAGCGGCGCGAGATCGGCCACGGCATGCTCGCCGAGCGCGCCCTGGTCCCGGTGCTGCCGAAGCGGGACGAGTTCCCGTACGCGATCCGCCAGGTCTCCGAGGCGCTGGGCTCCAACGGCTCCACGTCGATGGGCTCGGTCTGCGCGTCCACCATGGGCCTGCTCAACGCCGGCGTGCCGCTCAAGGCTCCGGTCGCGGGCATCGCCATGGGCCTCGTGTCCGACGAGGTCGACGGCGAGACGCGGTATGTCGCGCTGACCGACATCCTGGGCGCCGAGGACGCGCTGGGCGACATGGACTTCAAGGTCGCCGGCACGAAGGACATCATCACCGCGCTGCAGCTGGACACCAAGCTGGACGGCATCCCGTCCGAGGTGCTCGCGGCCGCGCTGAAGCAGGCGAAGGACGCTCGCCTCACCATCCTGGACGTCATCGCCGAGGCGATCGACGGCCCGGACGAGATGAGCCCGTACGCCCCGCGCGTCACCTCGGTGAAGATCCCGGTCGACAAGATCGGCGAGGTCATCGGCCCGAAGGGCAAGATGATCAACTCGATCACCGAGGAGACCGGCGCCGACATCTCGATCGAGGACGACGGCACGATCTACGTGGGCGCGGCCGACGGCCCGTCGGCGGAGGCGGCGATCGGCAAGATCAACGCCATCGCCAACCCGCAGCTGCCGAAGGTCGGCGAGCGCTTCCTGGGCACCGTGGTGAAGACGGCCGCGTTCGGCGCGTTCGTCTCGCTGCTGCCGGGCAAGGACGGCCTCGTGCACATCTCGAAGCTGGGCAACGGCAAGCGGATCGCGAAGGTCGAGGACGTCGTGAACGTCGGCGACAAGATCCGCGTCGAGATCGCCGACATCGACAACCGCGGCAAGATCAGCCTGATCGTCGTCAAGGACGACGACGCGGCGAAGCCGGCCGAAGGCGACGCCGAGGCGGAGAAGGCCGAAGCCAAGTAACACCCGCAGTCCCATCGAGGGCCTCCTGCCCCACCCGGGCAGGAGGCCCTCGCTGCGATCCGCCCCCACGCTGTCAGACTTCGCCTCACTCAAGCGAACCGCGGGACTTGAAGGCGATCCCGCCCGCGACGGCGGAGCCGGCGCAATCCAACACAGAGGTTTCATTGGCACGGCAGGTTTCCGGGCACGAGCAGCCCGTCGGCACCACCCGTACGCTCGAGTCCACTTCGGACGGTGCGGTCGTCAAGCGGAGCGTCCTGCCCGGCGGCCTGCGGCTGATCACCGAGCACGTCCCCGCGTCCCGTTCGGCGACGGTCGGCCTGTGGGTCGGCGTCGGTTCGCGCGACGAGCCGGCCGCGGTCGCGGGGGCCGCGCATTACCTGGAACACCTGCTGTTCAAGGGAACCGCCAACCGCGACGCCACCCAGATCGCCGAAGAAATCGACGCGGTGGGCGGCGAATTCAACGCCTTCACGGCGAAAGAGCACACCTGCTACTACGCCCAGGTCCTCGACGCGGACCTGCCACTGGCGCTCGACCTCGTCACCGACGTGGTCTTCGAAGCGCAGTGCGCGGACCGCGACATGGACATGGAGCGCAGCGTCGTCCTCGAAGAGATCGCGATGCGCGACGACGACCCGGAAGACCTGCTGCACGAGGAGTTCGTCAGCGCGATCCTCGGCGACCATCCGCTGGGACGTCCGGTGCTGGGCACGGAAAAGTCCATCACCGAGATGTCTCCGGTAGCGCTGCGGGGTTTCTACCGCCGTCGCTACACCCTGCCGCGGATGGTGCTCGCGGTCGCCGGGAACGTCGAGCACGCGCAGGTGCTGCGGCTGGTGAAGCGAGCGCTGAGGGACCGTCTCGGCGGCACTGCGACGCCGGTCGCGCCGCGGTCCGGCCGTGCGCGGCTGAAGACGGTGCCGAAGCTGGCGCTGCACCCGGACGACACCGAGCAGGCGCACATGATGCTCGGTTTCCGCGCGCTGCCGCGCCACGACGAGCGCCGGTTCACGCTTTCGGTGCTCAACGCGGCGCTCGGCGGCGGCATGAGTTCGCGGCTGTTCCAGGAGATCCGCGAGCGGCGGGGCCTGGCGTACCAGGTGTATTCGTCGGTGGCGAGCTACGCCGATCTCGGGCACATGTCGGTGTACGCGGGCTGCCAGCCGGAGCGGCTGGGCCAGGTCGCGGGCGTGATCCGCGAGGTGCTCGACTCGGTCGCCGCGGACGGGCTGTCCGACGCCGAGGTCGCGCGCGCCAAGGGGCAGCTGCGCGGCGGGCTGGTGCTGGGCCTGGAGGACACGTCGTCGCGGATGTCCCGGATCGGCAAGAACGAGCTGAACTACGCCCGGTACCTGGGCGTCGACGACACGATCGCGCGGATCGACGCGGTCACGACCGAAGACGTGTGTGCGCTCGCTCGCACTCTGCTGCGCCGCCCCGGCGGGGTGTCGTCCGCGGCGGTGGTGGGGCCGTACGCTCACGCCGACGACCTGCCGGACGATCTGCACGAGGTGATCGCGTCATGACCGAGTCCCCGATCCGCGTCGGCGTGCTGGGCGCGCGCGGCCGCATGGGCGCCACCGTGGTGAAAGCCGTGGAAGGCGCCGCGGACCAGGAACTGGTGGCCGCGCTGGACGCGGGCGACGATTTCGCCGCCCTGGAAAAAGCCCAGGTGGTCGTGGACTTCACGCATCCGGACGCGGTGATGGACAACCTGCGCTGGCTGATCGCGCACGACCTGCACGCGGTCGTCGGCACCACCGGGTTCAGCGAGGAACGGCTGGCCGAACTGCGCGGGCTGCTGGCGGACAAGCCGTCGGTGGGCGTGCTGATCGCGCCGAACTTCGCGCTGGGCGCGGTGCTGGCGATGCGGTTCGCGGCGCAGGCGGCGAAGTTCTACGCCTCGGCCGAGATCATCGAACTGCACCACAACCGCAAGGCCGACGCCCCGTCCGGCACCGCCGCGCACACCGCGCGGATGATCGCCGCCGCCCGCGCCGAGGCCGGCCTCGCTCCCGGTCCGGACGCCACGACGTCCGAAATGGACGGTGCCCGCGGCGCTTCCGTCGAGGACGTCCACGTGCACTCGGTCCGCCTGCCGGGCCTGGTGGCGCACGAGGAAATCCTGTTCGGCGGCGAGGGCGAAACCCTGACCATCCGGCACGATTCGCTGGACCGGACGTCGTTCATGCCGGGCGTGCTGCTCGGCGTGCGTTCGGTGGTGTCGCGTCCCGGCCTGACGGTCGGCCTGGAGAACGTGCTCGACCTGTGAAAGCCCGTAATTTCGCGTTGCTGATGACGGCGGCGCTGGTCGTGTACCTCGTCCTGCTGGCGGACCGGGCCGTGGCGCTGCTCGGCACCGGGACGCCGGCCGGGATCGCGCTGGGCATCGGGGTGTTCCTGCTGCCGCTGCTGGGCGTGTGGATCGTCGTGATGACGTGGCGGTCCGGCATGCAGATCCAGCGGCTGTCGCGGCGGCTCGACGCCGAGGGCGGCCTGCCGGACGTGTCGGACCTCCCGCGCCGCCCGTCGGGCCGCGTGGACCGCGACGCCGCGGACGCGTGGTTCGACGAGCGCCGCGCGGAAGTCGAGGCGAGCCAAGAAGATTGGCGAGCCTGGTACCGGCTGGCGTACGCGTACGACATCGCGGGAGACCGGCGGCGGGCGCGGGCGACGATGCGCAAGGCGATCGAGCTGGAAGCCGCGGAGCGCAAGTAAACGCTGGCTCTCGCGGCTCTCCCGGCTCCCGCAGCGGGCTAGTGCAGCCAACCGGCGAACAGCGCGGGCGAAGCCGCCAGCAAGCTGAACCGCACCCACCGTCCGGCCAGGCCCGCGGCGACGAACGTCGACAGCCGCATCCGGACCATCCCGGCGAGGACGCTCGTCGCCATGAACGGGGGCAGCCCGACGAGCGAGCTGACCCCGTATGTGCCGGTCATCCAGTGCGGATGGCGCTGGCAGCGTTCGCGCAGAGCCTCGATCTTGCTCCGGATCACCTTGGTGCGCAGCTGCCAGCGGACCCGCCGCGGCGTGAGCGGGCGTTCGCGGTGCAGCCGGTCGTGCAGGACCTTCGGGAGCCGGATCGAGCCGCGCGCGGCCAGGTAGTACAGCAGTTTCCCGGCGATCTGGCCGACCGCGACCGCGCCGCCCAGCCACAGCCAGTGCACGCTGTGCTGGCTCGCGCAGAGGCCGATGACGAAGAGCTCCGCGTTGACCAGCGGCACGATCGCCGAGCCGAAGGCGACGCCGAGGGTCAGGAGCACCCATCCCATCGCGTCACCCCCTCCGTGTCCCTGCTCACCCCAAAGCTATCAGCCATCACGAAAAGATCACGGGGGTTAACCCCACTCTTTTCCTGGGCGCCAACCCCAGAAGATCACCTGGCCGACCGCTCTCGGTCACCTTCTGCTGCCACTCTCGGACAGGTGCCTGAGGTGCCCCTCGCCGACCGTTTCGCCGGACTGTGCGCCGCGGTCGTGCGCGTTCTGCCGTTCGGACTGTCGCGGATCGTCGCGCCGAGTTTCCTCGGTTTCGCGGTGATCAACGGCTTCACGTTCGGCGTCGACCTGGTGCTGCTGACGTTGTTCCACGGCGGGCTGAAGTGGCCGGTGTGGCTGTCGATCAGCGTCGCGTACGTGGTCGCGTTCGGGTTGAGTTTCGTGTTGAACCGCGCGCTGAACTTCCGTTCGCACGCGCCGGTGGGCCGCCAGGCGGTGCTGTACGCGGTGGCGATCGCGGTGAACTACGTGGCGTTCCTGCTCGGGCTGGGTGCTGGATTGGCCGCGTTGGGTGTCGAATACCACCTGTCGCGGCTGATCGCGGGGGCGTGCGAGGGCGTGTTCATGTACTCGGTGATGCGCTGGGTGGTCTTCGCGAAGCGCGAAGAGCCGGTCACTGTGTGAGTTCCAGGTCCAGCGTGCCGGTGAGCCGGACTTCGCGCAGGGTGCCGCGGCCGGTGTCGAGGGTGCGGACGGTGCCGTCGGGGGACCAGCCGGCGCGGCGGTAGAAGCCCAGCGTCGCGTGATCGGACTGGGCGACCCAGGTGATGCCGCGGCTGAGCCCGTTCGCGCGCAGGTCGGCGGCGGCGGTCGCGAGCAGCCGTCCGGCGTGCCCGCGGCGGCCCCAGCGCGGCTCGACCACCAGCGACGCGATCAACCCGGGAGCGTCCTCGGGCGCCGATCCGTCGGCCGCGGCGGCCTCGTCCTCCGGGGCCGGGCCCGCGACGCAGTAGCCGACCGTGAACGAGCCCTCGGTGGCCAGGTAGACGCGGGAATCGGGGTACTCGATCGTCTCCGCCCAGGTGCCCTCGAGATCGGCCTTGTCGAGCTCGTCGATGGCTTGCTCGCCCAGGAGCCCGGCGTAGGCGGCCCGCCAGGTCAGCCGCTGGATGCGGGCGATCTCCGCGGCGTCGGACGGGTTCGCGGGACGGACTTCGGCGGCACTCACGCGGGCAATGTACCGAAACTGTCGGGGGTGGCTGGCACCATGGCGGAATCATGCAGACGATCAGCCTTTCCGTCGCCCGCCGCACCGCTCTGGCCGCGCAGGGATTCGCCGACCCCCGGCCCGCCTCGGCCCCGACCCGGCGGCACCTCGCCAAGGTGCTGTCGCGGGTCCAGTTGCTGCAGCTGGACTCGGTGAACGTCGCCGTGCGCGCGCACTACATGCCGCTGTTCTCGCGCCTGGGCCCGTACGACCCGGCGCTGGTCGACGACGCCGCCTGGAGCCACCGCGCGCGCCGGCCGCGGCTGCTGGTCGAGTCGTGGGCGCACGAGGCGAGCCTGCTGCCGATCGAAGACTGGCCGCTGCTGCGGTCCGGCGCGAAACGGGACGGCTGGTGGCGCAATTACACCCGGGTGGTCGACACGATGCCCGGCCTGCTCGACGACGTGCTGGCGGTCGTGAAGGAACACGGTCCGATCGGGGCCGGGGCGATCGAAAAGGAGCTGGAAACCGAGGCGGTCCGGCGCGGGCCGGGCGCGTGGTGGGAACGCTCGGTGGTGAAGAAGGCGTGCGAGTACCTGTTCGGCGTCGGCCAGCTGAGCACTGGCACGCGGCGGTCTTTCGAGCGGCTGTACGACCTGACTGAGCGAGTGGTGCCGCCGGAGATCTTGTCCCGCAAGGTTTCCGCGGACGAAGGTGCCCGCGGCCTGATCGACCGCTCGGCGCGGGCACTGGGCGTGGCAACGGAAACCGACCTGCGCGACTACTACCGCCTGGGCCCGGACGTCACCCGGCAAGCCGTGCAGGAACTGGTCGAGGAAGGCGTCCTGGAGCCGGTCCAGGTCGCCGACTGGCGCGCGGTCGCGTACCGGCACGCCGAAGCGCGCACGCCGCGGGCAGTGCCCGGACGGGCTTTGCTGTGCCCGTTCGACCCGCTGATCTGGGAACGCGCGCGGACCGAGCGGTTGTTCGGCTTCCGGTACCGCATCGAGATCTACGTCCCGGAACCCAAGCGGGTGCACGGGTACTACGTGTTCCCGTTCCTGCTGGACGGGGAGCTGTCGGCGCGAGTGGACCTGAAGTCCGACCGGGCGGCCGGGGTCCTGCGGGTGCAGGGCGCGTTCGCCGAGCCCGGAGCCGACCAGGCGAGGGTGGCGGCGGAGCTGGCGGGGGAACTGCGGACGATGGCGGAATGGCAGGGACTGGACGGCGTCGCGGTGGGGGAGCGGGGTGATCTGGCCCGGGCATTGCGGCGCGCGGTGAAGTGAGCGGGGGTTGGTGAGCGTTGGTGCCGGGGAGAATCGGCATTGCTGCTCACGGCATCCCGCGCGCTCGGGAGCTAGATGGCGGTGTCGGGGGCGCGGTGACCTGGGGGCTTTTGAGTGTTGGTGCCGGTGAGAACGGGCGTTGCCGCTCACGACGCCCCGCGTGCTCGGTGCCTAGATGGCGGTGTCGGCGGCGCGGCGATCTGCGGGGCTTGTGAGCGTGGGTGCCGGGGAGAACCAGCGTTGCAGCTCATGGTGCCCTGCGCGGCCTGGGTGCCGGTGTTGGCGGCGTGGGGGCTTGGGGGCTTGAGTGGTGCCGGGGAGAACCGGCGTTGTCGCTCATGGTGCCCCGCGCGCTCGGGAGCTAGATGGCGGTGTCGGCGGCGCAACCTGCGGGCCTGTGAGTGTCTATGCCGGTTAGAACCGGCATAGACACTCACGACTCCTGAGGGGTTTCCGCCGCAGGGGCGGAGGTATGGGCGCGCGGAAGTCGTTATAGCGGCCAGATTCGTTGGCGCGGCAGAAAAGTCGTTGTGGCGGCTGGGCTGGGCACGCGAGGAATCCGAGCCGCGACGGCTCTGGCTGGCGCACGGGGAAACGCGCCCCGTCGGCTTTCCTTGGCACACAAGGGATTCCCGGACAGCGCGAAGCGGCGGGCCACCCGGAATGCTCCGGTGCGGCCCGCCGCCTCCCCCTTGCAGCCGTCCGCTCGGCGCACCCGGGGTCGTGGAGTGACGGGTGTGTCGGCCTGAGCGGACGGGATGGTCAGCCCGCCGCGCGGGTCACCACCGCGTTGCCGGTTCCGGTGCGGGCGCGAACTTTCAGCGCGACCGCGCCCTCCGGCGGCGTGTCCGACACGTCCAGCTCGCTCGAAACCCGCCCCGCCGCCGACGCTAGTTCCACTTCCGCCCGCACGCCGCTCCGGATGCCGACCCGCACCTCGCCCGAGCCGGTGATCAGTTCGAGCGACCCGGACGCCGCGTCGGCCACCGACAGGTCGCCGCTGCCGGTGCGGGCCATGACGTCGCCTTCGACCGCGCCCAGCCAGACGTTTCCGGTTCCGGTGCCGAGCGTCGCCGGGCCGGAGATCGACGCCGCCTCGACCGAACCGCTTCCGCTCCGCAGCTGCAGTCCGGCCAGGGTCGGGCCGAGTTTCACGGCTCCGGTTCCGGTCCGGATGGTGGCCGCGCCGTCCGCGCGTTCCAGCGTCACCTCGCCGGACCCGGTGAGGATGTCCGCGCGGCCCGCGGTGCCGGTCACCGTGACGTCCGCCGAGCCCGCACGCACTTCGAGGTGCGACCCGGCCGGCGCGTGAACCGTGACCGCCACCGGAACGTTCCGCAGCTGCCACGCCTTCGCCGCCCGCACGACGACCCGGTTGCCGGTCTTCTCGATCCGCGCCTGCCGCACCGCGTCGGCGACCGAAAACTCCGGCATGCCGCCGAACTGGTCCCCGAACTTCTCGCCGACCCACGACAGCAGGCTGCTGACGCCGTTGACCCACGACGGCTGCTCGCCCGCGTCGTGCTGCAGCCGCACGGTCACCCCGGACTCCCGCCCGAGCACGACCTCGACCCGCCCGATCGTGACGCCGAGGTCCAGCTCGACCGGACCGTCCGCCTCGAAGTCCTGCAACCGCACGTACGGACCCGGTTCCGCGGAATCCGAGCCGGTTCCCGCCGAGGCGTCCGAAGCCGCAGCGGCCGTTGAACTGTCCGAAGTGGACTCAGCGCTCGAGGCCCCGGTCCCGCCCGCCTCGCCCGATGCCCCTTCGCCCGCGGAGGGCTCGCTCGCCGCGCCGTCGGCAGCAGTGCCGGACGCGGCTTCCGAGGGCGTTTCGCCCGCGCTCCCGAAACCCGGCTCCCCAACCCGGTCTTCGGTGTTCTTCCCCTGGTCTTCCCGGTTCTCGCCCATGGTGATGCCCCCTTCTAGCCTTCGACCCAGCCGTGCAGCTTGGTCTCGGTGCGGCCCCCGCCGCTGCCGCTGTCGTGCCAGCGCTGGTGCCGTTGCTGGTGCTGCTGCGCCTGGCCGAGCGCCCCCTGCACGGCCTGCGCCACGAAGGTGTTCAGCGAAACCCCCTGCGCGGCCGCGGCCTGTTCGGCCTGGCCCTTGATCTGCTCGACCAGCCGCAGCGTGATCCGCGAGATGTCGCCGCCGTCGATCGGCGGGGCGGGAGGCGGCGGTGGCGGGGGAGGCGCGGAAGAAGAACGGTCCTCGCCGCCGGTGACGACCACGCGCACGTCCCGGCCGTCCAGCCGGACGTCCACGACCTGGCCGGGCAGCGCGGCGGTCACCTCGGCCGCCAGGTCGGCCAGCGCGTTCATCAGCGTCAGCCGGACCGCCGGTTCCAGAGCAGACGACAGCAGTGCGGCCGCCCGCCGGGTCTGCTCGTCCCCGGCGGAGGCCGTGCTCGCGAGGTCTTCGCGAAGGTTCGCGATATACGGCGTCAAGTCCATGACACCACTATGGCGTCACGAATGACGTCACGTCAAGGCACGGTGATGTCACCCGTGCCGCCGGGTTAGGCTGGCGGAGCCGACATGAGGGGAGCGAGACCGGTGCCGCCCAAGGTGCAGCTGATCGCGAAAACCGAGTTCTTCCCGCCCGAGGACGTGCCCTGGTCCACCGACGCGGAGGGAGGCGAAGCGCTCGCCGAGTTCGCCGGGCGCGCCTGCTACCAGTCCTGGGAGAAGTCCAATCCCGCGACCGCGACCAACGCCGGGTATCTCGAGCACATCATCGACGTCGGCCACCTGGCCGTTCTCGAGCACGGGACGGTCACCTTCTACTTCTCCGGGATCTCCCGCTCGCTCACCCACGAGCTGATCCGGCACCGGCATTTCTCCTACTCCCAGCTGTCGCGGCGCTACGTTCCCGAGCGCGACGCCGAGTTCGTCGAGCCGGACGTCATCGCCGAAGACCCGGTGCTGCACGAGAAATTCGTCAAGGCCACGCAGGCCAGCGCGGCCGCTTACGACGAGTTGCTCGCGGGGCTGGAGGAGAAGTTCGGGGACGCGCCGAGCGCCACCCTGCGCCGCAAGCAGGCGCGCCAGGCGGCCCGCGCCGTGTTGCCGAACGCGACCGAAACCCGCATCGTCGTCACCGGCAACTACCGCGCCTGGCGGCATTTCGTCGCGATGCGCGCCACCGAGCACGCGGACGTCGAGATCCGTTCCCTGGCCGTCGAATGCCTGCGGCAGCTGCACAAAGCGGCGGCCAACGTGTTCGCCGACTTCACGATTTCAACCCTGCCCGACGGCACCGAGATCGCCTCGAGCCCGAAGGTGCTGGAAGGCTGACACCACCCTGATGAAACACCTGACGATCGACCTCCGCCCCGGTCCGTACTCGGTGGTGCGGCTGCCCGCCGACGCCGCCGTCCCCGCTGAACTGCTCGAACCGGGCGAACCCGCGCTCGTGTCGGTCACCCGCACGCCCGACGAGCTGTCGCTGATCTGCCCCGCCGGCCGCGAACCCGAGGGCGGCACGGTCGAGGAGGGCTGGCGGCTGTTCACCGTGCGCGGGCCGCTGGAATTCACCCTCACCGGCATCATTTCCGCGCTCGCGTCGGAGCTGGCGGCCGCGGGCGTCGCGCTGTTCTCGCTGTCCACCTTCGACACCGACCACATCCTGGTGCCCTCCGACGACCTCGACCGGGCCGTGGCGGCGTTCCGCGAGGCCGGCCACGAAGTGCTCCTGCCGGCCTGACCAAAGTCCGTGAAGGACTCTCTGCGGGAATCAGATTCCTACAAGGAGCCCTTCACGGACCTTCAGCGGCGGGAGGCGTGGCTCAGCACACCCTTGCTCAACAAAGTTCGGCGCGCCTAAACTTTGAGTTGGGGTGACCGATACCAGGAAGTGGGCGCACATGGCGGTGGCGGAAGCGGCACGTCCGCGCGGCGTGGCCCGGCTGCGGGCCGGCTGGGCGCTGCTCGGACCGGCGTTCGTCGCCTCCGTCGCGTACGTCGACCCGGGCAACGTGGCGGCCAACGTCAGCGCCGGCGCGCGCTTCGGCTATCTGCTGGTCTGGGTAATCGTCGCGGCGAACCTGATGGCCCTGCTGGTGCAGTACCTGTCGGCGAAGCTCGGGCTCGTCACCGGCCAGTCGCTGCCGGAGGCGCTGCGCGACCGGCTCTCCCGCGGCGCTCGGCTCGGCTACTGGGCGCAGGCCGAGATCGTCGCGATCGCCACCGACCTGGCCGAGGTCGTCGGCGGCGCGATCGCGCTCAACCTCCTTTTCGGACTCCCGCTCGTCGTCGGCGGGCTGATCACCGGACTCGTGTCGCTGGTGCTGCTCGCGGTGCAGGACCGCGGCGGCCAGCGCCCGTTCGAACGCGTCGTGACCGGCCTGCTGGTGGTGATCGCGGTCGGGTTCCTGGCGAGCCTGTTCGTCGAATCCCCGTCGGCCGCCGGGATCGCGAACGGCCTGATCCCTCGCTTCAGCGGCGGCGACAGCGTGCTGATCGCGGCCGCGATGCTCGGCGCGACGGTCATGCCGCACGCGGTGTACCTCCACTCCGGACTCGTCCGCGACCGGCACGGCACGCCGGAACCCGAAGGCCGCCGGCGGCTGCTGCGGGCCACCCGCTACGACGTCGGGTTCGCGATGCTGCTCGCGGGCGCGGTGAACCTCGGCATGTTGCTGGTGGCGGCGACGAATCTTCAAGGACAGCAAGGCGTCGACTCCATCGAAGGCGCGCACGGAGCGGTCGCCGCCGCGCTCGGGCCGGGGGTCGCGCTGCTGTTCGCGATCGGGCTGCTCGCGTCCGGGCTGGCATCGACCTCCGTGGGCGCGTACGCGGGTGCGATGATCATGCAAGGCTTGCTGCGCAAGAGGATTCCGATCGTGGCGCGCCGGCTCATCACGCTCGCCCCGGCGATTGTCGTGCTGGCGCTGGGAGCCGATCCGAGCGCGGCGCTGGTGGTGTCGCAGGTGGTGCTGTCGTTCGGCATCCCGTTCGCGCTCGTGCCGCTGATCCGGCTGACCGCGGACCGCGGCCTCATGGGCGCGGACGTGAACCGCCGCACCACCACGGTGTTCGCCGCCGCCGTCGCGGGCGTGATCATCCTGCTCAACGTCGTGCTCATCGCGCTCACCTTCACCGGCTGAGCGAGTCCTCACCGGACGGAACCGGCAAGGCCGCGCCGCGGTCGGACTAGCATCTGCGCGAAGCCGACCGAGGAGCCCGACCCCGTGACCGACGAACAGACCCGCCCGCACGACCCGAACCGCACGGCCCCCGCCGGCCGCGTGGTGGCCGGTCGCTACCTGCTCCTCGGCGAACTGGGCCGCGGCGGCATGGGCATCGTGTGGCGCGCGCAGGACCAGGTGATCGGGCGGCAGGTCGCGATCAAGGAACTGCGGCTGCCCGAAACCGAGGGCGCCGCGGTGTTCTCCGAACGGATCCTGCGCGAGGTGCGCGCGGGCGGCCGGCTCAACGACCCGGCCGTCGTGACGGTCTACGACGTGGTCACCGACCAGGGCACCACCTGGATCGTGATGGAACTGGTCGAGGCGCCCACGCTCGCCGACCTGGTGCGCGCGCACGGCCCGATGCCCGAGCAGCAGGCGGCGGTGATCGGGGAGCGGGTGCTGTCGGCGCTGCAGGCCGCGCACGCCGCCGGGATCGTGCACCGCGACGTCAAACCGGCCAACATCATGGTCGCGCCGGACGGCCGGGTGAAGCTCACCGACTTCGGCATCGCGCACGCCATCGACGACCCGCGGCTCACCACGAGCGGGATGATCGTCGGCTCGCCCGCCTTCATGGCCCCGGAGCGGGTCGAGGGCCGCGAGGCGATGCCGGAATCGGACCTCTGGTCGCTCGGCGCGACGCTGTACTTCGCGGTCGAGGGCATCGTCGCGTTCGAACGGCCCACCACGGCCGCCACGCTGCAC
This sequence comes from Amycolatopsis echigonensis, assembly GCF_014174495.1. Classification (GTDB taxonomy): domain Bacteria; phylum Actinomycetota; class Actinomycetes; order Mycobacteriales; family Pseudonocardiaceae; genus Amycolatopsis; species Amycolatopsis echigonensis. Next base: position 28,773 of record NZ_JACJHR010000051.1, read on the forward strand.
GCGATCATGACCGAGGTGCCGTACCTGACCCGCGTGCACGGTCCGCTCGGCGCGGTCATCCTCGGCCTGCTGGTGGCGAACCCGGAAGCGCGCCTCACCGCGGCTCAGGCGCGGGCACAGCTCGCCCACGCCACCGGTCCGACGCAGCGTCCGGCCACCGCGGTGCTGCCGCAGGAGACCCGCGTGGGCGGCCAGCCGACCCGGACGGCCGCGCAGCCGGAAGGCAAGAGCAGGCGCGGCTGGTGGGCGGGTGCGATCGCGGTGCTGGTGATCGCCGCGCTGGCCGGCGGGTTCTTCCTCGGCAAGCCGGTGTGGTCGCCGAAGAAGGACGAACAGCAGGCCGACACCGTCACCTACGGCCCGGACGGCTACCTCAAAACCAAGTTCTCCTCGTACGAGATCTGCTACAACGCGGTGGTCCAGCCAGGCGTCGTGATCAGCTCGGACAACAACGTCGACTGCAAGAAGAACCACACGCTCGAGGTCTACGACACCGCCGACCCGTTGCCGCTAGAGAGCTGGAGCGACAACGACGCGGTCGTCGCCCCGTATCCGGGGCTGGAAGACATCACCCGGGCGGCCGAGGCGCGCTGCGCGGCGGCATTCCATTCCGCGGTGGTGCCGCAGCAGCAGCGCACGGGACTGGTCTACCGGGCGATCGTGCCGACCCAGCAGGCGTGGCAGGTGCAGCCGGACAACGACAGCAGCAGCGGCCCGAACCGCAAGATCTACTGCGTCCTCGCGCGGGCGAACAACGACCAGATCCCGGCGCAGATCACCGCCAAGGTCAAGTAGCCGCGCTAGAAGTTCCTCCGCGATGCCCGCGGCGGCGGAAATTCTCCGAAGTTGCCGGTGGCACACCAGGTCGGGGCCGGGTTAGGCGGCCTGAGGAGGTACCGTCGTGGCCATGTCCACCTCACCTGCCGCCGCGCCCGGACGTCCGTTCGGCCGCGTGCTCACCGCGATGGCGACCCCCTTCGACCGAGCCGGGGCGCTGGACGTGAAGCGGGCCCAGGAACTGGCCGAGTACCTCGTGGACCTCGGCAACGACGGCCTCGTCGTCAACGGCACCACCGGCGAGAGCCCGACCACCACCGACGACGAGAAGGCCGCCCTGGTCCGCGCCGTCGTCGAGGCGGTCGGCGACCGCGCGACGGTCATCGCGGGGGCGGGCACCAACAACACCGCGCACAGCATCGAGCAGGCGCACGCCGCCGCCGAGGCGGGCGCGCACGGCCTGCTCGTCGTCACGCCCTACTACTCGCGGCCGAGCCAGGCCGGGCTGTACGCGCACTTCACGACGGTCGCGGACTCGACCGAGCTGCCGGTGATGCTCTACGACATCCCGCCGCGCTCGATCGTGCCGATCGAGGTCGACACGCTGCAGCGGCTGGCCGAGCACCCGCGGATCCTCGCGGTGAAGGACGCCAAGGGCGACCTGATCGCCGGGTCCGAGGTCATCGCGAACACCCACCTCGCCTACTACTCCGGCGACGACGGGCTGAACCTGCCGTGGCTGTCGGTCGGCGCGGTCGGCGTGGTCAGCGTGATCGGGCACGTCGTGGCGGGCCGGATCCGCGCGATGATCGAGGCCTACGAGGCGGGCGACACGTCCACCGCGCGCACGAACCACCGCGGGATGCTGCCGGTCCTGCGGGCGATGTCGCGCGTCGGCGGCGTCGCGTTCAGCAAGGCTTCGCTGCGCCTGCGCGGGTTCGACATCGGCGACCCGCGGCTGCCTATCGTGGCCCCGTTCGACGACCAGCTGGAGCAGATCGCGGCCGATCTCGCCCAGGGCGGCGTGCCGCTGGAGGACAGCGCGGCCTCGGACTGGCATGGTGCACGGGTGGCACAAGCAGATTCGCAGGCGGCCTACACCGCCCCCACCTCGCACACCAGCGTTGGGACAATGCCCCGGTGACTTCACTTCCCGCCGGACCCGGCCCGACGCACCTCCCGCCCGCCCTTCCCGAGGGAGCCCTGCGCGTCGTCGCGCTCGGCGGCATCGGCGAGGTCGGGCGCAACATGACCGTCTTCGAATACGACGGCAGGCTCCTGATCGTCGACTGCGGCGTCCTCTTCCCCGAGGACGACCAGCCGGGCGTCGACCTGATCCTGCCGGACTTCCGCGCGATCGAGGACCGGCTCGACGACATCGACGGCCTCGTGCTCACCCACGGGCACGAGGACCACATCGGAGCCGTCCCGTTCCTGCTCCGGCTGCGCCCGGACGTCCCGATCTACGGTTCGCGGTTCACCAACGCGCTGCTCGCGGCCAAGGCCAAGGAGCACCGCCAGCGGCCGAAGCTGATCGAGGTGCGCGAAGGGGAGAAGCGCCAGGTCGGCGCGTTCGACCTCGAGTTCTTCGCGGTGAACCACTCGATCCCGGACGCGCTCGCGGTCGCCATCCGCACGCCGGCCGGCGTCGTGCTGCACACCGGCGACATCAAGCTCGACCAGCTGCCGCTCGACGGGCGGCTCACCGACCTCGCGGGCTTCTCGCGCCTCGGCGACGAGGGCGTGGACCTGTTCTGCGTGGACTCGACCAACGCCGAGGTACCCGGGTTCGTCATGCCCGAGCGCGACATCGGCCCGGTGCTCGACGACGTCATCCGGCGCGTGGACCAGCGGGTCATCGTCGCGTGCTTCGCCAGCCACGTGCACCGCGTGCAGCAGGTGCTGGACGCCGCGGTGCGGCACGGCCGCCGGGTGGCGTTCGTGGGCCGGTCGATGGTCCGGAACATGGGCATCGCGGCCGAGCTGGGCCTGCTGGAGGTGCCGGACGGCCTGCTCGTGGACCTGGACCAGGCCAGCACCCTGCCGGAGAGCAAGGTGCTGTTCGTGTCGACGGGTTCGCAGGGCGAGCCGCTGTCCGCGCTGTCGCGGATGGCACGCGGCGAGCACCGGCAGATCTCCATCCGCGCGGGCGACACCGTCGTGCTGGCCAGCTCGATGATCCCGGGCAACGAGACCGCGGTGTTCGGCGTCGTCAACGGCCTGACCCGGCTCGGCGCGAACGTGGTGCACCAGGGCAACGCGAAGGTGCACGTGTCCGGCCACGCGTCCGCGGGCGAGCTGCTGTACCTGTACAACGCGGTCCGGCCGAGCAACGTGATGCCGGTGCACGGCGAGTGGAAACACTTGCGCGCCAACGGGGAGCTCGCCATCCGCACCGGCGTCGCGCCGGACAACGTGGTGATCGCCGAGGACGGCGTGGTCGTGGACCTGGTCGACGGCAAGGCTTCGCGCACCGGCCGCGTCGAGGTCGGGCACGTGTACGTGGACGGGCTCTCCGTCGGCGACGTCGGCGAGTCGACCCTGTCCGACCGGCTGGTGCTCGGCGAGGGCGGGTTCATCGCGATCACCGTGGTGGTCGACTCGAACACCGGCCGCGCGGTCAGCAGCCCGACGATCTCCGGCCGCGGGTTCTCCGACGACCCGAAGGCCCTGCACGCCGTCGTGCCGCTCGTCGAGATGGAGCTGGCGCGGACGGAAGCCGAGGGCATCACCGACACCCACCGCATCGCGCAGGCGGTGCGCCGGGTCGTCGGCCGGTGGGTCGCCGACACCTACCGCAGGCGGCCGATGATCGTGCCGACGGTCATCCCGGTCTGAGTCAGCGCCGCGCGCCCGCCAGCAGCAACGCGACCAGCACGGTCGCTGCCTGGCGGGCGAGCGCGTTGCGGGCTCTGCGCTGGTCGGCCCGGCTCGGTCGGTTGTCCATGAGATCCCCCTGGCGTTCTCGTGCGGCCCGTTCAGTGTGGCGGGGCCGCCGATAGGACACATCCCGCTCGAGGCTGGTTCCCGTCTCCCTCCCGGGAGGGAGTCAGGCGACCTCGGCCGTCTGTCGTTGGACCAGGTAGGCACCGCCGAGCAGCAGCGCCGCACCGACCGCTTGCGGCCACGCGAGGGCTTCGCCGAGCAACGCCCACGCGAACGCCGCCGCCGTCACGGGTTCGAGCAGTCCGACGACGCTCGCCACCGAGGCGGGCAGATGGCGCAGCGCGGAGATTCCCGCGACGTAGGGGATGGCCGTCGACAGCACCACCAGGCCGATCAGCAGCAGCCACAAGGGCGGGGTCCAGGGGCCGAAGGCGACGGTCTGGCCCGCCCGGTCCAGCGGCAGCGTCCACGGCGGCGCGGTGACGCTCACGAGCACCCCGCCGATCACCATGCCCCAGGTGACCAGCCCGAGCGGTTCGCGCTCGGCGACCGCGCGTTCGCCGAGCAGGAAGTACCCGGCCGAACAGACCGCCGCGCCGATCCCGGCCAGCAGTCCGATCGCGTCGAGCCCCAGCCCCTGCCAGACCTGCGCCACCAGCGCCAGCCCGACCAGTGCGACCGCCATCCCGAACCACAGCATGCGCGGCAGCCGCTGCCGCCGCACCACGCGCACCCACAACGCGATCAGCACCGGCGACGTGAACTCCAGCAGGATCGCGATGCCGACCGGGATCCGTTCGGCGGCAATGAAATACAGCAGCTGCGTGCCGGCGACGCCGAGCGCTCCGTACGCCAGCAGCATCGGCCATTCCCCGCGCCGGACGCGCAGCGTGCGCGGGGCGAAGAGCGCGGTGCCGACCAGCAGCAGGACTCCCGCCGTCCCGATCCGCAGCACCGCCACCTGCTCCGGCGTCATGCCGGCGCCCATCACGGGTTTCGCCAGCGTGCCGGACGTGCTGAAGAAGACCGCGGCGAGCAGCACGAGCGACAGGCCGCGGCCCCGGCGGATCACCCGGGGTGGTTCCAGGACGGGGAGTTCGGTGGTCACCCGCGCGACATTACGGAGCGGGACGACCGAACGAAACCGAGTTATTCCAAGGCTTTCAGGCCCGTCGCGACGTGCGTCGCGATCGTCGCCAGCCGTCGTCCCTGAAGCCGCAGCGCCCGCAGCGCGGTGTCGTCCGGCGCCGCGGATTTGCGCGAGACGAACGAGCCGCCGTAGGGGTTGCCGGACTCCAGGAGGTGCGGGTCCGCGTAGCCGAGGGGCAGGACGATCGCGCCCCAGTGGTAGAAGATGTTGTTGATTGCCAGCACGGTTGCCTCCAGGCCGCCGTGCGCGGTGGAAGCCGACGTGAACGACGTCGCCACCTTGTCGGCCAGTTTTCCTTGCGCCCACAGGCCGCCTGTAGTGTCCACAAAGGACTTGAGCTGCGCGGCGGGTCCGCCGAACCGGGTCGGGCTGCCGAGCGCGAGCCCGTCCGCCCATGCGAGATCGGCCAGCGTGGCGAGCTCGTGGTGCGGTCCGGAGTCGACCCAGGCCTGCCAGCGCCGATTGCTCGCCACCGCCTCCGGCGGCGCGGTCTCGGGCACGGTGCGGACGCGGACCTCCGCACCGCTTTCTCCCGCCCCTTCGGCGAGCGCGCCGGCGAGGGCGGCGGTGTTGCCGGTAGCGCTGTAATAGACGACCAGAATGCGGGTGCTCACAACTCGCGACCCTAGCCGGGCTCGCTGGTGTGTCCCACGATCCGGACTGCTCAGTGCTGGGGCTTCCAGGGGCTGACCGTGTCGGTGGGCCGGGTCGGGTCGTGGAAGCGCGGGCGGACGGGTTCGTGACGGCGCAACGGGATGAGGCCGTCGGTGATCGCCTGCATGATCTTGGCGTGCGCGCGAACGCCCGCGCCCGGTCGTTCCGGCTCGACGTCGGAGAGGTCCACCGGCGTCCCGAAATGCACCTTGAACCGGGGTCGTCGCAACGGCGCGCTCAACCCGGATTTGGCCAGCGGCAGCAGATCCGCGGGCCCGTTCACGGTCTCCGTGCCCCAGTAGACGGCCTCGTGCGCGCCCCACTGGCTGATCGGGATCACCGGCACCCCCGCGGCCAGCGCGAGCCGGGCCGCACCGGTCTTGCCGCGCTCCGGCCACAGGCCCGGGTCGTGGCTGATCCGCCCCTCCGGGTACACGATGATCGGCTCGCGCGTGGTCCGCAGCGCCTCGGCCGCCTCGGCGAACTGGCCGACCGCGGTCGCCGCCTTGGCCCGGTCCACCCGCAGATGCCCGCTCACGCGCAGCGCGGGCCCGATCACCGGAGCGTCGAGAATCCCGCCGGCGAGCATGAACCGGGGGTTGATGCCGATCCGCTTGCACGCCGCCATGAGCACGAAGGCGTCGAACACGCCGATGTGATTGGCCGTCATGAGCAGCGGCTTGCCCCGCAGCTCCCGAGGCACCGACCCGGTGACCGTGAGCCGCCCGACGAGATTCACCAGCCCCCGGTCGAGGTTGAGCATCGTCCGCCAGATCGCGGGGGCACGGCGCGCGGCGTCGTCCTGTTGGAGCGCGAACATGCGCAGAGCATTTCACGGCGGCCGGATCGCACCGGATCGGGTGGTTCCCCGCCGCGGCATCGGCAAACACCGTCGCCGCGGAGACGGAACCCTCTCTCTCCCGTCGGGGTGCGGCGAGACAGTTCATGCCCGGACCAGGTCGATCGCCGCGGCCGACTGTGACTTGCACCGATTGTTTCGCATGCGCTGCGAGTGGCACATGTGACTATTGGTCCTCGCCCGTTACCGTGGAGGCATGGCTGGGTCGGCGACGAGGAAGCGGAGCACGGCGGGAAGCGGCGGGAAGGCACCGGCGCGCGGTTCGCGTACGCCGGCTAAGTCCCGGGCGGCCGCTTCGAGCAGGTCGTCCAAAGGCTCGTCCAGGGCCCGGAGCAGCTCCCGGCCCCGGACGTCCCCCGCGCGGCGCCCGGCTGGGCGCAAGAGCTCCGGGGCGATCGGGCGCGGCGTGCGCGGCACCTGGAACCTCGCCGCCAAGGGGATCGGTTCGCTGGCCCGCACGGTGGGGCGCACCCGGGAACTCGAGGCGGAACACCGCAGGGACGGGCTCGCACTCGGGCTGATCGCGCTGGCCATCGTCGCCGCGGTCGGGGTCTGGTGGCGGGCGGCCGGTCCGATCGGGGCCGCGGTCGAGATCGCGACGCGGACCGTGCTCGGCGCGGGAGCCGTGACGCTTCCGCTGGTGCTGCTCGTGGTCGCCGTCGCGCTGATGCGGTCCGAGCCGCAGCCGGAGACCCGTCCGCGGATGGTCATCGGCACGCTGCTGGTCGTGCTGTCCGTGCTCGGGATGCTGCACATCTTCACCGCGCTCCCGGACACCAACGACGGCCGGATGTACGCGGGCGGCATCCTCGGCGCGTTCTCCGGCGGTCTGCTGGCCAAGGGCGTCACCACCTGGGTCGCGGTGCCGCTGCTGATCCTCGCGCTCCTGTTCGGCGTGCTTGTGTTCACCGGGACGCCGGTGCGCGACATCCCGCACCGCCTGCGCACCTGGGGGCTCGACGAGCACGAGCTGGCCGAGTACGAGGGAAGCCAGCCCGACGACCACGAAACCGAAGAACCCGAGGCCGACCCGAAGGCCGTCCGGCTGCGGAAGCCGTCGCGCCGCCGCCAGGCCAGCGCCGACAAGGACGGCGAGCAGCTCGACCTCGACGCCGCGCTCGCCGAACCGGCCACGCCGATCCGGCCGCCGAAGCCGGTCGCGCCGCCCGCCGAGGTGCCGGAGAAGAAGCCGAAGAAGGCTCCGGAACCCGCGCTGTCGGTCACCCGCACCGTGGAGGGCGACTACGCGCTCCCGCCGCCCGACCTGTTGAAGCTCGGCGACGCGCCGAAGTCCCGCAGCAAGGCCAACGACCAGATGATCGAGGCGATCACCGGCGTCCTCGACCAGTTCAACGTCGACGCGCAGGTCACCGGCTTCACCCGCGGCCCGACGGTCACCCGGTACGAGGTCGAGCTCGGACCGGGCGTGAAGGTCGAGAAGATCACCGCGCTGACCAAGAACATCGCGTACGCGGTGGCCACCGACAACGTCCGTCTGCTCGCGCCGATCCCGGGCAAGTCCGCGGTCGGCATCGAGGTGCCCAACTCCGACCGCGAGATGGTGCGCCTCGGCGACGTGCTGCGCGCGCCGTCCACGGTCAAGGACAACCACCCGATGCTGATCGGGCTCGGCAAGGACATCGAGGGCGAGTTCGTCACCGCGAACCTCACGAAGATGCCCCACCTGCTGGTCGCCGGTTCGACCGGTTCCGGCAAGTCGAGCTTCGTGAACTCGATGCTGGTGTCGCTGCTGGCCCGTGCGACGCCCGACGAATGCCGGATGATCCTGATCGACCCGAAGATGGTCGAGCTGACGCCGTACGAGGGCATCCCGCACCTGATCACGCCCATCATCACGCAGCCGAAGAAGGCCGCCGCCGCGCTGGCCTGGCTCGTCGAGGAGATGGAGCAGCGCTACCAGGACATGCAGGCCAACCGGGTCCGGCACATCGACGACTTCAACGCCAAGGTCCGCTCCGGCGACATCACCGCGCCGCCGGGCAGCGAACGCGAGTACCAGCCGTACCCGTACATCATGGCGATCGTCGACGAGCTGGCCGACCTGATGATGACCGCCCCGCGCGACGTCGAGGACGCGATCGTCCGGATCACCCAGAAGGCCCGCGCCGCGGGCATCCACCTGGTGCTGGCCACCCAGCGGCCGAGCGTCGACGTCGTCACCGGCCTGATCAAGACGAACGTGCCGTCGCGGCTCGCCTTCGCCACGTCGTCGCTCACCGACTCGCGGGTCATCCTCGACCAGCCTGGCGCGGAGAAGCTGATCGGCATGGGCGACGCGCTCTACCTGCCGATGGGCGCCGGGAAACCGGTCCGCATCCAGGGCGCGTTCGTCGGCGACGAGGAAATCGCCGCGGTCGTCAACTTCGCCAAGGAACAGGCGCAGCCGGACTACAACGAGGGCGTCACCAGCGCCAAGGCGGGCGAGAAGAAGGAGATCGACCCGGACATCGGCGACGACCTCGACGTCCTGCTGCAGGCCGCCGAGCTGATCGTCACGTCGCAGTTCGGGTCCACCTCGATGCTGCAGCGCAAGCTCCGCGTCGGGTTCGCCAAGGCCGGACGGCTGATGGACCTGCTGGAAAGCCGCGGCGTGGTCGGCCCGTCGGAGGGCTCGAAGGCCCGCGACGTGCTGATCAAGCCGGACGAGCTGGAGTCGGTGCTGTTCATGATCCGCGGCGGCTCCGACGCGGGCGGTTCGCCCGCCGGCGGCGAGGACGAAGACTTCTGACCCGGACGTGCAACCCGGCGGCGCGTCGGCCCCGTCCAGTGCGCATGGACCTCAAGAAGCTCGCACTGGGTATCGGGACGGCCGCCGCGCTGGCCGGGTGCGCGGGCGGTCCGGCCGCCCTCGCGCAGACGACCTCGCGCCCGCCGGCCGCCGAGCCGGGCGGGAACGTGGCGCTCGCGCCCGGCCAGGAGGTGCAGGTCGCCGGCCGCGACCTGACCGTGCGCTACCGCCAGCTGGTCTCGGATTCGCGGTGCAAGCCGGGCCGCCAGTGCTTCGTCGCGGGGGAGGCGGTCGTGGCGCTGGTCCTCACCGAGCCGGGCCGCGGCGAGCACACGTCCGTCCAGCTGCACACCGGCCGCCAGGGCCCGGACTCGACGACCTTCGCCGGAACGACGGTGAAGCTCGCCGCCGTGGACGGTTCGGGGAACCGCATCCTCGTCCGGTTCTCCTGAGCGCTCAGAACTCGAGCAGCATCCGCGAGTTCCCGAGCGTGTTCGGCTTGACGTAGGGCAGGTCGAGGAACTCCGCCACGCCCGGGTCGAGCGAGCGCCGCATCTCCTCGTACACCTCGTGCGACACCGGGGCCCCGTCGATCTCGACGAATCCGTGCGCGGCGAAGAACGACGTCTCGAACGTCAGCACGAACAGCCGTTTCAACCCCAGCTCGCGGGCCTCTTCGACGAGCCTGCCGACCAGCGCCCGGCCGATCCCGCGGCCGCGAGCCGCTTTGTCGACCACCACGGTGCGCAGTTCGCCGATGTCCTCCCACAGCACGTGCAGCGCGGCGGCGCCCAGCACGTCGTCGTCGCCGTTCCCGGTGCCGTCCTCGTTGGTCGCGACCCAGAACTCCTGCACCGCCTCGTAAAGCGTGACCAGATCTTTCTCGAGGAGCACGCGGCCGGCGTCGGAATCGACGAGGGCCTTGATCTTGCGCACGTCGGCGATCCGCGCGCGGCGGACGGACGGAGGGCGGGAGTCGGGCACCCGGTCAAGATAACGACCGCGAGCACCGGCGCCGCCGAGCGGCTCCATCGGGGGACCCCGGATGCGTGAAGCCGCGAGCTGTCACGTATAGCTAGTGACCGCACATGACCAGTAGTCGGCGGCCCCCGGCCGGCTACCGGCCCTCGGGAGGAACCTGCATGTCCGGCACCACCGTGGCTGCCCCGGAACGGTCCGGCCAGCCTCCCGCCGGACCGGGCGCGCAGGCGCGTTTCCGGCCCGAGCTGCAGGGCGTGCGGGCACTCGCCTCGGTGCTGGTGGTCGTCTACCACGTGTGGTTCGACCGGATCTCCGGCGGCGTCGACGTGTTCTTCCTCGTCTCCGGGTTCCTGATCACCGGCCAGCTTTACCGGGCGCTGCTGCGCGGCCGGATCGCCTTGCGCGCCACCTGGGGCCGGATGATCAAGCGGCTCTTCCCGGCCGCGATGACCGTGCTGCTGGCGGTCGTGGTCCTGTCGCAGGTGCTGCTGCCGCAGGACCGCTGGTTCCAGACCATCCGCGAGGTCGTCGCGTCGGCGCTGTTCTACGAGAACTGGCAGCTCGCGGCCGATTCGGTGGACTACTTTGCCCAGCACAACAGCGCGAGCCTCGTGCAGCACTTCTGGTCGCTGTCCATCCAGGGCCAGTTCTACGTGCTGTGGCCGCTGCTGTTCGTCGGGCTCGGTCTGCTCGTGCGCCGGCGCGGCTGGTCGCTGCGGCGCACGGTGAACCTGCTGCTGATCGTCCTGTTCGCTGCCTCGCTCGCGTACTCGGTGTACCTCACCGCGGCCGACCAGCCGCTGGCCTACTTCCACGGTCTCACCCGGGTGTGGGAATTCGCGCTCGGCGGCCTGATGGCGATGTTCCTCGACCAGGTGACGCTGCCGCGGCCGCTGCGCATCGTGCTCGGCTGGGTCGGCGTCGCCGGGCTGGTGCTGTGCGGCGTCCTGCTCGACGTCGACAGCGTGTTCCCGGGCTGGATCGCGCTGTGGCCGACCGTCTCGGCGGGCCTGGTGCTCGTGGCCGGGCAGACCGGCAGCGTGCTCGGCGCGGACCGCTGGCTCAGCTCGAAATTCCTCGGCTACGTCGGCAACCTCAGCTTCTCGCTCTACCTGTGGCACTGGCCGGTGCTGGTGTTCTACCTGGTCGTCCGGGACCGGGTGGCGGTCGGCCTGCTCGGCGGCACGTTCGTGGTCGGCGTGTCCTTCCTGCTTTCGATCCTGACCTATCACCTGATCGAGAACCCGATCCGGCTGTCGAAGATCGGCACCGCGAAACAGTGGGGCGCCTACCGGTTCGGCGTGCTCGCGCTGGCCCCGGTGCTCGTCGCGAGCGGCGTCTGGCAGGGTGTGAGCAGCGCGCGGGCGAACTACGAGATCGCCATCGGCGACCCGGACCACCCGGGCGCGGTCGCGCACGCGCAGGGGTTCGTCTACCGCGGCGCGCCGTCGCCGTCGATCGTGCCGCCCACGGTGAAACTCGCCGACGACTGGGCCCGCATTCCGCCGGACCAGTGCTCGGTCTCGCCGCGCAACAAGGAACTGCAGATTTGCACGGAAGGCCCGGAAGGCCCGCCGTCCAAGCGGATCGTGCTCGTCGGGGACTCGCACATCCAGCAGTACCTCGCCGCCTTCCGGCCCGCGGTCGTCTCGGACGGCTGGCAGGTCAAGACCATGCTGAAGGGCGCGTGCCCGTATTCGAGCGGCTCGGAGCTGATGCCGGGCGACAAGAACTGCGTCGACTGGAACAAGGCCGTCACCGGCGAACTGCTCGACACGCGCCCGGACGCGGTCGTCATGCTCGGCACGGTCAACTCCAAGCCCGGGCCGAACGAGTCGACGCCGAAGGGCTTCGTCGACGTCTGGTCCACTTTGGACGACGCGGGCATCCCGGTCGTGGCCGTGCGCGACAACCCGCGCTACGCGTTCAACATGGCCAGCTGCGTCGCGCAGAAGAGCCCGGCCGACCCGTCGTGCTCGGTGCCGCGCGAGGCCGCGGTCGCCCCGGCGCCGTCGTGGGAGCGGGTGGAGAACGTCCCGGACAACGTGACGTTCCTGGATTTCACCGACTACTACTGCGACCGCAAGCGCTGCCGCGCGGTCGTCGGGAACGTGCTGGTCTACATGGACGACAACCATCCGTCCGCGACCTTCAACACGACCCTCGCGCCGATCGCGGTCAACCAGCTCAAACACGCCCTGCAGTGGTGACCGCGCACGAGGGGCGAACGGACGACTTCGGCGGCTAGCCGTCGCGGAGCGTCCCGGATTGGGCACAATAGGGCGGCGGCACGTGGGCCGCACGGGCACCTGAGGGGGAGCTGGTCTTTTTGACGCGCGCAGGGTGGGACGCATTCCAGGCCGCACAGTCCGAGGCGGCGGCGGGCCGGACGGCCGCGCTGACCGGCCCGGACGGCGTCGGATGGCTGCTCGTCCCCGGCCAGGCGTGGCAGCGGAGGCTGCCGGACGGGAACTGGCAGTACACGCAACCGCCCGCGGACCCCGGCTACCGCGCGGCCGCCCGTCTCGTGCCGCCGCCCGGCACTCCCGCGCCCGGCATGCCCGCACCGGGTTACGGCGCGCCGCAGCAGTACCCGGGCGGCCCGCAGGGCTATCCCGGTCCGGGTGCCGGCGGAGGACCCCGGCCGCCGTATCCCGGTCCGCAGAGCAACCCGGGCGGGTTCGCCGGCCCGCAAGGCAATCCCGGCGGTTACCCGGCGCAGCCCGCGCCGCAGGGCTATCCCGGCCCGCAAGGCAGCCCCGGCGGCTACGGCGGACCCACGGCTCCGGCCGGAAACGGCTTCGGCGGACCGCCTTCCGCTCCGCAGGGCTACCCCCCGCCGCAGCCCGGCTACCAGCCCGCTCCGCAGGGCGGCGGCCCGTGGTCCGGGCAAGTCCCGGCACAGCCGCCGCCCGCCGCGGCCGTGCCCTCGGGGCCGCTGCCCGCCGCCCCGCCGTCCGCACCGGCACCGGCTCCCGCGAGTGCCCCGGCACCGGCTCCCGCGACCGCTCAGCGGCCGCAGATCCGGGTGGAGAACCTCGGCCAGGCCGGGATGTTCGTCTCGGGGACCGAATCGATCGCCGAGTTCGTCACGCGCGCCACCCGGGTGGTCGCCTGGGCGGACGCCACCCGGCACGGCACCGCGAACGGCCCCGGCGAACCGCCGCCGGTCGAACCGGAGCGTCCGGGGTCGGACGGCTCCGGCGCCAACGTGCTCGGCGACATGGCCCGGCACAGCCGGTCGGTGACGCTCGACCTGCTGGCCGCGGGCAACCGCATGTGGCAGCGCAAGGAGCAGTCCCGGTACGAAAAGGCCTACGAGGAGTGGCAGAAGGCCTACGCCGAATGGGAGAAGCGCGAAGCGGCCCGGATGACCGCGGGCACCAAGCAGCCGAACCCGTTCATCCTGCTGGTGGGGGAGCCGAACACCGGCCAGCGCCGGTTCACCCGGGCCCTGAAGGCGTCGCTGACCGAGGCCGAAGTCGGCTTCGACAACGCCGAGTTCTTCGACTGCGCCGCCCTGCTCGCGGAGTACGGCGACGACCCGGTCGAGCGCTCGGTGCCCGCGACGATCAACGAAATCGAAAACGGCGGCTCCGCGCTGATGCTCGCCGAGCGGGTCGACGCGCTCTTCGAAAAGGACGTCGCCGGGACCGTCCGGCTGCTGCGCAATTACGCGCGCGACCAGGACAGCTGCCGCCTGATCATCTTGGACGGCACCGAGAAGGTCCTCGAGCAGCTCAGCACCGAGGCGCCTGACCTGGTGCAGAACATGCTGCAGTACCGGCTGCCCCGGTTCGACCGGCCCGCCGAAGCGGCCGCGCTGCTCGACGTTCTCTCCCGGGAACGCTCGTTCGGCCTGCCCGCCGACGTGCGCGACCGCCTCGCCGCGCTGGCCAAGGAGCCCGGCGCCCGCACGGTGGAGGCGATGCTGGACGCGGCCTCGCGGCAGGCGATCAGCCGCGGCGCGGTGCCGGGCACCCGGATCGAGATCGGCCACGCGGACATCGAGCCGCTCGTCGCCGCGGCCGGCCAGCGCGGCGGAGCCTCGATCGAGGAACTGCTCGCCGAACTGGACGGGATGATCGGCCTCGCCGCGGTCAAGGAACGGGTCCGCTCGCTGACGTCGGAGATGACGATCGACGCGCGGCGCCGGGAAGCGGGCATGAAGGTCGCCGTGCGCAGCCGCCACCTGCTGCTGACCGGCAATCCGGGCACGGCGAAGACGACCGTGGCGCGGCTGCTCGGCAAGATCTACCGGGCGCTCGGTGCGCTGCCCAAGGGCCACGTCGTGGAGGTGACCCGCACCGACCTGGTCGGCGAGTACGTCGGCCAGACCTCGCTGAAGACCCGCGCGGCGGTCCAGCGGGCCGTCGGCGGCGTGTTGTTCCTCGACGAGGCGTACAACCTCGTGAACGACAAGGACGACGACTTCGGCCGGGAAGCGGTCGCGGAACTGCTGGTGCAGATGGAAAACCATCGCGAGGACCTGGTGGTCTTCGCGGCCGGCTATCCCAAGGAAATGGACGCCTTCCTGGAGTCCAACTCCGGCCTGCGGTCGCGGTTCGCCGGGTCGATCGAATTCCCGGACTACTCCAACGACGAGCTGGCGCAGATCTTCCGCGCGATGGCGAAGAGCCAGGGTTACGAGCTGTCCGCGGACCTGCTCGCGGCCCTGCCGGAGGCGGTCCGGCGGATCCCGCGCGGCCGCGGGTTCGCGAACGGCCGGTCCGCGCGCGTGCTGCTGGAAGCTGCGATCGGCAAGCAGTCCACCCGGTTGACCACCGACGGCGGCGCGGACCTGGTCACGCTCGTCGCCGCCGACCTGCCCGGTCCCGGCGAATCCGGCGTCGGCGCGGTGGACGACTCCGGACCGCGGCGCAGCCTCCCCGAGCTGCTGGCCGAACTGGACGCGATGATCGGGCTCGACTCGGTGAAGCAGCGCGTGCGGTCCATGGTGGACGAGATGGCTGTCGACGCGCGGCGGCGCGACGCGGGCATGAAGGTCGCCGTGCGCAGCCGCCACCTGCTGTTCACCGGCAACCCCGGCACGGCGAAGACGACCGTGTCGCGGCTGGTCGGCCAGATCTACCGCGAGCTGGGCGTGCTGCCGTCCGGGCACCTGGTCGAGGTCGGCCGCGGCGATCTAGTCGCCGAGTTCACCGGCCAGACCGCGCCGAAGACCCGCGAAGTGTGCGAACGGGCCGCGGGCGGTGTGCTGTTCATCGACGAGGCGTACAACCTCGTGCGCGACGAGAACGACGACTACGGCAAGGAAGCCGTCACCGAACTGCTGGTGCAGATGGAGAACCACCGCGACGACCTGGTGGTGTTCGTCGCGGGCTATCCCAAGCAGATGGACGAGTTCCTGGAGTCCAACCCGGGCCTGCGGTCGCGGTTCTCCGGCCGGATCGAGTTCCCGGACTACACGAACGAAGAACTCGCCGGGATTTTCACGGTGATGGCGAAGAGCCAGGGTTACGAGCTGTCCGCGGACCTGCTCGCGGCCCTGCCGGAGGCG
This sequence comes from Amycolatopsis echigonensis, assembly GCF_014174495.1. Classification (GTDB taxonomy): domain Bacteria; phylum Actinomycetota; class Actinomycetes; order Mycobacteriales; family Pseudonocardiaceae; genus Amycolatopsis; species Amycolatopsis echigonensis. The sequence continues at coordinate 44,350 of NZ_JACJHR010000051.1, forward strand.
ATCCGCCGCATCCCGCGCGGCCGCGGGTTCGCGAACGGCCGGTCCGCGCGCGGCCTGCTGGAAGCCGCGATCAGCGGGCAGTCCAGCCGCCTCGCCGCCGCCCCGGACACTCCGCCGGACCAGCTGGCCGTGCTCGTGGCCGCCGACCTGCCGGGCGAGGCCGGGGTCGCGGTCAGCGACGACGCCGGACCGCGCCGCGGCCTGGACGACCTGCTCGCCGAACTCGACGGGATGATCGGCCTGGACGAGGTGAAGGCGCAGGTCCGCGCGCTGGTCGCGGAAACGCGGCTGGACGCGCGCCGCCGCAAGGCCGGGCTGCCGGTCGGGGCGCGCAGCAGGCATCTCGTGTTCACCGGCAACCCGGGCACCGCGAAGACGACCGTCGCGCGCCTGATGGGGCAGATCTACCGCGAGCTGGGCGTGCTGCCGTCCGGGCACCTCGTCGAGGTCGCGCGGCCGGACCTGGTGGGCGAGTACATCGGCCAGACCGCGCCGAAAACCCGCGAGGTGTGCGAACGGGCGATCGGCGGGCTGCTGTTCGTCGACGAGGCCTACACGCTGGTCCAGGGTTCCGCGTCGGGCACCGATTTCGGGGCCGAGGCGATCGCCGAGCTGCTGGTGCAGATGGAGAACCACCGCGAGGACCTGATCGTGATCGCGGCCGGCTACCCGGCGGACATGGACCGCTTCCTCGACGCCAACGCCGGCCTGCGGTCCCGCTTCGGCGCGACAGTGCATTTCGCCGACTACGACAACGCCCAGCTGGCCGAGATTTTCACCGCCATGGCGGGCAAACAGGGCTACCGCCTCGACGCCGGGCTCGCCGAAGCGCTGCCCGGGTTCATGGCCCGCCTCGACCGCGGACCGGGTTTCGCCAACGGCCGTTCGGCCCGCGGCCTGCTCGAACGCGCGATCCGGGCGCAGGCGATGCGGCTGGCCGGGCCGGACGTCGACCTGGAGGCGCTGGACGACGCGGAGCTGACGCTGCTGACGGTTCCGGACGTGTCCGCCGCGGAGTGACCCGGCCGGAGGAGGCCGCCTCACCGCACTGGGCGACGCCGTCGCGGAGCGGTCCGGAAGCGACGGCTACCCTGAACGTCGTGCCTTCTCCAGCCGCTGACTCCGCTCGCGCCCGCCGTGTCTCCCTCGTGACCTTGGGCTGCGCCCGCAACGAGGTCGATTCCGAGGAGCTGGCGGGCCGGCTGGCCGCGGGCGGCTGGGAACTGGCCGCCGAACCGGAGGATTCCGACGTCGTCGTGGTCAACACGTGCGGGTTCGTCGAATCGGCCAAGAAGGACTCGGTCGACACGCTGCTCGCGGCGGCCGACACCGGGCGCAAGGTCGTCGCGGTGGGCTGCATGGCCGAGCGCTACGGCAACGAACTCGCCGACAGCCTGCCCGAAGCCGACGCGGTGCTCGGCTTCGACCACTACGCCGACCTGTCCGCCCGGCTGGACGACGTGGTCGCCGGCCGCGCGATCGCCGCGCACACCCCGTCCGACCGGCGCAAGCTGCTGCCGATCAGCCCGGTGCAGCGGCCCGCCGCGAGCGCCGAGGTCGAGGTGCCCGGGCACGCGCAGCACGGCTGGGGCCCGCGGGTCCTGCGCACGCGGCTCGACGACTCCCCGGTCGCCGCGCTGAAGATCGCCTCCGGCTGCGACCGGCGCTGCTCGTTCTGCGCGATCCCGTCGTTCCGCGGGTCCTTCGTGTCGCGGCAGCCGGACGAGATCGTCGCCGAGGCGGCCTGGCTCGCCGAGAACGGCGCGAAGGAACTGTTCCTGGTCAGCGAGAACTCCACGTCGTACGGCAAGGACTTCGGCCGCGACGGCACCCGCGCGCTCGAACTGCTGCTGCCGCGGCTGGCGGAGATCGACGGCATCGAGCGCGTCCGCGTGTCCTACCTGCAGCCCGCCGAGACGCGGCCGCAGCTGGTGCGGGCCATCGCGACCACGCCGGGCGTCGCGGACTACTTCGACCTGTCCTTCCAGCACTCCAGCGAGCAGGTGCTGCGCCGGATGCGCCGGTTCGGATCCACCGATTCGTTCCTCGCGCTCACCGAGCAGATTCGCGAGTACTCGCCCGAGGCGGGCATCCGCACCAACGTGATCGTCGGCTTCCCCGGCGAGACTGAGGACGACCTGGCCGAGCTGGAGCGGTTCCTCACCGGAGCCCGGCTCGACGCGGTCGGCGTGTTCGGCTACTCCGACGAGGACGGCACCGAGGCCGAGACCTTCGACGGCAAGCTCGACCCGGCCGAGGTCGCCGAGCGCGTCGCGCGCATTTCGGCGCTCGTCGAAGAACTGACCGCGCAGCGCGCCGAGGACCGGATCGGCACCTTCGTGGACGTGCTGGTCGAGCACGACGGCGCGGACGGCGACGACGCGGTCGGCCGCGCCGCGCACCAGGCCCCCGAGGTCGACGGGGAATGCGTCATCCTCGAGGACGAAGACTCCTCCGCCACTAAGCCGTTCGCGGTGGGAGACCTCGTCCGCTGCGAGGTCGTCGACTCCGCCGGCGTCGACCTGGTCGTCCGCCCGGCGCCGGACGCCGGCCGGTGAGTGCCGCGCCCAGCGGGGCGGGCGAGGGCGTGCCCCGCGCCGCGTCCGAGGGCGGGGCCCAGCTGCCCGAGGCGACTGAAGTCCCGACGCTGAACCTGGCGAACCTGCTCACCATCTCGCGGCTCGTCCTGGTCCCGCTGTTCGTCGTCGCGCTGTTCACCGGCCACGGCGAGGACACCACCTGGCGCGCCATCGCCACCGGCCTGTTCGCCATCGCCTCGGCGACCGACCAGGTCGACGGCTGGGTCGCCCGCCGCTACGGCCTCATCACCGACTTCGGCAAGATCGCCGACCCGATCGCGGACAAGGCGCTCATCGGCGCCGCGCTGGTCGGGCTCAGCGCGCTGGGGGAGCTGTCCTGGTGGGTCACCATCGTGATCGCGGTGCGCGAGATCGGCGTGACGCTGCTGCGGTTCTGGGTGATCCGGCACGGCGTCATCCCGGCCAGCCGCGGCGGCAAGGCGAAGACGATGGCGCAGATCCTCGCGATCGTGACCTACCTGCTGCCGCTGCCGGACGGCGCGGACCCGGTGCGCTGGGTTCTCATGGGCATCGCGGTGGCGCTGACCGTGATCACCGGCGTCGACTACCTGGTCCGGGCGATCCGGCTGCGCGCCGCGGGCCGGCGCGCGATGGGCACGTGATGACCGAAGCGCGCGAGCTGGTCGCGGTCCTCACCCGGCGGGGGGAAACCGTAGCCGCGGCGGAGTCGCTCACGGCCGGTCTCGTCTGCGCCACGCTCGCCCAGGTGCCGGGCGCGAGCGCGGTGCTGCGCGGCGGCCTGGTGGTCTACGCCACAGAACTGAAGGCCGCGCTCGCCGGGGTCGACGAACAGCTGCTGGCCGAGCACGGCGCGGTGCATCCGGAGGTCGCCGCGCAGCTGGCCAGGGGCGCGCGGGAGCGCTGCGGAGCGACCTGGGGGCTCGGCCTGACCGGCGTCGCCGGGCCGGATCCGCAGGACGGCGTGGCCCCGGGCACCGTCTACGTCGGCCTCTCCGGACCGGGGGCGGACACGGTGCGTGAGCTGGCCGAAACCGGTGACCGGGACATCATCCGGACCTCGTCGGTGCGCGCCGCGTTCGCACTGCTCCGGGAACAACTAGACTGAAAACGGCGTTCGCCCTTGGCGTACGCATGTGCCAAGTCCTGCACTCGGGGCACCGCTCTGGGTAACGTAGGAGGCACCAGTTCGGGAAGGGAGGCGCGTGATGACCGTGCTGTTGCGCGAGGCGATCGGTGATCGGCTCCGTCATGCCCGCACCAACCAGCGTCGGACGCTGCGTGACATCTCCCGCGCCGCCCGGGTGAGCCTCGGCTACCTGTCCGAGGTCGAGCGCGGCCAGAAGGAAGCTTCCAGCGAGCTGCTGGCGTCCATTTGCGAGGCGCTTGAGCTGCCGCTGGGAGAGCTGCTGCACAAGGTCGCCGCCGACGTGTCGGCCCTCGACAAGGTCGAGGTCGCGCCGGTGGCCGACGAGGTGGAGGCCGCGCCGAGCCAGACCGTGCCCGACCGGGGCGAGGCCGGGTTCGAAGGCGGCCGCCTGGTGTCGGAGCTGATCGGCGACGACCTCTCCGACCTGCGGCTCCAGCCCGCTCCGCGGATGAACACGACGTTGCGGACCACGATCGGCGCGCCGAAGCTGGCGTCCACGATCGCGGCGTAACGCCGGCGCTGCTTCGCCGCACGGCCCCGGGGATCTCCCCGGGGCCGTGCGGCGTGCGCGGGGCGGGTTCCGCGACGGGTCCGGGGCACGGTCAGGGCTGACCCTGAATTCCCCCGGGGTCGCCTGGAACGGCGGAGGCCGACCTGACACGATGGAACCCGACGCCGGGGTCGGTACGTTATGCGACTAGGGGAGCGACGCCCCGCCCCGAAGCAATCAGGGCCCGTGGGACGCAAGAAGGCAGGCGGAGGAGATGGCCAACCCGTTCGTGAAGTTCTGGAAGTACATGATGGCGGCGTTCTCGTCGAAGATCGACGAGCACGCCGACCCGAAGGTACAGATCCAGCAGGCCATCGAGGAGGCGCAGCGCAACCACCAGGCGCTGACGCAGCAGGCCGCCTCCGTGATCGGCAACCAGCGGCAGCTGGAGATGAAGCTCAACCGCCAGCTCGGCGAGGTCGAGAAGCTGCAGGCCTCGACGCGCCAGGCGCTGGTGCTGGCCGACGAGGCCCGCGGCAAGGGCGACGAGGCGAAGGCCGCCCAGTTCGAGACCGCGGCGGAGAGCTTCGCCGCGCAGCTGGTCACCGCCGAGCAGAGCATCGAAGACCTCAAGACGCTGCACGACCAGTCGCTGCAGGCGGCGACGCAGGCCAAGCAGGCCGTCGAGCGCAACGCGACGATGCTGCAGCAGAAGCTCGCCGAGCGCACCAAGCTGCTCTCGCAGCTGGAGCAGGCGAAGATGCAGGAGCAGGTCTCCGCCTCGCTGAACCAGATGAGCCAGCTGGCCGCGCCGGGCAACACGCCGTCGCTGGAAGAGGTCCGGGACAAGATCGAGAAGCGCTACACCACCGCGCTCGGCTCGGCCGAGCTGGCGCAGAACTCGGTGCAGGGCCGCATGATGGAGGTCCAGGAGTCGGCCACCCAGATGGCGGGCCACTCGCGGCTGGAGCAGATCCGCGCGTCGATGCGCGGCGATTCGGTCGCCCAGGTCACCGACGGCGGCGCGAGCGCGGGGGCGGCCGCCGCCAAGCCGGCCGCCTCGGGCGACATCCAGCGGGAGATCCAGGCCCGCGTGCAGGCCGAACAGGGCAAGAACCCGGCCTGACCGGCCGGGCACGAGCGGCGCAGGGGGCAGGGCGATGACCAAGAGGCGGGACTTCAGCGAGTTCAACGCCAAGCTCGAGAAGCACATCGAGCGGTTGCCCGACTACGCCCAGCGCGCCCAGGAAAAACTGCAGCGGTACTTCCCGCCGGCCGACGAGGCCGGCGGGAAGCCGCAGCAGAACGGCCGGACCCAGCGCGCTCCGGTTCCCCCGCCGCCGGTGCCGCGCCGTCCGTCGGCTCCGGCCGCGTCCGCGGTCTTTTCCACGGTGGCCGGGCAGGTTCCCGCGGTCGCCGAGGCCCGCGCGAAATGGCAGCGCTGGAACGAGCCGAGCGCGAAACACCAGCGCCGGATCCGCCGCACCTCGCGCGTGCTCACCCTCTGGGTGCTGATCACGATCCTGCTCGGGGTCCTCACCGTGCTCACCGCCACCGGCCTGCTCGGCGGAGCGGCGGCCGGCCCGGAGATCGGGCAGGCGGTGTTCTCCGGTTTCGCCACGCTGGTATTCGGCACGTTCAGCGTCCGGACCGGGATGCGGTTGCGAGAGCTGAAGAAGGTCGAACTCCCGGCCGCGCCCAGCGGCCCGCCGCCGCTGCCCGCCGCCGGTTCGGCCGCGCGCGAGCCGATGGAGCGACTGGCCGAGTCGGAGGCTTCGCTGCGCGAACTCCTGCGTCAGCTGTCCGTGCCCACTTCGCTGGGCACCACCGCGGTTCCGGAGGTCTCGGTCGCCGACGCCCGCGCGACGGCCGACGAGGCCGCCCGTGCGCTGCGCGGCCTGGCCGACCGGATCCAGGCCATCGAACGAGGCCGCAATTCCGCGCCGGAGCGCGAACGGTCGGCGTTGCAGGCCGCCGTCACGAAGCTCCGCGAACAGCTCGACGACGGCATCGAGCGTTACGGCAGCTTGGTCGCCGCCGCCGGTCGCGCGGTGGCCGCGAGCAGTGACGGCATGGTCACGTCGCGGGAAGCGCTGACGGACGCGACGGATCGGCTCGCCGGGCTGGCGCTGGCGCTGAAGGATCTCGGCTGACCTGCTGATCCAGCCGCTGTTTCGGGTCGCGCGGCCCGTAATCCGCCGCGAAACGCCCGATGCCGGGGTGAATGTGGCCCGGCCCGCGGTTTCGCCGCGACTCCGGGATTCGCGAAGGCCGGGCGGAAACGCCGTCCTGATGGGCGAGTTTGGGATTCCGGTCGGCGCAACGGGACTGCCCGGCCGCGACGGTGCGTGAGTTTCTCCCGCACACCGCAACAATCGCGTAATCCGATCCTGCTGGTGACGGAAACGTCTGCGGTTTAACGTTTTTCTCATGAGGTCGGTGTTGGCACCCGCCACGCCCGGCGTCGCGGGCTGAGGTTCGCGGCGCCGGACGTACACAGTGGACTCCTCCGATCCCGCCGAGGAAAGGACGCCCTCGTGACTACGCTCCCGCCGGAACCTGATCCTGTTCCCGTCCCTCCGCCCAGCTCGCACGAGCGGGTCCGCACCGCGTTCGAGCGGCTCGCGAAAGCCGACCGCCCCGGACTCTGGACCGCGGTGCGCACCATGGAGGAAGTGCTCGTCGAAGCGAAGACCGTCGACGAACGCGTGCACGCCGGGGAAGACCTGCCGCTGGCCGGAACCGTCTGCGCGGCAGACGTCGAGGGCGTGCCCGCGCTCGCGCGGCTGACCGACGCCGGCGCGGTGGTCCTCGGAACCGCCGTCGCGGACCCGGAAAACGCGGCCGTCGGACTCGAGATCGTCGACCTGGCCCTGAATTCGTCCGCGCGCGAGATCTCCGCCCCGCCCGGGGTGCTCACGCTCAAACCGACGCCCGGACTGATCCCGGGGCCGACCGTCTCGGTGTCCGCCCGCCGCCTCGCGACTGGTCAGCGCGCCATCGCCACGATGCTCGGCCCCGGCGGCGTGGACCCGGCGGTCCGCGAATGGCCCGCCGACGTCCGCCTCGCCGCCGGACAGCACCCGCGCCTCGGCATCCCCGCCGAAGCGAACCTCCCGCTGCCCGCGAGGAGAGCGTTCGACGTCGCAGCTGCCTCTCTGGAGGCTTCCGGCGCCGTGCTGGTCCCGGTAGACGTCAGAGCGTTTTACGGCGCTGGAGACGTCCTGGCCGCCCGCTCGCTGCTGGCGGATCTGGACGCCCTGCTCCTGCCGACCGTCGGCATCCTGGACGCGACTCTGAACGCCCTCGATCTCGCTGCGGTGACTGTGCCAGGGGACCGGCGGCCGTATGGGATCACCGTGGTGACGCGGGCGTTCGAGGACCAGATCGGGAACGACCTGGCTTCGGTGCTGACTGGCGAGCAGTCGCCGGATCCGTATCCGTGCGAGAGCGTCGACGTCGTGGTCTTCGGCGCGCATCTGTGCGGGCAGCCGTTGCACGACGAGCTGCACGGCGCTCGGTTCGGCGGTCTGGTCCGGACCGCGGAGCGCTACCGGATGGTGCTGCTCGAGGGGGTCACGCCGCCTCAGCCCGGGGTCATCCCCGGATCGGCCGGAGTGGACGGCGAACGCTGGCGGTTGTCCCCGGCGGCGTTCGGCCGGTTCGCCGCTGGCTTGTCAGCGCCGTTCGTGCTCGGCCGGGTCGAGCTGGAGGACGGGAGTTCCCCGCTCGCGGTGCTGTGCGAACCAGCGGCCGCGGAGGGAGGGGAAGGCCTGGACCGGTACGCGTCTTGGCGCGGGTATCTGCGATTCGTCAGCACTGGCGGGCCCCGGTTCCCCGGCTGAGGGGGCGGACGCGGCTGGGGTGATGACCAGCCGCCGTCGGATCCCGGTTTGCCGCTGGGCCGGTGACCGCCCCGGCAGGCTACCGGGAAGCGAGGCCCCGGCCGACGCGGCGGACCAGCCCGGGCCCGTGCAGCGCGAAGCCGGTGTAGAGCTGCACGAGGCTGGCACCGGCGTCGAGCATGCGGCGGGCGTCGTCCGGGCCGAGGATGCCGCCGACGCCGATGACGGGCAGCTTGCCGCCGGTCTTTTCGTGGACGAAGCGCACGACTTCAGCCGAGCGCTGCGTCAGCGGGCGGCCGGACAGTCCGCCGGCTTCGGCGGCCAGCGCGGCTTCGGCGGGGGCGATGCCGTCGCGGGAGAGGGTCGTGTTGGTCGCGATGATCCCGGCGACGCCGTGGTCCAGGCAGACTTCGAGGAGTTCGGCGAGCGCGTCGTCGGTGAGGTCGGGGGCGACCTTGACCAGCAGGGGAGTGTCGCCGCCCAGTTCGGTCCCGGTCTTGCGGAGTTCGGCGAGCAGCTCGGCGAGCGCGGCTTTGTCTTGCAGCGCGCGGAGACCGGGGGTGTTCGGGGAGCTGACGTTGATCGCGAAGTAGTCGGCGAAGGGGTGCAAGGCACGGAGGGAGAAGCGGTAGTCCTCGACGGCCTCGTCCAGCGGCGTCACCTTGGACTTGCCGATGCTGATCCCCAGCGGCACCGCCGGTTTTCCGTGCGCGGCCAGGCGATCGGCGAGGGCTTGGGCCCCGTCGTTGTTGAAGCCCATGCGATTGATGACCGCGTCGGTCGCCGGGAGGCTGTAGAGGCGGGGTTTGGGGTTGCCGGGCTGCGGGTGGCGGGTGACTGTGCCTACCTCGACGAAGCCGAAGCCGAGAGCGGGCCAGGCGTGGAGGGCTCGGCCGTTCTTGTCCATGCCCGCGGCGAGGCCGATCCGGTTGGGGAAAGTGAGGCCGAGGACGGTGGTGGGATCGTCGGTGCGGTACACCCGGGCGAGGGGGCGGAGGGCGGTTCCGGCTCGGCTCAGCAGGGTGACGGTGCGCTCGTGGACCACCTCGGGGTCGTGGTAGGCGAGCCGGTACATCGCTGGGCGGACGATCCTGTCGAAGAGCACGGGTCCATGCTGCCGTATTGGTGCTGGTCTGGCTGGGGTGGATGGGGTTGTTGTGGTGGGGGTCGCGTTCCGGTGGGGGCGTCGGTTGGGGTGAGGCCGCGGTCTGCTCGTCGCCTGGCGGCGACATTGCATATGGGTGGTGCGGTGGGGCACCCCGAAGCCGAATTGTGCTGACGGTTCGGGGGTGCTTGTCAAGGCGGGAAAGATGCCTTGACAAGCACCCCCGAACCGCAGGGAGGCTTCGTATCGGGGTGCGGGGGAGGGTGTGGGTGCCTCGGTTGTTGGGTGCGTGGGCTGCGGTGGAGTGGTGGGGTGCGCGGATGGGTGTTGTGCGGAGCGGGCTAGGTCGTCCGGGGCAGGAAGCTGTTGCGGGGAGATGCTTGTTTGGGCGAACTCGCCTTGATCGAGGGCTGAACCAGGGCTTGCCTCACGTCGAGTGCCCGGTTTCCCGCCATCGCAGGCCACGCCACCTGCTGTAATGGGCCCTTTCGCCGATCCAGTGGCCCTCAAGGTGCCCTTCACGGACATCGATGGGGCACCAACCTGGCCGCGCAAACCTCGCACGCCCAGACGTCGCACCAGCTGCCCGGCCAGCGCCAGCGCGACATCTTCGCGGTTTCTGCCTGAAGCTCCCGGCTCGCCTAGCCGCTGGCGGCTTGGCGATGATCCGGCCGGGAGCATCCAGGGTCAGTTTCTCCGGGCGGCCCCGGCTTTCCACTCGTCTTCCAGCATGGCGTAGACCAGTTCGTCGGTCCATTCGCCCTTGACGATCTCGTTTTCCCGCAGGCGCGCTTCCTGGCGCATGCCCAGGCGCTCCATCAACGCCGCCGACGCGGTGTTGCGGCCGTCGCAGCGGCCGATGATCCGGTGCAGTCCCAGGTCTTCGAAGCCGAGCCGCAGGAGTTCGCGGGTGGCTTCCAGGGCCAGGCCTTTTCCGTGGTGGTCGGGGTGGAAGACGAAGCCGATCTCGCCTTGGCGGTGTTCGGCGCTGAGGTATTCGAGGTTGAGGTCGCCGATGAGCTGCCCGGTTTCGGCGAGTTCCACGGCGACGGCGAGGAACTGGCCTTCCTCCGACAGCGTCGCGCTGTGGACGCGCTTCGCCAGTGCGGCCGCGGATTCCGCGCGGCTGCGCGGCCCCCAGTACAGGTAGCGGACGACGTCCGCGCGGGATTGGAACGAGTTCAGGGCATCGAGATCGTCGTCCCGGAACGGGCGGAGGAGCAGGCGTTCGGTGCTGATCGGATAGTCCGGCCTGAGCATCCGTCCAGCCTAGCGACTTCCGCGGCTCCGCAGGAACCGCCGCGGCGATCGCCGGGTGCGGGAGGGCGCCCGCGATACCGGAGCGGACAGGGAAATTCCCGGGGCGCCTCCTGGACGCCGTCCGCGTCCAGGCCCGAGCCGGACCGGTGCTCGGGAACCCCGGGAATCCGGTGACTGCCTGGTATTCGTCAGCAGGCAGCACGTGAAGCAGGCGATGAGCCGAAGGTGGCTCTTGTTGTATCGCTGCTCAAAGTCCCAACACGTGCCATCCGCTAGCGGACAGCCACCTCACGAGTCCTGTGTGAATACAACTTAGGACCACCTCCTCTCTCGTGTACTGCCACGCTAACCGCGAACCTCTCGGTACGGCAACATCATTTGCGAGGCGGTCCATCGTCCGGGACGGGGCCGGGCTGGCAGCGCGGGCAGCACCAGGTCGGCCGCTGGTACGGTCCGTCGCCCTGCTGGCGCACCAGCAGCGGTCCGCCGCAGCGGAAACAGCCTTGGCGGGTGCGTTCGTAGACCCAGGTGCGCCGTCCGCGGCGGAGGTCGCCGGTGGTGGCCTGCTCGTGCCGCCACGCGTTGGCGACGAGCAGTTTCCGGGCGAGCGCCACCGCGCGTGCGGGGTCCACTTCGGACACTGGCGTCCACGGGGAAACGCGCAGCAGGAAAGAGATCTCGCACTTGTACAGGTTGCCGACGCCGGCCATGACCCGCTGGTCCAGCAGTGCGTCGCCGAGCTCGCGGTCGGGCTTGGCGGCGAGGTTGGCGGCGGCCAGTGCGGCGTGCTCGTCCGTCCACTGTGGATCCAGCAGGTCCGGGCCCAGGTGCGCGACGAGGCTGTGCTCCTCGGCGGTGGGCACCAGTTTCAGGTCGTGCAACCGGAAACCGATCGCCTGGACGTCGTCGGTCATCAGCACGACCCGCGCGTGATGGGCGGGCATCGCCCATTTCGCGCCCGCGGGCTGGATCTTCCATTCGCCGTCCATCCGCAGATGGCTGTGCAGCGTCAGGTCGCCGGAGAAGCGCGTGAAGAGGTGCTTGCCGACGGTGCCGACGCCGTGCACCTCCCGGCCCGCGAGGTCCACAGTGGCCAGTTCGGGATGCCGGAAATCCCCGCGCACCAACGTTTTCCCGGCGAGCGCGCGGTCGAGCAGCTTTCCGGCGAGGAATACGGTGTCGCCCTCGGGCACGGTTCAGCCCGCGGTTTCCGACACTTCCGCCTGCGCCGCTTCTTCCTCGGCGCGCACGCGGTGCCGTCCGGCGCGGTTGGAGCGCAGGATTTTCGCGAGGACCATGTTGAAGGTCAGCGCGATCTCTTGTGCGCCAGGGGAATGCCACTCGTGGATCGGGCTGCACGCGCCCTGGGCCTGCTGCACCGCGAGCCGGTCCGGGATCGCCGTCGGCATCACCAGCGAGCCGAAGTTCTCGCGCAGCTCCGCGACCCGGAACTGGTGCTCGTAGGACCGCACGCGCAGTTTGTTGACCAGCACGCCGATCGGCCGCAGCGCCGGATTGCCGTCCTCGCGGATCCGTTCGATCGCTTCGAGCGCGCGCTGGGCCCCTGCCACCGCATACATTGTGGGTTCGGTCACAATGAGCGCGCTGTCGGCCGCCACGAGCGCCGATTTGGTGAGCCGGCCGAGCGACGGCGGGCAGTCGATGATCGCCAGCTCGTACGGGTCCTCGCGCAGCGGATGCTGGTGCAGCTCGTCGAGCGCGCGGGAGAGGTTTTCCAGGCGGCGGCCGTCGGAGTCGGGTTCGTTGAGCGACTCCAGCTCCTCGGCGCCGACCAGCACGTCGATCTCCTCGCTCCAGACGCTGGGCGCGATGGCGCGTTCGAGGACGGCCCGCGCGGGCGTCTCGAGCACGTCGGCGAGCGTCGCGTCGGTGAACGGCGGGTCGAGCGAGGTGGTGGCGTTGCCCTGCGGGTCGAGGTCGGCTACGAGCGTGCGGGTTCCCCTACGCAGAGCGGCCGACGCGATACCGAGCGCGACCGTCGTTTTGCCGACACCACCCTTGAGGCTGAGAACGGCGACCGTGTGCACTCGACACAGCCTACGGGCCGCGCGCCGGGGCGGTAGCCCGGAAGGTGGCGAACGCCGCTGCGGCGCCCACGCGGGTCACGGCAAGTGACCGGCGGCCATTACCCTGTCGGCCATGAAGACCGACACCGTGGCCGCCCGGGGTTCGGGCGCTGTTCGCCGGGCGCTCGAGGCCGAACTGCGGGCCGCCCGCGCCCGCGGCGTGGAGCAGCCGGTCGTCGTCGACGTCGGCGGCGGGAGCGGCGGCTGGGCGGTGCCGTTCGCGTCCGCCGGATGCCTGGTCACCGTGGTGGAACCGAACCCGAACGCGCTCGCGACGCTGCGCCGGCGCGCGGAGGAGGAGGGCGTCTCCGGCCGGATCACGGTGATCGCGGACGACTCCGACGCACTGGCCGCGCACATCGAGGCCGGGTCGGCGGACCTGGTGCTGGCGCACGGCCTGCTGGAGGTCGTGGACGAACCGCGAGCGGTGCTCGACGCGCTCGCCACGGCCGTTTCGCCGGGCGGTGCCGTGTCGGTGCTGGTCGCCAACCGCACCGCGGCCGTGCTGCATCGAGCACTCGCCGGACGGATCTCCGAGGCGCGGCAGCTGATGGAAGGTCCGGACGGCATCGTCGCGGGGGACACCGTGCTGCGCCGGTACGACAGCGCCGGGCTGACCGATTCGCTCGTGGCGGCCGGCCTGGAGGTCACGCTGCTGCAGGGCGACCGGGTGGTCTCGGACATCGTGCCGGGCGAGGTCCGCGAGGACGAACTGGCCGAGTTCGAGCTGAGCGCGTCGTCCGTGCCCGCGCTGCGCGACGTCGCCGGCCGGCTGCACGCGATCGCCCGGCGCGGCTGATCCGCTCTTCGCCGTGCGGCAACCGTCCTGGCGAAGGCTTGAGCCACCCGTAAGCGTGGTCGCCCGGACTCGGGCGCCGGGAATTGTCGATGGCGGCAGGTAGCGTCCGGAGGCGTGGGGAGAAACGCCGAACTGCCGAGCGGGATGGCCCGCTACCGCGTCACCACGGGCGCGACCGAACTGCCGGACGACACCGGCTGCTCGATTCTGCACGTGGACATGGACGCCTTCTTCGTGTCGTGCGAACTGCGCACGCGGCCGGAGCTGGCGGGCCAGCCGGTGGTCGTGTCCGGCGGCGGCCCGCGCTCGGTCGTCGCCGCGGCGAGCTATCCGGCGCGGCGTTTCGGCGTGCGTTCGGCCATGCCGTTCGCCACGGCCAAGCGGCTCTGCCCGCAGCTGGTCTGCATCCAGCCGACGCCCGGGCTGTACGGCGAGGTGTCGCGCGGCGTCATGGGGATCTTCCGGCAGCTGACGCCGCTGGTCGAGCCGCTGAGCCTGGACGAGGCGTTCCTGGACGTAGGAGGAGCCCTGCGGCGGCTGGGCGCCACTCCGGGCGCGCTGGGGGCGCGGATTCGGGAACGAGTGCAGGCGGAGCACGGGATCGCGTGCTCGGTCGGCGTCGCGAAGGTGAAATTCGTGGCGAAACTGGCTTCGGGGATGGCCAAACCGGACGGGATGGTGATCGTCCCCGCCGCCGAGACGCTGGAGTTCCTGCACCCGCTGCCGGTGTCGGCGCTGTGGGGCGTCGGGAAGCGGACCGAGGAACAGCTGCGGCAACACGGCTGGCACACGATCGCGGACGTGGCCGCCACCCCGCCCGCCCGGCTGCGGCGCGCGGTGGGCCGGGCGGTGGGGGATCACCTGTGGGCCCTGGCGAACGGCCACGACGACCGGGCGGTGGAACCGGAGTCGGCGGAGAAGTCGATCGGAGCCGAGCACACCTTTGATGTCGACGTCCTGAACCGCGACGAGCTGAGCCTGGAGCTGCTGCGCCTCTCCGAACGGGTCGGAGCGACGCTCCGGTCGCGCGGGCTGCGCGGCCGGACGGTGTCGATCAAGGTGCGGTTCGCCGATTTCCGCACGATCACCCGGGCGCGCACCGTGCTTTCCGCGACGGACGTAGCCCGCGACATCCACCGCACGGCGGTCGAGCTGCTGACCGAGCACGCGCCGACAGGAGCGGTCCGGCTGATCGGGGTGCGCGTGGAAGGCCTGGACACCGGCGACGAGGGGGAGCAGCTGTCGTTCGCGAACGACGAGCCCCGCTGGCGAGACGCCGAGGTAGCCGCGGACGTGGCAAGACTGAAGTTCGGCTCGGCAGCGATTCGGCCCGCGTCGCTGCTGTCTCCTCGGGAGGAATGAGGGGCTTCCCGCAGTGCGCGGCTGGGCTTTCTGGACGAGGCCGGGTTGCAGGAAAAAGGAGAGGGGGTTCAGCCGGGAGCTAGTGGCTGGGCCTTCTGGTGAGGCCGACGTATGCCGGGGAGGCAAGGGCAGGTTTGGTCGGGAGGTAGTGGCTGGGCCTTCCGGAGACGCCGGGGTTTGCGAGGGAGCGAGGGCCGGTTCGGTCAGGCGAGTGCGGCTGTGCGTTGTGGGCGAGGCCAGGAGTTCGCCGGAGAGACGGAAGTGCGTTCGGCCTGGAGGTAGTGGTTGAGCCTTCTGGTGCGGCCGGGGTTTGCCAGTGAGGCGAGGGCAGGTTCGGTCGGGCGGGTGCGGCTGTGCTTTCCCGGCGAGGCCGGAGTTCGCCGGAGAGACGGGAGTCGGTTCGGCCAGGAGACTGTGGCTGGAGCTTTCTGCGGATGGCTGCCGGGTCGAGCACTGATCCATCGGCGTCCCTGTTGGCGACCGGGCTCGGCATCACCACGTGCCGTCCGCCCCCGCTTTGCGGGTCACCTGGCCGCGCGGCCTCTTCGCTGGGAAACCGGCGACGGTGCCGGACTCGTCCGCCTCGACTGGTTCGTGCGAAATACGCGTAGATGGGCGCTGGCGCGGCGATCGGTGTCCGAACCCGGTTGTGGGACCGCCGCTGGAATAGGGGTCCGGCGGTCGCGCTGAGTTATCGGGCTGCGGGGTGTTCGTGCGGTGGGCGATTGCCGAGCTCGGTGATGGTCAGGTGAATGAGTGGCGGACGGTATCGATCGGCGGAAGATCCTCCCCGCGTGGGGCATCGGCAGGGCGGGTGGCCGGTGCGGAGACGCTTTCTCTCCGTCACGAGGGACCCCGCGCGGGGGAGGCCGACGGGGCGACGAAGGGGTCTGGACTGCGCCGATGGGGGTGACTTCGGTCGCGGTGACGCACTGTCAACCCGCGTGGGGCGGGATTTCCCCCGATTCGATCATTTCCGGATCGGGGATCGGGTAGTCGGACGAGCGCGGGGCTCGTATCCTGGACAGTGCCACCCCGCCTGGGGTTGGCTGTTGGGTCCAGGACGTTGCGCGGCCCGGCGCCCGCGACAGCTGTGCCGGAGGAGGAAAGATGCCACTCTCCGAGCATGAGCAGCGGCTGCTCGACCAGATCGAGCGCGAGCTCTATGCCGAGGACCCCAAGTTCGCATCCACGGTGCGAGGCACCCGGTTGCGCCGACCCGCGCGCCGTCGGCGCATCCAGGGGATCGCCCTGTTCGTGGCGGGCGTCGCGCTGCTGGTGCTCGGCGTGGTGATCCCGGTGCTGCGGGTCGCCGACGTACCGGTGGTCAGCGTGCTCGGGTTCCTCGTGATGTTCTTCGGGGTCATGATGGCCGTGACGTCGCTGCGCCACAGCGACGCGGGCGGTGCGAACAGCCATGACGACGGAGGCGGCGGGGGGAAGCAATCCGGCCGCAAGAGCTCCTTCACGCAGCGCATGGAGGAACGTTTCCGCCAGCGCTTCGAAGGCCAATAGCACGTCGGCGAATCCGCGCTTCTCCCCTCGGGGCGGAGCGCGGATTCTCGTGCGCGGGCACGGGCTGCACCGTCTAGCGGTGCACGGCCACAGCGGTGGACGGGCCAAGCGGCTCGCTAGGGCGCGCGAAGCACTCCGGAGGCGTGGGCGCGCGACCGGAGTCTGACCCGCACGTCCCAGTTCGTGCGGCCGACACACCAGTCGTTGCTGTAGCGCTGCCAGGTCGCGGCCTCGGCGATGTTGCGAGTTCGACAAGTCCCAGCGGATCGGACGGCGTCTCGCGGCACCGGCGCTTGCGGCCGCCCCGGAACTCCTTCCGCCGCCCGGTTACCGGGGCCAGGTCCGGCTGGCCTGGATCGCCACGTGCCGCTGTCGGATGTCCTCGACGGGGTGTCTTCGGAGCGGAGTCCATCCGGTCGGGCACTCCGCCGGGGCGGCAGGCTCCGTGGTGCGAGTTCGGCAAGCCGCAGGCGGTTTCCGGCAAGCCGCGGCAAGTCAGGGTTCGCTGACCAGCCGCGGCTCAAACCTGCCCGGAGATCTGGCCTGATCCCTGCTCCCGAAGCTCACCGCCGTCGGCGAAGCACTGATCGGGGGAACAACCGTCCTCGCATCGACAGCGGAGCAGTCCGGCGCAGGCTCTCCCGCAGCTGCCCGAAGGCGGGCTCCAGCGCTGGATCCGGTGCCTCCTCGTCGCTGTACCAGCTGCGTTCCACCGCGCCCAGCACAGTGCGCAAAGCGTCCCGGCCCGAATCGTCCAGGCGGTGGCGTTCGGCGATCTTTCCGCCGGCCACGCGGACCGTGTCGCTGTCGGAGATCGGCAGGTCCCGGTCCGCGCATTCGGCTTTCAGTTCGCGCCAGGCCGCGTCGGCCGCGCCGGTGGAGTGCGTCGCGATCGTCTGCAGGTGGCGGCGGCGCACCAGGTCCCGGATCGCGGCGGGGCCGCCCGTCGCGGCGAGGACCAGGACCACCACCGCGGCGAACCACCACGACACGGTCCCGGCCAGCAGGCCGAGCGCGGCGACCAGCAGGACGGCCCCGGTCAGCGGCAGCCACAAGGCGGCCAGATGCAGCGGAGTCGGGGTGGTGACGGGGTTTCTGACGAGCACGTTCCCGTCCGGCGTGGCCCCGGGCGGGACGCCGGAGGGGGCCGTGCCGGGACGAGCGCGGCGGCGCAGGAAGTACGACGTGGCCACGGCCGCGGCGCCCAGGACCGCCAGCGCCAAGGCCAGCCAGACCAGCCAGCTGTCGTCCGGGGTGGTGTCGGCGGGAGCGGCCGGGGCGGCCTGGTCGTGGGCCTTGTCGGTCGACGCGCCGGTGGACGGGGAGGCGGAGCGCGGGGCCGTCGGCAGGTCGTCGGTCGCGTTGGGCTGCTGCGGGTTCTGGGTGTTCTGCTGCAGGTACGGCGGGACGATGCCGCGTCCGTCGGCGAGCGGGGTCGGGTCGAAGCTGACCCAGCCCTTGTCCCCGAAGTACGCCTCGACCCACGCGTGCGCGTCCTGCGAGCTGATCGACTGGTAGTCGCCCTTGGACACGCCCGGGGTGAAGCCGATCGCGACGCGCGCGGGGATGTGCGCGACCCGCAGCATCACCGCCATCGCCGACGCGTATTGCTCGCAGTAGCCCCGTTTTCCCTTGAGGATGAAGTCGGCGAGAGCGTCGGCGTCGGTGGCGTCGGCGGTCTTCGTGTCGTACACGAAACCGTTCTGCGCGCTGAAGTACTGCCACAGCGCGGTGGCCCGGTCGAAGTTGTTCGTCTTGCCCGCGGTCAGCTGTTCGGTCAGCGCGGTGACTCGCTTGTCGACCTGGCCGATCCGCGTGTACAGCGCGGGAATCTCGTCGGACTTCGGTTCCGCGTCGCGCAGTTCCGCGGCGGTCGGCTCCTTGAGCGACGCGGTTTCCACATAGGACGGTGCGGGTTCGCTCGTCGTGGTGAACACCGAGCCGCTGACCCGGTCGTACAGCCACTGCGGCGGCACGCCCCGGAGCGCGCGGGGGGCGCCGTAGATCGGCAGCCAGTTGTCGACCCAGCGCGTCGGCTGGATCTGGATCTGCCGCGACACCCCGGTGCCGTCGTCGCCGGGCGCGGCGGGCAGCGTGCTGTTCGCGAGCACGCCGGTCTGCGCCTGGCCGCCGGCGCGCAGGCCCCAGCCCTTGTTCGGGGTGTAGGTGTCCAAAGTGAACGCGCGCAGCAGCCGCCGGTCCGAGCCGAGGCCGCGGACCTGGAACAGTTCGGTGTTCTGGCCCTGATCCAGCAGTCCGCGCAGCTGCGTGAACGGCGCGATGCCGAATCCGCCGGTCCCGTCGCCGTCGCCGCCCGGGCCGGAGCCGAACGGGATCTTGCCGACCGTGCCGACCACGGTGATCCCGCCGCCCAGCAGGCCGAGCACGATCGCCGAGCTGACCACCGCGACCGGGGCCTGCATGAGCCGCAGCGTGCCGCCGGACCCGGGCGCGTCGCGGTTGCGCCAGCGGCGGTGCCGGTGGTTGCCGTCGATCGCGAGCAGGCAGGCGAAAGATCCGGCGCCGAGCACGAACGTCCACCACGGCATCAGTTCGTCGGACAGCGCCGCGGGCACCGCGTACACGCAGAGCAGCACGAGCCCGGTCGCCGCGGGCGCGGCGGCGGCGACCGCGAGCGTGTCGACCAGCACCGCGACCAGGCCGATGGCGATCGTGACCAGGCACAGGATCGGCTGTGTGCTGTCGACCGGCGGGAGACCGGTCCGGATCTGCTGTGCCGCGGCGGTGAGCGTGGCCTGCAGTTCGCCGAAAGCGGTGGGGCCGGGGAAGATCGTGAGCACGCCCTGCGTCGTGAACGCCCCGGTGATGAGGAACAGCAGCACGAGCAGCTGGCCGAAACCGGCGACGACGGTCGGCGCGCGCAGCGACCGCAGCGCCAGCCCGGTTCCCGCGACCAGCACGACGGCCACGACGAGGTACCCGAACCAGGCCCAGCCGGAGACGACGCTGGTCAGCGACGTGGCCGCGCACAGCGTCGCGAGCCCGGCGGCGATCGGCGGCAGCACGCTGCTCCGCCACGCGGGCGGGGGATCGGTCGGCTGCGGCGCAGGAGTGTGCGGGATCGGCGGCGCGCTGGACGGACGGGGAGCGGTGGTGGTCATCGATTCCCCCTGCGAGCTGGGCCGTTCCGGAGGGAACAGGCGTGCGCGACGGCAGTCAGCGGGTTCATCGCGTCCCGCCGATCACGGTCGACCGGTGGGTGCCCGCGCGGCACAGCAGCCCCCACACCTCGGGCATCGGCGTCTGCGGACCGGCCACCACGACGCCCCATCCGGCCCCGCGCAGCAGCTCCGCCGATTCCTCGGTCGCCGCGGCGAGGTGGTCCGGCGAGGCCGAACCCGCCCAGGCCGGGGTGTCCAAAAGGACGGCGAGGCTGCGGACTCCGCGCGCCCGGTACCGCGCCAGCTCGTGCACCGATTCCGCGCTCACCGTGCCCAGGATCGCGATCAGTTCCTGTCCTTCGGCCGGGTCGTGGCCGAGCGTCACGTCTCGCTGGTGCGCCGGCTGGAGCGCGGCCAGCGCGTCGAGCACCAGGTTGTCGTAGCCTTCGCCGCCGTCGCCGGGGGCGTCGGCCAGCGAGATGCCGTGTTCGGTCACCAGCCGCACCCGGTGCCCGGTCCTCCGCAGGTGCAGCGACACCGACGCGGCGAACGACACCGCCCACTCCAGGCTCGCCGTCGGGCCGCTCCCGTGGTGCGCCGCCGCGCGGTGGTCCAGCAATACCGTCGTGCCGCCGCGCCACGGGCGTTCCTCGATGCGGACCATGATCTCGTCGCGGCGCGCGGTCGACCGCCAGTGGACCTTCCGCATGTCGTCGCCGGTGCGGTAGTGCCGCACGATCACGTCCGGCTCGCCCTGCCCGGAATGCAGCCGCACGCTTCCGTCGTCGCCCGCTCCGGCCCCGGCTCCTCCGGGCAGGCCCCACAGCGCCACCACGCGCGGCACGACGACCAGCCGCGAATGGCCGATCAGCTCCCGTTCGAACTCGCACAGCCCGAACGGGTCGGTGATCGTCGCGCGCAGGGGCCCGACCTGCTGGATCCCGCGCATTCCCGGCCGCAGCGGATACCGCAGCAGCACGCGCCGGTCGTGCGGCAGCCGTTCGACCACGAACCGCGGCCGGGAGCCCAGCGCGTACGGAACGCCGTCCTCCAGCAGCACCTCGCCGCCGGGCAGCCGTCCGCTGCGCCAGAGCTCCAGGTCGACCTCGCCGGTCGAGCCCGCCGCGATCCGGTCCGGGCGCAGGGCGCGCGCGGCGCCGAGACGCAGCCGGGTCGCCGAGATGTAGGCGGCGACCAGCAGCGGCAGGGCGACCACGAAGACCGCGATCCGCAGCAGGTCCCGTTCGTTGAGCACCAGCGAGCACACCGCGGCCGCGATCCCGGCGGCGAGGAGGCAGCGGCCTCGGGTGGTGAGGCCGGAAAGCGCGCGCAGCATGCGGATTCCCTAATCGGGTAGCGGGACGCGCCTCAGCGGGCCGAGCCCTGGGGGACGGGGACGCGGTGCAGCACCGCGCGGACCACGTCGGTCGCCGAACGGCGGGCGGCGTGCGCCTCGGTGGTGAGCACCAGCCGGTGCGCCAGCACGGGCACCGCGACCGTGTGCAGGTCGTCGGGCACCACGTAGTCGCGCCCGGACAGCGCGGCCTGCGCCCGCGCGGCCCGGACCAGGTGCAGCGTCGCGCGCGGCGAAGCGCCGAGCCGGATTTCCGGCACCTGCCGGGTCGCCGAGACGACGTCGACGGCGTACCGGCGGACCTCCGGCGCGATGTGCACGCCGCGGACGGTCCCGATCAGCCGCAGGATCGTCTCGCGGTCGGACACCGGGGCCAGGTCCGCGAGCGGGTTGTGCCCGGAATGCTCGTCGACCATGGCCAGTTCGGCCTGCTGGTCGGGGTAGCCGATCGACACCCGCGCGGTGAACCGGTCGCGCTGGGCCTCGGGCAGCGCGTAGGTGCCCTCCATCTCGATCGGGTTCTGCGTCGCGATGACCATGAACGGCCCGTCGAGCGTGTAGGTGCTCGTGTCGACCGTGACCTGGTGCTCTTCCATGCACTCCAGCAGCGCGGACTGCGTTTTCGGCGAGGCCCGGTTGATCTCGTCGCCGACCACGATGTTCGCGAACACCGGGCCGGGCCGGAACTCGAACTCGCCGGTCTGCCGGTTGTAGATGGAGACGCCGGTGACGTCGCTGGGCAGCAGGTCGGGCGTGAACTGCACGCGGCTGACGGTGCAGTCGATCGACCGCGCGAGCGCCTTGGCGAGCGAGGTCTTGCCGACGCCCGGCACGTCCTCGACGAGCAGGTGACCCTCGGCCAGGAGGGTCATCAGCGCGATCCGGATGACGTCCGGCTTGCCGACGAGGACGCGCTCCACGTTCGCGGCGATCCGGCGCGCGGTGTCGTGCAGTTCGCCGAGCCCGGCCGCCGGGACCGGTGCCAGCCCGTCCGCGGACTCGACCGCCGGGTACGGCGGCTGTCCGGACCCGTTGCCGTGCGGTCCGGCAGGGGAAGCGGACTGGATTCTCGACGTCACTCGACCTCCTGGTGGCGCAATAGCTGGACGGGAACCGGCGGGGATGCGCGCCTGTCCAGCGTTCTCCCCAGTGTGTCAAACCCGGGAGAACTGGGCGGCGGAACCCCGAGATCGTTTCATGGTGACGCCCAGCCACCTCGGCGCTCCTTCTTACGGGTGATTATGAGGCATTTTCAGGTGATCCCGCTGACCGTATGCACTGTCGTATGCTCCGAAACGAAGTCGCCCGACCACGGTTCGACGTCGGAAGAGGTGCATCCCGCGCATGAGCGAGGCCGAGGCGGAACGGAAAGCCGGGGTCCCGGGACTGTCCGGCGGCCGGTTCGCGGTCACGCCCGAACTGGCGTCCGCGACGTACGCGAAGCTCGGCGAGCTGCAGGACGCCGTCGGCGAGATGGTGCGGGAGGCCGCGGTGCTCGGCCGGTCGGTGCCGCTCGGCGGCGGGTACGCCGGCGAGGTCGGCGCGTTCATGGCGAAGTACGGCCTCGGCCGCGACGGGTCGGCGGTCGACCAGCTCACCGCGTTCGGGAAGGAAATCGCCGGGCTGAAGACGCGCATCGGCGGGGCGCTGGAGAAATACCGCGACCAGGACGCGCAAGCCGCCGAGGGCGTGGACTGCACCGGTGGCTGACCGTTCCGCGGCGCGCGCCGCGCTCCTTTCCCTTGCCGGACTCGCAGTGCTCGTCGCGCCGGTGTCGTGCGGCCGGATGCCCGGCATCTCGCACGCCGCGCCCGCGGACGGAGGCCCGCCGGCTCCGACGTCCTCCGCTCCTTCGCTGGCCAAGCTCGACCCGTGCACGCTCCTCTCGCCGCAGGACCGGTCCTCGGCCGGGCTCACCGTGCCGGGCAAGCCGAAGACGATCGGCGAAGCACGCGCCTGCGACTGGACGGTGCCCTCGGCCTTCGGCGTCACCGTCACCCTCGACGAAACCAACGGCCTGGCCAACCTCGACCTCTCCGACGGCAAGCGCACCAAAAAAGACGTCGGCTCGCACCAGGCGGTGCAGGTGTCCGGCCGCCGCGGCACCTGCGCGGTGCTGCTCGACGTCGGCGGCGGGCAGAGCGTCCAGGTCGACGTGAACAACGCGAACTTCGCCGACTCCGTGCTCGCCTGCTCGCGGGCGAGCGACGTGGCCGGACTGGTCGAGCCGAAGCTGCCGTGAACCCCGTGCGAGGAGGAAAGTCGTGACCGACACCCCGGCCGTTCCCGAGCCGACGGCCCGGTACGAAGCGTTCAGCCACGCGGCGCTGGCCGCGCAGGCGGCCGACGGCAACGACCCGGCCGCGGCCGGCGAGTCGGGCACGCGGTGGGCCGGGCTGTCCCAGCGGCTCGAAGACTCGATCGGCGGGCTCGTCGCGCTGTCCGCCGGCAGCGAGGAAACCTGGCAGGGCGACGCGGGCGACGCGATGCGGGCGGTGCTCGGCAAAGCGTCCGGCTGGCTCGCCGAAACCTCGGTGGTGTCGGCGAAAGTCGGCGAGGCCGTGCAGAGACAGGCCGAGGTCGCCGCCCGGGCGCGCGCGGACATGCCCGCGCCGGTGGACTTCGACCCGGCGGCGATGATCCGTTCCGCCGCCGCGAGCGGGAACATGGTGCAGCTGGCCCGGCTGTCGTCCGCGATGGACGAACGGCGCGCCGAAGCCGAGGCCGCGCGGCAGAAGGCGATCGACGTCCTGCGCACCCGCGACACGGCGTTGCGCGGGCTCCTGCCCGAAGGCGAGTTCCCCGCGGTCCCGCCGCTCGGCGCGGGGCCGGCTTGATCAGCCTGTCGGCGTCCGCGTTCGACATCGTCTGGGCCGACCTCGGCCTCGCCGGCCCGCCCGCGCCGCTGGCGGTGCGCAGCGTGGGGGAGACCGACGCCGACCGGTCCGCGATCCGCGCGGAGGTCTACCGGAACCTGGGCGAACGCGGCCTCTTCGACGGCCGCCTCGACGCCGCTCTGGAGAACAGCCTGCGCGTGCTGGCGTCGGCGGAACGGTATGTCCAGTGCGAGGCGCTTGCCGACATGACCGCCGAAGAACCGTTCCGGGCGGTCGCCGCGCTCCGGGGACGGAACGTGGTGCTGGCCGTGCAGCCGGCGCGCACGATCGGCGTGCGCGACATCGGGGAAAGCGAACTGGCCTCGGCGATTGTGGACGTGCTGCCCGAACTGTCGGCCGGTCCCGGCTACGGCGTCCGGCTGCCCGCGACGGGGGAGGCGCCCGGCGGCGCGCAGGGGGAGGAGCTGCGGGCGATCCAGTCCCGGCCGGTGTACGCGGCGGGCCAGTTCACCGTCCACGTCCGCGACCGGGCGGGCAAACTGGCCAGGGCGGGCGGGCTGACGTGGTTCGACACGGACGCCGGGGCCTATTCGGCGGTGTGCTCGCCGGGGCGTGGTGGGCAGGAGTGGGTGACGGTGTCGCCTGTGGACAGCCCTCGGCTGGCTGAGCGGGTCATGGAGCTGGTACCCCGCTGACCCACGCGCTCGGGACTGGACGGTGCCGGATCCCGGCTCTCCCCACCGAGCCCCACCCGGCCAGCCCCACGGCACCCCACCGGGCTTGACGCACCGGCCCCCACCAAGACCCACCGCGCGCCTCCAGGGTGTGGTGTCGGCGCCCCG
>NZ_JACJHR010000052.1 GCF_014174495.1 Amycolatopsis echigonensis
CGTCGCTGGACTTCTGCAGGACTCCGCAGCCGCCGGCACCGCACGCGCAGCCGCTGCAACCGGCCGGGGCCGGCGAGGGCGCGGGCACGCTCAGGGCCGCTCGCGCGCCCATCCGGGCACCGGCGACGACCATCACCAGCAGGCCGAGCAGTCCGACGATCGCGGCGGCCACCAGGCCCGCGGTGGCGGGGATCGCGAGACCGGCGAGTCCGCAGACGACCGCGGCCGCGCCTCCGGCGAGCGTCGGGATTCCGGCCACCCGGTTGGCCAGCTGGAACGCCTCCTCGCTGCGCATCGAGGCTTCGGTCCGGACTCCGGCCCCGCCTGCCCTGGTCAGGCGTCCGCGCACGCCGAGGAAACCACCCCAGCCGACGACGACACCAAGGACGATCGGGACGAGCGCGATAGCGAACACCCCCTGAGGATAAGCGTGACCTCGCGGCAATGCCCCGGATACCCTCGTCGGCTGTGCTACGGGCCATGTCTTCGTCCACGCGACGCCGGCTGCTCGCCGCCGGGATCGTCACCGTGTCCTTGCTGGTTCCGGGAACAGCGCAGGCGTCACAGCGTCCGGTCCGGTTGCTTGGCGAGCAGCTCGTACCGCACAACCTGCAGTTCCAGGGCACCACCGTCGGCGGGTTGTCGTCGGTCGACTTCGATCCGCGCACCGGCGGTTACGTCTTCATCAGCGACGACCGGTCCGCCGTCAACCCGGCCCGCTTCTACACCGCGAAGTTCGACGTCAGCGCCAAAGGTGTGGGTCCGGTCACCTTCACCGGCACGCATCCGCTGCTGCGCCCGGACGGCACGCCGTACCCGCCGCTCGCGAAGAACGACCCGGCCGCTCCGCAGAACGAGCAGACGATCGATCCGGAGGAACTGCGCGTCGACCCGTGGAGCGGGCATTACGTCTGGTCGCAGGAAGGCGACCGGCTCGCTGACCAGCACCTGATCCAGCCGTCGATTCGCGAAGCCACCCGCGACGGGCACTACGTCCGCGACCTGCCGCTGCCCGCCAACGAGCGGATGACTCCGGACGCCGGTCCGCGCCGCAACTACGTCCTCGAAGGCCTCGCCTACACCGGGTTCGGCACGCTGCTGGCCAGCGAGGTCGAGGCACCGTTGCGGCAGGACGGCCCGCCGCCCACGCCGACGTCGGGGGCGTTGTCGCGGATCACTCTCCAGCGCCGGTCCGGACCCGTGCTCGCGCAGTACGCGTACCCGCAGGAGAAGCTTTTCTCCGCGCCGAAGCCGGCCACCGGGTTCGCGGACACCGGCGTTTCGTCGATGCTCGCGGTGAACCAGGCCGATCCGACGAAGTTCCTGATGATGGAGCGGTCCTTCGTCACCGGCGTCGGCAACAAGGTGCGCATCTTCGAGATCGACACCACCGGCGCGACGAACGTCCTCCACACCCCGTCCCTGGCAACCGCGGAGCACGTCCGGCCGGTCAAGAAGAAGCTGCTCGCCGACCTCTCCGACCTCCCGCTTTCCACGGTGGACAACATCGAGGGGATGACCTGGGGACCGGCGCTGCCGTCCGGGGAGCGCAGTCTCGTGCTCGTCAGCGACAACAACTTCTCCGCGTCCCAAGTGACCCAGGTCGTCGCTTTGGCGGTCCCGTCGGAACGGCTTTGACCAGGGCGTTACGATGAGTGCGTGAACATGGCTCGGCTGCTCCTTGGCCTGCCGCGCTGACCTGGTCCGATGACCGGCTCGGCGCGGCGACCCCTCATGCCTTCTGGCTTGGGGGGTCGAGTTGTTTCTGGAGTGGCTCGACACGGAGGAAGACGGCGATGACAGGGTCTGACGAGGCCACCGGGGCCGCGACGAAGAACGTCGCGGACGCTGAGCACGCCCCGCCGTTCCGCTACACCGCGGAGCTGGCCGGGCAGATCGAGCAGCGCTGGCAGGACCACTGGTCCGACCACGGCACCTACCACGCTCCGAACCCGGTCGGCCCGCTCGCCGAAGAGGGCGAGCCGGTGCCCTCGGACAAGCTGTTCGTACAGGACATGTTCCCGTACCCGTCCGGTTCCGGCCTGCACGTCGGGCACCCGCTGGGCTACATCGGCACCGACGTCTACGCGCGCTACCACCGGATGATCGGCCGGAACGTGCTGCACACGCTGGGCTACGACGCGTTCGGCCTGCCCGCCGAGCAGTACGCGGTGCAGACCGGCACGCATCCGCGCACCACGACCGAGCAGAACATCGCCACCATGCGCCGCCAGCTGAAGCGGCTGGGCCTGGGACACGACGAGCGCCGGTCGATCGAAACGATCGACCCGGACTACTACAAGTGGACCCAGTGGATCTTCCTGCAGATCTTCAACTCCTACTACGACGAGGACGCCCGCAAGGCGCGTCCGATCGAGGAGCTGGAGAAGGCGTACGCCGCGGGCGAGCGCTCGACGCCGGACGGCCGTCCGTGGGCCGAGCTGAGCCACGTCGAGCAGCGCAAGATCATCGACGACCACCGGCTGGTCTACATCTCCGAGGCTCCGGTGAACTGGGCCCCCGGCCTGGGCACCGTCGTCGCGAACGAGGAGGTGACCGCGGACGGCCGCAGCGACCGCGGCAACTTCCCGGTGTTCCGCAAGAGCCTGCGCCAGTGGATGATGCGGATCACCGCGTACGCCGACCGCCTGGTCGACGACCTGGACCTGCTGGACTGGCCGGAAAAGGTCAAGTCGATGCAGCGCAACTGGGTCGGCCGTTCGCAGGGCGCGCGGGTCTCGTTCGCCGCGGGTGACGAGAAGATCGAGGTCTTCACCACTCGTCCGGACACGCTGTTCGGCGCCACCTACATGGTGATCGCGCCGGAGCACCCGCTGGTCGAGAAGCTGACTGCGGCGCAGTGGCCGGGCGAGCACCCGGAGAGCTGGACCGGCGGCGCGAAGACGCCCGTCGAGGCCGTCGCCGCGTACCGGGCCGCCGCCTCCCGCAAGTCCGATCTGGACCGGCAGGAGAACAAGGAGAAGACCGGCGTCTTCACCGGCACCTACGCGGTGAACCCGGTCAATGGCAAGGAAATCCCGGTCTTCGTCGGCGACTACGTGCTGATGGGCTACGGCACCGGCGCGATCATGGCGGTGCCCGCGCAGGACCAGCGCGACTGGGATTTCGCGAAGAAGTTCGAGCTGGAGATCGTCCGCACGGTCGACCCGGGCGAGGGCTTCGAGGGCGAGGCGTTCACCGGCGACGGTCCGGCGATCAACTCCGCCAACGACACCGTCGACCTGAACGGCATGGGCGTCGCGGACGCCAAGAAGACGATCATCGCCTGGCTGGAGGACCGCGGCGCGGGCGAGGGCACCGTGCAGTACAAGCTGCGCGACTGGCTGTTCGCGCGCCAGCGCTACTGGGGCGAGCCGTTCCCGATCGTCTACGACGAGAACAACCTGCCGATCGCGCTGCCCGAGGACCAGCTGCCGGTCGTGCTGCCGGAGGTCGACGACTACTCGCCGAAGACCTTCGACCCGGACGACGCCGATTCCGAACCGTCGCCGCCGCTGTCGCGCGCGAAGGACTGGGTCGAGGTCACCCTGGACCTGGGCGACGGGCCGAAGAAGTACCGCCGCGACACCAACGTCATGCCGCAGTGGGCCGGTTCCTGCTGGTACCAGCTGCGCTACGTCGACCCGGCGAGCCAGGACGTGTTCTGCGCGCCGGAGAACGAGGCCTACTGGCTGGGCCCGCGCCCGGCTGAGCACGGCGTGGACGACCCGGGCGGCGTCGACCTGTACGTCGGCGGCGTCGAGCACGCGGTGCTGCACCTGCTGTACTCCCGCTTTTGGCACAAGGTGCTGTACGACCTGGGCCACGTCTCCTCGAAGGAGCCGTACCGCCGCCTGTTCAACCAGGGCTACATCGAGGCGTTCGCCTACACCGACAAGCGCGGTGTGTACGTGCCTGCGGAGGAGGTCGTCGAGCGCGACGGCAAGTTCTTCTTCGGCGACGAAGAGGTCAAGCAGGAATACGGCAAGATGGGCAAGAGCCTGAAGAACGCCGTGACGCCGGACGAAATGGCGGACACCTACGGCGCGGACACCTTCCGCGTGTACGAGATGTCGATGGGGCCGCTGGACATGTCGCGGCCGTGGGCGACCAAGGACGTCGTCGGCGCGCACCGGTTCCTGCAGCGGCTGTGGCGGCTGGTGGTCGACGAGCAGACCGGCGATCTGCGGGTTTCGGCGGACGAGGCGACCGAGGCGGACCGGAAACTGTTGCACCGCACCATCGCCGGGGTCCGCGAGGACTACGCGGAGATGCGGTTCAACACCGCGGGCGCGAAGCTGATCGAGCTGAACAACCACCTGACCAAGGTGTACGGCTCGGCCGCGGCGACCCCGCGCGAACTGGCCGAACCGCTGGTGCTGCTGCTGGCTCCGCTGGCCCCGCACGTGGCCGAGGAGCTGTGGCACCGGATGGGCCACGCCGATTCGCTGGTGCACGGGCCGTTCCCGGTCGTGGACGAGAAGTACCTGGTCGAGGACTCGGTCGAGTACCCGATCCAGGTCAACGGCAAGGTCCGCTCGCGGATCACCGTGGCCGCGGACGCGAAGAACGACGCGGTGCAGGCTGCCGCGCTGGCCGACGAGAAGATCGCCGCGCTGGTCGGCGACAAGACGCCGCGCAAGGTGATCGTGGTGCCGGGCCGTTTGGTCAACATCGTGCTCTGAAAAAGCGCATTCCGGCCCGGGAGCCGATCCCGGGCCGGTACTGTGCTGTCCGTGCGTAACCGGGCGATCACTGCGGTCACTGTGGCCACTGTCGTAGCGGCGGCAGTGCTTTCCGGGTGCGCCGTCGCTCCTGCTCCGCCACCGGGGAAGCCCGCGCCGCGGCTGCCAGCGGATTCGATCGCGTACGACACGCTGCCCGTCATCACGAGCCGGCCGAAGCTGTTCCCCGGCGACTGTTCACAGTTCGAGAAGAACCCGGCGTTGCTGGGCACCCTCGGCGGCAGTTCGCCGACGTACAACCCGTATGCCAAGGCCTGCGTCATGAAGCGGTCGGCGGGCACGCAGGTCGAGGTCGGCTCGATGGACCCGGACCAGCGCATCCCGGAGCCGTGGCCGGGCTGGTGGAAGGTCTACGACTACAGCGTCTACCACTTCCGCCGGATGCTGGTGCTGGACCGCTACTACGCGGTTTCCCAGCTCGACGGGTACGGCTGCAAGGTCGCGGTGAATACTGGTTCGCCGCAGGTGCTCACCGTCCGGGTCGGCGCCGAATTGGGCCAAGGTCCGGTCCCCGGCGACAGCGTCGACGTCGATCGCCAGACCGCTCAGCGGTTCTGTCCGGACGCGCAGAAGGCCACCGAGGACTACCTGAACACAGTCGACCCCGGCGGCGGCTCGCTGGCCGGCTGAGCTGGGGTCACGCCGCTTCTCGCGTGCCCGCCCGCCAGATCGCGACCCCGGCCAGGCCGATCCACACCACCAGCGACGCCGCCAGCGCGACCGGTCCGTGCTTGGCGATCCCCGCGAGCTGACGCGCGGGTTCGGCGGGATCGACCCATCCCGCGTAGTCGATGCCGCTCTGCAGGAACACGAACAGCAGCGACAGCAGGACGTAGGCGGTGATCGCTCCGGCGGTGTTGGGGATCAGCCAGCCGATGGTGACTGCGAACAGGGTCATGCAGAATCCGCCGAGCAGAATCGTCGCGACCATCGAGCCCGTCCGGGCGTCGAGCAGGAATTGTGTGTCGTACGCGTCGAGGCGGCTTCGGTAGTAGGTGAAGGTCATCAGCAGGTGCAGCCCGGAAGCGACCAGCCAGACGCCGAACGCGATGGTGGCCTGAGCGAGGACGTAGCGCAGCCGCGACGGCTGGGCGAGCAGGGTCGGCTGCGCGCTGCGGTAATGCCATTCCGCGGCGATCAGCTTCACGAGCACGACGTTCATCAGGACCGCGCCGAGCCGGATCGTGAGGAACACCGGCAACAGCTGCTTGTCGAGCGTGTAGTCGCGCATTCCGCCCTGCAAGAACAGCAGCGACAGCGTCACCAACAGGACCGGCGCGGAGAGCACCAGGATCTTGTCCGCCACCGTCGCGGTCATCTTCCGCAGCTCGACGCCCACCACGGTGCCGAACGACGCGCGCCGCTGCGCCGGGGCAGGTCGGTGGCGCGGATGAGCGTGCGGGCCGGTCCGGCGAAGCTCTCCAGCGGACCGTCGGCGACGACGCGACCCTGGCCGATCATCACCACGCGGTCCGCGGTCTGGTCCACTTCGGACAGCACGTGGCTGGACAGCAGCACGGTGCCGCCGCGCTGGGCGTACCCGCGCAGCAACTGCCTGGTGGAGCGGATGCCGTCCGGGTCGAGGCCGTTGATCGGTTCGTCGAGGATCAGCACCGGCGGATCGCACAGCAGCGCCTGCGCGATGCCGAGCCGCTGCCGCATGCCGAGGCTGTACTTGCCGATCCGCCGGTTCGCCGCGTCGGCGAGGCCGACCTGCCCGAGCACCTGATCCACCCGGGTGGCGGGCAGCCGCATCAGTTTCGCGGCGTTGAGCAGGTGGTGCCTGCCGGTGCGGCCGGGGTGCACGGCGGACGCGTCGAGGAGCACGCCCGCGACGTGCGCCGGGTTGGGCCACTCGCCGAAGCGGCGGCCGGCGATGGTCGCGGTGCCGGACGTCGGCGTGGTCAGGCCGCAGATCATCCGCAGCGTGGTCGATTTGCCCGCGCCGTTCGGTCCGAGAAAGGCGGTCACCGTGCCCGGCCGCAGGCTGAACGACACGGTGTCGACCACGCGGCGCTGGCTGTAGACCTTCACCAGCTCTTGGACGTGCAGCAACCCGTCCCTCCCCCGTTCTCCCGCTGGCAGGAGTTTGTCACAGGCTGTGGCCGTCCGGGCGCGGAATCGGACCGCCACGACCGAAAGACGCCAGCTTCGCCCGTTGTTCGGCGCTTCGATGGTTGAAAGCAAAACAAACTGAAAGGACGGACATGAACCTCGACGGCAAAGTGGCGCTGGTGACGGGCGGGAGCCGCGGAATCGGTGCGGCGACGGCACTGCGGCTCGCCGAGGCTGGGGCGGATGTGGTGCTCACCTACGCGGTGAACGCCGAGCAGGCAGCGGAAGTGGTCGACCGGATCAAGGCGCTCGGACGGCGTGCGCTCGCGGTCGGCGCCGACAACGCGGATTCGGCGGCGGTGGAAGCCGCGGTGGAAGCGGCGGTCGCCGAGTTCGGGCGGCTGGACGTGCTGGTCAACAACGCGGGCGTCGGTTTCGTCGGGCCGTTGGAGCAGACCGGAATGGACGACGTCGACCGGGTGCTCGCGGTCAACGTGCGCGGTGTGCTGGCCGCGACCAAGGCGGCGGCCAAGCATCTCGGCGAAGGCGGCCGCGTGATCACGATCGGCAGCTGCGTGACCGATCGCGTGCCGGGACCGGGGATGGTGCTGTACGCGGTCAGCAAGTCCGCGATGGTCGGGCTGACCAAGGCGCTGTCCCGTGAACTGGCTCCGAACGGCGTGACGGTGAACCTGGTGCACCCGGGACCCACCGACACCGAAATGAACCCGGCCGACGGCCCCTATGCCGCGGACCAGGCGTCGATGACCGCGGTCGGCCGGTACGGCAAGCCCGCGGAAGTGGCTGACACGGTGGCGTTCCTCGCCTCGCCGGCCAGCGCGTACGTGACCGGCTCGACCATCTCGGTCGACGGCGGCCACGCGGCCTAATCCGAGTAGAGGCCGACGTCTCGCGCGAGGTCGGTGAGCATGGCCTCGAACAGGACGTCCGGTTTCGACACCGGGATCGGGTAGTTGCCGAACACCTCGAGGGTCACGTGGCCGTAGAGCCGCGCCCAGAAGGTGATCATCAGATAGGTGAGCCCGAGGTCCAGCTTCTCCGGCGGGATTTCCCGCCCGGACTCCTTGAGCACCGTCAGCAGGTCCTGCTGGAACGCGGTGAGGTCGTCGCGGAGTTCGGGCGGGACCACGTCGTTCGGCGGCATGACCAGGTCGTGCTGGGCGAGCACGTGGCCGGCCGCGGCGAGGAAGATCCGGCCGAACGGCTCGTCGAGCCTGCGCAGCGCGCTGCCGGTCGCGGTGCCGGTGGACCCGGTCGGCGACGCGAACACCAGCGTGAATTCCTTGGTGTGGGTCAGCGCCCAGCGGCGGAACCCTTTGCAGATCTGAAAGAGCTGCAGCAGGCCCTCGTCCTTCAGCTCCGCGATGTCCTCGGCGATTTCGGCGGCGAGGTCGGTGCAGACGTCGAGACGGAGGTTTTCCAGCAGGTCGTCGCGGGATTCGTAGTAGCGGTAGAGGGCCGGTGCGGTGATCCCCAGCTCCCGGGCGATGGCCCGCAGCGTGACGGCCTCCGGGCCCTGGCCTACCAGCAGGTTTCGCGCGGTCCGGCGGATGTCCGCTTCGGTAGCCGCTCGCGCGCGACCCCTGCGTGTGGGGCTGCTCATCTGGGCAGTCTAGGTGGTCTGGACACCGATTCAGCTGCCCGGCGCGCGAATCGGGGCGCCGCCGACGCCGATCACTCGGGGGGCTACGTGATCGGCGCCGGCGACCCGATGCCCTCTCCGGTGCGCTTCCGGTCGGGGCAACGTCATCGGCTCAAGGCCAGTGACGCTCGAAGAAGAGCGAAGCCCGGCACGGAAGTGACGCCTGGGGGATACGGATCCCCCGATCGAGTGACGGCCGTTCGCTGTTCCGCCTGATTGTCGCACTCCGCGCCGAGAAAGTTACAAACACTTTCACTTTCGGGCACCGGGGGCGGAAAGGACGGGTCATGGCAAAGTGGCGGCCATGAGTCATGCGGTACTGGTGGTCGGGTCCGCGAATGCGGATTTGGTGGTGCCGGTCGACCGTCGACCCGGCGGCGGCGAGACGGTGCTGGGCGGCGACACCGCGTTGTCCCCTGGCGGCAAGGGCGCGAATACCGCGGTCGCGGCGGGAAAACTCGGTGCGGACGTCGCGTTGCTCGGCGCGGTCGGCGACGATCCCTACGGTCGATTGCTGCGGGACTCGCTGGCGAATGCGGGGGTCGACACGCAATTCGTCCGGACCGTCGAGCGGCCTACGGGAATCGCCTACATCACCGTGACTCCGGACGGGGAAAACTCCATCCTCGTCTCCCCTGGCGCGAACTCCGCGCTGGAACCCGAGGACATCACCGACGAGGCGTTGGACGGCGTACGCGTGCTCGTCGCCTCGCTGGAAGTGCCGCTGCCGACGATCGAGCGCGCGGTGGTGCGGGCGCGCGAAAAGGGCGTGCGGGTGCTGCTGAACCTCTCGCCGGCGGCCGAGGTGTCGCCGGAAACGCTGGCCGCGCTGGACGTCCTGCTGGTCAACGAACACGAGGCCGCGTACCTGCTCGGCTCGGAGGACGCTGACCCGCGCAAACTGCTCGACCTCGGCCCGCGCGCGGCCGTCGTCACGCTCGGGGCCAAGGGCGCGGCGGTACTCGAAGGCGATAAGTCGACAACGGTCGAGTCGCCCAAGGTGGAAGCGGTCGACACGACAGGCGCGGGCGACGCGTTCGCCGGTGCGCTGGCGGCGGCCCTCGCGGACGGCGCTGACCTGGTCGAAGCCGCTGAGCGGGCGGTGAAGGTGGCCGCGGTGACCGTGACCCGCCGGGGCGCCCAGCCGTCGTATCCGACGGCCGCCGAGCTGGAATGAGGCACGTCCGGACCGTGTTGCAGGTCACGTGGGCGATTCGTTCGGTTCGGCGTGGTGGCAGGGGTACGCGACCCGGTTGCGGAGGATCGCGGCGGCGCGGCCGCGTGATCCGCTGGCTTTGATGCCGCTCGACGAGACGCTCGCCGCACTGGGCCGAACAGCGGAAACTTACGAAGGGTTGCGCCCGGTCCCGGTTGACGGCGTCGTGGGTTCCCTCGCGCGCGCCGACGATTTCGACCGGCTGTTCCGGCCCCGAAACCGCGCGCTGCGAGACCGCTGGCGGGCGATCGCCGACGCCGTCGGGGAGCTTCCGCCGGTGCGGCTCGTGCGGTTGGGCGACATGTACTTCGTGGAGGACGGACATCACCGGATCGCGCTGGCCAGGGCGCGCGGCGCGGAGACGGTCCTGGCCGAGGTGCGGTCGGTCTGCACGGTCGCCTGGGCGATGCGCTGCCTGACTCTCGCGGACCTGCCGTCGAAGAGGGCCGAACGGATGTTCCTGGAACGGGTTCCGCTCGCCGACGCCGACCGGACCGACCTGTGGCTGGACGATCCGGCCGACTGGTTCCGGCTCGCGGACTCGGCGGAGGCCTGGGGTTTCCGGCAGACTTTGCGGGGCCGGGTGCTGCGCGACCGCGCCGAACTGGCCCGCGCTTGGTGGCACGAGGAGGTGCGTCCGGTGGTCGAACGGATGCGAAATCGGGAAATGGGTGCGGCGCCGCGGGAGATCGCCGTCTATGTGAGCTATGGTCTAGACCATGTCTGAGAGTGCCGCCGCTCCGGCCGAGTCGCTGTCGCGCCCTTCCTCGCTGACCGGGGTCGCGGTGAGCCCCGGACGCGCGAGCGGACCCGTCGTTCGGGTCGCCGAGCCGATCGGGGAACCCGCCAGCACGCCCGCGCCGGACGATCCGGCGGCGGAGGCGGCCCGGATCGAACCCGCCGCGCGAGCGGTCGCCGCCCGGCTGGAAGCGCTGGCCGAGGCCGCGACCGGCGAGGCCGCGACGATCCTGGTCACGACCGCCGCGATGGCCGCCGACCCGGCGCTCGCCGCTCAGGCTCAACAGCTGGTGACGGCGCGGAACCTACCCGCGGCCCGCGCCGTCTACCAGGCCGCTGAAGGCTTCGCCGACGCGCTGGCGGCCGCCGGCGGGTACATGGCCGAGCGGGTCCGCGACGTCCGGGACGTGCGCGACCGGATCGTCGCCGAACTGCTCGGCGTCGCCCCGCCCGGCGTGCCCGAGCTGGCGTCGCCGAGCGTGCTCGTCGCGCGCGACCTGGCCCCGGCCGACACCGCGGGGCTCGACCCGGCGAAGGTGCTCGCGCTGGTCACCGAGGAGGGCGGCCCGACGAGTCACACCGCGATTCTGGCGCGGGCGCTGGGAATTCCGGCCGTCGTCGCGGTGCGCGGGCTGCTGGCCTCCGACGCCGAGGCGCTGTCGGTCGACGGCGACACCGGCGTGGTCGAGGCGGTCGACCCGTCCGCGCCAATCGTCACTGCCGCGGCTGCTGGTCCGGCCGAGTGGAACGGCGTCGGAGAACTGTCCGACGGGCACCGGGTGAAGGTGTACGGCAACGTCGGCTCCCCGGCCGACGCGCAGGCCGCCGCGGACGCGGGCGCCGAGGGCGTCGGGCTGTTCCGCACCGAGTTCTGCTACCTCGACGCGCCGGCCGAGCCGTCTGTCGAAGAGCAGCGAAAAGCTTATGCCGCAGTGCTTTCGCCGTTCCGCGGCAAGCCGGTCATCGTGCGCACGCTGGACGCCGGCGCGGACAAGCCGCTCGCGTTCCTGTCCCCGGAGGACGAGCCCAACCCGGCGCTCGGCGTCCGCGGCCTGCGGATCGCGTTCGACCGGCCGGAGGTGCTCGACCGGCAGCTGCGAGCCATCGCGGGCGCGGCGGAGGATTCCGGCGCGGAAGTTTCGGTGATGGCCCCGATGGTCGGCACCGTCGAGGAAGCCGCCTGGTTCGCCGAACGCGTGCGCGCCGCCGGGATCGCGCGGGCGGGCGTGATGATCGAGATCCCCGCCGCCGCGGTGCTGGCGCGGGAAATTCTCGGCGTGGTCGATTTCGTCTCCGTCGGCACGAACGACCTGGCCCAGTACACCTTCGCCGCCGACCGCCAGCTCGGCGCGGTGGCGAAGCTGAACGACCCGTGGCAGCCCGGTCTGCTCCGCTTGCTGAAGCTGATCGGCGACGCGGCGGAAGCGACCGGAAAACCGGCGGGCGTGTGCGGCGAGGCCGCGGCCGACCCGCGGCTCGCGCTGGTGCTGGCCGGGCTCGGCCTGACGAGTCTGTCGATGAACGCCCCGGCGATCCGGGCGGTCGGCGCGAGCCTGTCGACGGTGTCGCGGGAGCAGGCCCGCGAGATCGCGGAGGCGGCGCTGGCCACCGTCGATCCGGTCTCGGCGCGCAAGGCGGTCGCGGACGCGCTGTCCTAGCCGGGGGACGCCGGATCCGGGTGAGAGATGGGGTACCGGATCCGGCGCCGGACGCTGGTCAGCCGAAGATGCCCCGCCGAGGGTGGCGGATGACCAGCGAGCCTCCGTGGACGCGGCCGGTCAGCACATAGCGCGGGGTGCCCGCGCGGCCGTTGCTGCCGGTCTTATCGTCGAGCGAGCCGAACTTGATCTCGGTGATCGAGTTGTAATCCACCGCCGCGTGCTGCGGGATGATCAGCTCGACCGAACCCCACTTCGAGTCGAGTTCGATCTGCACCACCGGGGTGGCGACGCGGGCCTCGGTGAAGTCGAGTTTCGTGCTGCCGTACTTGTTGCGCACCACCATCGCGGCCGGGACCTGCCACGGGCCGCTGCGCTGCAGTGACGAGTACTTGGCGTTGAGCTCGAGCCGCTGGCCCAGTCCGTAGTTCGGCCCGTAGCCGGGAGGTTCGGTCTGCGGCGCGTACTGCGGAGCCGCGCCCGGGTGCACCAGGCCGGGCAGGTCGGCGAGGACAGTGTTGAGCTCGCCGCGGGTGCGGGCCGCGAGCGCCTGGTCGGTGCGTTCGGTGAACTCGTCGAGGGTGAGCATTCCCTGTCCGATGGCTTTCTGCAGCACGCCGACGACGTGTTCGCGTTCGTCGTCGGACACCCGGATGTCGCGCGCGGTCAACGGCTTGGTCTCGGTCGCGGGCTGCGCGGCGGTCGTCTCTTCCTCGGCCATGGCTTCGATGGTAGAACTCGATTTCCGCTGGCAGATCGGGGAAAAACCCTGAACGGACCCGTACCCCGCGCACTGGTCGCCCTGATCGCGGCCGGCTGCTTGCTGACCTCCTGCACGAGCGGCGCTCCGGTGCCCGCGCCGGCGAGTTCGGCGCGTCCGACCCCGACCACACCCCCGCCGACCGGCCTCGACGGACGCGTCGCCACTGACGGCATCGGCGTGGAACTGTTGCTGGCCACGTCGCCGCCGACGGTGTTCGACGCCGACTCAGGCGTGCGCGGCACCCTGCCCGGCGTCCCCGGTGGGGAACGAGTGGTTTCGGTGCTGCGCGTCGGCCACACCCCGGTCGTGCTGACCGCGCCGACCTGCCAGCAGTCCGGCTGCGCCCCGGCCGAGGTGTACGTCTACCTGGGGCTTTCGCCCCCGCGGTCGCTCGGCACAGCGGTGAGCGCGGCCCCGGGAGCGGACGGCACCAGCGTGTGGCTGATCCGCGAGGACGGTCCGGACCTCTGCCGGCTGGAACACGTCGCGCTCACCGGCGTCTCGTTCGGCCACGGCACCGTGGCGTCCTGCCGCACGCTCGTCCGGGTGGAGACGTCGCACGGATTGCTGATCACCGTCGGCGGCGGCACCGCCGAGACCGTCGACGTGCTGATCGACCCGGCCACCGGACGCACCGTGCAGCAGTCGCCGCGCATTCTCGCCGCGGCCGGCGACCGGCTCGTTCTCGGCGGGCTCACCGACCTGACCGTGTTCGACCTGCGCAGCGGAGCGCGAAAACCGGTGGCGCTGCCGGTGCCACAGCCCAACCCGTACGTGCTGCCCAGCCGGGACGGCAGCGTCGCCGCGGTCGATTTCGGCACCCCGTCATTCGCCGGAACCGGCACGCAGACGCGGGACCTGTGGCTGCTGGACCTGCGCGATGGCACCTGGCAGGAGGCTCCGTCGATGCCGTATTCGACGGAGAACCTGAAGCACTCCGGCCTGGAGTGGACCGAAGCGGGCGACTTGATCGTGGACGACGGCGTCGTCGCGGCGTGGCATCCGGGCGAACCGGCTTGGCGGCTGGGGAAGGCGAAACTCGCCGCGGCGCAGCAGGCGGCCGGGGTCGCGACCTCCTGAGGTCAGTCCTCGTCCAGCCCGTGCTCGATCGCGTACCGCGCCAGCTCGACCCGGTTGTGCAGCTGGAGCTTCCGCAAGGTCGACTGCACGTGGTTCTCCACGGTCCGGTGCGACAGCACCAGGCGCTCCGCGATCTGCCGCGCGGTCAGCCCCTTAGCGACCAGCCGGAGCACGTCGGTCTCCCGGTCGGTGAGCCGCGGCGGTTCCGGAGCGCCGTCCGGAGCGTCGGCCATCCGCCGGTACTCGCCGAGCACCAAGCCCGCCAGCCCGGCGGTGAACACCGGATCGCCGTCGGCCGTGCGGCGCACCGCGTCCACCAGTTCCGCCGCGGACGCCGATTTCACCAGGTAACCCGACGCGCCCGCCTTCACCGCTTCCAGCACGTCGCTGTGTTCGCCGCTGGCCGAGAGCACCAGCACGCGCGTGTCGGGGGCCGCCGTGGTGATCTCGCGGGTCGCCTCGACGCCGGACGTGCCGCCGAGGTTCAGGTCCATCAGCACCACGTCCGGCCGCACCGCGCGCGCGATCCGGATCGCCGCCGGAGCGTCCGGTGCGGTCGCAGCCACCTCGAACCCGTTCTCGCTGAGGTCGCGCGCCACGCCGTCGCGCCAGATCGGGTGGTCGTCGACCACCATCACGGAGATCGTCCGTTCCGTCATCGTCCGCCCCTCATCGTGGCTGGCACCCGCACTTCCCACTCCGTGCCCCGGCCCGGAGCGCTGTCCAGCACCGCGTTCCCGCCGAGATCCTCCGCTCGGCCGCGAATCGACTTCACTACTCCGAGACGGCCCTCGGCCGCCGCTCGTTCCAGCCGGCCGGCCTCGATCCCCGGTCCGTCGTCGCGGATGCTCACCACGACCTCGCCGCCGAGGTCTTCGAGCAGCACCCAGGCGTGCGCTTCCGGACCAGCGTGTTTCTCCACGTTAGCCAGTGCTTCGCGGGTGATCGCGACGAGTTCCTCGGTGACGTGCGCGGGCAGGTCAACCGTGCCCGCGGGCGTCGATACCTGCACCGACGTGGTCGCCAGCAGTTGCAACGCCGAACGGAGGTCCACGGTATCGCCGGACCGCGTCGGCTCGCTGCTCACCAACGCGCGCAACGCGATCTCCTGCTCCCCCGCGAGCCGCGCCAACTCCGCTGCTTCGCCGCCTACTTCGAGACCGCGCCGCCGTACGCGCGCGAGGACCTGAAGCACGCTGTCGTGAATCGAGCGTGCGAGCCGTTCACGCTCGGCCGTCGCTGCTTCGGTGCGAAGTGCGCGCGCGAGCGCTTCGGCGGACGTACGCGCGAGCGTTGCCGCCATGCCGACAAGGAGACCACTCGCGCACAGCAGAACCCCGTCACGGACAACGTCGAGGTCGATCTTCTCGCGCGCGAGACCAGTTCCCACTGCGACGACGAGGCCCGCCACGACGCCGCCGCGCGCGCCGAAACGCGTTGCCGCGGCGAGCGGTGCGACTGCCGCCCACACTGTCGTGATCAACGGCGAAGCCGCGTCGTACTGCGCGTCCGACAGGATCCACGGTGACGTGAGCATGAGCGCTGTGGTGAGCAGGACGTCGAGAATCACCAGCCAGCGATGCCGTCCGCTCTCGCGCACGTACGCGAGACTCGACCCGGCAGACCACGCGCCCATCACGCCGACGACGAGCCACGCCAGCCACGGCCGTTGAAAGTCGGTGTGGTGCGCGATCACCACAGCCAACGCGAACAGCCAGGTGACGACGCGCAGCACCACGACACCGCGCCACAGCGGCGTCGCCGGATCTCGGGTGGATCGAACAGTCACTTCTCGTCTTCGCCGGACCCGGCGTCCTTGTCGTCGCCGGAGTCCTCGCCTTCCTTGGAGTCGTCGTTGGGATTCGCGGCCTGGCTGTGCAGCGCGTCGACGGTCGCCGGATCGGGATCGTGCTCGTGCAGCAGCGACCGGACCCCGGCGTTGAGCACGGCCAGCAGCGGAACCGCGAGCAGCGCACCCGCGATGCCCGCGGCGACCAGGCCGACGGCGATCGCCAGCACCACCGCGAGCGGGTGCAGCCGCACCGCGCGGCCGAGCAGTAACGGCTGCAGCACATGGCTTTCCAGTTGCATCACGCCGACCACGATGGCCAGCACGACCACCGCGCCGATGATGCCCTTCGACACGAGCGCGATCAGCACCGCGACGCCGCCGGTGATCAACGCGCCGATGATCGGGATGAACGCGCCGAGGAACACCAGCGTCGCCAGCGGGATGACCAGCGGCACGCCGACGATCCACAGCCCGATGCCGATGCCGACCGCGTCGACCACGGCCACCGCCGCCGTCGCGCGGATGTAGCTCACCAGCGACGCGAACCCGCGCCGTCCCGCCACATCCACCCGGTCGCGTACCCGGTGCGGCACGCCGCGCACGAGGAACGACCAGATGCCGTCGCCACCGGCGAGGAAGAAGATCGTGACGAACAGCGTCAGCACGAAGCCAGTGAGGATCTCGCCGACGGTGCCCGCGGTGGTCAGCGCGGTGGTGGTGATCGAGGCCTGGTTGTTCTGCAGGAAGCCGATCGCCTGGTTGATGAAGTCCTGGATCTGCTCCTGGCGCAGGTGCAGCGGGCCGTTGATCAGCCAGTCCTTGATCTGGTTGAGGCTCGTGGTCAGCTGCTGCTGCAGTTCCGGGAGGCCGCTGGAGAACTGGGTGATCACGAAGGTCAGCAGTCCGCCGAGCACGGCGAGCCCGGCCACGAGCACGATCGCCGTGGCGAGCCCGCGCGGGAAGCGGACCTGCACGAGCCGCGACACCGCCGGGGCCAGCAGCGCCGAAAGCAGCAGCGCGATCGACACCGGCACCACGACCGAGGCGAGGTAGCCCAGCAGCCACACCACCGCGTACAGCGCGGCGATCACCACGATGAACCGCCACGACAGCGCGGCGGACACGCGCAGGCCGCGCGGGATGAAGCCGGTGACGTCGGCGACTGGTTCGGAAAGGGACGGTTGTTCGCGTTGTCCGCGCCCAGGCTGGCTCACGGGGTCAACCGTATCGGCCCGGGCGGCGAAAACCGGGCGGATCGCCCAGCGGCCGGCGCGAATCACCGCTTCGCCGGGGCCGCGCGTACCGACTCTGGAGTAACCGGCCGTCTTCTCTGCGGATGACCCAACGTGAGATCCGGCCACACTCTGTGTTGTTCACACGATGGTGGCATCAAGTCGTGTCAAGGATGCGCGGCGGGCCGGAAATTTGGTTGTCTCGGTTTTGCACCACCGCGGAACTGTGCTGTTCCCGGCGAAAACCGGAATCAATTTTTACCTGAGGAGAATTCACCTGTGACGAACGACGCTGTGCACGAGAGGCGGGGCGCGACGCGCTTCGGCCGTCTCGCGTCGCGTGCGTTGTTCGTCGTCGGCGGCGCGCTCGCGGCCACCGCGGCCGCGTGGGCCGTCTCCTCCTCCGCCGCTTCGGCGGACACTGTCGACACGAGCGTCACGCCGGTCGCCGACGCGACGGCCGCCGGAATCGGCGACGTCACCGACGGCGTGGCCCGGTTCGCGGGCGACGTGACCGGTGCGGCGCAAGGGCTTTCGTCGTGCGGCCAGGGAGCCACCACGTGGTCTGAACCAGGCACGTCGCGGCCCACCTGCTCGCTCGACCGGCTCGGCGGCCCGCACCGCGACGACCTCGCCAGCGGCCAGGAGGCCGCCGGAAAGGTCAGCGACGCGGTGAGCGACCTCGGCCAGAACGCGGTCGTCAAGCCGGTGCAGCGCACGCTCGGCTCGCTCGAGCACATCGCGCGCAAACCGGCGGACGCCCGCCAGGTGATCGCCGACGCGACCACCCCGCCGCCCGCCGCACAGGACTTCGGCCGGAAACTGTGGGATCTGCTCGACCCGAGCGCTCCCGCCAACCTGGTCGACCTCCCGAAACTGCCCGCCGCCCCGGTTTCCGGTTCCGGCGAGCAGCTTCCCGCGCCGGGCGTTCCCGAGCAGCCCGCTCAGGCGGACCAAAACCTCGGCGCCGCCGCGATGACCACGTCCGACGCACTGCAGTCGGTCTTCCCGTCGGCGGCCGCGCAGTCCGTCGATCCGGTGCAGGGCGCCGAACTGCCGTCGCGGCACCACGGCGACCGCGGTCTGCCCGGCGCGCCGTTCTCCCCGGCGCAGCTTCCCGTCGCGCCGCTTTCCATCCCGAACTCCCCGGCCGGTGGGAGCACCGCGCCCGGAGGACACCTCGACGGCCTGAACTTCGGCGTCCCCTCCTGGGTCACCGCCGCCGTCGACAACGCCGTGGCGGGATCGACCCGCAACGGCCTCGCGCACACTCCGCGCACCCCGGGCGAGCAGCCCGGCGTCACTCCTGACTGATCCACTTCACCCGCGGGGTCTTTGACGCACCCTCGGACGCCTTCGCGCGCCGTAGCCGTCATCGACAGATACCCCGCGGGTTTTTCGCGCGCTGCGCAATTTCCGCGCACGCATTCCCCGGTGCATTCCGCACCGCCGCAAACCCGCAAGGGACCCCGATATGAAGGAGAAAAACCCCATGCAGACCTGGGCAAAGCGCGGACTCCAGACCGCGTTGGTCACGGGTGGGTTGCTGATGCTGGGCACCGGCATCGCCTCGGCCGACGAGAACGTCAACCCGGACACCCCGGCCTCCCCGCTGGATCTCAACGTCACCGTTCCGATCGACGAGGCCAACAACGCGATCGGCACCCCGCTCGGGCAGGTGGACCTCCCGGCGCACCACAACGAGATCAGCACCAAGCCCGTCACCTCCGCCGTCAAGGGAGCGCTCGCCTCGGCGAAGACGCCCGGCGGCTCCGCGGGCAGCCTGACTGACAGCCTCCCCAAGGCGGACGCGCCCCGGCAGCTCACGCCGACCCACGACGCGTTCAAGGGCAACAAGGTCAACGGCGACGTCGTCGTCCCGATCCAGATCGTCGACAACGCCGTGGGCGTCATCGGCGACGCGCACGTGCAGGGTGGCAACCACACCCAGACCTACAGCCACAACCAGGACGTCGCGACTGACGGCAAGTACTCCGGCCTCGCCGGCAACGTCGTGGCGCTCGACTACGCGCTCCCGGTGCAGATCGCGGGCAACGGCGTCGGCCTGGCCGGCGGCAGCGGTGCGGTCAAGGGCGGTTCGGCGCACCAGAGCACCACCGAGACCGGCAACGTCGACACCACGGGTCAGGGCTCCGGCCTGTCCGGCAACGTCGTCGGCGGCCAGTTCGCGACCCCGGTCCAGGTGACCGGCAACGCCGCGTCCTGGATCCTCGGCAACGCCTACAGCGGCGGGTACAACGCGGACACCACCGCCACCTCCGGCGGTTCGATGAAGTCCAACGGCAAGGGTGCCGCGGGCAGCGGCAACGTGGTCGGCGCGCCGATCGCGCTGCCGGTCAAGTTCAACGGCAACGCCGGCGGCGTGTGGGGCTCGGACGCGGACTCCACCTCCAGCTCCTCGGCCGACGCCAAGGCGGGCGACACCCGTCCGGGCAGCCTGAACGGCACCCCGACCTACCTCGAGACGGACGGGGACCACTCGTTCCTGTCCGGCAACGCCGGAGCCGCGCAGGCGAGCCCGGTCGCGAACGTCGCGTCCGTCGCCGGCTCGTGGATCGGCAACGCCACCACCGGCCAGGCGCTCGACCGCCAGGCGTCCTCCTCCACCCACGAGACCACCGCCACCTCCGGCGGCTTCGTGAAGACGAGCGGCAACGACGCCGCCGGCTCGGCCAACGTGGTCGACCCGGCTGTGGCGCTCCCGGTCGAGGCGTGCGGCGTGGGCGGTACCTACATCGGCCGCGCGGTCGCCCAGTGCGACAACACCACCACCGCCACCTCCGGCGACGGCAGCTACACCCGCGGCAACGGCTCGACGCTGACCGGCAACATCGTCAACACCCAGATCGCCGGCGCCCCCGAGGTGCACGGCATCGGCGGCAGCCACATCGGCAACGCCTCGGGCACCTCGACCGAGACCAAGACCGTCACCGCCGGCAACTACGACGGCAGCCAGGGCAACGACTCGTCCGGCTCGGGCAACATCGTGCAGGTCCCGGTGGCCGCGCCGGCCGAGGTGTTCGGCGTGGGCGGCTCGTTCATCGGCCAGGGCGCCGGCAACGGCTCCGAGACCAAGGTCGTGAAGGCAGGCGGCGGCGGGAACACCCAGGACGACAACGGGTTCCTGAGCTCCAACCTCGGCACCGTCCCGGTGTCGACCCCGGTTCAGCTGTTCGGCATCGGCGGCGCGTTCGTCGGCCAGGGCCACGG
Organism: Amycolatopsis echigonensis; assembly: GCF_014174495.1. Classification (GTDB taxonomy): domain Bacteria; phylum Actinomycetota; class Actinomycetes; order Mycobacteriales; family Pseudonocardiaceae; genus Amycolatopsis; species Amycolatopsis echigonensis. The sequence continues at coordinate 20,174 of NZ_JACJHR010000052.1, forward strand.
CAAGGCCAGCAACGACACCACCTCCACCGCGGGCCAGGACGTGCACGCCACCGGCACGAAGGGCGCGGGCGCGGGCAACATCGTCGAGGCTCCGGTCTCGCTGCCGCTGCAGGGCCACGGCGTCGGCGGCGCGGTCGCCGGCATCGGCACCGGCATGGCCGACAACCTGACCGACTCGAAGGCGGGCGGCAACGCCGGCACCGACGGCAAGGACGGCGCGCTCGCCGGCAACATCGTCAAGGCTCCGCTCGCCGGCGCGGGCACGATCTTCGGCGACGGGCTCGCCGGGGGCGCGCTCGGCCACGGCACCGCCACCAACGACATCACCTCGACGGCGGGCGGCGACGCTCTCACCAACGGTGACGGCGGCGCGGTCGCGGGCGACATCGTCGGCGTGGACCCCGCGCCGGTCGCGCAGATCTTCGGCGACGCGGTTTCCGTCGCGGGCGTGTCCTCGGGCGACGGCATCAACAACACCGTCGTCAAGGACGCCGGCAAGGACACCACCTCGGGCGTGGAGGGCTCGCTCTCGGGCGACATCCTCGACTTCCCGGTCCCGGCCGTCGCGCAGATCTTCGGCGACTCGGTCGCCGTGGGCGGCGTGGCGCACGCGGTCGGCGACAACGTGACCAAGGTGACCGACGGCAACGACGCCACCAGCACCGACGGCTCCGGCGAGGCCCTGTCCGGCTTCGACTACTACCACCCCATGGGTGCGCTGGTGCAGATCTTCGGCGTCCCGCTGGAGGTGCTCGGCGTGGCCACCGCCGAGGCCCCCAACTCGACCACGGTCGACCCCGAGCCGGCCATCGACGTGCCGTTCGGCGGCGAGATGGGCGCTGACCAGCTCCCCGCGCTGCCGGCCGTTCCGGGTCTGCCGGGCCGCTCCGCCACGCCGTCGCTGCCGTCGGCTCCGTCCCTGCCGGGCCTGCCCGGCCTGTCGGGTCTGCCCACCGCGACCACGCTGCCCGGCCCGGCGCTGCCGGGTGCCCAGCGTGCCGACGTGCCGCAGGTCAGCGGCCTGTCCGCGCTGGGTCAGCTGAACCAGCTGAAGGGCGCTTCGCTGCTGCCGTCGGTGTCCGGGCTGCAGAACGGCGTCCACCTGCCGTCGGCCCCGGCCGTCCCGTCGCTGCCGGGCGTTCCGGCTCTGCCGGGTGCGGGTGCCGAGCGTGCGGACGTTCCGGCTGTTCCCGCTCAGCTGCCGGTGAAGACCTCGCTGCCGACGCTGAACCAGCTGCCGGCCGTCGCCGCGCTGCCCGCCGTTCCGGGTGCCCCGACGACCCTGCCGACCACGATGCCGACCGCTCCGGCCGTGCCGGCGATCGGTGACGCGACCGGCCCGCTGGGTGCGTTCCAGAAGCTGGCCGCGAAGGTGACCAGCTTCTTCAAGAAGTGAACCGCTTCGCCTGAAGCGTGCCGGGGATAACCCGGACGGGCCCGGAAGCCACGTGCTTCCGGGCCCGTTTTTTGTGGTGCGTCAGGAGAATTCGAGCGACCGCTTCGCCAAGCCGTGCCAGAAACCGTCGATCACCGTGCGGCCCTCGCCTTCGGCCGAGCTGGCGCCGAGCGATACGAACAGCGGCGCGAAGTGCTCGATCCGCGGGTGTGCCATCGCGGCGGCCGGGGCCTTGTGCTGGAAGTCGAGCAACGCGTCGAGGTCGTGGGCACGCAGCGCCTCGTCGCCCCAGTGGTCGAATTCGGCGGACCATCCCGGAGGCGTTCCGTCGGTGCCGTCGACTTCCCGCATCGCGCGGAGGTTGTGGGTGAAGAATCCGCTGCCGATGATCAGCACGCCCTCGTCGCGCAGCGGCGCGAGCTTGCGGCCGAGGTCGTAGAGCGCCCGCGGGTCGAGCGAGGGCATGGAAATCTGCAGCACCGGTACGTCGGCGTCAGGGAACATCTCCACCAGCGGCACGTACGCGCCGTGGTCGAGGCCGCGGTCCGGGGCGTCGTGCACCGGGGTGTCGGTCGAATGCAGCAGCTTGCGGACCTTCGCGGCGAGCTCCGGAGCGCCCGGTGCGGCGTATTTGACCTGGTAATAGCGCTCGGGGAAGCCCCAGAAGTCGTAGACCAGCGGGACCGTCGTGGTCGCCCCGAGCGTCAGCGGAGCCTCCTCCCAGTGCGCCGAAACGACCAGGATCGCGCGAGGTTTCGCCAGGTCAGCGGACCACTGCGCGAGCTGGCGGGTCCACGTCGCGTCGTCGGCGAGCGGCGGCGCACCGTGGCTCAGGTACAGAACCGGCGTGCGGGTCGCCATGGCTGCCTCCAAATGTTTGAAAGTTCAACTACTATCGTACGCCTCCTTCGCGGACTTGGCGAATTCGTGCTCGGCTCCCCGGCAGATGCGGCAGACTCGCCCGGTGAAGTTCTTCTGCTACCACCGGGACCGTCCGGGCTCCGCCGCGTTGCGGGCCGAGTTGCTCGAGGCGCATTGGTCCTACATGGACGGTTTCGCCGAGGAACTGATCGCTCGCGGCCCGACCTTGAACGGCGAGCTCCCGACCGGAAGCGTGCACATCGTCGACCTCCCGGACGCCGCCGCGGCGCGGGAATTCGCTTTCGCGGAACCGAATTACCAGGCCGGTGCGTACCGGGACGTCCTGATTCGCCGCTGGGACAACGCTCTTGGCCGCACCATGTGGGAATTCCCGGGCGATCCGGAGGCCGCGAACCTGTATTTGGTGCTGGGCTTGGGTTCCGGTTCCCCCGTCGACCTTGAGCCAGCCGACACGGAGACCTTGATCGCCTATGGTCCGCTGTGGTCCGACGACGGAACCGCCTGGCTCGGCACAGCAGCCTTGGTGCAAGCCGCTGACGCCGATACGGCCCGCGGACTCCTCGCTGCGGAGCACTACGCCGCGATCGAGGTGCACGACTGGGCGCCCGGCGGCCGTTCGTGATCGTCAGCGGGCCGAACGCCAGACGATTCCGGCGGCGGTGAGCGCCGCGAGTGCGAGAACCACGGCGAAAACAGTTGATCCGGTAGCGATTCCGAGGACGTCACTGAGATAGCCGGTGGCGACGGGCAGGAGTGCGGCGGGAAGGTAGCCGCCGAAGTTGAGCAGAGCGTTGGCCTCGGCGCGCCGCCGTTCGGGTACGTGAGTGCTGATCAGCGTGAGCCCGCCGAGTTGACCGAGTCCCTGCGCGGCTCCCGCGAGCACGGCGGTCACGACGATGGCAGCGATCCAGTGCGCGTGGACAGCGACCAGCAACGCGGCCATGCAGGCCACCCCTGCCGCTGCCCCCGCGAGCAGGATCGTGCGAACCTCAAACCGCTTCGCCGCGAACTGAACCGCGGTCGCCGCACCGAACATCACGAACGCCGTGACTCCGGCGAGCAGGCGATTGCTGGTGCCGAGCACGCTGGCCAGCAGTGCCGGTCCGAGGGAAAGCACGAACGACGTCGACGTGATTCCCGGGGCGAAAACCGCGATCCCGAGCGCGACGTACTTGCGCTGCGCCCGCGGTACCGTGGGGATCCGCATCCAACCGCCCGCACCGGCATCGACCGGACGCCGAAGCGGCAGCCGAACAACCACGACGGCCGCGCTGACCAGGAGAACCGCCGAAACCGCGAAGATCGTCACCGTCGGCCCTGGCAGAGTTTCCGACAACGCCCCGGCGAGCAGCGGCCCGAGTCCAGCCCCGAACACCATCGCGGTTGACGCCGCGAGCGTCGCGGTGCGAGCGCGTCCCGGCCCGCCGACGTCAACCACGGCGGCCATTCCCGCCGAGACGGTGATGCCGACCGCGAGTCCCGCCAGCAACCGAGCGATCGCCAACGCGAGCACCGACGTCGCGACGGCGAACAACCCGCAAGCGACCAACGCGAGCAAAACACCAGGCAGCACAACAGGTTTGCGCCCGAGCCGGTCAGACGCGCGACCTGCCACGAGCAGCGCGGCCAGCAACCCGGCGATGTAGGCCGCGAAGATCACCGTGAGCGTGCCAGCGGAGAACCCGAGCCGGTGCTGCCACAGCACGTACAGCGGGGTCGGTGCGTTCGAAAGCACGAACACCGCCGTGACGGGCCACGCGGCGAGCCAGGGACTACCGGTCCGCGGGGGTGCGACGACGGTCATGGATCCTCCAGTACGAGATTATTCGAACTAGTACGAGCGAACTCGAACATAGCAGTAGTTCGACTAATCTCGTACTGGAGTGGTTGAATGAGGTCATGCGCTCGTCCCCGGTGACCGACCCGGATACCCCGCCCGCCGAACTGCCGCCGCCCCTGCCCGAACCGGCGCGAGAAGACCTGCGGCTGGAAGCGGTCCTGGGTGCCCTGAGCGACCCGCTGCGGTTGACGATCGTGCGAAAACTGCTGCTGGAACGCGAGGCCTACGACCATCCGTGCGGCTGGTTCGGCTTCGACCGTCCGAAGTCGTCGCTGACCCACCACTTCAAGGCACTGCGGGAGGCGGGCGTGCTGCGTCAGCGCCAATACGGGCTGGAACGACGCAGCCGGGTGCGCGTGGAGGATCTCAACGCCCGCTTCCCGGGACTGCTGGACCTCGTCGCGGACTGGCAGCCCAGCGCGGGCGCCTAGCGAGCCGTGCGGGGTCGAGCCCGCCGACGGTCGAGGTCAGTCGTGGGCGAGGTCGGCGAACCGGCTGTAGTGCAGCTGGTGCGCGACCACGATCGTGCTCGTCGGACCGGCACGGTGCTTCGCGAGGATCAGGTCGGCCTCGCCGGCGCGCGGGTCGTCGCGTTCCCAGGCGTCTGGGCGGTTGATCAGGATGACGATGTCCGCGTCCTGCTCCAGCGACCCGGATTCACGCAGGTCGGACAGCATCGGCTTCTTGTCGGTGCGCTGTTCCGGACCACGGTTCAGCTGGGAGATCGCGATCACCGGCACCTCGATCTCCTTCGCCAGCAGCTTCAGCTGGCGGGAGAACTCCGAGACCTCCTGCTGTCGCGATTCGACGCGCTTGCCGGACGTCATCAGCTGCAGGTAGTCGACGACCACGAGCCGCAGGTCGTGCCGCTGCTTGAGCCGGCGGGCCTTCGCGCGGATCTCCATCATCGTCATGTTCGGCGAGTCATCGACGAACAGCGGGGCTTCGGACACCTCGCTCATCCGCCGGGCCAGCCGCGTCCAGTCGTCGTCGGACATCTTGCCGCCGCGCATGTCGGCGAGGCGGATTTTCGCCTCGGCCGAGAGCATGCGCATCACGATCTCGGTCCGGCTCATTTCCAGCGAGAAGATGACGCTGGTCAGGCCGTGCTTGATGGAGGCGGACCGGACGAAGTCCAGTCCCAGTGTCGACTTGCCGACACCGGGGCGGGCCGCGACGATGATCATCTGGCCGGGGTGGAGGCCGTTGGTCAACTCGTCGAAGTCGGCGAATCCGGTCGGGATGCCCTGGGACTGGCCGCCGCGCGAGGCGATCGCGTCGATCTCGTCCATGGTCGGCTGGAGCAGGTCCTCCAGCGCGACGTAGTCCTCGCTCGTACGGCGTTCGGTGACGTCGTAGATCGCGGCCTGCGCGCGGTCGACGACCTCGTCGATGTTCGCGCCGTCGGCCGCCGCCGCGCCGTAGCCGTACTGCACGATGCGCGTGCCCGCTTCCACGAGACGGCGCAGCACCGCCTTCTCGGCCACGATCTCGGCGTAGTAGCCCGCGTTCGCCGCGGTGGGCACGGTCGCGATGAGCGTGTGCAGGTACGGCGCGCCGCCGACGCGGCCGAGTTCGCCGCGCCGTTCGAGTTCGGCCGCCACCGTGATCGGGTCGGCCGGTTCGCCGCGGCCGTAGAGGTCGAGGATGCAGTCGTACACGGCCTGGTGCGCGGGCCGGTAGAAATCGCCGGGGCCGAGCGCCTCGATGACGTCCGCGACCGCGTCCTTCGACAGCAGCATGCCGCCGAGCACCGACTGCTCCGCCGCGATGTCCTGCGGCGGCTGGCGGTCGAAGCCGCCGGGGCCGGGGTCGCTCGGACCCGGATCGGACTCCGCGTACGCCGGACCGCGGTCATCGGTCACCGCCACTGCCCGGACACCTCCCTCGCCCAGCCGTCGTTCCGGCCGGCCCCGTCGTCTCGCGTGCGCCTGTCCCTGTCCCTGTCCCGAACCGCGTCCGCCGTCCGCCTCGCGAAGAGGTCAGTCCAGGCGAACACCTGTTCGAGTATGCCGGAATCGGCCCGGCTTTCCCACCTCGCCCGTCCGGCTCTCTTCGATGATGGACCGGGCGGTTCCCCGCACCGGTGACCGCCACGCGGAGCCACCGGGAGTAGTGGGCGCGAACGCACGCTAGATCCCCCGGAAGGACGAGCGCAATTCCGGGTGTTGACCGTGCTGTGGACAACCTGTGGATGACTGGGGGCAACGAATCACAGGTCTCCGCGAGCCTGTGGACAAAGTGGGGACAGCGCAGAACGGCCTCACTGAATCCGCAGGTCAAGGCCTGTGTAGAGACTGTGGAGAACTTCGCCAAAACTCGTCCGGCGTGTCGTGTCGAACTCCTTCTTCGGCGTGTCGCACCGGTCGCCGTCCACTGCCCTGTGGATGGTTGCTACGCACGGTAGATCACCGACCCGATGGGCTGAACGAAGGAGAATTCCTCACCTGGCCCACCTGGTGACTGCGGACAGTGAGTAACGAGGCAAAAGCCCAGGTTAACCGGGCGCAAACACGAAACCGGGTGAGGTTCACCGGCCAGACACCTTGCGGTGCCGTGCCGGGAACCCCACCCGGAGTAACGCTAGGGCCGCTCAGCCCAAGGCGCTCTGCGCTTGACGCAGCCGTTCGGAGATCGTCTGCCTGGACCAGGGCGTGTACACGAGGATGGATTCACGACCCGGGCGTTCCTCCATGAGCCAACGCCCCTCGTCGATGTCGACGAAGTTGATCGGCTTGGGAATCCGCCTGCGTGCGCCGCTTGCGGTCCTGACGGCGACGTACAACGCGCCATTGCCGATGCGTGGTGCCTTCATGATCCGCTGAATCTCCTTCAGCGGGGAAGCCTGTTCCTTCCGGCTCTGGTCGTTCATCATGATCGAAGTTCGCGGCTCGCCCGCGTTATGCGGTCGTCCGGTCTCGAATTCCTTGCGGTCGACAAGCAGGGCTTGCCCGGGAGGAGTCCGGGCGGCCGGAATGATGTCGAGGAAGGTTTCAAGGAGCAGCTCCGGCCGTTGCCTGGTGACGGCGACCCTCGGCTCGCGGCCAACCCGGACCAAGCCGAAGCCGCCGCCGTTGCCACTGCCCACCAGCGCGGAAAAGTTAGCCGGGCTTCCGTCGTCGAACTGGCCGTCGAACCAGCCGTAATACTCCAGGTGCGGATGGGAGATCGAATCGATCAACGCGAGCAGATCGCGATCTATCCCCCGCGGGCCCATCAATCCGGCCTGCTGGAGACCTGCGTTGACCTGCTCGTCGAGCCTGCGCTGGTCCTCCGGTACGTAGAACGCGGCCGTCTCTCCGATGACCTTGTGCGGCTCCGCACCACGTCGCCGGATCAGGTTGCACAGGGTGTAGGCCGTGAAGGTCACGGGACGGTCGAGGGTGATCACGTCGCTGACCCTCATTCACCGATGACCGGCGGAACGGTCATCTGGTCGGAGCCGAAGATGTCGTTGCCGTCTTCTTCCAGCAGGTACTTGGTCTGGTGCTCCTCGTCTTCCTGGCCCTTGCCGCCCTTGGCGCCGCCGCCCATGCCTCCCATGCCTGCCGCACCGGCCTTGCCAGCTGTTCCGGCACCGGCACCACGCATGCCGCCCACGCCTCCCGCACCGGCCCCAGCACCGGCACCGCCTGCCGCGGCACCGGAACCGGTGCCGCCGGGGCCAAAGCCTGCCCCGCCGAATCCGCCGGGTCCGAAGGCAGCGCCGCCGCCGGCACCGCCTCCACTGCCAGCGCCGTAGCCGCTGCCGCTACCAGTCGGGCCGAAGGAGCTCGGGTCGAACTTCGCCGGGTCAGTCGTCGGTGGCGTCCAGCCCGAGGTCTTCGTGCCGTCGTCAGGCGGCACAAACTGACCTGGCCCGCCGGGACCGCCTGGCGGAGTGAACCTCGGAGGGTTCGTTTTCGGCGGAGTGAAGCCGCCGCCACCGCCTGGCGGGGTGAACCTCGGGGGGTTCGTTTTCGGCGGAGTGAAGCTGCCTCCACCGACGCCACCCGGCCCGCCGCTGAATCCGCCGCCGATACCGCCAGGGCCGGTGCCCGGCCCGCCGCCGTACTTGCCGGGGTCGGTGTTGCCGTCTGAGATGTTGTTGCCCTGCCAGACGTTGTACTGCGGCATCCCGCCGGCGTTCTGGGAACTCGAACCGTAGTACGCCGTGTAAGCCTGGACGTTCGTCTGGCTGTTCTGGTTGTACTTGTCGATCTCGTCGTCTTTATCGCTGAACGGCTGGTGGTCGTACCACTTCATTTCAGGCGGGTCTTTGGGTAGTTCCTGGACCTTGCCGTGCACATCGTGAAACGCGTCGACCTGGTTGGTCATGAAGGTCTGGCTCGTGCCCAGATTTTTGGCAGAGTCGTCGTGCCAGATCTTGAGCGCATTCGCGCCCGACTGGGCCGCGCCCGCGCTGCTGCCCTGCCAAGCACTGTTCATCTTGTTGTTCAGCGCATCGATTTGCTGAGAGCGAGCTGCGTGCAGCTTCTGAAGCGTGTCGGCTGCGCTCCTGCCGCCGTCGAGCGAACTGGTGTTGCCTTTGCTGATCTTGTCGTAAATCGTGTACGCGTCGATCGACCCGCCGCCGACGTTCGCTTGCAGATGGTCTGCGTGCGGCCCGCCGCTGAAGATGCTGGATGCCGCACCGACCAGGCCGCCGACTACGCCGCCGACGACCGCCCCTTCCGGCCCCAGCACCGCACCGTAGGCGGCTCCGACCGCCGCACCCTTAGCAGTGTTCTTCAGCGTGCTGCCAGTGCTGTTGTCCTCATTCCCCATAATGAGAATCTTCCTTCCGGGCCTGCTAGAGCCGTGTGGCGATCAAGAAGCTGTCTTGAGGTGGTTGATCATCGCGGCGCCGATCTTGGTCAGCGGCTCGCACGGGTTGTCGAGGTTTTTGCCCTTCGAAATGGAATCGACGATGACGACAGTGAGCTGATCGGTGACGCCGATGACGAGATCGCATACGCCGTTTTTGCGCGAGTCGTGCCCAGCCGTGAAAACCGCCGGGTAGCCACTGATCTGGGTCGGCTCGAAGTACGCCTGGCGCGATTTCGTCGCGTAGGTGTCGGCGAGGCCGTTCTTATTCTGAGGGACCGGCGCGAGAGTGACCCCGTTCGCCTTGAGGTCCGGGTCTGAGGACTGCCAGTCGCACCCGCGTGGCGTGATGTCGTTGAGCTTCCCAGGCGAGGCGAGGCCGACGGCATTGGCGTCGTCGCCGAGGGCCGAGCACGGATCGGCGAGCAGCTTCTCGGTCGGAAGCGGTGCCGGGACCTTCGGCACGCCGTTGCTCGACGAGTTGTCGGGACTCGACGGGCTGGGGTTGCCGGGCGCGGGGGTTTCAGCAGTACCGCCGGTACCGCCGCTGCAGGCGGTCAGCAAGCTGAGGGCTACGACAGTGCCGGCAGCGAGCCGGGCGATGTGTTTTGGCATGTGCTGATCAGAGCCCACTCTGTGTCTGCTTCTTCATGGCTTCGGCGTTGTGCAGCTCGGTTATGGTGATCTTCTTCTTCGCCGCGATGAGCGCGTCGATGAAGTTCTGCGTGTACGTGACCATGCTCTCGTGCTCGGTCAACAGGCTCTTCCCTGAAGGGTTGGCACCCCGTTCGACGAAGGTATGGCTGGCCACTTCGTCGGCGGGCGGCGTCACCGACGCGATGGTCTCGGCGTGCTGGCGGTCCTTGTGCAGGTCGGTGAGCAGGTCTTTCCACTGCCCGATGACTGAGTCGACCTCGTCTTCGGTGAACTTGTAGCCGCCGGCCTTGCCGTAGCTGCCCACCATGATCGGCGGGACCGGGGGCACCTGGACCCCCGGGTTTCCGCCGGACGCGGGTGATCCTTCAGGCATCTCGCTGGCCCCCTTACAACCCATGCCTCGCTCTTCCCCGGCGAGATCAGCGTCTTGGATGTTAACGCACGCGAGTTGGTTCCCGCTTGATGTTGGCAAGTTCGCACGAGGGCTTCTGAGCTGGGCATCTGTGGCGGTTTCCGGTCAAGCGCGCTCGACCCGGCTGGTCGCCGTCGTCGAAACGAAACCGCCCCCAGGAGAATCTCCCGGGGGCGGTTTCGCGGAAAAAAGGCGCGAACGTCAGTTCGCCGCCACGGCCTTGACCTCGAGGCGGAGGTCCACCTTCACGTTCGGGTGCAGGCGGGCGTTGACCGAGTGCTTGCCGACCGTCTTGATGTGGTCGCGCAGGTCCAGGACGCGCTTGTCGAGCAGCGGGCCGCCCTGGGCTTTGATCGCGTCGACGATCTCGCCGGCGGTGATCGAGCCGAAGAGCTTCTTCGAGCCCGCCGCGGCCTTGCCGGTCAGCTGGATCGCGCCGAGGCTCTCGAGGGTCGCCTTGATTTCCTTGGCGTGGTCGAGGTCGCGGATGCGGCGGGATTCCTGTGCGCGCTGGATCGTGCGCACGTTCTTCTCCGCACCCTTGGTGGCCACGATCGCGTAGCCGCGCGGCAGCAGGTAGTTGCGGGCGTAGCCGTCCTTGACCTCGACGATGTCGCCGGGGCCGCCGAGGTTCGCCACGTCGGTGGTGAGAATGATCTTCGCCATGACTAGTGCTCCCCTCAGCGCGCGGTGGACGTGTAGGGCAGCAGAGCCATCTCGCGCGAGTTCTTCACCGCGATGGCGATGTCGCGCTGGTGCTGGCTGCAGTTGCCGGTGACGCGACGGGCACGGATCTTGCCGCGGTCGGAAATGTACTTCCGCAACAGGTTGGTGTCCTTGTAGTCGATCGCTTCCGGGCGGCCCTTCTTCTCGGCCTTGCAGAACACGCAGACCTTCTTCTTGGGCTTGCGAATGGGTGGCTTGGCCACTGTTGTACTCCTGGAATTCTAGAAAGAGATGAGATCAGAACGGGGGTTCGTCGGAGAAGCCTCCGCCGCCACCGCCCGCGGGCGGGGCCGAGCCCCAGGGGTCGTCGGCGGGCGCGCTGTTGCCGCCGCCGCCGCGATTGCCGCCGCCTCCGGTGAAGCCGCCTCCGCCGCCGAAGTCACCACCGCCGCCGCCACCGCGGCTGACCTTGTTGACCTTCGCCGTCGCGTAGCGCAGCGACGGGCCGATCTCGTCGACCTCGAGCTCGACGACGGTGCGCTTCTCGCCTTCCTTGGTCTCGAACGACCGCTGCTTCAGCCGCCCCTGCACCACCACGCGGGCGCCCCGCGTGAGCGACTCGGCGACGTTCTCCGCCGCCTGCCGCCAGATGTTGCAGCGCAGGAACAGCGCCTCGCCGTCCTTCCACTCGCCGGTCTGCCGGTCGAGCGTGCGCGGGGTGGACGCGACGGTGAAGTTCGCGACCGCCGCACCGGACGGGGTGAAGCGCAGCTCCGGGTCGGACGTCAGGTTCCCGACCACGGTGATGACGGTGTCTCCAGCCACGGATGGCGTCCCTTCGGATCGGGCTCGGATCAGGCCTTGGCGGGCGCGGGCTTGGCCGCGGCCTTGACCTCGCGGCGCATGACCTTGGTGCGCAGCACGGTTTCCTGCAGCGACAGCTGGCGGTCCAGTTCCTTGACGGCCTCGGCCGTCGAGTTCAGGTCCAGCAGCGCGTAGATGCCCTCGGCGTTCTTCTTGATCTCGTACGCCAAGCGACGGCGGCCCCACACATCGACCTTCTCGACGCTTCCGCCCGAAGTGCGGATCACGTTGAGGAAGTTGTCCAGCGTGGGCGCGACCGTGCGCTCGTCGAGCGTCGGGTCCAGGATGACCATTACCTCGTAATGGCGTGACATAACCACTCACCTCCTATGGGCTCGCGGTCACGGCGGTTCCGTGACAGGAGGGTTTGTCCAGGTAAGCGTACCCGGCGGGTCCGACAGTCCCGTCCGGCGGGTCAGCTGACGCGGCGCAGCACCCAGGTGCGGACCAGCCCGGCGGTGACGCCGGCCAGCACGATCACCGCGAGCAGCATCGGCAGCTGGACGTCCGAGGCTCCGCCCTGGCTCGCCAGCGCTTCGGCGTTGCCCGCGTTGCGGATGTCCGGGCCCTGCTGGCCCTGCGGGTCCTGTCCGGCGGACGGCTGCTGCGGCAATGCGCCGGAACCGGGCAGCGCGCCGTAGCGCGCGCCGGGTGCGACCGCGGTGCCCAGCGCACCCGGGCTGCCCGGGGTCGCGGTCGGGATGTTGCCGTAGTCGCGCGGCGGGGCGATCCCGGTCGAGCCCGGCTGGTAGTTGCCGAGCGGGTTGCCGCCGCTGTTCTGCCCGGGCGCGCTGCCGTTCGGCTGCTGGGAGCCGCCGTTCGACGGGGAATTCGAGGACGACGGCGCCTGGTAGTTGTTCGCCGTCGTGGTGAGCCCGCACGCGGACGCGACCTCGCTGCGGATCCCGTTCAGCACCTTGGTCTTGGTGTCGGGCAGCAGGCCGATTCCCGGCGCGTCCTTCAGTGCGTCCGAGACGACCTGGCCGATCGCGTCGCCGCTGATCGTGCCGCCCGCGGCGTTCGGGATCTCGCCGACCTGCAGGTTGCCCTTGTTCGCGATGGCGTTCGCCAGCGAGTCCGGCCAGACGGTGGCCAGCCGCCAGAAGTTCACCTGGTCCCTGGCCGACTGGCGGACGATCTCCTTGACCGCCGAGCCGGGCATGGCGACCGCGTCCCCCATGCCGCCGGTGACCGCGCCCGTGCACTGGTTCGCGAGCGTGGTCGCCGCGGACGCGGTGCCGGCGCCCAGGAACGTGCCGCCGGTGAAGAGGGCGGCGAGAGCGGTGACGGTGAGTGCTCGACGGGTTCGCTTCCAGGTGGGGATTTTCCGCACGAGCACTATCCTCCGGGGTCCGCGGGCGTGGTTCGTCGCATCAGGAACAACGAATGGACTCCGGCAAAGATACTGGTGAGTTGGCCTAAACCGCAGCGGCCATTCGGCGGAGTACCCAGGTGCGGACCAGGCCCGCACTGACTCCGGAGAGTGCTAAAACTGCCACCAGAACTGGCCAGTCCAACCCGTTCGTGTGGTTGCCGCCAGTACCGGGCAACGCCTCAGCATTACCGGCGTTCTGGATCGTGCGGTCGCCGCCCTCCGATCCGTCCGGGTTGGCAACGCCGTACTGCGGCGCGTAACCCGGGATCTGGCTGCCGTACCGCAGCGACGGCGACGGGCTGAAGAGTCCGGCCATCGCCATCGGGATGCCGCTGTAATCGCGCATCGGCGCGTAGCCGGTGTTGTAGCCGTACGACAAATCGCTGAAATTCGGCAGGAAGGCCGAGAACGGCGCGGCCCCGCCGCCGGCGTAATCGCCGAGCACCGGACTGGTCGAGCCCGGCATCTGGGACTGCTGGTCCGGCGAGCCGCCGCCCTGCTGCGGGCTGCCGCCATTGCCTCCGGACGGCGGTTGCTGCGGGCTCTGGCCCGGGTTCTGCTGGCTCGGCTGGCTGCCGCTGACGGCCTGGCCCGCCGTGGCGACGCCCTGCTGGAGGCTGTTCGTGCCGCCCGCGACCGCGCCGTTGACCGCGCTCGCGGCGGGCGCGCCGACCACCGGGACCGGCGCGACGACGGTGTTGACCACGTTCACCGTGACCTGGCAGACCGTGCCGAGCACCGCGTTGATGGTGCCGGTGAGCACGCCGGAGGTCTGGCCGACGACGCCGAGGTCGATCGGGAGGCCGAGCAGCGGAGTGGTCGCCTGGACGTGGTCGCCCGGGTGAGCGGTGATGGTGGAACCGCAGGGTGTCGTCAGGGTGCCCGCGGACGCGGTGGCGGGGGCGGCGAGCGCGGCCGAGCCCGCCAGGACGAAAGCGGCGGCGCCCACCGCGGTGGCCCTCCGTGCCCGGTGCTGCTGCATGGCCGTCGACCCTTTCGTCGCGTCCGTTATCACTGCCTCGCTGTGGACAACGACGGTAACGAAGACGAGTGACGCCCGCCTCCCCTCCGAGGTCAGGCATTCGGGTGGAAGCGGGTGCTACTCAGCGTCAGATAGGTGAGAGAGAGTCAGGCGGGCTTGCGGCGCAGCCACGCGCGCACCAGCGCGGCGGCGACCATCGCGAGCGCCAGCACGGCGATCAGCAGCGGCAGCCGCGCGGGCGGGTTGGCCGCGGGCAGTGCCTCGGCGGTGCCGGACTTCTTCGCGTCGACCGTCGGCACCTGGCCCTGCTGGGGCAGTTGGCCGGGCACGACCTGGGTGACGATCGGGGCCTGCACGAAACTCGCCGGGAGCATCGCGGCACCGGTGAAGATGCCGGACACCGCGTCGAGGCCGGACAGTCCGCCGCCGGAGGTCACCGGGCCGAGCGTGTCGCCACCGGGGACAGGCTGGCCCGGACCGCCGGGGCCCGGAGCCGGGGACGGCGGGCGGGGCGTGGGGTTCGGCGGCTGGGGCGTCGGCTGCGGGCTCGGAATCGGGGTGCCGGGCAGCCCGCCGACCAGTTCCTGAGTCGCGTTGCCGACGCCGTTCGCCGCGTTCTGCGCAGTCGGGCACAGCGTCTTCCCGGCCAGGTCGCCAGCCGCCGGGGCTTCGCCGACGCCCAGCGTCCGGACGGTGTCGCCGACGGGAAGGGTGAGCAGCGTGTTGTTGCCGTCGGTCTGCTTCGCCTTCGAATCGAGGCCGACGGTGAGCCGGTTCGGCGCGTTGAGCGGAGCGCCCGCGTCGAGGGCGAGGCCGTTGCCGTCCTTGCCGTTCTGCAGGGTGGCTTGGCAGTCGCCGTTCAGCGTCGGGTTCGGGTCCGCGGAGGCGGATGCGGGAAAGGCCAGAACCGCCGACAGCAGTGGCGCCGCGAGCGCGACTCCGAGTGCGACCGTCCGCCCAGCGCGTTTCCGCATGCCTTTCCTCCCCCGACCGGATCACGGAACGCGCTCACGGTACTCCACGAGCGTCACCACCAGGGGCGGAAGGGGGCGACTCGTTCGGGGGTAGCGTCAAGACATGCAGATTGGCGCCCATGTCCGCGACGACGATCCGCTGGCCGCCGTCGCCGAGCGAGAAGCCGACGTCGTCCAGTTCTTCCTCTCCGACCCGCAGGGGTGGAAGGCACCGAAACCGCATCCGCACGGCGAGGAGATCAAGGCCTCCCCGGTCGAGGTGTTCATCCACGCGCCGTACCTGATCAACGTCGCGTCCAAGAACAACCGGATCCGCATCCCGTCCCGCAAGAACGTCACCCAGCACGCCGACGGGGCCGCCGCGATCGGCGCGAAGGGCCTGATCGTGCACGGCGGGCACGTCGGCGCGAGCGATGACATCGAGGAAGGCTTGGTCAACTGGCGCAAGCTTTTCGAGCGCGAAGCGGAGAAGGGCGGCTTCGCGGTGCCGATCCTGATCGAGAACACCGCGGGCGGCGACAATGCGATGACCCGCGAACTCGACGTGATCGCCCGGCTGTGGGACAAGGTCGGCGAGTTCGGCGCGGGCTTCTGCCTCGACACCTGCCACGCCTACGCGGCCGGCTGGGATCTCGAGACCGCGGTGGAGAAGGTCAAGGCCATCACCGGCCGCATCGACCTGGTGCACTGCAACAACTCCCGGGACGAGCACGGTTCCAACCGCGACCGGCACGCGTCGGTGGTCGACGGCGACGGGACGATCGAACCGGAACTGCTCGCCGAGGTCGTGCGGCAGGCGGGCGCGCCGGTGGTCGTCGAGACCCCGGGCGAAGGCCAGGCCGCCGACATCGCGTACCTGCGCAAACAGCTCGCCTGAGGTCCGTGAAGGACTCCTTGGGGGAACCAGATTCCCGGAAGGAGTCCTTCACGGATCACGAGACTGGCTGCTCGGTGCGGGACCGGCGGAAGGACGCGAAGGTGACCTTGTCGCGGGCCCGCTCCAGCACGCCGCCCGCCGGGTCGTCGTCGCCGGAGAGCCGGACCAGATCGGTGCGCGGCCGGTAGATCTCGCGGAGCACCAGCACGCACAGCCCGACCACGGCCAGGTCGCGGATGACCACCCCGCCGAGGAACCAGCCCGCCGGCAGTCCTTTGTGGTCGACGCCGAGGTAATAGAACATCCGGGGCACCCACACCGCCGCGTCGATGACCATCCAGGCCAGCAGCGGCCGCCAGCGCGGGATCGCGAGCACCGCCAGCGGGACGAGCCACAGCGAGTACTGCGGGCTCCACACCTTGTTGGTCAGCAGGAACGCCGCCACGACAAGGAAAGCCAGCTGCCCGAACCGCGGCCGCCGCGGCGCGGTGAGCGCGACGTACGCGATTCCCGCGAAGCAGGCCAAGAACAGCACCGCCACCACGATGTTGAGCACGGTCGGCGTCTGTCCTTTTTGGAGCACGCCGTCGAAGCCGACCCACCCGGTGGCGTAGGAGACCACGTTGTAGAGCGAATCCGGGTCCATCGGGCGCAGCGTGTTGAGCCGGAAGAACTCCCACCAGCCGCGCGGTGCGGCCACGATGAAGGGGACGTTCACCACCAGCCAGGCCAGCACGGTGAACGCCGCGGTCTGGCTCCACGCGCGCAGTTTCCCGGCGCGCAGGCACAGCAGGAACAGCACACCGAGCAGCAGCAACGGGTACAGCTTGGTCGCGATGCCGAGTCCGAAGAGGACTCCGGCGACCTCCGGGCGTTTTCGCGACCACGCCAGGATCCCGGCGGCGGTGGCCGCGGTGGCGAGCGCGTCGAAGTTCGTAAAGGTGTGGACCAGCACCAGCGGCGAGATGGCGACGAGCGCCGCGTCCCACGGCCTGCGTTTCGTCGTCCGTCCGGTGGCCCACACGGTGACCAGCCAGGCGAGCGCGAGCCAGAACGCGGAGATGTTGAAGTAGATCGCCACCGGCAGCGCGCCGGGAAGCCAGCCCGCGTTCGCGACCGACGTCCAGCCCGCCGCGAGTTTCGCGTTGATCCACTGGAACAGGCCGGTGACCACCGGGTACTCCATGTACCGGGTCTGGTTCTCCGCGGTCTGCGAATCCTCCTGCCACGACGTGACGTAGGGGAAGGTGCGCGCGTCGTCGAGCTTTTCCGAGCTGTAGAGCGGGACGATGTCGGAGTAGCACATGGCGACGAACGGACGGCCGGCGCGCCAGTCGAGCTGGTGCACGCCGTTCGAGTCGCTGTACTGCTGAATGCACGACGCCTTGCCGAACCAGCACACCACCAGCGCGAGCACGGCCATCGCGAGCCCGACGCGCTGCGGCGACCAGAACCACTGCCTGCCCACCGCCGCGTGCGCGCCGATCGGACCGCCGATGGGTCTCGTCGCCGCGGCCACCAGCGGGTCGTGCCGGCTGGGGGCGATTCGCTCCGCCGGGGTGAGCGTGCGGGGAGCCGAATCCGGCTCGTCGGCGGGGTCGGAGGCGCGGGACACGTCGGGATGCTATCGGTCCGCGGGTGGGGTGCCGGTCATTTCGGATCCTCGTAAAACCCGGCAAGCACCTCGAAAGCGGCGCCAAGGGCCACGGCCTCCTCGTCGAGGTCGCTCAGTTCGACGTCGATGCGCTGCCAGTACGGCACCGGCAGCAGGTCTCGCAGCTGCTGCGAGACCGTCTCGCGGTAGACCTCGGGCGCGGCGCGGATGGTCCGTCCGAACAGGACGATCCGTTCGAGGTCGAGCACCTGAACCAGGTCCGCGAGCCCGATGCCGAGCAACCGGGCGGCGTCGTGCGGGGTGCCCGCGGCGCGGTGCATGACCTCGACGCAGCCGCGGCGTCCGCACGCGCAGCGCGGTCCGGCGTAGGCGATGGTGGTGTGGCCGAACTCCCCCGCGTTGGTGCGCGGGCCTCGATAGACGCGTCCGTCGATCAGCAGGCCGACGCCGATTCCGGTCCCGACGAGCACGACGGCGGTCGCCGCCGCGGTTTCTTCCGGCCAGGCGTGCGCGAAGGCGGCCGAGTTGGTGTTTTTGTCCAGCGTGACCGGCAGACCGGTGCGTTCGGCGAGCAGATCGCGCAGCGGGACGTCGTGCCAGCCGGGCATGTTCGTGGCGTCGCGGACGCGGCCCGCGTGGTGGTCGAGCGGTCCCACCGCGCCGACGCCGAGCCCGAGCACCCGTGCCGGATCGACGTCGGCGACCAGTTTGCGCACCCCGTCGGCGATCGCGGTCACCGCGGTCTCCGGAGCGAAGCCGACCGGCAGCGGGCCTTCCACGATCTCCTCGACCTCGCCGGTCAGGCCGGTGCGCAGCACGAGAAACCCGTCCCGATCGAGTTGCGCGCCGAGTGCGCAGCGGGCCTCCGCGCGCAGCCGCAGCATCGTGCGCGGTTTGCCGACTCCGGCCGCGGCCTGGCGTTCGACGTCCAGCAGTCCTTCCGGCAGCAGGTCGGACACGATTTTCGACACCGCCTGCTGGGTGAGCCCGGACCGCTGCGCCAGCTCGACCCGGCTCAGCCCGCCGGCGCGCAGGATGTGCCCGAGCAGCAGCGCGCGGTTGTGGCGTCGCAGCCCGCGCAGGTTGACGCCGGTTTCCGCCATCGGCCGATCATCGCGGACGGGTGGCCTATTACGCAACAGTGTTGTTTAATAGCGGCCATGGCTGATGACGCGCGGGTCGGCATTCTCGGATACGGGATCGGCGGCCGGATTTTCCACGCGCCGCTGGTCGCGGCGACGCCTGGCCTGGTCCCGGCCGTGCTGGTGACCGCGAATCCGGAACGGGCCGCCCAGGCGCGCGCCGAACATCCGGACGCCGAAGTAGTCCCGGACGCGGACGCGCTTTTCGCCCGTGCGGGTGAGCTCGACCTGGTCGTGGTGACCACGCCGAACCGCACGCACGTGCCGCTCGCCCTCCGCGCGATCGAGGCCGGGATTCCGGTGGTCGTGGACAAGCCGTTCGCGCCGACCTCGGCCGAAGCGCAGCAGGTCGTCGACGCGGCGAAGGCCAAGGGCGTCGGCGTCACGGTGTTCCAGAACCGCCGCTGGGACTCGGATTTCCGCACCGTCGGCAAGGTGCTCGAATCCGGTCGCCTCGGCAACGTCTTCCGCTTCGAATCCCGCTACGACCGCTGGGTGCCGAAGATCAAGGACAACTGGCGCGAGTTCGGCGATCCGGCCGAGGCCGGCGGTCTGCTTTACGACCTCGGCGCGCACATCGTCGACCAGGCGCTGCAGCTTTTCGGTCCGGTCGCCCAGGTTTACGCGGAGGTCGACCGCCGTCGCCCCGGCGCGGCGGTGGACGACGACGTGTTCGTGGCCCTGCACCACGCGAACGGCGTGCGGTCGCACCTGTGGTCGTCCGCGCTCGCCGGCACTCGCAACCCGCGCTTCCGCGTGCTCGGCGACCAGGCGACGTTCACCAAATACGGCCTCGACGTCCAGGAACCGCAGATCAAGGCCGGTCTCCGCCCCGGCGACGACGGCTGGGGCGTGGAGCCGGAAAGCGACGCCGGCTTGCTCGGGGTGAATGACGACACCGAAGCGGTGCCGACCGAAACCGGTTGCTACGAAGCGTTTTACGCCCAGGTCCGGGACGCGCTGCGCGGCGAGGCGGATTTCCCGGTGGACCCGGCGAGCGCGGTCGAAGCGTTGCGCGTGATCGAAGCCGCGCACCGCTCGGGTGCCGAAGGCCGCGTGATCACCCTCGGCGGCTGACACCGCCCCCTGAACGGCCGTGGCCGCGACGGCCTCCCCCCCACCGTCGCGGCCACGGCCTTTTTCGTCACTGCGGCGGCGGGGATTCGCCCGTCGACGGACCACCGGTCGGCGGGTTGTGCGACGACGGCTTGCCCGACGGCCAGTGCGGAAGCCCGCTCGGCCAATGCGGCTGGCTGGGTCCGCCGGTGATCGGACCGCCGTGCTCGTTCCCGTTGCCGGGGTCCGGTTCGTTGCCGTTGGTCTGCGTCGGCGGCTGCTGCTCGTCGCCCGCACTCTGGTCCTGCGACGGCGGCGGGGCCTGGACGCCGATCAGCGACACCTGGTCGAACTTCTCGCCCGGCTTGCCCTTCAAGTAGGCGTCGAGGAACTTCTGCCACATCGGGCCCGCGATCGTCGAACCGTAGATCGGCGACGTGCCCGAGCCGTGCAGCGCCTGGTCGCCGTCCGCGCCGACCCACGCGGCGACCGAGACCGACGGCGTGTAGCCGACCATCCAGGTCTGCGCGTTCGCGTTCGCCGCCCACGCCGGCTCGCCCGGCCGCGGCGTGTGCTGCTGGGTACCGGTCTTGCCCGCGCAATCGTGGCCGGACGGGCACTTCAGGTGCGAGAAGTCGATCACCGGGCCCAGCGCCATGGTCACGTTGCCGGCGATCTGCTTGCTCTTGTCCGCGTCGCTGTCGAACGCCGGTTTGCCCGGGCTCGGCTGCGCCTCGTAGGCGACCTCGTTCTGCGAGTTGGTCACCTTCTGCACGAAGTGCCGGTCGCGCTGGACGCCGTTGGCCGCGAACGTCGCGTACGCGCTGGCCATGTCCGCGGGCGTGATCCGGGTGTTCCCGCCGCCGAGCGCGATGTTGGCGTCCGCGGTGGAGATCTCCGACTTGCCGCCGTTGTCCTTGGTCTTGACGCCCGCATCCTGGGCGGCCTGCCCGACCGGACCTGGATGCGTCTGGTTCAGCACCATGTCGTAGAAGACCGTGTTGGCCGACCGTTTCATCGCTTCGGCGACGGTGCACTGCCCGTCGCAGCTGGAGCTCGGGCCCGCGTTGCGCACCTTGCGGCCGTCGAAAACCCGGTTGTTGCTGCCGTCGAAGGTCTCGTTGATCCCCTTGCCCATCTTGAGGAACGCGGTGAGGTCGAACGCCTTCATCGACGAACCGGGGTTCTGCGGCGTGTTCGCCCAGTCGCGAGCGCCCTGCTTCTTCCCGTTCACGTCGATGGTCGCCGGCCCGCCGTAGTACGCGAGCACCCCGCCGGTCTTCGGATCGACCGCCACCAGCGAATCGAGCAGCCGGTCGTCCGACTGGTCCTTCAGCGCGTCGGTCGCCACCTGGGTCGCGATCTCCTGGGCGTGCTTGTCGATGGTCGTCTGGATCGTGTAGCCGCCGGAGTAGTACTTGTCGTCCCCGATGCCGTGCTGCCCCAGCTCGGCCTTGGCCTGCTCGCTGATGAACTTGTACGGCGCGTTGGCGTCGTCCTTCGACTCCGCCAGCGGGATCACGTCCGGGAACTGTGCCGATTGCCGCTGCTGCGGGGTGATGTACTTGTTCGCGAGCATCCGGTCGAGCGCGGTGGTCCAGCGGCTCTGCGCCACCTTCGGGTTTTCCGAACGGCCCGGCTGCTGGATCAGCCCGGCCAGCAGCGCGGCCTCCGAGTAGTCCAGTTTCGAGACGTCCTTGTGGAAGAAGGCCTGCGACGCCGCGCCGACGCCGTACGCCCCGCGCCCGAAGTAAATGATGTTCAGGTACGCGGTGATGATGTCCTGTTTCTCGTACGTCTGGTTCATCTTGAAGGACTTCGCCAGCTCGGTCCATTTACGGGTGAGCGTGGGGGCGTCGTTGTCGGTGGCCTTCTTGATGTACTGCTGCGAGATCGTGGACCCGCCGCCGGTGCCGCCGGTGAGGTTGTTGAACACCGCGCGCAGCAGGCCGGTGACGTCGAAGCCGGAGTTGGTCTCGAACGTCGAGTCCTCGGTCGCGATCACCGCGTGCTTCACCACGTCCGGGATCTGCTGCGAGGTGAGGATCTGCCGGTTCCCGCCGGGGGGCACGTCCTTGCCCATCGGGCTGCCGTCGGCGTAGAGGTAGGTGACGGCCTGGTTCTGGCCCTGCGCCACGCTCTGCGGCGAGGGCACGTCGACCAGGAAATAGGTGATCACGAAAGCGATCGCCGGGATCACGATGAAGAGGCCGACGAACGCGTACGCACTGCGCCGGATGATCTTCCAGCGTCTTTTCTTGCGCTGGGCGGGGGTGCGGCCCTTCTTGTCCAGGTCTTCCGGCGGATAGCCGTCGTCCGGAGCGAGCGGTCCCTCGTCGCGGTAACCGGCGTCCCGGTAGCCGGGGTCGCGGTAGTCGTCCTCGGCGATCCGGTGGGTCATCAGCTCCGGCTCGCGCTGCGGCGGCGGAACCGGGCGACGGCCGGGCGGCGGCGGACGGCGGCCCGGCGGCGGAGAACCCGCCGGACCCCCCGGACGGGTCGGACCCGCGGCGGGCGGCTGCGGGCCGCGGGCCCACGGCGGCGGCCCGGGCTGGGTGGGAGGTGGTTGACGCCGCGGGTCGGGTTCCCGGTCGGGCCAGGAGCGGCTGCGGTCGTCGTTCACTGCGGATCCTCTTCTCGGACACGGGCAGCCTGCGGACGCAGAAGGCCCTCTGGTGACCAGACGCGGCAACCCCGGTCGAGGTTCACTCTCCTGGCCGATCCCCTTCCCGGGGGAGGAGACCGTCGGTGAACCTACCGCACCCCCAGCCGGGTGGTACCGGCGAAAAGAGGCTCCTCTCCGGGGTGGAGAGGAGCCTCTTCGAAGGGTCGGGCGCGGATCAGCCGGTGCGCCTCGGCGGTTCGCCGTTCACCACGGGACCGCCGCCGCTGCCGGGGTTGCCGCCGTCGGTGCCGCCGCCGAAGATGCCGCCCGGACGGGTCGGGCTGGTCGTCGTCGAGGACGGCGGATGCGACGAGGTGGACGGCGGCGGCTCCGAAGACGAGGACGTCGTGGGAGGCGGCGGCGGTTGCTCGCTCGACGTCTGGCGCGGCGGCGGGGCCGTCTTGCTCGACGTCACGACCTCGTCCGCGTCCTTGCCGATCGGATCGACCTTGTCGAACTTCTCGCTCGGCTTGTCCTTCAGGTAGTTCGTGAGGAAGTCCTGCCACGCCGGGCCCGCGATCGTCTTGCCGAAGATCGGGTTCCCGTCCTGGTCGTGCAGCGGCTTGTTGCCGTCGCCGCCGATCCAGACCGCGGCCGACACCGACGGCGTGTACCCGACCATCCAGGTCTGGGCGTTGCGGTCCTTGTACGAACTGGGGTCGCCGTCCTGCGGGTCGTACTGCTGGGTACCGGTCTTGCCCGCGCACTCGTGGCCGCTCGGGCACTTCAGGTGCGATTCGGCGATGACCGGACCGAGCGCGTCGGTGACGTTCCCGGCGATCTGCTTGCTCTTGTCCGCGTTGTCGTCGAACGCGGGTTTCGCCTGCCCGGCCGTGTCGTCGAAGATGACCTCGTCCTGGGAGTTCGTGAGCTTCGCGACGAAGTGCTGATCGCGCCGGACACCGCCGGAGGCGAACGACGAGTAGCCGGCGGCCATGTCCTCCGGGGTGACCACGGTGGCGCCACCGCCGAGGGCGATGTTGGCGTCGCTCGTGCCGAGCTTGGCCTTGCCCTTCGGCGCGGCCTGCACGCCCGCTTCCTTCGCGGCTTCCGCGACCCGGGCGGGCTTCGTCCAGTTCAGCACCATGTCGTAGAACACGGTGTTCGCCGAGACCTCCATGGCCTTTTTGACCGTGCACTGAGGACCGCAACTGGCGCTTTCGCCCGCGTTGCGGACCACGCGGCCGCCGAGCTCCCGGTTGTTCGTGCCGTCGAAGACTTCGCCGAGGCCCTTGCCCATTTTGAGCCAGGCGGTGAGGTCGTAGGCCTTCATCGACGAACCGGGGTTCTGCGGGGTGTTCGCCCAGTCCGTGGCGAGCACGTCCTTGCCCGCGCTGTTCTTCACAGTGGTCGGCCCGCCGTAATAGGCGAGCACGCCCCCGGTTCTCGGGTCGACGGCGACCAGCGCTCCCCGGAGGTTCTCGTCGGTCTGGCCCTGCATGTTGTCCTGAACGGACTGCACGGCGATCTTCTGCGCGTTCGGGTCGATCGTCGTGTAGATCTTCGCGCCGGTGGAGTACAGCTTGTCCTCGTCGTAGCCCTTGTCCTTGAGCTCGTCGAGAATGCGCTGCTGGATGAAGTAGTCCAGCGTGCCGGCGTCTTCCTTCTTCTGCGCGTCGCGCGGGATCATCGTGGGAAGCTGCGCGGCCTTGCGGTCGGCGGGCGAAAGCCAGTGGTTGGCGACCATCTGGTCCATCACGTAGCTCCACCGCTTCTGCACGTACGCGGTGTCGCGGTCGCGGCTCGGGCCCTGGATCATCCCGGCGAGCAGCGCCGCCTCGGAAGCGTTGAGATCCTTGACGTCCTTGCCGAAGTACGCCTTCGACGCGGCGGCGATGCCGTTCGCGCCGCGGCCGAAGAAGACGATGTTCAGGTAGCCGGTGATGATGTCCGATTTGGACGTCTCGTTGTTCAGCTTGAACGACTTCGCCAGCTCGGTCCATTTCCGCGTCAGCGTCGGGGCGTCGTTCTTGGTCGCCTGCTTGATGTACTGCTGCGAAATGGTCGAACCGCCGCCGGTGCCGCCGGTCGCCTGGTTGAAGACCGACCGCAGGATCGCCATCACGTTGAAGCCGGAGTTGGTCTCGAAGCTCGCGTCCTCGGCCGAGTAGACGGCGTGCTTGACGACCTCGGGGATCTGGTTGGGCTGCAGCAGTTCGCGGTTGCCGCCCTGCGGGACCACTTTGCCCATCACCGATTTGTCGCCGTAGTAGAAGGTGATCGGCTGGCTCTGCTTCGCGAGCACGTCCTGCGGCGACGGCACGTCGACCAGGAAGTAAGTGATCACGAACGCGATCGCGGGCACCACGACGAACAGGCCGAACATCGCGTACAGCACGCGCCGGACGATCTTCCACCGGCGTTTGCGGCGCTGCATCGGCGAGAGCGGGGTCTTGTTCTTCTTGCCGTCCTCCTCGCCTTCCGGCTCGTCCTCGAAGTCCGCGTCGTCCGAGTACTGGGCGAGGCGGGTTTCCTCGTCGTACGGGTCGTGGTCGTCGTACCGGTCGTCGTAAGGCGCGTAGCCGTTGTGCGCGGCGTGCGTGATCAGGTCCGGTTCGCGGTCGGTCTCCGGATAGGACGGCGGAGGCGGAGGCGGCGGGACCCGGCGGCCCTGTGGCGGACGTCCGCCCGGCGGCGGCTGCCGGAAACCCTGGGTGCCGTTCCCGGTGGGACCGCCATTGGGACCGCCGTTCGGACCGCCGTTGGGTCCGGGACGTCCGACCGGGGGCTGGCGACGCGGCGGGGGCGCGCCCTGTCCGTCGAGGATCTGCGACGCGCGGGTGGCCGAACCGCGATCCTGCGGTGCGGGGCCTTGCGGCGGGCGGCCCTGCGGAGCGCGGTTCTGCGGAGGCCGCTGCGGACGGCGCGGCTCGTCGGCGGCGGGCCACTGCGGAGCGCCTTCGTCGCCGCTCGGCCATTCCGGACCGGCTTCGGCTCGCGGGGCGCGCGGCGGGCGCGGACCGCCCGCGGGAGGACGGCGGGGCGGCGCGGGGCGCCGGGGGGCGTCATCGGCGGGCCAGGCGGGACCGGGGTCCTCCTGCGGGCGCCGGGCACGGCGAGGTGCATCTGGCTCCTGGCTCGGCCAGGAGCGGTTGCGGTCGTCGTTCACGAATGGGCCTCCGAGGGCTGTACTGCCGGCGCCGTCGTCCGGGACGGACAGCGGCGCGCCGCCCTGCGTTCTGCAGCGGTTGTGGTACTCGTCACTGCCCGGCAGTCCTTCGCGGCCGGGTCGGCTGGGGCTCTCCCGTGCCGAGGACATAGGACAGGACCAGATGGTTCCAATGGCACGTCCGGCACACCTCTACGTCATAGACCGTGAACTCCCCGAAAATCCCCGACATCCGGGTCAGTTCGGCGGGGGTGCGTGCCGATCCCGAGACGTGCTTGAGCTCGTCGCCGTACACCCAGGAGACGAGGTGCAGCGGCGCCCGGCGGCACATCGGACAGGCCCGGTCCTCGGGCCTGCCGTGGAATTTCGCCGCGCGGAGCAGGTACGGGCTCGCGTCGCAGACCTCGTGGTCTCCGACGCGTCCGGAGCGGACGCCGGCCAGCAGCGCACGGCGCTGCAAGGCGTAATCCACAACCTGCCGCTGGTTTCGCACGAGGACAGAGTACGGGCTCTTTCTGTGTCCGCGGTGCCCCCTGCTTTCCCGCACCCACGGCGACCGTTCGGACACGCCGAAAGAGCGATAACGCTCTGATCACGGATCGCCGGGCGCGCGCTGGTCGCGGGTTACTTCCGCCACTTCGATGTATCGGCGCGATATACTCGGCGAGTAGGTTGGCTGAGCCGGTCCCGGGTGATCAACGGTGCCGGCCGCGGCGTATTCCCGGAATGGGGTGTGGTGTGCTCGAACTCGCGATCCTCGGATTGCTGCACGAGGCGCCCATGCACGGGTACGTGCTGCGCAAACGTTTGCACGAGACGCTCGGGATGTTCCGGACGTTCTCGTACGGCTCGCTGTACCCGACCTTGCGCCGGTTGCTGCGGGCCGGTTACCTCGTCGAGGAGTTCGACGAGGCGGACGACCGGGCGTGGTCCCGGCGCGGCCGCCGCGTCTACAAGCTCACCGCCGAGGGCAAGGAACGCTTCGCCGAACTGCTCGGCGACGCGGGACCGCAGACGTGGGACGACGAGGGATTCGGCGTCCACCTGGCGTTCTTCTCGCGGACACCGGCCGACGTCAGGATGCGAATCCTGGAAGGCCGCCGCCGCCGCGTCGAGGAGCGGCGCGAAGGCTTGCGGGACGCGCTGGCCAGGGCCGAGGAGAAGATCGACCGCTACACCCGCGAGCTGCACCGGCTGGGGCTGGAGTCGAGCGAGCGGGAGGTGCGCTGGCTCAACGAGCTGATCGCGCACGAACAAGCCGAGCAGCGCGGCCCGGAGCAGCCGGGACCGAGTTGAGCGGCGGCCGCAACGGGGCGGCAGACCTGCAGATGCAAGTGGATGAGATTGAAGGAGAAACCGGCATGGGCGAGAACCGCCGCGTTCGGGTGGCCATCGTGGGCGTCGGCAACTGCGCCTCGTCGCTGGTCCAGGGCGTGCAGTACTACCGCGACGCGGATCCCGGTACGCGCGTCCCCGGTTTGATGCACGTCCAGTTCGGCGACTACCACGTGCGCGACGTCGAGTTCGTCGCCGCGTTCGACGTCGACGCGAAGAAGGTCGGCAGGGACCTCTCGGAGGCGATCTCCGCCAGCGAGAACAACACGATCAAGATCGCCGACGTGCCGCCGCTCGGCGTCACCGTCCAGCGCGGGCACACCTACGACGGCCTCGGCCGCTTCTACCGCGAGACCATCGAGGAGTCCGACGAGGCACCCGTCGACGTGGTCGCCGCGCTGCGCGACGCGCAGGTCGACGTGCTCGTCTCCTACCTTCCGGTCGGCTCCGAAGAGGCCGACAAGTTCTACGCGCAGGCCGCGATCGACGCGGGCGTCGCGTTCGTCAACGCGCTGCCGGTGTTCATCGCCTCCGACCCGGAGTGGGCCAAGAAGTTCGAGGACGCGGGCGTCCCGATCGTCGGCGACGACATCAAGTCCCAGGTCGGCGCCACCATCACGCACCGCGTGCTGGCGAAGCTCTTCGAGGACCGCGGCGTGCAGCTCGACCGCACGATGCAGCTCAACGTGGGCGGGAACATGGACTTCCTGAACATGAAGGAGCTGGAGCGGCTCGAGTCGAAGAAGATCTCGAAGACCCAGTCGGTCACCTCGCAGGTGGACCGCGAGCTCGGCAAGGGCAATGTCCACATCGGACCGTCGGACTACGTGCAGTGGCTCGACGACCGCAAGTGGGCCTACGTCCGCCTCGAGGGCCGCGCGTTCGGCGACGTCCCGCTGAACCTGGAGTACAAGCTCGAGGTGTGGGACTCCCCCAACTCGGCGGGCATCATCATCGACGCGGTGCGCGCGGCGAAGATCGCCAAGGACCGCGGCATCGGCGGCCCGATCCTGTCCGCGTCGTCCTACTTCATGAAGTCGCCGCCGGAGCAGTACGACGACTCGACCGCCCGCGACGCGGTCGACGCCTTCATCCGCGGCGAACTGGAGCGCTGACCCCAGCCTGACTGTCCGTGAAGGGCTCCTTGAGGGAATCTGATTCCCTCAAGGAGTCCTTCACGGCGTCAGGGCCGGTCTGCGGTGACCAGTTCGGTTTTGGTCATCGCGTCGCCGAGCGGGTCGGGCAGCTGCTTGCCGTACTGGGCGGCGAGATCGCCCGCGCGGTCGACCGTCGTCCGCCAGCCTTGCCCGGCGAGCCAGTCGATCGGGTTCCGGCGCGGTTCGGTCGAAAGCACGTCGTTCACGTCGAGGCCGAGCCGTGCTCCGGCGGCCGACGACCGGATGGTGTCGAGGATGTCGGTGCTGCCGAGGTCGGGGATGTGTTCGAGGCCGATCCGGCTGCCCGGCGCGCTGCGGGCGTGCACGAGGTCGAACAGCAGTTCCTCCGCGGCCGCGGGCAGATACGGCAGCAGCCCTTCGGCGATCCACACCGACGGACGGGTGCGGTCGAATCCGGCGTTTTCCAGGGTGGCGGGCCAGTCCTCGCGCAGGTCGGCTCCGATCGGATGGCGGCGGCAGCGCGGGGCCGCGCCGAGCCCGTCCAGGACGTCCTGTTTGAACGCGAGCACTCGCGGCTGGTCCACCTCGTAGACGTCGCGGCCGGAGAGGTCCAGCCGGAAGGCGCGGGCGTCGAGCCCGGCGGCGAGGATCACCACCTGCGGCGCGTCCGTGCCGGTGACCACGTCGTCGAAGAACCGGGACCGCACCGCGAGGTACCCGGCCATCGCCATCCAGAGCGGATCGTCGAGCGGTTCGATCGGCATTGGCCGCGGCGGATTCGCGGCGCGGACGAACTCCGCCGCGTACGGGTCTTCGATCAGCGGATCCGGGGACACGGTGACGATCGCCCGGCCGGCCGCGACCCCGAGCGCGGTCAGTCCGACGCTGCTGACGATGTCCCAATCCTGGTCCGGTGCAGCCATTTCCCACCCCTCGAGCCGATCTTGTTGGCAGAGGTTCAGGATGGCACTGCGCGACGGGGCGGATACGGGCAGCGACCGTTTTGCGGTTATTTGCCGCTGTGGGCTGCGTCACTCAGCGAGTGCGGCAGGGCGGCGAGGTTCGGCAGCACCGTGGCCTTTCGCAGCACGGCCGGATCCGGCGGGAAATGCGGGTTCGGCACCGCGAACACCGTCATGTTCGCCGCGAACGCCGCGCGCAGGCCGTTCGTCGAGTCCTCCACCGCGGCGCAGCGGGAAGCTTCGACGCCCAGCAGCGTCGCCGCACGCAGGTAGACGTCCGGTTCGGGCTTGCCCGCGGCCACTTCCTCGCTCGACACCGCGACCGGGACCAGGGACGTCAAGTCGCACGCGGTCAGGAACGAGTGGATCAGCACCGGCGGCGACGAACTGGCGATCGCGACCGGCCAATGCCGGGAGATCTCGCGCACGACCTGGTCCGCGCCGTCGATGACCGGCGGGCGGTCGGCGTAGCGGGCCGCCATCTCGTCGATCACGACGCGCGCGATCTCGTCCGGGGCGAGCTGCGCGCCGAGGGTTTCCACCAGGTAGTTCGCCCATTCCGGCGTGCTCATCCCCTGCTGGGCGCGGGTCGCCTCCGGCCGCCAGGTCCCGCCGTGCTCGGCGACTACGGCTCGGCGCACCTCGTCCCACGTCGTTTCGGAGTCCACCAGTACGCCGTCGAGGTCGAAGATCACCGCATCCACTTGTCCAGCCTAGGGCTACTGGCCTGGACCACCTTGTGAGCCGAATTACTTCGCTACCCTAACTACTTTTTGTTAGCCTAGCTAAGTGACTTCCTCGACGGGCGATCTGGCGCAGCGGCTGCGGCCGGTGGTGTTCCGGCTGTACTACCTGGTGCGCCGCGAATCCGCGCAGCTGCTGACCCTGACCCAGGGGTCGGTGCTGTCGGAGCTGGTCGGCCGCGGGCCGAGCCGGATGAGCCGGCTCTCCCGTCTCGAGCGCGTGCGGATGCCGTCGATGACCGACGTCGTGCGCAGGCTCGAACGGCTCGGCATGGTGACCCGCCGTCCCGACCCGGCGGACGGGCGCGCCGTGCTCGTGGAGGCCACGCCGGAAGGCGAGCGGTTCTACGCCGAGATGATCGCGGGCCGGGAGGCGGAGCTGCGGGCGCGGCTCGACCGTCTCGACCCGGCCGAGCGCGCCGCCATCGACGCCGCGCTTCCCGCGCTCACGAAGCTGATCGCCGACTTCCACCGTGACGATCCCGCCGCGGAACTCGCCGTACTGTCTGAAGGAGGAACTGATCCGCGATGAGCGCTGAGCACCACTCGAGCCTGCTGGACGCGGTCAAGGACCAGCCCAAACAGGTGTGGATCACCGCGTTCGCCGCGGTCATCGCGTTCATGGGCATTGGCCTCGTCGACCCGATCCTGCTGTCCATCGCCAAGGGGCTGAACGCTTCGCCGTCCCAGGTCACGCTGCTGTTCACGTCGTATCTCGGCGTGCAGGTCATCGCGATGCTCTTCACCGGCGCGATGTCCGCCCGGTTCGGGGCCAAGCGGACCGTGCTGGTCGGGCTGACTCTGATCGTCGCCGCGACCGCGCTGTGTGCCGCCGCCGGTTCGATCGAGCAACTTGTCGGCCTGCGTGCGGTGTGGGGACTCGGCAACGCTTTCTTCATCGCCACCGCGCTGTCGGTGATCGTCGGCGCGGCGACCGGTGGCCAATCCGGCGCGATCCTGCTTTATGAAGCAGCGCTGGGGGTCGGGCTCGCGGTCGGTCCGCTGCTCGGCGCGCTGCTGGGCACGATCTCGTGGCGCGGTCCGTTCCTCGGCACCGCGGTGCTGATGATCGCCGCGCTGGTGCTGTGCTCGATCTTCCTGAAGAGCGACTCGCACGAGAAGCGGGAACCGATCAAGCTGCTCGACCCGATCCGCGCGCTGAAGCACCCTGGTCTGCTGCGCACGTCGGTCGCCTCGGCGCTGTACACCGCCGCGTTCTTCGCGGTGCTCGCCTGGTCCCCGTTCGTGCTCGGCTGGAACGCCATCGCCGTCGGCCTGATCTTCTGCGGCTGGGGCCTGTGCGTGGCGATCGCCGGCGTGGTGCTCGCCCCGAAGATGGCCGCCCGCTTCGGCGAACGGCACGCTGCGGCGCTGGCCGTGGTCGGCTACACCGTCCTGATGCTGGTGCTGGCCATCCCGAGCAAGCCGGTGGTGGTCGTCGGGATCATCCTGTCCGGCCTGGTCTCCGGGCTGCTGAACACGCTGTTCACCGGGACCGCGATGTCGATCAGCGACGCGCCGCGGCCGGTCGCGAGCGCGGGGTACAACTTCTGCCGCTGGTTCGGCGGCGCGATCGCGGCCACGCTCGTCGGCCACGTCGCCGAGTGGATGGGCTGGGAGCAGGGTCCGTTCCTGATCGCCGCGGTGCTGTGCCTGATCGCCGCGGTGCTCCTGTCGCAGCGCGAGAAGAAGGCCGACCCGCACACCGTGCCGAAGGAGGCCGCGCTCGTCGGCGACGAGGAGTTCTGAGCCTTATCGCAACGCTCGGCGATCGCCCCCGGACTGTCTGTTCGGGGGCGATCGTCGTCTTTGGACGAATACACTCGCTGTTTACCTTTTAGTCCGATTCAGGGGGTTTTCGCCGCATACGGTCGCTGCGTTCCCACCGAGAAGCGACCCTGGAGGCCCCGTGTCCCTGGAGCCCGGACGACTGCTGCCCTTGTTCACCGCGCATTCCGGCGGCCGGTCACCGATCACCTGCGAGTACCGCTGCGGCAACGCGTGTGCGCACGAGGCCCCGAACCCGACCGGCAACGACTACTTCGGCGACATCGCCAAGGGCGTCTCGCGGCGCGGCGTGTTCAAGGCCGGTGCGGTGATGGCCGCGGCGGCGGGCGGGTTCGCGGCCCTGTCCGGCACTGCTGCCGCGGCCGCCCCGGCCCAGGCTCCCGCCCCGCTGGCGAAGGGCCGTGCGGTGCCCGGCACCGACTTCACGCCGGTGCCGGCGAACAAGCTCGACGCCGTCAGCATCCCGGACGGATACGCCCAGCACGTGGTGATCCGCTGGGGCGACCCGGTGGTCCCCGGCGCGCCGAAGTTCGATTTCCGCAAGCAGACCGCCGCCGCGCAGGCCAAGCAGTTCGGCTACAACAACGACTTCGTCGGCCTGATTCCGCAGGACCCGCTCGGCCTGCGCAATCTGCTGGTGGTCAACCACGAGTACACCACCGAGGTGCACCTGTTCCCGGCCGATCAGTACGACCCGGCCAACCCCACCGAGGAGCAGGTGAAGATTGCCTGGGCGGCACACGGATTGTCGGTGCTGCAGACGCTGCGCGACCCGATCGGCGGCGCGCTGCGCACCGTGCCGAGCCCGCTGAACCGGCGGATCACGCTCGACACGATCTTCGAGGTGCGCGGTCCGGCGGCCGGTTCGAAGTACCTCAAGACGTCGGCCGACCCGACCGGCAAGCGCGTGCGCGGCACGCAGAACAACTGCTCCGGCGGTGTCACGCCGTGGGGCACCGTGCTGTCCGGCGAGGAGAACTTCCACCAGTACTTCGCCCACGCCGACAAGGTCTCCGATCCGACCGAAGCCGCGCGGCTCAAGCGGTACGCGGTCGGCACCGGCGAGAGCACGCGCAAATGGGAGCGCTTCGACAAGCGCTGGGACGTTTCGCGCGAGCCCAACGAGCCCAACCGGTTCGGCTGGGTCGTCGAAATCGACCCGAACGACCCGAATTCCACGCCGGTGAAGCACACCGCGCTCGGCCGGTTCAAGCACGAGGCGGCGAACGTCAAGATCACCGCGGACGGCCGGGTCGCGGTGTACTCCGGCGACGACGAGCGGTTCGAGTACATCTACAAGTTCGTCTCGAAGGGCAAGTACAAGAAGGGGAATTCCGCGCTCGCCCGGCGGCACAACTCGGCGCTGCTGGACGAGGGGACCCTGTACGTCGCCAAGTTCTCCGGCAACAGCCCGGGCGAGATCGACGGTTCCGGCAAGCTGCCCGCCGACGGCGAATTCGACGGCACCGGAGAGTGGATTCCGCTTGCCAGCGGCGACAAGTCCTTTGTGGACGGATTTACCGCCGAGGAGGTCTACGTGTTCACCCGCCAGGCCGCCGACCGCGCCGGGGCGACCAAAATGGACCGTCCGGAGGACATCGAGCCGAACCCGGTCAACGGCCGGATCTACGCCGCGCTCACCAACAACTCCGACCGCGGCGCGGCGGGCAAGGCGGCCCCGGACGAGGCGAACCCGCGCACCCGCAACAAAAACGGGCACATCCTCGAATGGGACGAGGACCGCGGCGACGCCGCCGCGACCCGGTTCTCCTGGCGGCTGCTGCTCGTCTGCGGCGACCCGGCCACGGCCGACACCTACTTCGGCGGCTTCCCGAAGGACCAGGTCAGCCCGATCTCGTGCCCGGACAACGTGGCGTTCGACCCGCACGGCAACCTGTGGATCTCCACCGATGGCAACACGCTCGGCGCGAACGACGGCCTCTTCTCGGTTCCGGTGACCGGTCCCGAGCGCGGGCACGTGAAGCAGTTCCTGTCGGTGCCGGTCGGCGCCGAGACGTGCGGTCCGGTCGTCACCGAAAACCTCGTGCTCGTCGCGGTGCAGCATCCCGGCGAGGACGCGCCGAGTTCGGCGAACCCGACCTCGCACTGGCCGGACGGCGGCACCTCGCAGCCGCGGCCGGCGATCGTGTCGGTGTGGAAGAAGGGGGCCTTCGGAGTGCCCGGCAAGATCGGCCGCCGGTAACACTTTGGAGTGTTTCTCACCGCCGAACGGGCTTCCTGGGTCTAGCTTCACCGCGTGAGGCGGGCAAGGAAAGTCGCGATCGGACGTACGGCGGGCGCGGCGGCGGGCACTGCGATGCTGGTCGGCGCGCTCGCCGTCGTCACTCCCGGATCGGCGCCCGCCGAGGGCGCCCCGGATTGCGGCGGCATCGCGGCCAACCCGAGCGTGGAGGACGCCGGTTCGCCCGGCGGACCGCCGAGCGGGTACCTGTTCACCCCCGCCGCGCCGGTTCCGCGCAGCACCCCGCCGGACCGGGTGCCGAAGCTGGTCACCAGCACCGCGTACGCGGTCGACGGACACGTCAACGCCCAGATCCAGACGCCGGACGGCCGGGTCAGCTCGGCCAGCCAGCAGGTGAAAGCCGTGCCCGGCGGGCAATACGCGTTGTCGGTGTGGACGGGTACGGCCCAATCCGGCCTCGGTTCGCACGCGAGCGCGACCACCGGGCTGAGCTTCGCCGACCGCACCGGCCGCGTGCTGGTGGAGAAACCGGTCGCGGTGACGCACGACATCGCCTCCGA
This sequence comes from Amycolatopsis echigonensis, assembly GCF_014174495.1. Taxonomy (GTDB): domain Bacteria; phylum Actinomycetota; class Actinomycetes; order Mycobacteriales; family Pseudonocardiaceae; genus Amycolatopsis; species Amycolatopsis echigonensis. The sequence continues at coordinate 54,201 of NZ_JACJHR010000052.1, forward strand.
CGGCAAGCTCGCGCAGCAACAGGTGCCGCCGGTCACCGCGCCGGACGACACCGCGGCGGTCTCGTTTTTCGCCAGTACCAACCACAACTGGGTGCTGTGGGACTGCGTGCACGTGGCTCTCGCCGCGTTCGCGGTGAAGATGGAGGTGCGGAATCCGGCGGACGGAACGTGGGGCCCGTCGGCTGCCATCCCGGCCGGCGACGCCGCGCATTTCCGCATCTCCGTCTCCAACACCGGCTCCGAGCCGCTCACCGCGCTGCTCGTGAAAGACCCGTGGTGCTCCGGCCTTCCCGGCGCGTTCGACCTCGCGGCCGGCGCGTCGCGGGAGCTCACCTGCGACCACCCGAACCTGACTGAGGACGACAACGGACACGTCAACACCGCGAAGGTCACTGGCTCCGGCCCGGGCGGGCCGCTCGCCGAGCAGAAGGCGACCGCGACGGTCACCGTCACACCGCAGCCGGCGGTCGGCAAGATCGGCGACCGGGCGTGGAAAGACCTGAACCGCAACGGCATACAGGACGACGACGAACCCGGCTTCCCGGATCTGCCGGTGACGCTCAAGGACGGCGCGGGCGGCACTCTCGCCACCGCGCGCACGAACGCCGACGGCAGTTACCTGTTCGACCAGCGCAAGGACGGCACCTACCAGGTGTGCTTCGACGTGTCGAAGCTGCCGGACGGGTTCACCGTCACCCAGCGCGGTGCGGGTGCGCCCGGCATGGACTCGGCCGTCGACCCGGCGACCGGCTGCACCTCGCTGTTCACCCTCGGCGGCAAGGACCGCGAGCGGATGGACCTGGACATCGGCCTCGCCCCGCCCGTGCCGACCGTCCCGCCCGCACCCCCGACCCCGACCGCGCCACCCGCCCCGACCGCCTCCGCCGCGTCCGCTCGCTGACCTCGGCGGCGACCACTGAGCGTCGCTTCCCGGCGGATGCGAGACTGTGGCTGAACACCACGTCTCGGGGAGGTCTGGACCAATCATGACCGCGGCCGCCGGCGCGCTCGACGACCCGCACCCGTGGTATCGCCGCCCGATGGCCTGGACGTGGGCCGCCACCGCGGCGGTCCTCGTGCTGTACACGGTGCTCGCCTGGCATCGCCGGTGGATGAGCGACGACGGGCTGCTCGTGCTCCGCACCGTCCGGCAGATCCTGGCCGGGAACGGTCCGGTGTTCAACATCGGCGAGCGCGTCGAGGCGAGCACGAGTCCGTTGTGGACCTGGCTTCTCGCCGGCGTCGGCACGATCCCCGGGCCGCCGCTCGAATGGATCGCGGTGATCACCGGCCTGCTGTGCGCGGTCGGCGGCCTTTTCTTCGGCCTCGACGGCTGCCGTCGGCTCTACGCCGGATCAGTGGCCCCCGCCGGTGCGCTGGTCGTGTGCGCACTCCCGCCGTTCCGGGATTTCGCGACCTCCGGGCTGGAAACCGGTTTGGTGTTGCTGTGGCTCGGGCTGAGCTGGTGGCTGCTGGTGCGCGGCAAAGCGCCGGTCGCCACCGCGATCGTGCTCGGATTAGGCCCGCTCGTGCGACCGGATCTGGCGTTGTTCAGCGTGATCGGCTTCGTCGCCCTCGTGCTGCTGCGCCGCCCGCGATGGCTTGCCGCGCTTGGCTGGCTCGGTGCGGGGATCGCGATTCCGTTGGCATACCAGGTGTTTCGGATGGGTTACTACGGTCTGCTCACCCCGAACACCGCGCTCGCCAAGGAAGCGGCGAACGCCGACTGGCCGCGCGGCTTCGAGTACCTGGCTGATCTGCTCGACCCGTACGTGCTGTGGATTCCGTTGCTGTTGCTGGTGATTGCCGCGATCCTGGTTCGCCGGTCGCGGATTCTGCTGCTGGCTTCGCTGGCGGGCGCGGTTTTGCTCGCGCTGTACGTCGTGCGCGTCGGCGGCGATTTCATGCACGGCCGGATGTTGCTGCCCGCGTTGTTCGTGCTGCTGCTTCCGGTCATGGCGATCCCGGTGACCCGGAAGACGATCGCGTTCGGCGCCGGGGTTGCCGTGTGGGCGGTAGTCGCGGGCGGCTGGCTGCGCGTGCCGTACGAAGGCACCCATCTCGCGGTGAGCGTCACCGACGAACGCGCGTACTGGTCCTGGGCGACCGGACACGAGCACCCGGTGCTGGCGACGGATTACCTCGGACAGGACGTCATCCGTCGCGCCGTCGAGGCGGTGCAAGCGACGAAGCAGCCGGCGGTGCTCGTCTACAGCTATGGCGACGTGAAGCAGTGGTTCCGCTTCCCGACCGACCGGCCGTACGTGACCATGGCGGCCGACAGCATGGGCGCGATCAGCAACATCGCGCCGCTCGACGTGCGCATCCACGACGGCTACGGCCTGGCAAGCGACCTCGCCTCGCACTCGTCGTCGATCCCCAACGGCCGTCCCGGACACTCGAAGTGGCTGGTCGGGGCCTGGGAGGTCGCCGAAGCCGGACGCGGGGACTACGCCACCGACGGCCAGATCCGGATATTCCAGCCCGCCGAACTCGACGCCGCCCGCCAGGCGCTGCGCTGCCCGGACGTTCAGGACGTGCTCGCCTCGACCCGCGAACCCCTCACCTGGAGTCGGTTTATCGACAATTTCACCGGCGCGGTGCACCGGACGGAAATCCGCTACCCCCGGGATCCGTGGGCCGCGGCGCAGTGCGCCCCGGCGAAGTGACCGACGACTCCCCGGACTGGCGAATCAGCGGCAGACGCCTACCGTGGCCGGTATGACCGACCTCCCGCTCGCCTTGATCACCGGTGCCTCCCGGGGCATCGGCGCCGCTATCGCGCACCAGCTCTCCCCGACGCACCGCCTGCTCCTCGGCGGCCGCGACACCGACGCCCTCGCGAAGGTGGCCGAGGAACTGCCCGGCGCCGAGCCGTGGCCGGTCGACCTCACCGACGCCGCTTCCCTCGAAGCCGCGGCCGGCAAGATCGACCGGCTGGACGTGCTCGTCCACTCCGCGGGCATCGGCAAAATCGGCACGGTCGCGGACTCGCCGTCCTCCGTCTGGCGCACGAACCTCGAGGTGAACGTCATCGCGGTGGCCGAACTGACCCGGCTGCTGCTGCCCGCGCTGCGCGCCGCGAACGGCCACGTCGTGGTGATCAACTCCGGTGCTGGCTACACCGCTCGCCCGGGCTGGGGCCCTTACGCGGCAAGCAAATTCGCCGTCCGCGCCTTCGCCGACTCGCTGCGGGCGGAGGAACCGGGTCTGCGTGTGACGTCTGTCTTTCCAGGTCGCACCGACACTGACATGCAACGCGAGGCCCGTGCTCAGGAGGGTGGCGAGTACGAGGCGGAGAAGTATTTGCGGCCGGATTCGGTGGCGACGGCGGTGCTTACCGCGGTGACGGCTACTCCGGAGGCGCACTTCACGGAGATTCAGGTTCGGCCGCGTTGAGGTCCGCGTTCCGGTTCTAGGGAGTGGTGCGGTGGGCACCCCGAAGCCGGATTGTGCTGACGGTTGGTGGGTGCTTGTCAAGGCGGGAAAGATGCCTTGACAAGAACCCACCAACCGCAGGGAGGCTTCGTATCGGGGTGCAGGGCGGGGGCTGGGTGCCTGGTTGTCGGGTGTGTCTGCTGCGGTTTGGTGGGGTTTTCGGGTCAGGCGCGTAGGCGGGCGGCGGTGTCGGCGACTGTCGCCTGGATCTCGCGGCGGTCGACTCGGGTCGGTTCGGCGTCGGCGACTACCTGTTCGCCTGCGACCCATACGTCGCGCACTCGTCGAGATCCGGCGGCCCACACGAGGTTCGCCAGTAGCTGCTCGTCGGGCACGTCCAGGCCGGCGGCGAACGCCGGGTCGTCGAGGTCGACGTGTACCAGGTCGGCCCAGCGGCCCGGCTCCAGTACGCCGAGGTCGTCGCGGCCGAGTGCTTCCGCGCCGCCGCGGGTGGCCATCAGGAAGACGTCCTTCGCGGTCACCACGGTGGAGTCATCGTTGGCCAGCCGCGCCAGCATCGCGGTGAGCTGCAGTTCTTCCCACAGGTCGATGTCGTCGTTCGACGCCGGGCCGTCGGTGCCGAGGCCGATCGCGACGCCCGCCGCGCGCAGGTCCTTGATCCGTGCGATCCCCGACGCCAGTTTCGCGTTCGAGCCGGGGCAGTGCGCCATTCCGACGCCTCGCGCGGCGAAGATCGCGATGTCCTCATCGGACAGATGGATCGCGTGCGCGGCAAGCGTGCGGCCGTTGAACATCCCGAGCGAATCCAGCAGCTTCGGCACCGAGCCGTGTTCCTTGCGCTGCTCGACATCCTCCGCGGCGGCCTCGGCGACGTGGATCTGCACCAGCGCACCCCGCGCGGCCGCCGATTCCGCAGTCGCGCGCAGTCCGTCCGGGTTCAGCATGTACGCCGAGTGCGGGCCGTAACCCAGTTCGATCCGTTCTCCCGGACCGAACCGCAGGCCGTCGGCGTCGATCCAGCGGTCGATCGCCGCCAGCGTCGAGCGCCAGTCCATGCCGGGCAGTTCGATCACCGGCGGGGCGACGAGCACCCGGCCGCCGGTGGCGAGCACCGCGTCCACGAGCTGTTCGCCCTCGAAATACATTTCCGCGCTGGTCGTCACGCCGTGCCGGAGCATTTCGACCGATCCGAGCAGCATGCCGGTGCGCACGTCCGCCGGCTTCAGTTTCGCCTCGGTCGGCCAGATGATCTCGCGCAGCCAGCGCAGCAGCGGCAGGTCGCCGCCCATCCCGCGCAGGAGCGTCATCGGGCTGTGCGCGTGCGCGTTCACCAAGCCGGGCACCAGGATTCCGGTCAGCCGGGTCTCCTCGCCGGCGAACTCCGGTGCGCTCGAAGCCGGTCCGACGAACGAAATCCGGCCCGCGTCGTCGACATCCACGACGGCGTCACGGAGCAGGGAGCAGGACGGATCGGCGGGCAGAACAACCGGGGCGTGGAAGCGACGCGACATAACGAGATAGTACGGGCGTCCCAGTGGCGGTTAATCCACTACGCCGCTACGCCAGGCCCAAGCTGCGATTTCCACTCGGTTACGCGCGCCGACTTTGCCCTGCACCGAAGCCAAATGCGTCTTGACCGTCGACAGCGACAGGAACAACTCCGCGCCGATCTCGGTGTTGGTGAGTCCACGCGCGGCGGCCTTCACCACGTCCAGCTCGCGCGCGGTCAGCGGCTCGGACGGAGCCGACGCCTCGCGCTTGGTGCTGGCACCGTCGAAATGCTTCAGCAGCCGCACGGTGATCTGCGGAGACACCAGCGCGTCACCGCGGTCGGCCGCGCGCACCGCCTCGATCAGCAGGGCGGGTCCGGCGTCCTTGAGCAGGAAGCCGCTCGCGCCGTTGCGCAGCGCGGTGTGCACGTATTCGTCGAGGTCGAAGGTGGTGACCACGACGACCTTCAGCGGGTCGGCGACGTCCGGCCCGGCCAGCTGCCGCGTGACCTCCAGCCCGTCCAGCCCCGGCATGCGGATGTCCAGCAGGCAGACGTCCGGGCGCAGTTCACGCGCCTTGGCGACCGCGGAGACGCCGTCCGGCACGTCCGCGACCACCTCGATGTCGTCCTGGGCGTCCAGGATCATACGGAAACCCATCCGCACCATTTCCTGGTCGTCCGCGATCAGTACCCGGATCACCCGTCTGTCTCCCCGTTCGCCTCGAGCGGCAGCCACGCCTCGACCCGCCAGCCGCCGTTCGGCTCGCGGCCTGCCGAAAGCCTGCCGTGCAGCAGCGCGACGCGCTCGCGCATGCCGACCAGACCGTATCCGCCCGATCCGCCGGCCGGACGATGAGTCTGCCCGCTGCCGTTGTCGGTCACCCGCAAGTGCAGTTCGCCTTCGACGACCTCGGCCAGCACGAGCGCCTCGGTGGCGTCCGACGCGTGCTTGCCGACGTTGGTGAGCGACTCCTGGACCAGCCGCAGCGCGGACCGGCCGACCTCGTGCGGCAGGTCCGCCGGAAGGTCGAGCCGCAGCTGCGTCGGGATGCCGTGGTTGCCCGCGTCGACGAGTTTGCGCAGGTCAGCGGCCAGGTCGGTGGTCGCTTGCTCGTTGAACTCGCTGGAACCGGCCGGTGCGTCGCCGCGCATGCTGCGGACCAGGCGGCGCATCGCGGCGAGCGCCTCGACGCCCGCGTTCTCGATCCGGCCCATCGCCTCCAGTGCGAGCTCCGGGTTCTTCTCCCCCATCATCCGCGCGGCCTGCGCCTGCACGACGATCCCCGTCACGTGGTGCGCGACCACGTCGTGCAGTTCCCTGGCCAACGCCATCCGCTCGGCTGTCTGCGCGTCGGTGACCGCGGATTTCACGACCTGCGCGCGTTCGGAATCGCGCGAGCGCAGGTACAGACCGATCGCGATGGCGATGCCGAGCAGCAGCACCCCGACGGTGGCGAGCGTCCCGAGCGTCGCCGGGTCGGTGAGCAGGCGGCCGGGGCGGTACTGGCTGAAGTTCAGGATCGTGCCGATCGCGACCACGCCGGACAGCACGACGATCCGCGGCCAGGCCCGGGCGAGCGGCACGGCCCGCACGACGTTCACGACCACGCCGAACCCGGCCACGATCTGAGTCGGCGGGATGCCGCCGAGCAACTGGTAGCTGTGGCTCGGATGCAGGAACGGCGTCATCAGCGCGGACAGCAGGAGAAGCCCGGCCACCACCAGGATCGAATCCCGCGGACGGCGTGGTGACAACGCGGTGACCGCGGCGGCGCCGATCGAGCAGGCCAGCAGCGGGAAACCGCGGCTGCCGCTTTCGTAGGTGTAGCCGAATTCGACCAGCACGCCGATGCCGAGCATGCCGATCAACGGCCACTGGCCGCGCACCAGTTCGGTGAACCGGTGCATGGTCCGCAGCCGTTCCACGGTCGCCGGGTCGCGTTCGCGGCGCGGACGCCCGACCGCGCCGGTGGTCACCGCCGCGACGAGGAGCAGGAACCCGAAGAGCAGCGACTGCAAGACGTTGCTCGTGTAGAGCCTGCTGTCGTATCCGCGGCCGAACACCGCGGTGAGCGCGCCCATGACCAGTGCGCTGATCACCGCGAACGCGACCCCGGGACGGGCCCGGCGGGCGAGGAAGTAGACCATTTCGATCCCGGCCACCACCTCGGTGATGGACAGGTTCGCCAGCACGCTCGAATAGGCCGGGATGTTCAGATAGCGGATGGCGAAGGTGCAGAACATCAGCACCAGCGCACCGAATACGCCCGCCACCGCCGCGCGTTTGCGGGCCCAGAGCGCGCATGCCGCCATCGCGAAAATGCCCGGGAACAGGCCGAGATCGACGAACTTCGGGCCGATGTCGTCGAGCGCCGCGTCGGTCACGAACACGAGGTCGAACGCCAACGCGGCGAACAACACGAGCACGGACATGTCGAGCCGGCGGGCGAGTTCGGTCGCTCGCGCGGCGAACGTTTTCGACGGCGGGGTGTGCGGCACACCGTGACGGTAGAGGATTCGTGCCCGCGCGCACCTTGGCCACGTGGTTCGTCGCCATCGGCCGATCGGCCGAGGCAGGCCGGTCAGGTACCGGCCGTCTGCCCGAAGTGGACACCCGCTCGAATCCGAGAAGCTGCCTTCCGTCGCAGTCGAAGACGAATGACGGAGACAGGGAGAGAGCTGGCGGATGACGAATCCACACCTGAGCGCCGGACCGGTGTTGTCGGGACGCGGACTGGTGAAGCGTTACGGGCAGCAGCACGCGCTGGCCGGAATCGACATCGACGTCCAGCCGGGCGAGGCGATCGCCATCGTCGGCCCGTCCGGCTCCGGCAAAACCTCGCTGCTGCACGTGCTGGCCGGGATCCTGCGCGCCGACAGCGGCGAAATCTGGTTGCAGGGACAGCGGATCGACCAGTTCGGCGAAAAGCGGCGCAGCGAACTGCGTCGCACCGAATTCGGTTTTGTCTTCCAGTCCGGAATGCTCGTCTCCGAGCTGACCGCGGAAGAGAATGTCGCACTGCCTTCGCTGCTGGCCGGCGGAACTCGTGGCGAATCGATTGCCGCGGCGCGGGAATGGCTTGGCACCCTCGGATTGGCCGGCAAGGAAGCGCGGCGTCCCGGCGAGCTTTCCGGCGGCGAGGCACAGCGCGTGGCGATCGCCCGCGCGCTCACCCACCGGCCGAAGGTGATCTTCGCCGACGAGCCGACCGGCGCGCTCGACACCCGCACGGGCCGCGAGACGATGGACGCGCTGCTCGCCGCCGCCCAGGCGTCCGGAGCCGCGGTGCTCGTGGTGACCCACGACCGGGAACTCGCCGAATCGATGCCGCGCACCGTGGCGATCCGCGACGGCCTGATCGCGACGAGGCTCGCGGCATGAACCCGTTCCAGCTCGCCCTGCGGGTGCTGCGCGGCGACCGGCGGACCCGCACCTCGGCGATCCTCACCGCGCTCGGCGTCGCCGTCGCGACCGGGCTCGTCCTGCTGCTCGCGACACTGCCGTACGCCACGCAGGCCCGCGAGCAGCGGGCGCTGTGGCAGAACAGCGGCCGCTACGACTCCGGCCAGCAGAACGCCCTGCTCGTCAACTCCTCCAAGGACTACTTCGACGGCAAACAGGTCGCCCGCGTCGACATCGCGGTCACCGGCCGGGCCGACCTGCTGCGGCTGCCGCCGGGCATCCCGCAGCTGCCCGGACCCGGCGAGACGATCGTGTCGCCCGCGCTCGGGAAACTGCTCAACGCCACCCCAGCCGATCAGCTCGGGAACCGGTTCGGCAAGCCGGTCGACGCGTTCGGCGACGAGGCGCTGCGGTACCCGGAACAGCTCGTCGCGCTCGTCGGGCACAGCCCGCAGGAAATGCGCCCGTACGGACACCAGGACCAGCCCGGCCAGGACGCTTACCCGGCCTCGTCCTTCCCGACCGGGCACGGACGTCCGGACAGCCTCCTGACGGTGTTGTCCTGGGTCGGCATCATCGTGCTGCTCGTGCCGAGCCTGGTGCTCGTCGCGTCGTCGGCCCGGCTCACCGCCGCCCGCCGCGAACAGCGGCTCGCCGCGATCCGGCTGGCCGGGGCGACTCCCGGCCAGGTGACCGCGATGGTCGCCGCCGAAACCGGATTGTCGGCAGGCATCGGCGCTCTGCTCGGCCTGCTGCTGAGCCCGGCGCTGCGCGGCCTGGCCACGTTCGTGCCGTGGGACGGCGGGACCTGGCTCGCCGCGGACTTCTCGCTGCCAGTGGGGCTGACCGTGCTCGCCGTGCTGCTGGTCCCGCTGCTCGTGGTGCTCGCCGGGGTGCTCGGCCTGCGCCGAGTGGTGACGACACCGCTGTTCGCGACCGGCGGGCACACCGTGAAACCGTTGCGCTGGTGGCGGTTGCTCGCGCTGCCCGCGGCCGGATTGTTCTTCTTCTACACCGTTTTCGGCGCGCGCAGCGGCGGCAGCGGCAACCTGGTGCTGGTCGGCCTGTTGCTGGTGGTCGCTTCGGCGATGGTGGTCGGACCGTGGGTGACCTCAGCGGTCGGCGGAACGTTCGTGCGGATCTGGCGGCGGCCGTCGTCGCTGCTGGCCGGACGTCGGCTGCGCAACGATCCGAAGGGCTCTTACCGGGCCTCGGCCGGGATTGTGCTCGCGGTGTTCACCGGGTCGATGGCGCTCACCCTGCTGCCGTCGATCGAAGCCCTCGCCGGCGGCGGGCGTCAGTACGTGGACTCGGCGCTGTACGTCGACGTCAACGCGGACCGCGCCCCCGAAGCGACCGAGCGGACCAACGCCACGCTCGCGAAGGCCGGACTGTCCGAACGCGTCGTACCGGTGGCCAGCGTCTACGTGATGCAGGGCGAGGGGAACTACCGGTCGATGCAGCGCGCATACGTCATGACCTGCACCGATGCCGCGAGGCTGACCCGGCTCGGGATCACCCAGCAGGACTGCAAGCCGGGAGTCGGCCTGTACACCCCGTACCAGCTGGACACGAACAACCTGCGGGTCGCGCGGTACGGCGGCGAGGACAGCACGGGCACCCCGCTCGGCGCTGTCACCACGGGGACGTATCACCCGGAAAAGCACAGCAACTCCGGCGAGTACGTGATCGACCCGTCCGCGGTGCCGGCCGGCGTCAAACCGAGCACGGTCACGCTTGTCGTGCCGACCGCCGAGGCCAACCGCGAGGTCGTGCGGACCGCGCTGGTGCCCAACGCGGTCGGGCAGGAAATCGGCAGCCGCGAGCAGTACCTCTACGGACAGCAGGTGCAGCTCAGCGACCTGCGCCGGGTCACGGTGATCGGCCTCGTCGCGGCGGGCATCCTCGCCGGCTGCAGTGCGGCGGTCGCGACCGCGGGCTCGGTGATGGACCGGCGGCGGACGTTCGGCGCGCTGATGGCGGCGGGGACGCCGGTGCGGGTGCTGTCGCGGGCGCTGCGGATGGAGGCCGCGCTGCCCGCGCTGGTGGCGACCATCGGCGCCGGCGTGACCGGCGTGGTGGTCGGACTCGGGCTGTTCATGGCGACGATGGAACGGGGGTCGGTGGTGTTCAGCCCGTGGATCGCCGCGCCGGTGGTGCTCGGTATCGGGGTGGCACTGCTCGGCGCGTCGGTCTGCACGCCCGCGCTGAGGCGAGTGCAGGCGGAACCACTGGCCGACGAATAGCTGGCACCCGCCCCTCGTCGGGGGAGGGGCGGCACCGGGGGTGAAGGGAGCGAAGGGCCGTTGCCGGGGATGGGAACCCGGCAACGGCCCTTCGTCAGTTTCGGCTCGCTTCGCTGACTCGCGTGGCTCCCAGCTGGCGCAGAAGCCCGTGAAGGGCCCCTTGAGGGAATCTA
>NZ_JACJHR010000053.1 GCF_014174495.1 Amycolatopsis echigonensis
TAGATTCCCTCAAGGGGCCCTTCACGACCAGCCACCCGCCCCCGCACAAACCCCCAACCGCAGCCAACGCACCCAACCCCACCAGGCACCCACACCACCCCCGCACCCCGATACGAAGCCAAAAACGCGGACGGTGGGTGCTTGTCAAGGCATCTTTCCCGCCTTGACAAGCACCCACCGTCCGTCGTCACAATCAGCTTCGGGGTGCCCCACGCAACCCCGTGCGCAACGTCGCCGCCAGGCGACGAGCCGCTAGGAAGCGAACCCCCCAGCCCCAGCCCAATCCAACGCGAACGCCGGAAGGACCCCGAGCACCAACGTAACCACCACACCCAACGCAATAGCCGCCGTAGTAAACCCACCCGGCACCGTCACGGTAGGCCCGTCCGCCGCAGGCTCCGAGAAGTACATCAACACAATGACCCGCAGATAGAAGAATGCCGCCACCGCGCTGAACACCAACGCGACCACCACCAACGGCGCCATCCCGTCCGACAGCGCAGCCGAGAACACCACGAACTTCCCGACAAACCCGCTCGTCAACGGAATCCCCGCCAACGCCAGCAGCAGGAACGTGAACACCCCGGCCAGCACCGGCGACCGCTTGGCCAACCCGGCCCAGGCCGACAGATGCGTAGCCTCGCCGCTGGAATCCCGGACCAGGCTCACCACGCCAAACGCCGCCAGCGTCGTAAACCCGTAAGCCAGCAAGTAGAACAGCGTGCTCGACAACCCGTCCTGAGTCATCGCGATCGCACCCACGAGCAAGAACCCGGCGTGCGCGATGGACGAGTAAGCGATCATCCGCTTCACGTCAGTCTGCGTCAGACCCAGAATCGCGCCCAGTGCCATCGAAATGATGGCCACCGCCCACATGACGCCGCGCCATTCCCAGCTCGTCGAGGAGAACCCGACGCTGAGCACGCGCAGAATCGCCCCGAACGCGGCGACCTTCGTGCAGGCGGCCATAAATCCGGTCACCGGCGTCGGCGCGCCCTGGTATACGTCCGGCGTCCAGGTGTGGAACGGGCCGACCGAGCCCTTGAAGAGCAGGCCCACCACCAGCAGGCCGAGACCGGCGAACAGCAGCGTGTCCGAGCGGTCCGAACCGGCCGCCGCGTGGGCGATGTCGGCCAGCTTCACCGAGTCCGCGTAGCCGTACAGCAGCGCGAGCCCGTAGAGGAAGAACGCCGACGAGAACGCGCCCAGCAGGAAGTACTTGACCGCGGCTTCCTGCGAGATCAGCCGACGCCGCCGGGCCAGGCCGCACATCAGGTACAGCGGCAGGGAAAGCACTTCCAGCGCGATGAACATCGTCAGCAGGTCGTTGGCCGCGCAGAACGTCATCATTCCGCCGAGCGCGAAGAGCGTCAGCGGGAACACTTCGGTCTGCGACGTCGTCGCCGCACCGGCCTGCGCGCGGTCCTGCACGGTGCCCGGCCGGATCGCCGCCTGTGCCACGAACGCGCCGCCCGGTTCGACCTTGCGGTCCGCGATCAGGAAGACCGCGCCGAGGCCGAGCAGCAGCAGCGTGCCCCACAGGAACAGCGACGGACGGTCCACCGAGATCGCGCCCGAGAAGGTGGTCGTGCCCGCCTTCGTGGACGTGGAACCGGTCGCGTACAGGATCAGCGAAACCCCCGCGGCGAGGATCGCGACGAGGGAGATCGTGACCTGGATCCCCCATCGCGTGGCCTTCGGCGCGAAGGCTTCCACCAGTACGCCGATGCACGCGACGCCGAAGACGATCAGCATCGGCAGCACGGCCGCGTAATCTACCGAAGGCACTTCCAGCGGCGCTGCCGGCGCTTGCGCCAGGAACATGTCGAGCACGGTTTACTTGCCTCCCTGCACGGCAGACAGCGTCGCCTGCACCGACGGGGTGATCGTGTCGAGCATCGGCTTGGGGTAGAAGCCCAGTCCGATGATCAGGATGACCATGGGCGCGAGGATCGCGATCTCGCGTCCGCCCAGGTCCTTGATGGCCTTCTTCGCACCGAGTTCCGGCGCGATCGCCGTGCCCGGTCCCCCGCCGACGCCCACGAGAGCGTCGCCGCGAACCGGGCCCTGCATGATCCGCTGGTACAGCCACAGCACGTAAGCCGCGGCGAGCACCATGCCCACGGTCGCGAGGATCGTGTACACCGGCTGGTCCACAAAGGACCCCAGCAGCACGAGGAACTCGCTGACGAACGAGTTGGTCCCCGGCAGCGACAGCGCGGAAAGCCCGGCCAGCAACAGCATTCCGCCGAGCAGCGGGGTCACCTTCGCCATCCCGCCGTAGTCCGAGATCCGGCTCGACCCGCCGCGCATCACGATCAGGCCGATCACCACGATCAGCATCCCGGTGGAAAGGCTGTGGTTCAGCATGTAGGACACCGAGCCGACCATCGCCTGCTCGTTGAAGGTGAAGATGCCCAGCGCGATGAACCCGAAGTGGGCGATCGACACGTAGGCGATGAACCGCTTCATGTCCTGCTGCCCGGCGGCGAGGATCGAGCCGTACAGCACGCCGATCACCGAAAGGATCAGCACCAGCGGCGCGAGCGCCTTGCTCGCCTCCGGGAACATCGGCAGGCAGTACCGCAGGAATCCGAACGTGCCGACCTTGTCCAGCACGCCGACCAGCAGCACCGCGACGCCGATCGGGGCCTGGCCGGCGGCGTCCGGCAGCCAGGTGTGGAACGGGACCAGCGGAGCCTTGATCGCGAAGGCGAGGAAGAAGCCGAGGAACAGCCAGATCTGCGTGCCGGTCGGGGCGTCGCGGACCACCGTCACCAGCGTGGCCCAGTCGAACGTGCCCTTGCCGAGCTTGTCCGAGGCCAGCGAGTACGCCCCGATCGCCGAGGCCAGCATGATCAGGCCGCCGAGAAACGAGTACAGGAAGAACTTCACCGCCGCGTACTGCCGGTTCGCGCCGCCGTAGCCGCCGATCAGGAAGTACATCGGGATCAGCATGATCTCGAACAGCACGTAGAAGAGGAACACGTCGGTCGCCGCGAAGACGCCGATCGTGATCGCCTCCTGCAGCAGGATCAGCGACAGGAATCCGCCCGCGCTGCGGCCCGCGGGCAGTTTGTCGGTGAGCCCGAGCGCGCCGACGACGATCGGCACCAGGAGCGCGATCACCGCGATCATGATGAGCGCGATGCCGTCGGTGCCGAACGAGATGTGGATGCCGAAGCTCGGGATCCAGTCCATCGTGGTGGCCTGCTGGATGCGCGCGCCCGAGGGCGAGTAGCTCGCCCAGAACGGGATGATCAGCAGGAACTCCACAATGGACACGGCGAGCGCCGTGGCGACCGCGGCCCGGTCGTTCCCCTTGAGGAACGCCAGCACCAGCGAGCCGGCCAGCGGCAGCAGGATGAGCGCCAGAAGCCAAGTCATGTCAGGAGAACCTCACCAGCAGAAGGGCCGCGAGAAGCAGGAACGTGCCGCCGAGCATGGACAGTGCGTAGGACCGCACGAATCCGGTCTGCATCCGGCGCATCCGTCCGGACCCGCCGCCGAGTGCCGCGGCGAGGCCGTTCACCGCGCCGTCCACGCCGCGGTTGTCCACGTACACCAGCGCCCGCGCCAGCCAGGTGCCCGGACGGGCGACCAGGGTTTCGTTGAGCGCGTTGCCGTACAGGTCCTTGCGCGCCGCGCGGACCGGCCAAGACACCCGCTCGGGCTTCTCGATCGGCACGTCGCGCGCCGGACGGAACAGCCACACCGCCAGCAGCACGCCGAGCGCGGCCAGCACCAGCGTCGCCGCCGGGACCGTCCACGAAGGGATCGGGGTGTGCTCGGCCTCCGCGTACTGGCCGACCACCGGGGACAGCCAGTCCACGAACCGGTTGCCGATCGCGAAGAACGCACCGGCGCCGACCGAGCCGACCGCCAGGATCACCATCGGGACCCACATGATCGGCTTGGACTCGTGCGGGTGGAAGTCGCGCCCGTCGGTGCTCTTGATGTCCTTCCAGCGTTCCTTGCCGAAGAAGGTCATCATCATCAGCCGCGTCATGTAGAACGCGGTCAGCCCGGCGCCGAGCACGGTGGCGAGGCCGAAAGCCCAGCCGCGCCAGCCTTCCTGGCCGAACGCCGCCTCGATGATCGCGTCCTTCGTGTAGTACCCGGTGAGGAACGGGAAGCCGATGATCGCCAGGTAGCCGAGGCCGAAGGTGACGAACGTGATCGGCATCCGCTTGGCCAGTCCGCCGAACTTGCGCATGTCGACCTCGTCGTTCATGCCGTGCATGACCGAACCGGCCCCGAGGAACAGCCCGGCCTTGAAGAAGCCGTGCGCCACCAGGTGCATGATGCCGAGCGCGTAAATGCCCGGCCCGAGGCCGACCGCCAGCATCATGTAGCCGATCTGGCTGACCGTCGAGTACGCGAGCACTTTCTTGATGTCGTCGTAGGCACAGCCGACGACACACCCGAGCAGCAGCGTGACCGCGCCGACGAGGGTGACCACCAGCCTGCCGTCCGGCGTCGCGGTGAAGATGACGTTGGAGCGGGCCACGAGGTACACGCCCGCGGTGACCATGGTTGCCGCGTGGATGAGCGCCGACACCGGGGTCGGCCCCTCCATCGCGTCCGGCAGCCACGCCTGCAGCGGGAACTGACCCGATTTACCGCAGGCGCCCAGCAGCAGCAGGATCGCGATGGCGGTGATCGCGCCCGGCGGGATCTTGCCCTGCGCGACGCCCTCGAAGACCTGCGAGTAGCCGGTCGACCCGACGTACTTGAACATCAGGAAGATCGCCAGCGCGAGCCCGACGTCGCCGACGCGGTTCATCAGGAACGCCTTCTTCGCCGCGGTCGCCGCGGACGGGCGGTTCTGATACCAGCCGATCAGCAGGTACGAGGCGAGGCCCACGCCCTCCCAGCCGAGGTACAGCGTCACGAAGCTGTTGCCCAGCACCAGGACCAGCATCGAGGCGACGAACAGGTTCAGGTACGCGAAGAACCGGTACCGGCCCTCGTCGTCGGCCATGTAGCCGATCGAATAGAAGTGGATCAGCATGCCGACGCCGGTGATCAGCAGCACGAACGTCAGCGACAGCGCGTCGATGCGCAGCCCGAAGTCCACCTGCAGCTGGCCGACCGGGATCCAGGAGTAGACCTTGGTGTCGGTGACCGAGTGGCTGTCGGTGGAGAAGAACAGGATCACGGCGTACACGAAGGCGAGCGTGACGGTGGCACAGCCGAGCAGGTGCCCCCACGCTTTCGCGCGTTTGCCGGATAGCAGCAGAACCAGGGCGCCGAGGGCGGGAAGGGCCACCAGCAGCCACGATGATGCGGTCACTCGGTCGTCTCCCTCAGTACTTCAGCAGGTTCGTGTCGTCGACCGAGGCCGAGCGGCGGGTGCGGAAGATGGCCATGATGATCGCCAGTCCGACCACGACCTCGGCGGCCGCGACCACCATCACGAAGAACGCCATCACCTGGCCGTGCAGCCCGCCGTTGATGCGGGCGAAGGTGACCAGGGTCAGGTTCACCGCGTTCAGCATCAGCTCGATGCACATGAACACGACGATCGCGTTGCGGCGGACCAGCACGCCCACCGCGCCGATGCAGAACAGCAGCGCGGACAGCAGCAGGTAGTAGCTCGGGGTCACTTTCCTTCCCCTTCTTCCTCGGCCGGCGCGGCCTTTTCGGAGCCGCCGACCAGTGCGTGCGCGTCGGGCTTGGGGCCCTCGTCCGCGATGAGCTTGCGCTCGCGCATGAGCCGGATCGCCGAGGTGGATTCGATGATCTCCGACAGCGACTCCGGCGCGACCGAACCGTCCGGCAGCAGCGCCGGGGTCGAGACCGAGCTGGCGGTGGCGAACACGCCCGGGCCGGGCAGCGGCGACGGGCGGTCGTGCTCGCCGCGGAAGCGCAGCTTGACCAGTTCGCGCTGGGAGAGCTTGCTCTTGCCGCTGCGGCCGGTGAAGGCCAGCACCATCGCGCCAAGCGCGGCGGTGATCAGCAGGGCTGAGGTCAGCTCGAACGGGAACAGGTACTGGGTGAAGATCAGCCTGCCGAGGCCGCCGGGCCCGCCGCCGTTCTGCTGGTACGGGTCGAGCGGCTTGGCCGGGGTCACGTTCGCCATCGCGCGGAACACGCCCGCGGCGATCAGCGCGGCGAGCCCGACGCCGAGCACGCCGGCGGCGAGCCGCTGCCCGCGCAGGACTTCCACCACCGAGTCCGAGCTGTCCCGGCCGACCAGCATCAGCACGAACAGGAACAGCATCATGATCGCGCCGGTGTAGACGATGATCTGGGTGAACCCGAGGAACGGCGCGTTCTGCGTCATGTACAGCGCGCCCAGCGTCAGCATCGTGAGCACCAGCCACAGCGCCGAGTGCACGGCGTTGCGGGAGAAGATCATCCCGAGCGCGCCCAGCAGCGAGAGCGGGCCGAGGATCCAGAACGCGATGGCCTCGCCGGTCGTCACGGACGCGTCGACGCCGGCCGCCGGGGCCTGCGCGAGAAGGGCGGCGATCACTTCTTCGCCTCCTGCTGCGCCTTGGCGGCCAGTTCGGGGCCGTTCACGTAGTAGTCCTGCTCGTTGTCGCCGAGCCGCATCGGGTGCGGCGGCTGCTCCATGCCCGGCAGCAGCGGGGCGAGCAGGTCTTCCTTGGTGTAGATCAGCCGCTGCCGGTCGTCGTCGGCCAGCTCGTAGAAGTTGGTCATGGTGAGCGACCGGGTCGGGCACGCCTCGATGCACAGGCCGCAGCCGATGCAGCGCAGGTAGTTGATCTGGTAGTCCTTGCCGTAGCGCTCGCCCGGCGAGTACCGCGCCTCTTCGGTGTTGTCGCCGCCCTCGACGAAGATCGCGTCCGCCGGGCACGCCCACGCGCACAGCTCGCAGCCGACGCACTTCTCCAGCCCGTCCGGATGCCGGTTGAGCTGGTGGCGGCCGTGGTAGCGCGGCGCGGCCGGGGCTCCCGCCTCGGGGTACTCCTCGGTCGCGACCTTCTTGAACATCATCCCGAAGGTGACGCCGAATCCCTTGATGGGATTGAGGAAGTCAGTTGCCGCCATCTTCCGTTCCTTCCTGTGCGGCCGCGGCGGTGACGCTGGCCGGCTTGCGCCGCGCGGCCTTCGCCTCGGCCTTGGCCAGCGCCTTCTGCCGCGGCGTCGCGTCCGGGACCCGCAGGTCCAGCGGCGGCAGCGGATAGCCGCTTCCGGTCAGGTCCACGTAGTCCGATTCGGGCAGCTTCTTGTCCGGCAGAGCGAGGCTCAGCAGCACGAGCACCACCAGCACGATGCCGACGCCGACGAGGATCTGCGGCCAGCTCCACTGGATCGTCTTGATCGCGACCACGACCACGATCCACACCAGGTTGACCGGGACCAGGACCTTCCAGCCGAGCCGCATGAACTGGTCGTAGCGCAGCCGCGGGAGCGTGCCGCGCAGCCAGATGAAGCCGAACAGCAGGATGAACGTCTTGGCGAAGAACCAGAGGATCGGCCACCAGTTCTGGTTCAGCGGCGAATCGTCGCCGACGAACGGGAACCGCCAGCCGCCGAGGAACAGCGTCGTGCAGAACGCCGAAACGATCACCATGTTGACGTACTCGGCGAGGAAGAACATCGCGAACTTCATCGAGCTGTACTCGGTGTGGAACCCGCCGACCAGCTCGGATTCGGCCTCCGGGAGGTCGAACGGCGCGCGGTTCGTCTCGCCGACCATCGAGATCACGTAGATCACGAAGCTCGGGATGAGCATGTAGAAGTACCAGCCGTGCGACTGCGCCTGCACGATTTCCGACGTCTGCAGCGAACCGGAGTACAGGATCACCGCGACGATCGACAGGCCCATCGCGATCTCGTAGGAGATCACCTGCGCGGCCGAGCGCATGCCGCCGAAGAGCGGGTACGGCGAGCCGGACGACCAGCCGGCCAGCACGATGCCGTACACGCCGACCGAGGAGCAGGCGAGGATCACCAGCACGCCGACCGGGAGGTCCATCAGCTGCAGCACCGTGCGGTGCCCGAAGATCGAGACGACCGGTCCGAACGGGATGGCCGAGAGCGCGATCAGCGCGGGGACCGCGGACAGCACCGGGGCGAGGAAGTACACCTTGCGGTCGGCGGTGTCCGGGATGATCTGCTCCTTGAACGGGAGCTTGATCGCGTCGGCGAGCGACTGCAGGTAGCCGCCGGGGCCGACCCGGTTGGGGCCGGGCCGGTTCTGCATCCGGCCGATCGCCTTCCGCTCCCACACGATCAGGAAGATCGTCAGGACCGGCCCGATCAGCAGGACCACGACCGCCTTGATCAGGACGAGCCACCACGGGTCGTCGGCGATGAGCCGGGCCCGCTCGGCGGCGTCCGGGTACGCAGCGAGGAACTGCGTGAGCTGCGGGCTCACTGGTCACCTCCGGAGATCTGCACGAGCGCGCCGTGTCCGGCGGCGAGTGCGGCGCGGACGGCCGAACCGTCGGAGTTGCCGGGCAGCCACACGACGCCGTCCGGCAGGTCGGCGACCTCGACCGGCAGGGTGATCGACCCGCGCTCGTTCGACACCCGGACCGTGCCGGCCGTCGTGCCCAGGCCTTCGGCGGTCTTCGCCGAAAGCCGTGCGACGGGCGGCCGCTGGGTGCCCTTGAGGTGCGGTTCGTCGTCTTGCAGCGAGCCGTTGTCGATCAGCTGCCGCCAGGTGGCGAGCACTGCCTTGCCGTTCGGGACCGGGGCCGCCGGTGCGGCGACCGACGGCGCGGGCACCGAGGGGGCGACCGGCGCGAGCTTCGCGAAGTCGCCCGCGGCGGCGGCCGGGGTCTGGGTGAACAGGTCGGCGTCCATCTCGACGGCCAGGGTGTCCAGGACCCGGCTGTCGGGAAGGGAACCGGTGCCCTCGAGCGTGATGTCGAACTCGCGGCGGCGGCCCTCCCAGTTGAGGTAGCTGCCCGCCTTCTCGACCGCCGGAGCCACCGGCAGGACCACGTCGGCCCGTTCGGTGACCTCGCTCGCCCGCAGTTCCAGGCTGACCACGAACCCGACGTTGTCGAGCGCGCGGCGGGCCAGGTCCGGGTCCGGCAGGTCGTTCGGGTCGACGCCGCCGACCACCAGCGCGTCCAGCTGTCCGCCCGAAGCGGCCTGGAGGATGCCCGTGACGTCGCGACCCGGTTCGGCCGGAAGCTCGACGCCCCACTGCTTGCCGACCTCGGCGCGGGCCGCGGCGTCGGTGACCGGGCGCCCGCCCGGCAACAGCGTGGGCACACAACCGGTTTCGAGCGCGCCTCGGTCGCCCGCGCGGCGCGGGATCCACGCCAGCCGGGCTCCGGTGCGAGCGGTGAGCCGCAGCAGCGCGGAGAACAGGCCGGGGATTTCCGCGGCCCGCTCGCCGACCAGGATCACCGCTCCTTCGCCGCTGAGCGCGGCGTCGAGGTCGGCCGCGTGCTGCGCGATGCCGTCCACCGCGGCCGCTTCGCCGCCGGGGACGCAGGCCAGCAGTTCGCCGAAGGTCTTGCGCACCGAGGAGGTCGTCCACTGTCCCAAGTGGACAACTCGGGTGTGGTTCTTGCGGGCCCCCTTGCGCAGCCGCAGGAACACGATCGGCGCTTCGTCCTCGGGCTCGAACGCCACGCACAGCACCGTGCGGGCGTTCTCGATCTCGCTGAACGTCACGCCGGTTTCCGGCGTGGTGCCCACGACCGTCGAGCCGAGGAACGCCAGCTCCTCGTCCGAGTGCGCGCGGGTGCGGAAGTCGATGTCGTTGGTGCGCAAGGCGATCCGGGCGAACTTCGAGTACGCGTAGGCGTCCTCGACGGTCAGCCGTCCGCCGGTGAGCACCGCGCCGCCCTTGCCCTCGCGGGCCTTCAGCAGCCCGGCCGAGGCGATCCGGAGCGCGTCGGTCCAGGACGCTTCCTCCAGCTCGCCGTCGGCGTTGCGGACGAGCGGACGGCGGATCCGGTCACCGGCCTGAACGTAGCGGAACGCGAACCGGCCCTTGTCGCACAGCCATTCCTCGTTCACCTCCGGGTCCTCGCCGGCCAGCTTGCGCTGGATCTTGCCGCGCCGGAAATCGGTGCGCTCGGCGCAGCCGGACGAGCAGTGCTCGCACACGCTCGGCGACGACACCAGGTCGAACGGCCGCGACCGGAACCGGTACGCCGCGCTGGTGAGCGCGCCGACCGGGCAGATCTGGATCACGTTGCCGGAGAAGTAGCTCTGGAACGGTTCGCCGCCGGTGGTGCGGGAGGCGAGGTCCAGCACGTCGGCGGTTTCCGCGGTGCCGATCTGCTGGTGTGCGCCGCGTTCGAGCAGCGCGATGAACGGGTCGCCGGCGATCTGCTCGGAGAACCGGGTGCAGCGCTGGCACAGCACGCAGCGTTCCCGGTCGAGCAGGACCTGCGCCGAGATCGGCAGCGGCTTCGGGAACGTGCGCTTGGTGTCGACGAACCGCGATTCCGCACGGCCGTGCGCGAGCGCCTGGTTCTGCAGCGGGCACTCGCCGCCCTTGTCGCAGATCGGGCAGTCCAGCGGGTGGTTGATGAGCAGCAGCTCCATCACGCCCTGCTGCGCCTTGTCCGCGACCGGCGAGGTGAGCTGGGTCTTGACCACCATGCCGTCGGCGACCGTCATCGTGCACGAGGCCTGCGGCTTCGGCATCGGACGGCCGCCCATTTCGACCTCAACCAGGCACTGGCGGCAGGCGCCCGCCGGGTCGAGCAGCGGGTGGTCGCAGAACCGCGGGATGCTCGTGCCGAGCCGCTCGGCGGTGCGGATCAGCAGTTCGCCCTTGGGCGCGATGACTTCTTCGCCGTCGATGGTCAGCTTGACGTAGCCCTCGGGGACCGGCGTTTCAGCCGTCTCGGGCTTGTCGGGCGCGATCGTCATGCCTGCGCTCCCACCAATTCGCGCTTGTTGCTCTCACACAGAGCCAGGAATTCGTCCCGGAAGTACTTGATGCCGCTCTGGATCGGCGACACCGCGCCGTCGCCGAGCGCGCAGAACGAACGGCCGAAAATGTTGTCGCACACGTCCAGGAGGGTGTCGATGTCCTCCTCGGTGCCGTGCCCCTCGACCATCCGCTCCAGGATCTGCGCCAGCCAGTACGTGCCTTCGCGGCACGGCGTGCACTTGCCGCAGGACTCGTGCTCGTAGAACTGCGTCCACTTCATGACCGCCCACGGCACCGAAACGGTCTCGTTGAAGACCTGCACCGCGGTGGTGCCGAGCATCGAACCGGCCTCGGCCGCGCCCTCGAAGTCGAGCGGGACGTCGAGGTGCTCGGCGGTGAACATCGGCGTCGACGACCCGCCCGGCGTCCAGAACTTGAGCGGGATGCCGTCCTTCATGCCGCCGGCCAGCTCCAGCAGCTCGCGCAGCGTGGTGCCGAGCGGGCATTCGTACTGGCCGGGCTTCTCGACGTGCCCGGAGATCGAGTAGATCTTCGGGCCGGGCGACTTCTCGCGGCCCATCTCGCGGAACCACGACGAACCGGCGTTGATGATGTACGACGCACTCGCGATGGTCTCGACGTTGTTCACCGTCGTCGGCGCGGCGTACAGGCCGGCGGCGGCAGGGAACGGCGGCTTGAGCCGGGGCTGGCCGCGGCGGCCTTCGAGCGAGTCCAGCAACGCCGTTTCCTCGCCGCAGATGTACGCGCCGGCCCCGGCGTGCACGGTCAGCTCGAGGTCCCAGCCGCTGCCGAAGATGTTCTTGCCCAGGTAGCCCTTCGCGTACGCCTCGCGCGCGGCCGCGTTGAGCCGGCGGATGCAGTGCAGCGCCTCGCCCCGGACGTAGATGAAGCAGTGGTGCGACCGCATCGCGTACGAGGCGATGATGCAGCCCTCGATGAGCGAATGCGGGTCCGCCATCATCAGCGGAATGTCCTTGCAGGTACCGGGTTCGCCCTCGTCGGCATTGATCACTAGATAATGCGGCTTGTCCTCGTTCGCCGGCATGAACGACCACTTCACGCCCGCCGGGAAGCCCGCGCCGCCGCGACCGCGCAGGCCAGAGTCCTTGACCACCTGCACGAGCTGCTCGGGCGTGGCGGCCAGTGCTTTGCGCGCCGCGGTGTAGCCCTCGAGCGCCTCGTACGTCTCGATGCGCCAGGATTCCGGGGACAGCCAACGCTTCGTGAGGACCGGAGTGATGGGATCTGCCATTACTTCTTCTCCACTTCAGGGAGAGGGACGTCCTTCATGCCCGGGGCGGACCAGCCGCGGTCGGCCGCCAGCTGCGCGCCGCGCAGGGTCTCGACCGCCTGCGACGGGCCGTCCACGGCACTGCGGTAAGCGGCCTCGTCCTCCGGCCAGAACCCGGCGAGCTGCCGCTCCGCGCCCTTGAAGTCGGTCAGCGCCGCGCCGCGCGTCGGGGCGGGCTTTTTGCCTGCCCGCAACGCGTCCACGAGCGCCACCGCCTGCTCCGGCGTCTGGTTGTCGAAGTACTCGTAGTTCACCTGGAGGACCGGGCCGAGGTCGCAGGCCGCGAGGCATTCCGCGTGCTCCAGGGTGATCGAACCTGGTTCGCCCGGCGCGCCCGCGGTTTCCTCGTGCCCCAGCGGCTTTTCCGGCGAACCGAGGTGCGTCTGGAGCTTCCGGTAGATGTCGTCGCCGCCCAGCGCCGCGCACAGCGTGTTGGTGCAGACGCTCACCAGGTGCTCGCCGCACGGGCGGCGCTTGTACATGGTGTAGAACGTCGCGACCGCGCTGACCTCGGCGTCGGTCAGGTCGAGATGCCGCGCGCAGAAGGCGATGCCTTCCTGGCTCACGTATCCCTGCACCGACTGCACGAGGTGCAGCATCGGCAGCAGCGCCGAACGCGACATCGGGTACCGGGCGATGATTTCCTTCGCCTCGCGGTGCGTCTCGGCGTCGAACACGTCCACTGCCGGCGTGTCGGCGAGGATTTCCTCGGCGACAGCGGGATCGGGCGCGATCGCGGCGACATCGGTGTCGGCTCCCGCGGCGGCGTACGTCTTCGTCGCGTCGTGCGGTCCCGGCTCCGGGACCGCGGTCGGGTTCGTCATCGGTCAACTCCCCCCAGAACCGGGTCGATCGAGGCGATCACGACGACGAGGTCGGCCACCAGGCCGCCTTCGGCCATCGCGGGCATCGCCTGCATGTTCACGAAACTCGGCTCCCGCAGGTGCACGCGCAGCGGCCGGGTGCCGCCGTCGGACACCAGGTGCGCGCCGATCTCGCCGCGCGGCGATTCGACCGGCGCGTAGACCTGGCCCGGCGGCACGTGGAAGCCCTCGGTGACGAGCTTGAAGTGGTGGATCAGGGATTCCATCGACTGGCCCATGATCTTCTTGACGTGGCCGAGCGAGTTGCCCATGCCGTCGCTGCCGATGGACAGCTGCGCGGGCCAGGCGATCTTCTTGTCCTCCACCATGACCGGGCCCGGCTCGGCCATCTTCGCGACCTGCTTCATGATCCGCAGGCTCTGGTGGATTTCCTCCAGCCGCAGCAGGTACCGCGCCCAGCTGTCCGCGTCGGTCGAGGTCGGCACGTCGAACTCGAGCTCGTCGTAGCGCGAGTACGGCTCGGTCTTGCGCAGGTCCCACGGCAGGCCCGCGGCGCGCAGGACCGGACCGGTGACGCCCAGTTCGAGGCACGCGTCGAGCGGCAGCACGCCGACGTCCTTGAGCCGGTTGCGCCAGATCGGCTGGCCGGTGAACATCTTGTCGTACAACGGAAGCCGCTTGTCCATGAGCTTGCAGAAGTCGAGGACCTTCTCGGTCCAGTCCTCCGGGAAGTCCTGGGCGAGCCCACCGGGCCGGATGAACGCGTGGTTCATCCGCAGGCCGGTCAGGTACTCCAGCAGGTGCATGGCTTCTTCGCGCTCGCGGAAGCCGAGCGTCATCGCGGTGGTGGCGCCGAGGTCCATGCCGCCGGTCGCGATGAACACCAGGTGCGAGGTGATCCGGTTGAGCTCGAGGAGAAGCACGCGCAGCAGCTCCGCGCGCGGCGGGGCTTTGATGCCCAGCAGCTTCTCGACGCCGAGGCAGTAGCACATCTCGTTGGACAGCGGGGCGAGGTAGTCCGCGCGCGTCACGAAGGTGACGCCCTGGGTCCAGTTGCGGAACTCGGCGCTCTTCTCGATGCCGGTGTGCAGGTAGCCGACGACCGCGCGCAGCTGCGTGACCGTCTCGCCTTCCAGCTCCAGCACGAGCCGGAGCACGCCGTGCGTGGACGGGTGCTGCGGGCCCATGTTGATGACCATGCGGTCGTCGTGCTGGGCGTCGCCGAGAACTTCGTCCCAGTCGCCGCCGGACACGTGGTAGACCGGGCCTTCAGTGGTTTCCCGGACTTCCGCGTACTCGGCTTCCGTCGTTTCGTTGGTGCTGGTCACGAGTACGACCTCCGCTGGTCCGGCGGCGGGATTTCCGCGCCCTTGTATTCGACCGGGATCCCGCCGAGCGGGTAGTCCTTGCGCTGGGGGAAGCCGTCCCAGTCGTCCGGCATGAAGATGCGGGTCAGCCCGGGGTGGCCGTCGAAGACGATGCCGAACATGTCGTAGGCCTCGCGCTCGTGCCAGTCCGCGGTCGCGTAGACCGGCACCAGCGACGGCACGTGCAGGTCGTCCATGTCCATGGTGACTTCGAGCCGGATCCGGCGGCGGTAGGTCATCGACAGGAAGTCGTAGACCGTGTGCATCCGCTGCGGGACGTCCACGCCGTAGTCGACGCCGGTCACCGCCATCAGCATTTCGAACCGCAGGCCCGGGTCGTTGCGCAGCACCTTCGCGATGTCGACGAGGTGCTCGCGGCGGACGTAGAAGGTGATCTCGCCGCGGTCCACAGTGGTCTGGAGGATCGCCGTCGGCGGGATCTTGTTGTCCGCCAAGGCGGCCATGAACTCGTCGGCGAATTCGTCGAACCAGCCGCCGTACGGGCGCTCCGCGGGCGGCGGGCTGTAGGCGGGCAGCCGCAGGCCGCCGTAGCCGGAGGTGTCCCCGCTGCCGCGGACACCGAACATGCCCTTGCGCTCGCGGCCGGCGACGACCGGTTCGGCGGGCCGGGTGCCCTGGGGCTCCAGCCCGGCCTCGGGCCGTTCGGCACTGGACTGCGGGCCGCCCGTCTGCGGGTTCTCTTCGGGGTTCTCAGGCACCGGTGCTCACTTCTTCGCGTACTTGATCGAGGACGGGATCAGCTCGGTACGGGCCCCGCTGGCCGCGCGGATCGCGGCGCGGCGGGCGTTGATCGGCTCGTCCTGGATCTTGGCGTGCAGCTTGAGGATCGCGTCGAGCAGCATTTCCGGCCGCGGCGGGCAGCCGGGCAGGTACATGTCGACCGGCACGATGTGGTCGACGCCCTGCACGACGGCGTAGTTGTTGAACATGCCGCCGGACGAGGCGCAGACGCCCATCGAGAGGACCCACTTGGGCTCGGCCATCTGGTCGTAGATCTGGCGCAGGACCGGGGCCATCTTCTGGGTCACCCGGCCGGCCACGATCATCAGGTCGGCCTGGCGCGGCGTCGCGGAGAACCGCTCCATGCCGAAGCGCGCGATGTCGTAGCGCGAACCGCCGACCGACATCATCTCGAACGCGCAGCAGGCGAGCCCGAAGGTCGCCGGCCACAGCGAGTTCTTGCGTGCCCAGTTGACCAGTCCCTCGAGGCTGGCCAGCAGGATGCCGTTGGGGAGTTTTTCTTCGAGGCCCATGGGTTCAGTTCCAATCCAGGCCGCCGCGCCGCCACACGTAGGCGTACGCGAACCCGACCGTCACGATGAACAGCACGATCTCCACCAGGCCGAAGACACCGAGTGCGTTGGCGTTCACCGCGAACGGGTAGAGGAACACCATCTCGATGTCGAACAGGATGAAGAGCATGGCCGTGATGTAGTAGGCCACCGGCATCCGGCCGCCGCCGACAAGCGGCTGCGGCGACGGTTCGATGCCGCATTCGTAGGCCGCGGTCTTCGCGCGGTTGCGCCGGCTGGGCCCGACGAGCGGACCCAGCAGGACGGAGAACACGGCGAACGCGGCCGCGAGCACGAAGAGCAGGACGAGCGGCAGATACACGTTCAGTCCGGGCGCCGCCGGTCCGGGATCGGCCTGCGCCAGCACGGGCACCATCAGCACGGGGTCTTCGCCATCCTTTCCGCGCCGCTGCGGGTTGTTCTCGGGTGGTGGTCCGAGTCCTCGTCGGCACCCTAAGGGAGCTGGGTCACACCGCCGAGGGTCAGGGCGCCCTTACGGCCCGTGTCCGGACCACCGCACGCTTGTGAAATAGTTCACAAGCGACTCGTCGCGGTTGTGAAGCGATTCACAAAGCATGGGGCGAGTGTAGGACGTGAGTCACACTCTTGTCCCTAGGGGTTGCGGACTAAGGCAGCCCTAACTTGACCGGGAACTTTCCCAGGCCCACCCCCGGCCGCAATGGCGAGACCAGCGGTAAAGGCCCCTTGAACAACTGCGCCGAGCACTCCAGCCGACTCGATCTTGTGACGTATCACACTGACCGGCCGGACAACCGATTGCTCCAGCCGGGTAATCCCCAGGCCCAAAACCCATGCGCCAGCCCGAATCACCCCACCCAACCGCAGCCGACGCACCCACCAACCGAGCCGCCCACCGCAGCCGACGCACCCACCAACCAAACGCACCCAACCGCAGCCGATGCACCCAACAATCGAGGCACCCAGACCCACCCCCGCACCCCGATACGAAGCCCCCCTGCGGTTCGGGGGTGCTTGTCAAGGCATCTTTCCCGCCTTGACAAGCACCCCCGAACCGTCAGCACAATCAAACTTCGGGGTGCCCCACGCAACCACCCGGACGCAAGGTCGCCGCCAGGCGACGAGCAGACCGAGCAGACCGACCAGATCACCGAGGACTAGGCGTAACCCGCGCCAAAGCCGAGATCAACCGATCCACCCCATCCCCGCCCCGAGCGTCGTAACACCCGGAAAGCCCCTTGTACACCAAGGGAAGAAGCTTGTTGACCCGCAACCCATACTTAGTAGCCGCGTGCATGATCTTCGGCTTGCCGATCAACTTCGCGAACACATTCCCGAGCCGGTAGTACCCGCCCATCAACTCGGCAACAGCCCGCGGATACCCCTCCAACGCCCGCTCCCGGGACGGCCCCTCCGGCCGGGCCAGCGCCTGCACCACAGCCTCAGCCGCCAGCTGCGCCGACTCCATCGCCGCGGAAATGCCCTCGCCGTTGAACGGACTGACCATCCCGCCGGCATCACCGAGGAGCAACAACCCGTTGCGATAGTGCGGAGTCCGGTTGAACCCCATCGGCAACCCGGCCCCGCCGACCTTGCCGATCGCGTTCTCCTCGCGGTACCCCCACTCCTCGGGAGTCCCGTCGAGCCACTGCCTCAGCAACGCCCGGTAATCGGTGTTCCGGAAGGACGCCGACGTCGACAGCATGCCCAGCCCGACATTGACCGTCCCGTCGCCGAGCGGAAACGCCCAGCCGTAACCGGGCAACAGCTTCGGATCCCGAGGATCGGACCGGTCCCACAGCTCGAGGTGGCCCTCGATGAACGGGTCGTCGTGCTTCGGGCTCTTGTAGTACCGCCGCACCGCGACCCCCATCGGCCGCTTCTCGTTCTTGTCGATCCCGACACTCAGCGCGAGCCGAGCCGACACCCCATCGCAAGCCAGCACCAACGGCGCCCGGTAACTAACGGGCGTCTTCTCCGGCCCGACCTTCGCCTCGACTCCGACCACGCGGCCGGAAGCGTTGGTGATCGCGCCGGTGACCGTGGTGCGCTCGTACAGCCGCGCGCCCGCCTTCACCGCGGTCTTCGCGAGCAGGTCGTCGAAGTCGTGGCGGGTGCGGGAGACGCCGTACGGCGGGTAGTCGGTGAGGTCCGGCCAGTCGAACTCGAGCGTCAGGTCGCCGGTGAGGATGCGCAGACCGCGGCTGCGCACCCAGCCCGCTTCCTCGCTGGTGTCGAGACCGAGGTCGATCAGCTGCTTCACGCCGCGCGGGGTGAGGCCGTCGCCGCACACCTTCTCGCGCGGGAACACGGTCTTCTCCAGCAACAGCACGTCCACGCCCGCCCGGGCGAGGTAGGTGGCCGCGGTCGAACCAGCGGGTCCCGCGCCGACCACGATCACTTCGGCGTCGTGGTCCGGGCTGCGGCGCGAGGTCGTCATGCACTCGAAAATACAGCGTGGTGCAGCCGCACCCGTTGAGGGCGGTGGAGGAAGGCGGAGTCAGAGAGGCTTCGCCGCCCGGTGGATCGCGACGACGCCGAATGTGAGGTTCAGCCATTCGACCTCGGTCCAGCCCGCGCTCGCGATGATCTCGCCGAGCGTCCGCTGGTCCGGCCACGCGAGCATCGATTCGGCCAGGTAGGAGTAGGCCTCCGGGTTCGACGACGTCCGGCTGCCGACCCAGGTGAGCATCTTGAGCAGGAACCGCCGGTGCAGGAACCGGATCGGGGCGAAGGTGGGCGTCGACACCTCGCAGATCACCAGCCGGCCGCCCGGTTTGACCACGCGCAGGATCTCGGCGAGCGCGCCCTTGGTGTCGACGAAGTTCCGCAGCGCTAGCGAGATGGTGACGGCGTCGAAGCTGTTGTCGGCGAACGGCAGGCACATCGCGTCCGCGGCGACCATCGGCACCTTCCGGTGCAGGCCCGCCTTGAGCATCCCGACGGAGAAGTCGGCGGCGAGGCACCAGGCGCCGCCGCGCGCGTACTCGACGGTGGACACCCCGGTGCCGGCCGCCAGGTCGAGCACCTTCTCGCCCGGCTTGGCGTCCAGCACGCGAGCCGTGGTGGTGCGCCAGCGCCGGTCGAACCCGAACGTCATGAAGGAGTTCGCCCGGTCGTAACCGGACGCGACGCCGTCGAACATCGCGGCGACTTCGTGCGGATCCTTGTCCAGGCTCGCTCGGGGCATGGGTTCGAGATTAGTCCGTCCGTGCCGCGCGGTCGCGCGGGAGCAGGACGCTGGCGGCGACCAGCCAGACGAGCCCGCCGAACCGGCCGACCGGGATGAGCGGATACAGCGCCGGAGTGAGCAATGACAGCGAGGCGAGCACGGCGGCCGCGGCAACCACTAGCCCGGCGACCGACATCCAGCGCGGCAACAGCTTCAGGAACAACGCGGGGACGGCGATCCCGGCGATCAGCAACGCCAGCGGCACCACGAAGCCCGGTCCGCCGGACGCGAACGCGAGGCTGGTCAACGCCCGCGCCACCGCGGGAGCGTCACTGGCCTGCGCGGCGGTCCAGGTGATCAATCCGCTCATCGCGAGCGCAGCCGCGGAGAGCACGCCACCGGTGAGCCCGATCACCGCGCCCGGGGCCGCGACCCCGAGCCGCCGCTGTCTGCGATAGGCCGTCGCGGCCCACACCGCCAACGGAACCGACGCGCCGAACACCGCGAACGCGAGCAGCCGCACGACGCCCTGGTTGCCGCCGAGGTACGCGGCGACCTCAGCCGCACTGGAATCCGGCCGGGTCCCCGCCGCCCCCAGCACCGCCGACGCGACTGTCAGCACCCCGAACGCCAGTGCCGGGGCCAGCAACGGCGGGCC
The DNA here is from genome assembly GCF_014174495.1 of Amycolatopsis echigonensis. Taxonomy (GTDB): domain Bacteria; phylum Actinomycetota; class Actinomycetes; order Mycobacteriales; family Pseudonocardiaceae; genus Amycolatopsis; species Amycolatopsis echigonensis. The sequence goes on from NZ_JACJHR010000053.1 coordinate 19,451, forward strand.
GCCCTGCTGTCGAGTCATGGTCGTCATGGCAAACCTCCAGGTCAATTAGTTTCACTAACAGAACGATTACACTGGTGTAATGAATTGTCAAGCGATACGGTTCAGGGCATGCAAGGACCACCGACGTTCGGCAGCGCTTTCCTGCTGGCCCAGCTGGGCGCACACGCGACCCAGCGCTTCGCCGAACGCGTCGCGGACCTCGGCCTGACCCCGCCGCAGACCGGACTGCTCCGGGCGATCGCGCGGCGTCCGGGCGAGAGCCAGCAGGTGCTGGCCGCGGAACTGGGCACGCCGCCGACCCGGCTGGTCGCCCTCGTCGACGGCCTGGAGCAGCAAGGCCTGATCGAACGCCGGCGCAACCCCCAAGACCGCCGCCTCTACGCGGTCTTCCTCAGCGACAAAGGCCAAGAAACGATGGCCGAACTGGCGAAAGCCGGCGCGGCGCACGAAAACGAGCTGACGTCTGCACTGTCCACAGAGGAACGCTCAACCCTGCACGAACTGCTGGCCCGGATCGCCGCCGACCGGGGCCTCATGCCCGGCGTCCACCCCGGCTACCGCACCTGACCCGCTGTCCGTGAAGGACTCCTTGAGGGAATCTGTTTCCCTCAAGGAGTCCTTCACGGACCTTCCGCAGCCTCAGCCGAGGGCGGCGAGCATTCCCCGCACCGAGTTCGGCCACGCGAACTCCTCCGCCCGCGCCCGCGCAGCTGCCCGGCGGAGTTCCTCCGGGCTGTCCAGCAACCCGGTCACCGCGCTGGCGAACGCGGGCGCGTGGTCGTCCACCGCCGCCCCGCAACCGGGCCGCACGATCTCCCGCAACGCCGACGACGCCGAAACCACCACCGGCGTCCCCGAAGCGAGCGCCTCCAACGCCGCCAACCCGAACGTCTCGTGCGGTCCCGGAGCGAGCGAAACGTCCGCACTGGCCAGCAACCGAGCTACCTCGCCCCGCCCCGCCAAAAAGCCCAGGAACGTCACCGGCAACCCGCGAGCCCGTCGTTCCAAGGCCCGCCGACGCGGCCCGTCCCCGGCGATCACCAACCGCACCCGCGCCCCGGATTCCGTCAGTTCCGCGACCGTATCCACGCTCCGCTCAACGTGTTTCTCCGGCGACAACCGCCCACAATGGACAATCAGCGCGTCCGCACCGCCGGCCAACGCCGACCGCCATCCCGAATCCCGCATCGACGGCGCGAACGTCGCCAGATCCACGCCCAACGGCACCCGCCGGACGTTGGGCGCGGCGATCCGTTCGAACTCCGCGTGTGCGAAGGCCGTCGTACAAACCACCGTGTCGTACGACGCCGCCATCCGCCGGTTGGCCACATCCGCGACGTGCCGGGCCATCACCCCCGGCAGCAAAAACTGCTCCAGCAGCCGGTCCAGCCGCTCGTGCGAGATGACCGTGCTGGGCACGCCATTCCGCCGAGCCCACACCCCCATGCCCCGCAACGTCAGCCGGTCCGACACCTCCAACCGATCCGGTTCCAGCCGCCGCAACACCGCGCGGACCCGCTGCGGATCGACCGCGCGGTAGCCGCCAGTGCCAGGGATTTGCAAGGCAGGCAAGGAATACCGGCACACCCCCGTCGGCAGGGTTTCCACCGCGTACCGCCGCCCCGGCACGACCAGCGTCACCCGATGCCCGCTGGCAACGTACCCCGCGCCGAGGTGATTCAGAGCGGTCCGCAACCCGCCGGAACGCGGTCCGTAGAAGTTCGCCAGCTGGACGATGTGCATGGCTCAAGCCGCACGTGCGACTCGGCCCTGTACCGCTTCGTAGTGCCCGACCAGCTCCCGGCACACCGCGGGCCACGTCCGGCCCAGGACCACTTTCCGCGCCTTCTCGCCCAGCCGGGCCCGCAGCGCCGCGTCCCGCAGGTCATCGACCTTGGAAACCAGCGCCGGGCCGAACGACTCGCGATCCGCGGGCAGCAGATAACCGGTCCGCCCCGGCAGCACGAGATCCTTCGGCCCACCGGCGTCCGGCGCGAGCACCGGCAGTCCGGACGCCATCGCTTCCTGCACCGCCTGACAGAACGTCTCGTGCGGTCCGGTGTGCACGAAAACGTCGAGGCTCGCGTACGCGACCGACAGCTCGTCACCGTACTTCGCGCCAAGGAAAGCCGCGCCAGGCAACCGTTCCCGCAACGCCGGCAGCTCCGGTCCGTCGCCGACGACGACCACGCGCACGCCCGGCATCCCGGCCAGCACGGTCAGCCGGTCGACCTCCTTCTCCGGTGCGAGCCGTCCGACGAACCCGACCAGAAGCTCGCCGTTCGGCGCGAGTTCCGCACGCAGCGCCGGGTCCGCGTGTGCCGGGGAAAACCGGCTGATGTCCACGCCGCGCGCCCAGCGATGCACGCGCGGAACCCCGTGCAACTTCAGCTGTTCGATCGAGTCCGACGAGGGTGCCAGCGTCCGGTCGGCCCGCGAGTGCAGGCGGCGCACCCAGCGCCAGGCCGCCCGCGCGCCGATGCCGAAGCCGTACGAGGTGGCGAACCCGGCGATGTCGGTCTGGTAGACGGCGATCGACGGCACGCGCAGCCGTCTGGCCGCGGCGAGCCCGCGCGCGCCGACGACGAACGGCGAGGCCAGATGCACGACGTCCGGTCCGAAATCGGCCAGCGCGGTCAGCACGGTGCGCGTCGGCAGGCCGATCGGCAGGGAGTTCACGCCGGGGAAGTCCAGCGCCGGAATGCGGACGACCGGAGCGCCGCGGTAACTCGCCGGACCCGGTCCCGGCGCGACGACCAGCACGTCGTGCGCGGATTCGACCAGGTGCTCGACGACCCGCAGCACGGAATTCGTCACGCCGTTCACCTGGGGCAGGAAACTTTCGGTGACTATGGCGACTCGCACGGCGTCACTGTCGCAAAACCGCAGGCCAGGCGGGCCAATCCCGCGTAACCGACCGGCCAACGGTGGCGAAACACTCCGCAGCGTCCGCGGCCGGGCGCCGACCGTCGAAGAATTCGCCACGACATGTCATCTTCCGGTCGCGTCCCGGACACCAGGAACACCCAGACTAAGCAGGCATGACCCTCTTGTCCTCCAGGCCGTCGCGGCCCGTGGAACCCGGGCTGCTCTCGCGAGCGCTCGAGGTCGCGGGCCGGCTGGCGAACGACGCCACCGACGTGATCACCGCGACCGCGGGCCGCGGCGCGCACCCGGCGACGCTGGATTCGCCGTTCGACTGGGTCACCGACACCGATCGGATCCTGGAACGGCACACCCGGCGCGTGCTGACCGCGGAGTTCCCCGGAATCCCGGTGGTAGGCCACGAATTCGGCGCCGACCACGGCGCGGACGTCGCGGAGTACCGCTGGGTGGTCGATTCCGTGGACGGCACCGCGAACTACGTCGCCGGAGTGCCTTGGTGCGCTTACAGCCTCGCCCTGGTCGATGCGAGCGGCCCCGTGGTGGGCGTCGTCGCCGACCCGTACCGGGCGCAGATCTACGCCGCCGCTCGCGGACGAGGCGCTCGCGCGAACGGGAAACCGCTGAAGCTGGTGGACCGTTCGGGTACCGCCGGAGCGATCGTCTGCACCGAACTGGCGCGCAAGGGCCCGTGGCCGGGAATGGGCGAGTTCATCGAACGAGCGGCGGCTGCCCACGCTGGAGTGCGGGTGCTGGGGTCGGCCGCGCTGTCGATCGCGCAGGTCGCGCTCGGGCACGCGGCCGCGGCGGTGCTGCACAGCTACCACGAATGGGACGTCGCGGGCTCCGTCGCGATGGCAATCGAGGCGGGCGCGGTCGTGCTGGACAAGCACGGCGAGGACACCGCGCTGCCTACGGACGGGCTGCTGGTGGCCGCCCCCGGCGTCGCCGACGAGGTGCTCAGCTGGTGGCAGGAAACCGTCGGTGCCTGATCACACCTCGGCGGGCACCGGCTCCGGAGCGGCGGCGGTTCGCTTCAGCACCCGGCGCAGCCACCACAGCAGCGGGCCCGCCACGAGCCAGGTGATCAGCACCGTCATGCCGACCGGCAGCAGCGTCAACGTCGCGGTCCGGCCGGCGACCCGGGTCAGCTCCGGATTGGTCGCGTCGTACTCGATCGCCACCAGCTGACCGGCGGCGAGACCCGACGGATACAGCACCCCGGTCGGCGGACTGTGCACGATGCCGTCCGGGGTCTGGTACTGGATGATCGTGCGGTCGAAAGCGACCGACTCGACCGTCGCAGTCGCCGTGCCCAGATGCGATTCGATCGCGCTGTCGTTGCGGAACGCGGCGAAAACCAGGCTCACGCACATCACGGTGAGCAGCACAGCCACGCCCAGCACGGCGAACCACCCGATCCGCCGCGCCTGCACACTCCTGGCTGCCACACCGAGAGTTTAGTCGGGCCCGCCGACCCGCCCGGCACGCGGCAGCCAGTGCGCCCGGTAGAGGACGTGCAGGCAGTAGGTGTTCACCAGCACCCGAGTTGTCCAATTCAGGTCCGAACACGCGTGGTGCGGCGTTTCCTCGCCCGGAGCAGAACCCGGAGCGCCGAAGGCGAGGGCGAAGAAGTACTCCGCCGTGTGCCGGAAGACCCCCGCGCTGCCGGTCAGGAACATCGTGTCGGCGTGAATCCGGTCGTACAGCCGGTCCCGGCTCCGCCAATACGGCCACTCCACCGGACGCCGGTCAGCCGGGATTCGCACCATGTGCGGCCGGGCCGGGCCAAGCGCCGCCCTGAGCCGAGGCCAGTGCGATGCCCGCAGCTGCGCGGTGTGCTGGCTCAGCACGAGATCCAGCGGACGACCGGTGCACTCCGGCTGAGCGGGAGTCCGGCCAGCGCGCAACGGCAGGTGGATGACCGTATGCCGGGACCGCGCGGCCAGCAGCCACAACACCCCGATCCGATACGCCGCACGGCGGTCGACGCACATTTGCGGGTACCGGTCGTTTTCGTACAGCACCGCGGTATCTAATCCAGGATCAGGGCGCAGCACCCGCCACTCCCGGCCGTCCAGCCGAGCGTGGCGGAGCTACGCCCGCACTTTCATGGCCACCGAATCCGCCTTCAGAGAGCGGAACTCTCCAGGATCCCGCAGCCAGGCAAGCGAATTTCAGTGCCGACCGGCCCCCGCCAGCGCACGGTGGTTCGCCTGGATCTGGTCCCACGCCTTCGGCTTCGCCGGGGCGGCGGCGAACGCCTTGGCCGCGACCGTCCCGTTAGGACCGACCGCGGGCTTGCCGGCCGTGAACAGCCAGGTCTGGAACAGGTCCTGCAATGGCTTGCCCGACACCTTCTCCGCGAGCGCCACGAAGTCCGGGATCACCGCCGCCTTGCCTGCCTTCTCCACCTGCCACTGCCGAAGGATCGAGAAGAACGCCTCGTCGCCGACCTTGGTGCGCAACGCCTGCAGGGCCATCGCGCCCCGGTCGTACACCGCGCGGTCGAACTGCTTCGGCTCGCCCGGGTTGCCCGGCAGGACCTGCCAGAACGGATCGTCGGCCGCGTAGGAGTCGTACGCGTACTGCGCGAGTTGCGCGGTCGTGCCCTCGCCCTCGTGCTCGGACCACAGGTACTCGGCGTAGGACGCGAAGCCCTCGTTCAGCCAGATGTCGCTCCACTTGCCCAGCGAAACGTTGTCCCCGAACCACTGGTGTGCGTTCTCGTGCGCGATCAACGTCGTGTTGGAGCCGGCGGCGAAGTTGCGCGCGCCGTAGGTCGGCCGGGTCTGGTTTTCCAGCGAGAAGGTGATCCCGCTGGTCACGACGCCGCCCTCGGCCTCGAACGGGTACGGCCCGAACTGCGACGCCAGGAACTCGTCGACCTCCGGCGTCCGCTCCACGCTCGCCTTGGCCGCGTCGAGCGAATCCCCGAGGTCGGAGCCGTAGGCGGTGATGAACGGCTTGCCGTCCGGCGTGGTGGACTGGACCACGTCGTACTTGCCGACGATGAACGAAGTCAGGTAGGTCGCCTGCGGTTGGGTGCTGCGCCAGTTCCACCGCGTCCAGCCCGCGCGCTTCTTGGTTTTCTTCACGAGCGTGCCGTTCGTGATGGCGGCGAGCCCGTCCGGTGCCTCGATCGACACGTCGTAAGTCGCTTTGTCGGTCGGGTGGTCGTTGGAGGGGAACCACCACTGCGCGCTCTGCGGCTCGTCGACGCCGAGCGCCCCGAAAGCGCCCTTCTTCCACGCGTTCAGGCCGCCGACCTTCTCCGTCGACGGACTGTCGGAGTAGCTCACGACGACGGTCGCGGACTGGCCCTTGAGCAGCGGCTGCGCCGGGGTGATCACCAGCTCGCCGTCGCCGGTGGAGTTCGCGAACTGCGCCGGCCGGTTGTTCACCAGCACCTTCGACGCCTTGAGCGCGAAGTCCAGATCGAAGCGCGACAGGTCCTGGGTGGCGGTGAGCAGCAGCGTCGTGGTGCCCGACAGGACGTCAGTTTCCGGCTGGTAGCTCACGCGGATGTCGTAGTGCCGCACGTCGGTGCCGCCGTTGCCGGCGTTCGGGTAGTACGGGTCGCCGACGCCCGGCGAGCCCGGTGCCGGTACTGCCGAAGCGGTGCCTGCCAGCAGCACCGTCGCGACTCCAGCCGCAACCGCCCCGATCCCGGCCCGAGTTCTCGATCGCATGGTTCCTCCAAGGTGGCCCATGCGACCGAACGTATCCACGTGAGCACTCCACGGGTACGTCCGAACGACGGGTTCTTACCCACTGGGAGGTTCAGCCGGATTCGGCGATCCACCACGCGATGGCGATCGGAATGCCGTACAGGATCGGCCCCGCGTACAGGCCCGGCCATGGTCCCCAGCCGCGCCGCACGGCCAGCCCGGCCATCGCGAACGACCCGGCGATCGCCGCGAACCAGCCGACCCACGGCAGCGACAAGACCGCGTGCTGTCCGGCCGTGCTGCAGATCGCGCGGCTGTCCCCGGCGAAGCAGTTGTCGCTGGCCATCACCAGAAACGACGAGAAATACGAGCACACGAGCCCGACCAGCGCCAGTGCCGCCACTGCCGCGCTGAACCAGGCCCATCGGCCTCGCGGGCGCAAGTCCGCCTCGTTCAAGAACTCCCCCATGGTCACCGGCCCCCGCCGGATTAAACCGTCCCCACCGCTTCCGCCACCGCGGACTTCAGCCGCGCGTGGAGATTCCGGTGCTGCGCCCGGTCGACCCGAACCTCGACCACCCGCAGGCCCGGCGCCGGCCGCAACGCGGCACGGAACTCTTCTACCGTCTCGGCCACGACGTGCGGCACCCGGTAGCCCGCGCAGAGCGCACCCAAGTCCGCGCCGTGCGGCGTGCCGAAGACGCGCTCGAAGCTCGCCGAGTGTTCCGGCGCGCCCTGTTCCAGCAGCGAGAAAATGCCGCCGCCGTCGTCGTTCAGCACCACGATCGTCAGGTCCGGCAACTGCTCGGCGGGCCCGGTGAGCAGGCCGGACGCGTCGTGCAGGAAGGTCAGATCGCCGAGCAGCGCGTACGACGGCGCGCGGTGCACAGTGGCCGCGCCGATGGCCGTCGACACCGTGCCGTCGATCCCGGCGACTCCGCGGTTGCGGTGCACCAGGACGTCCGGACGCAGCCGTCCGGCGAGCGCGACATCACGCGTCGGGTTCGAGGAGCCGACCACCAGCAGCGCGCCTTCCGGCAGCGCGTCGACCAGCTCAGCGGCCACCCGTACGCCGCTCGGCCACGGCTCCGCGGCCAGCGCTGTCGAAACCGCTTGGCTGGCCGCTGCGTCCGCGCGCTGCCAGCTCGCCAGCCACTCCGGGTCAGCGGGCTTCGTCGGTTCGGCGAACCACTGCCCGACCTGGCGGACGTTGTGCGCGGGCGCGGGCCAGTCCGAATCCGGACGCACCAGAAGAACCTCGACCTCCGGGTCCGACAGCACTTTCTGTACCTGCCGGAACACCGTCGGGCGGCCGAGGCACAAGACCTGCTCGGGACGGTGTCGCGAAATGAATTCCTCAACGCCCAGCAGCCAGGCGCCGGACGACATCGCGGTCGCGCCGGACAGGCCCAGTCCGCCGGTCTCCGAAACCACCGGCCAGCCGTGCTGCTCAGCCCATTCGCTGGCCGCCTGCGCGCCGGTGTCGCACGCGATCACCAGGCCGTGCCGTGCCGAGGGCACCACGAACGAGGGCAGTGCGCCGAAGTCCGGCAGCTCGGTCCAGCGTTCGCCGTCCGGGCGGCCTTCGAGCGATTCGTACCACTCGCCGTCATCGTCGAGATCCGGCACGAGCGGCTCGCGGAACGGGATGTTCAGGTGCACTGGCCCGCAGCGCCATTCGCCGTACGCGGCGTTCCACGCGCGGCAGATCTGGCTGCGCCAGTAGGAGTTCTGCCCGGCCCGCCGTTCGGCGACGGCCAGCTCGTCGAAGTAGCGGACCGCGTCGCCGTACAGCTCGTACTGGTTGATCACCTGGCTCGCGCCCGCCGAACGCAGCTCCGGCGGACGGTCGGCGGTGAGCACGATCAGCGGCACGCCTGCCCGGTCGGCCTCCAGGACCGCCGGGTGGAAGTTCGCCGCCGCGGTGCCGGAGGTGCAGACCACCGCCGCCGGACGGCCGGTGCGCGCCGCGATGCCGAGCGCGAGGAACGCCGCGCCCCGCTCGTCGATGCGGACGTGCAGCTGCAGCCGTCCCGAAGCGGCGGCGTCGTAGAGCGCGATGGACAGGGGCGCGTTGCGAGATCCTGGACACAACACGACGTGCGAGACGGTGTTGCGGACGAGTTCGTCGACGATGACCCTGGCCTGCGCGGTGGACGGGTTCACCGGCAAACCCCCGCTCGAGCGCCGTGCGGCCGTCCCTCGTCGGCAGCGGCGTCAGGCTCAGCGATCATGTCCACAGGTCCTATTCTCCCAAACGTGGATGACGCCCGAGTTTCCGAGCTGTTCGACCCCGCCGCCTGGTCCGAGGTCGAAGGGTTCTCCTTCACCGACATCACCTACCACCGTTCGCGGGACGCCCGCTCCGGCAAACGGGTGGTCCGGATCGCTTTCGACCGTCCGGAGGTCCGCAACGCCTTCCGCCCGCACACCGTCGACGAGCTCTACCGGGCGCTCGACCACGCCCGGATGAGCGCGGACGTCGGGTGCGTCCTGCTCACCGGAAACGGCCCTTCGCCCAAGGACGGCGGCTGGGCGTTCTGCTCCGGCGGTGACCAGCGTATTCGCGGACGCTCCGGGTATCAGTACGCGAGCGGGGAGACCTCGGACACGGTCGACCCGGCGCGTGCGGGCCGGCTGCACATCCTCGAGGTGCAGCGCTTGATCCGTTTCATGCCGAAACCCGTGGTCGCCGTGGTGCCCGGCTGGGCAGCGGGCGGCGGGCATTCGCTGCACGTCGTGTGCGATCTCACGCTCGCCTCGGCCGAGCACGCACGGTTCAAGCAGACCGACGCCGACGTCGGCTCGTTCGACGCGGGCTACGGCTCGGCGGGCCTCGCCCGGCAGGTCGGGCAGAAATTCGCCCGGGAGATCTTCTTCCTCGGCCGCGACTACACCGCCGAGCAAATGCACCGGATGGGCGCGGTCAACGAGGTCGTCCCGCACGCCGAGCTGGAGCGGGTCGCGCTCGAATGGGGCTGGACGATCATCGGCAAGTCGCCGACCGCGCAGCGGATGCTGAAGTACGCGTTCAACGCGATCGACGACGGGCTCGTCGGACAGCAGCTGTTCGCCGGCGAAACCACCCGGCTGGCGTACATGCAGGACGAGGCTGTGGAAGGCCGCGACGCGTTCCTGGAGAAGCGCGACCCGGACTGGTCCGACTACCCGTACTACTACTGAGAAGGTCGTTCCGTGCACGTGGTGTGGCTCGACGGCAGCGCCGACGCGCTGACCGCCCTCGACGCGGCCCTGGCGGCGGCCCTCGACGGCGGCCCGGCGGTGCTGCCGCTGAGCTCGGCGGATCCGTCGGCCCCGGCGCTGCTCGAAGCGATGGCCCCGGACCAGCCGGTCGAGCCGGACACCGCCGTGGTGATCGCCACGTCCGGATCCACCGGAGCGCCGAAGGGAGTGCTGCTGTCGCCGCGCGCGCTCACCGCGTCCGCGACGGCTACGCACGCCCGGCTCGGCGGTCCCGGACACTGGCTGCTCGCCACGCCCGCGCACTACATCGGCGGCCTGCAAGTCCTGATCCGGGCGCGGCTGGCGGGCACGAAACCGGCGTTCCTGACCGGTAGCGGCTTCCGTCCGGACGAGTTCGCCGCCGCGGCCGCGCCCGTGCTGGCGGAAAACGGGCCGCGCTACACGGCGCTCGTGCCGACCCAGCTCGTCCGGCTGCTCGACGACGGCGGCGCTGGCTTGGCCGCCGCGAAGGCGTTCGACGGCATCATTCTGGGCGCCGCCGCCACCTCGCCGAAACTCCGGGCGCAAGCCGTCGAGGAAGGTGTGCGGATCGTCCCCTCGTACGGGATGAGCGAGACCGCGAGCGGCTGTGTCTACGACGGCGTCCCGCTCGATGGCGTCCACGTGGCGCCCGACGCCGACGAGCGGCTGTGGATCTCCGGCCCGGTGCTGTCGCACGGCTACCGGCTCGCGCCGGAGCTGACCGCGGAGTCGTTCCGGGACGGCTCTTTTCGCACCTCGGACCGCGGCCGCCTGCTGCCCGACGGCCGGGTCGAGGTGCTCGGGCGCGCGGACGACGTCATCAACACCGGCGGGGTCAAGGTGTCCGCTGCCTCCGTCGAACGTTTGCTCGGCGCGCAGCCCGGAGTGCGCGATGCCTGTGTCGTCGGCATCCCGGATCCGCAATGGGGCGAAGCGGTGGTCGCCATGGTCGTGGCTTCCGCGGACGAAGCGGAGCTGCGAGCCGCAGTCCGGGCCGAGCTGGGGGCCGCCGCCACGCCGAAACGCATCGAGTTCGCCGACGCGTTGCCGTTGCGCGGCCCGGGAAAGATCGACCGCCAGGCAGTGCGGTCCCGGCTCGTTCCGTGAAGGACTCCTTGAGGGAATCTGATTCCCTCAAGGAGTCCTTCACGGCTTTTGGCCGGGCACCGAACGGGTGAAGATCGCATGGCGTTGAATGGACCCCATGGCGACAGTCAGTGAGTGGATCGAAGGCGCTCGGCCGAGGACGCTGCCGAACGCGATCGCGCCGGTCGTGGCGGGCGTCGGTGCGACGATCGCGCTCGACGCGTTCTCCTGGTGGCGTTCGCTGCTCGCCCTGCTGGTCGCGCTGTCGCTGATCATCGGCGTGAACTTCGCCAACGACTACTCCGACGGCATCCGAGGCACCGACGAGCACCGCGTCGGCCCGCTGCGCCTCGTCGGGTCCGGCGCGGCCAACCCGAAGGCCGTGCTGCGCGCCGCTTTGACGTCCCTGGGCCTGGCCGGAGTGCTGGGCCTGACGCTCGTCGCGCTGAGCGGATATTGGTGGCTGCTCGCGATGGGCGGTCTCTGCATCCTCGGCGCCTGGTTCTACACCGGCGGCAAAAAGCCGTACGGCTACTACGGTTTGGGCGAGATCGCGGTCTTCGTGTTCTTCGGCCTGGCCGGCGTCCTCGGCACGGTTTACGTCCAGGCCGGCCGGGTCAGCTGGGACGCACTGGGCTGCGCGGTAGCCGTCGGCTCGTTCTCGATGGCGGTGCTGGTGGCGAACAACCTGCGCGACATCCCCACCGACATCGAGGCCGGCAAGCACACCCTGGCGACCCGCATGGGCGACGGCGGCACGCGAAAGCTCTACCTGACCCTGGTGACGGTTCCGTACGCGCTCACCGTCCTGATGGGGATCTGGCACCCGCTGCTGTTCATCGCGTTCGCGACCGCGCCGCTGCTGCTGAAGCCGATCAAGGCCGTCGGCGGTGGCGGCAAGGGCCGGGAGCTGATCCCGGCCCTGCGCGACACCGGCATGGCGATGCTGGCCTGGGCGGTGCTGAGCGCGGTCGCCCTGGCGCTCTAGCTCACGCGCCCACCGCGATCGCCTGCCATTCCACGAATTCCGCCAACCCGTGCGAGCCGTACTCACGGCCGACCCCGCTCGCCTTGAACCCGCCGAACGGTGCGCTCCCGTGCCGCGGCGCGCCGTTGACGTGGAAGGTGCCCGTGCGCACCGCCCGCGCGATCTCGACGCCGTGCTCCGCGTCGGCCGTCCACACGCCGCCGCTCAGGCCGTAGTCGGAGTCGTTCGCGAGCCGGATCGCCTCCTCCTCGGTGTCGAACGGGATCACCACGAGCACCGGCCCGAAGATCTCCTCGCGCGCGATCCGCATGTCGTTCGCGGCGTCGGCGAACACCGTCGGGCGCACGTAAAACCCGTTCGCCAGCTCAGGATTCGCCAGCGGCTCGGGTCCGCCCGCCGCGATCCGCGCGCCCTCCTCGACGCCTAGCCGCAGGTAGGACAGCACGCGTTCGTACTGGTCCTGCCGGACGATCGGCCCGACGAACGTGTCCGGCTTCGCCGGGTCGCCAACCACAAGTCCGTCGGCCATTTCCGCGAGCGCGGCCACGATCTCGGCGTAACGCTCGCGCGCGGCGAAGATCCGGGTGTGGGCCACGCACATCTCGCCGTTGTTCGCGAACGTCGCGGTCCGGATCCCCTCGGCGACGGCTTTCGGGTCCGCGTCCGCGAGCACGATCGCCGCGGATTTGCCGCCGAGCTCCAGCCCGACGCGCTTGAGCTGCTGTCCGGCGAGCGACGCGATCCGCCGCCCGGCCGCCGTCGAGCCGGTGAACGCGATCTTGTCCACGCCCGGGTGCGTCACCAGGTGCTCGCTCACGTCGCGGTCCGCCGCGAACACGCTCACCACGCCCTCGGGGAAACCGGCCTGCTCGAAGATTTCCGCCAGCACCATCGCGTCGAGCGCGGTCTCCGGCGCGGCCTTCAGCAGCACCGGATTGCCCGCCAGCAGCGCCGGGATCAGCTTCACCAGCGCGGCCGAATGCGGCGAGTTCCACGGGATCACCGCCGCGACGACACCGATCGGCGCGGCCCGCACGATCGTCCGATTGCCCGCCTCGTCGGCCAGCGTTTCCTCCCAGGAGAACTCGCGCGCGATCTTCAGCCACGCGGCCGTGCGCTCCGGGAGGTTGTGCTGCGTCCAGCCGGTGAACCACCTCGGCGAGCCGTTTTCCGCGGTGATCAGCTCGGCGATCTCGTCCGCCCGGGCGGCGTGCAGTTCGTTGAACCGCTCGACCAGGCGCAACCGCTCGGCCAGCGGAGTTCTCCCCCACGGTTCGAGCGCCCGCCGAGCCGCCGCCACCGCGCGGTCGACATCAGCCTCCGCCGCCTTCGGAGCGCGGCCCACCAGCGAACGGTCGTGCGGCGAACGGATTTCAAAGGCGTCGGTCGTCGCGGGCTCGGTCCACCGGCCGCCGAGGAAGAGCTGGTCGTAGGTGCGCATCGGGATCTCCTGCCGAAGTTAACGGAACACTGTTCTCTTGCTCTCGAATCTAACAGCACACTGTTCTCTTATCAAGAGAGCAGTGTCCTGTTACACTCCCCGACGTGTCCGACTTCCAGCGCGCCCGCAGCCCCGAGCAGGTGGAAGCCCGCCGCGAGGCGATCCTCGACGTCGCCGAGCAGCTGATGACGGAGTCCTCCGTCGACGAGATCAGCATGCGCGAACTAGCTCGCCGGGTGGGCTTGTCGGCCTCGAACGTCGCGCGCTACTTCCCCACCCGAGAGGCCGTCTACCTGGAGGTGCTCGACCGCGCCCGCGGCGCGTGGCTCGACTCGCTCACCTTGGACGGCGATCTGCCGGAGGTCGCCGCGACACTCGCCGCTTCACTGGCGGCGCGGCCAGTGCTGTGCGAACTGATCAGCGTGCTGGCGAACGTGCTGGAGCGGAACGTCTCGGCGGAGATCGCGCGGGAGTACAAGCTGCGGTCGGCGAAGCACAACGCCCGCACCGCCGACTTGCTGCGCACCGCGCTGCCGGGCCTGTCACCGGAGGCAGCACAAGAACTGTCGGCGGCGATCTTCGTGTTCACCGCGGGGTTGTGGCCGCTGGCGCACCCGAACGAAGCCGTCCGGGAAGCCATCAAGGACCCGCGCCTGTCCGGCTCCCGCGTCGACTTCGAGGCCCGGCTCCGCCGGATCGTGATCGTGCTGGTGAGGGGCTACCGGGCAGGCAGCTAGCCGTCGAACCGGCCGGTGAGCAGGAACTCGTCGAACCGCGCCCGGTACGGCGCGAGGTCGATCCCCTGCTCGCCAAGCCATTCGTCGGAGTAGTACGTGTTCGCGTACCGCTCGCCGCCGTCGCACAGCAGCGTCACCACCGAACCCGCCTGGCCTTCCGCCAGCATCCGCGAGATCAGTTTGAACGCGCCGTACAGGTTGGTCCCGGTCGAGCCGCCCGCCCAGTGCCCGGTGCGCTCGCGCAGCAGCCGGATCGCCGCCAGGGAACCGGCATCGGGCACCTGGAACATCTCGTCGATCACGCCGGGCACGAACGACGGTTCGCAGCGCGGCCGTCCGATGCCCTCGATCCGCGACGGCATCCCGGTCGCGTAGTCGAGCGCGCCGGTTTCCCACGCGCCGTAGAACGACGAGTTTTCCGGGTCCACCACGCAAATCTTCGTGGTGTGCCGCTTGTACCGGACGTAGCGGCCGAACGTCGCGCTCGTCCCGCCGGTGCCCGCGCCGACGACGATCCACGACGGCACCGGATGGCGTTCGGCACGCATCTGCGCGAACACCGACTCGGCGATGTTGTTGTTGCCGCGCCAGTCCGTCGCGCGCTCGGCGTAGGTGAACTGGTCGAGGTAATGCCCGTTGCACTCGGCGGCCAGCCGCTCGGCCTCCGGGTACATCGCCGGCGCCGCGTCGACGTAGTGGCACTCGCCGCCGTAGAACTCGATGAGCGCGATCTTTTCCTTGCTGGTCCGCCGCGGCACGACGGTCACGAACCGCAGGCCGAGCATCCGCGCGAAGTACGCCTCGGACACCGCGGTCGAGCCGCTGGACGCCTCGACCAGCACGGTGTCCGGCCCGATGTGCCCGTTGACCAGGCCGTACAGGATGAGCGAGCGCGCGAGGCGGTGCTTGAGCGAGCCGGTCGGATGCACCGACTCGTCCTTCAGGTAGAGGTCGATGTCCCATTCCGGAGGCAACGGGAAAACGTGCAGATGAGTGTCGGCGCTGCGGTTGGCGTCGGCCTCGATGATCCGGACGGCCTCCCGGACCCAGGCGCGGTCGTGCGGTTTGCTCATGCCGCGGAATCGTCAGCCGAGGTCTCGCCGCGCAGCTGCGACCGCAGCTGGGCACGGGCACGCGCGCGGGATTCGTTGCGCTTGGCCAGACCGGCCGTCACGCGCTGGTTCAGGCCGCGCAGGAGCAGCAGGCCGAGCGGAAGGCCGACGACGAGCCCGATCAGCAAAGCGACCAGCAGCGGCACGCCGACCAGCGAAAGCACGACCGCGACCACCGCGACGAGCGCGAACCGCGCGATCAAGTACACCGTCAGGTCACGGGGCAGGTGGTCCGGTGTCTCGCTCACACCGAAACAGGCTACGCCCCGCTCGGCGGGTCTTCGTCCAGGCCCGCGTTGTTGGGGCGGCCCTCGAACCGGGTGGAGAGCACCACCGTGGTGTTGGTGCGGCCGACGCCGGGGATGCGGCGCAGCCTGCCGAGGGTGAGCTCCAGTTCGTCGACGGTCGAAACCCGCACCTTTACTACGAAGGCCTCGTCGCCCGCGACCGCGTAGCAGCTCTCCACCTCGGGCAGTTCGCCGAGCGAGGCGGCGACGTCCTCGTCGGTGGCGGTGTCGGTGGGATGGATGCCGACCAGCGCGGTGACGCCGAGCCCGACCGTGTTCGGGTCGACCATCGCGTGGTAGCCGGTGATCACGCCCGCCGCCTCGAGCTTCCCGACGCGTTCGTGCACCGACGACGCGGAGAGCCCCACCGTGCGGCCGAGATCGGCGTAGGTAGCCCGGCCGTTGGCCCGCAGCTCGGCGATGATCTTCCGGTCCAGCTGATCCACCGGCTCATTATGCGGCGCGCCCGCGCGACCGGCTCATCCCGGTAGGCCCCGAATTGTCTCCTGCGTCACAGCAACCTGAGCGCCGGACGCCGCCCAGACTCGGCCTTTGCCTGGTCTTTACCCGAATCTCGGCGCATCCGGTTGGAAAATGCCTGGTCAGCGCGGCGCGAACAGGCCCTGAGCGATCCTGAGAATCTGCTGAGTTATGTCCCTTTTGCACTTTAAGGGCTCTTTACCCAAGGACAACCGTTCGAGTACCCGACGGGTGAAGTGCCACGATTGCCGCGTTGGCCACCCGGGCGCGACGGGCGAAATCGCCCGATGCCCCCGGTATAGCAAGTTGGGCGTTAAGGAGGCGGAAAATGACCGCAACCATGGGCGGACGGTTGCTCACCCCGGGTGAGGTGGCCGCTCTGTTCCGGGTGGACCCGAAGACCGTGACCCGCTGGGCCACCGCGGGCCGGATCGGCTCGATCCGCACGCCGGGCGGACACCGCAGGTTCCGCGAGTCCGAGGTGAACGACCTTCTGGCCGAACTCACCACGGACGCCAGCGAGCCGACCCGCAAGATCTGACCGCGGGTCTCGAACACGCCGAAGGGTCGTGACTGGCAAGGGGTGCCTCCCGCATCGCTTGCCGGTCACGACCCTTCGCCGCGTTCCGGGGCGGCCCGTTGCCCCCGACCCAGCCGGATTGCGGCTAATCTGGGGGCCAGCACGACGGAAGGACCCGGGCATGATTCCTCTGCTCGCAGCGGTGGGCGCGATCACCATCGCCGTTCTGTTGTGGCGGGCACTCGGCGCGCAGCGGATCAGCGTCCCGCAGCGCCGTCCGGCCGTCGCCCCTGACGACGATCCTGAATTCCTGCGCAAGCTCTCCGAACAGCAGCGCAACCGCCGCCCCGAGGACAACGACTCCTGAGCCGTCCGCACTTGCCGTGAAGGACCCCTTCACGGCACCTGCGTGGCCCTCGACCAGCGGCAGCCCCTGAGAGAAACCCTCACAAACTCCGCCACCCTCGAGCTTCCCTCACGACCAGCCACAGATCCCTTCACGGGCTCCGCAGCCCTCAAGCTGCCCTCACGACCTAGCAGCGTCACCCGAGGGAACCCTCACAGACTCCGGAACCACAACCCGAGATCGCGCCGGTTTCTGGACTGAGCGATTCGACCGGCCCCCAGGCCGGGCGAATCGGGAGGGAAGAAACCGGCTCCCCGGCGATCTCGGCGCCCCGGCGGAGCCGGGGCAATTAGACACAGCCGGGGCAATCAAATACGGTACTGCTGTCCGTTGAACCCGTCGGCCACCGTCGCCGCCAGTTCCAGCAGCGCCAGCCGCGTGTCCCCGCCGAGGCGTTCCAGCTCGATCTCCGCGCCCTCTTCCAGGTGCGCGTCGAACGGGATCCGGCACACCGCGCGCACCTTCGCGCCGAAGTGTGCGGCCAGCTTGTCCAGGTCGACCGAACTGCCCTTCGGGCGCACCGAGTTGATCACCACGACCGAGCGTTTCACCAGGTCGCCGTAGCCGTGCGCCTCCAGCCAGTCCAGCGTCGCCGAGGCGCTGCGGGCTCCGTCGACCGAACCGGAGGACACCACGACCAGCGAATCGGCGACGTCGAGGACGCCCTTCATCGCCGAGTGCATCAGACCGGTGCCGCAGTCGGTGAGCACGATGTTGTAGAAGTGCTCCAGCAGGTTCACCGTGCGCCGGTAGTCGTTCTCGGAGAACGCCTCCGACACGGCCGGATCCTGTTCGCTGGCAAGAATTTCCAGCCGGCTCGAACCCTGCGACGTGTAGGACCGGACGTCGCTGTAGCGCGTGATCTTGTCCGCGTCCCGCAGCAGGTGCCGGACGGTCGCGGTGGTCTCGATGGCGATCTTCTGCGACAGCGTCCCGCGGTCCGGGTTCGCGTCCACCGCCACCACGCGGTCGCCGCGCAGGGATGCGAAGGTCGCGCCGAGCGTGGTCGTGGTCGTGGTCTTGCCGACGCCGCCCTTGAGGCTCAGCATCGCGATCTTGTAGCACCCGCGCAGCGGCTGGTTGACGCGCGCGATCAGCTCGCGCCGCCGCGTGTCCGCGGGGCTCTCCCCCGGGTTGATCAGCTTGCCGCTGCCCAGGTACACCGCCTTGCGCCAGCCTGACTGCGGCGTCCGCTTCTGCTGTTTCACCAGGTGTGCCGTGGCCAGCTCGTCCGCGCTGGACGCGGGCTGCGGAAGCCCCTGCGCGTTCGCTGGGGGAACCGCACCCGGAGCAGGAACCGGCGTGCCAGCCGGGGCTGCGGGCGGCTGCTGGTACCCGCCCGGCGCGGCGTGCTGCGGATGCTGCTGCGCCGGAGGCTGCAATGGCGGCAGATTCTGGTCGTAGTGCGGCTGGTAGCCGCCCGGCTGCGGCAGCGGCTGGTACGCCCCCTGCGGCGGCGGGTCGACGACCTGCGTCGGCTGCGCGTCGTACGGTCCGGTGCCGGGATGCGGCGTCGAATCGGTCCGTTCCTCGGAGAACATGGCAGCCGGTTCCTGGGCCTGCTCGGACTGCTGTTCGCCGGCAGTCTCTTCACTGGGTCCGGTCACCGTTGCCAACCTCCCGGGTACGTCGAAGGGCCCCTGACAACGACGGTAGTCGCCCGAGGCCCGGTCCGGGTGGCGGACCCCCGGCTAGCTCACCCCTGCGTAGGAATGCAGTCCGACGGTCACCAGGTTGACGAAGAACAGGTTGAAGATCGTCACCGAGAACCCGACGATGTTGATCACCGCCGCGCGCGTGCCGCGCCAGCCCGCGGTGGCGCGGGAGTGCAGGTATGCCGCGTAGACGACCCACGCGATGAACGCGACGGTCTCCTTCGGGTCCCAGCCCCAGAACCGGCCCCACGCGGCCTCGGCCCACACCGCGCCGCACAGCACGCCGAAGGTGAAGATCGGGAACGCCACGATCGTGGCACGGTAGGCAATCCGGTCGAGCACGTCGGCGGCGGGCAGCTTCGGGCCGAAACCGGAGAACTTGGCCGGGTTGCGGTCGTGCGCGGTGCGGAAGAGGTAGAGCACGCTCGCCACGCCCGGCACCAGGAAGACGCCGGAGCCGATGATCGCGGCGGACACGTGGATGTAGAGCCAGTAGGACTGCAGCGCGGGCACGACCGGCGCGGCCACCGTGTACAGCAGCGTGCCGTTGATGAACATCAGGATCACGACGGGCAGCAGCAGGAAGCCGGTGAGGTGGCGGACCGGGAACTTCTTGATCACCACGAGCCAGGCGACGACGGTGATGAAGGTGACCGCCATGCCGTACTCGTACATGTTGCCCCACGGCGCGCGGTGCACCGCGAGTCCGCGCAGCACGATCGCCGACAGCTGCAGCAGCGCGCCCAGGACGAGCAGCGCCGCGCCCATCCGGCCGATCCGCTCGGGGCGGCCGATCGTGCGCGGAGCCTCGGGCTCGGCCGGTGCGTCGCCGTCCTCGACCGAGGCCGAGTCGGAGTCCGGCCCGCCCGCGCCGACCAGCACGCGCTGCCTGCTGCGCTCGGCGGCGAGACGGCCCTTGGCCCCGAACGCCTGCTCGAAGAGCGTGAACAGCAGCGCCAGCACGTAAATCGCCACTGTCGTCGTGTACAGCAGGTCGCTGTACTGCGAGAAAGTCTCGTTGATTTCCATGCCTCAGCTGCCCTTCCGGCCCGTGACCAGCCGTTCGCTGATCCGCTGGAATTCCTCGCCGTATCCGGCTTGATCCGTGCGCGCGAGCCCCGCGACCTCGATCACGGTACTCGCGCCCTCGTCCTTGCCCGGCCGCACCCGCACCCACACGCGACGCCGTTTGACCAGCAGCGACGCCCCGAGTCCGGCGAACATCACGATCGCGAAGCCGAGCACGTAGCCCTGCGTCGGATCGTGCGAGACCTGCAGGTTGACCCATTTGTTGACGCCGTCGAAGCGCACCTTGGTGCCGTCGTCGAGCGTTAGTTCCTGGCCGACCGCGAGGTTCTTGCGGGCGACCCGCTTCAGCCGGCCGTCCTCGACGCGGGACTGGTCGACCGAGAACACCGACTGGCCGCGGCCCGCGTCGAGACCGAGGTCGCCGCGCAGCACGTCGACCGCGACCATCGGGTTGTTCAGTTGCGGCCCGGTCGAGGTGAGGACGCCGCCGTGGATGAACGAGGACGGCGCGAACAGCCCGGTGATCGCGAGCTGCTTGGTGCGCCGCTGGACCTCGTCGGTGACGCCGGGCTGGTCGAACTTCGTCGCGCCCTCGGACAGCATCGTCGACGGGTCGGTGAACATCCACTGGGTGTTCTGGGTGCGCTTCTCGCCGTTCGGGAAGGTCACCGTGAACTGCGGCGAATACCCGTTGCCGAGCAGGTAAACCCGGTCGCCGGCGGTGCGCAGCGGCTCGTTGACCTCGAGGTCGTACGGCTTCCACGTGCCGGTCTGCAGGTCCTCGCCGGACTGGTACTCGATGTGCGAGTGGTAGTAGTCCGCCTGGTTGGTGGCGGTGTAGCGGGCGGTGAAGTCGTTGACCTTCACGCAGAACGGGTCGAGGTCGGTGCCGTCGATGCGCAGCCCGGCCTCGAACGAGTCGTAGTTGTAGATGCCCGAGTTGCAGAACTGGCCGCCGTTGGCCTGCACGATGACCTGGCCCTCGTAGCTGTAGAGCTTGCCGAGGGCGAAGAAGATGATCAGGCCGAGCATGCCGAAATGGAAGAGCAGGTTGCCGGTCTCGCGCAGGTAGCCGCGTTCGGCCGAGACGCTGAATCCGCCGCCGTCCTCCTCGCGCTCGATACGCCGCCAGCCGGACAGCTGCTTGCGCACGTCCTCGCGGATCGTCTCCGGCCTGCGCGCGGTGCGGGCGATCCGGTGGTGCGGCATGCGCGCGAGGTTGCGCGGCGTCAGCACCGGCTTCGCCCGCATCTGCTTGAGGTACTCGAAGCTGCGCGGCGTGAGGCAGCCGACCAGCGAGATCATCAGCAGCAGGTAGATCGCGGAGAACCAGACGCTGGAGTAGACGTCGTAGAACTCCAGCTTGTCGAGCAGCGAACCCCACCAGCCGTGCGCGCTGATGTACTGGTCGACCTTCGGCGCGTTCAGCCGCCGCTGCGGCAGCAGCGCGCCGGGCAGCGCGGCGAGCGCCAGCAGGAACAGCAGCACCAGCGCGGTGCGCATGGAGGTCAGGCCGCGCCAGGTGTTGCGCAGGAAAGCCAGGACCTGCCTGGCCGGCGACGGCCGGTACGGCTGCGGGTTCTTCGGGGGCGCTTCGGTAGTGGTCACAACGGCAGCTCGAGATCGGAGGCGACGGAGTTGCGGAGCCAGCCCATGACGTCCCCCCACAGCCCGGTGACCAGCAGGATGCCGACCAGCATCAGCAGCGCCCCGCCGAAGATCTGCACGCGGCGGCCGTTGCGGCGGAGCCAGTCGGTGGCGCGCACGGCCCAGCGCGCGCCGAGCGCGATCAGCAGGAACGGGACGCCGAGGCCGAGGCAGTAGACGAGCACCAGCACGTACCCGCGGATCGCGGCCCCGCCGGTGGCGCTGGCGAGGCTGGTGACGGCCGAGAGCGTCGGCCCGATGCACGGCGTCCAGCCGAGCCCGAACACCGCGCCGAGCACCGGCGCGCCCCACAGGCCGCCGCCGGGCACGTGGTGCGAGCGGACCTCGCGCTGCAGCCCCGGGATCCAGCCGAGGAAGACCAGGCTCATGAGGATGGTGAGGATGCCGCCGATGCGCTGCAGCAGATCCTCGTTGACCAGCAAGGTGTTCGCGAGCCAGACCAGCGTGCCCATGGTCGCGACGAACACCACGGTGAACCCGAGCACGAAAAGCCCCGCCGCGCCGAGGACGGCGTAGCGGCCCTTCTTGCGTTCCTCGCCGTCGCGCACCGCCGGGGCGTCCGCGCCGACGAGAGCCGCGAGGTAGGCGAGGTACCCGGGCACGAGCGGCACCACGCACGGCGACGCGAACGAGATGGCCCCGGCGACCAGCGCGACACCCGCGGCGAGCAGCAGCGGCCCGGAGAGCGCCAGCTCGGACACGGAGTTCACGCACTTGAGAGTAGGCAGTGAGCTGGACGTGAGGCGGGCGGGGCCCGCTCACAGGACCTACGCCACAGCGCAGCCGGGACCTTGGTCCCGGGTCACTTCTCCGCGCTGAGCCGCTGCACCACCGGAACCAGGTCCGAAGCCAGCACCTGCCGCAGGAACACCGCCGCGACCCGGTGCTGTTTGTCGAGCACCAGCGTCGACGGGATGATGTTGCGCGGATATCCGGACAGCTGCAGCAGCACGCGTCCGGACGGGTCCCAGATCGACGGGTACGTCAGGCCGCGGTCGCGCACGAAGTCCTGTGCCACGTCGCGCGCCGGATCGCGCACGTCGAGCCCGATCACCTCGGCGCCGAGCGGGGCGATCTGCTTGCTCACGGTCTCCAGCTCGGGCGCTTCGGCCCGGCACGGGCCGCACCACTGGCCCCACAGGTTGATCACCAGCGCCTTGCCGGGGAAGTCCGCGAGCGAGAGCTGTTTGCCCTCGTGCATCAGGTCGTCGCCGGTCAGCGTCGGGGCCTGCTGGCGCTCGTTCAGCGGGTACGTGATGTCGACCTTGCCGCCGGGCGAGACGAAGGTGAACGTGCCGCCCGAGACGACCGCGTCCTTGCCGGTCGAGCAGCCCGTCACGACCAGCGCGGCGGCCAGCAGCATTCCGAGCAGCCGCCGTTTCATGCGCCGGTCACCTTCGGGTCCGTGGTGCCCGCGGGTTCGCTGTAGACGATCTCCAGCAGCTGTTCGCCGTCGAACACCAGGCTGGTGAGCGACGCGAGCGAGCACTGCCGCTGCCGCGGGTCGTGCCACAGCCGCTTCGCTTCGAGGAACCGGCGAAGCGTCCAGATCGGGAGCTGGTGCGACACGCACAGCGCTTCGCGCCCTTCGGCCTGTACGCGGGCACGGTGTACCGCGCCGAGCATGCGGTGTGCGATCTCGACGTACGGCTCGCCCCATGACGGCTTGAACGGATTCACCAGGTGCGGCCACGCTTTCGGCTGCCGCAGCGCGCCGTCGCCTACCGCCACGCGCTGGCCCTCGAAGACGTTCCCCGCTTCGATGAGACCGTCGTCGGTGGCGATGTCGAGACGGTGCGCGCCCGCGATAGGCGCTGCGGTCTCCTGCGCGCGCTGAAGCGGCGAAGCGACGACGTACGCCAGGTCGTGTCCGGCGAGTGCCTCCGCGACAGTGAGCGCCTGACGCTGTCCACGCTCCGACAGGCGGTAGTTGGGCAGCCGTCCGTAGAGGATCTTCTCCGGGTTGTGGACCTCACCGTGCCGCAGCATGTGCACGACGGTCGTCATGGGCGAACCGCCTCAGCCGCCGCGCGCGCCGCCGCCGGCAACGCGGCCTCGATGACACCGAACGCTTCGTCGTCCATCGCGGCGTTCACGAACCAGGCCTCGTACGCGCTCGGCGGCGGGTACACGCCCGCTTCGAGCAGCGCGTGGAAGAACGCCGGGAAGCGCCACGTCTCGGTGGCCTGCGCGTCCGCGTAGTTGCGTACGGGCTTGTCGGTGAAGAAGACGCTCACCAGGTTGCCCGCGAACTGCACCGTGTGCGTGACGCCCGCTTCGCTGAGCGCCTTGTCGAAGAGCCCGCCGAGACGCTTCGCGTTGGCGTCGAGCTTCTCGTACACAGCGTCGTCGGCTTCGCGCAGCGCGGTGAGACCCGCGGCGACCGCGACCGGGTTACCGGACAACGTACCAGCCTGATAGACGGGACCGCCGGGCGCGAGCTTCGCCATGATGTCCGCGCGGCCGCCGAACGCCGCGGCGGGCAACCCGCCGGACATCACCTTGCCGAACGTGTAGAGGTCGCCGGCCACGCCTTCGAGGCCGAACCAGCCGGCGCGCGAAACGCGGAAGCCGGTCATCACCTCGTCCATGATCAGCAGCGCGCCGTTCTCGTGCGCGAGGTCACGCAGCGCGGCGTTGAAACCGGGGTCCGGCGGCACCGCGCCCATGTTGCCCGCGGCCGCTTCGGTGATCACCGCGGCGATCTGGCCTTCGTTTTCCGCGAAGGACTTGCGAAGCGCGTCAAGATCGTTGTACGGCAAGACAATCGTGTCCGCGGCCTGCGCGCCGGTGACGCCCGGCGAAGTCGGCAGGCCGAGCGTCGCGACGCCGGAACCCGCTTCGGCGAGCAGCGCGTCGACGTGGCCGTGGTAGCACCCGGCGAACTTCACGATCTTGGCGCGGCCGGTGAAACCGCGGGCCAGCCGGATGGCGCTCATCGTGGCTTCGGTGCCGGAGTTGACCAGCCGGACCTGCTCGACCGGGCCGACCCGGCCGATGATCTCCTCGGCCAGTTCGACCTCGCCGATCGTCGGCGTGCCGAAGGACAGCCCGTGCTCCGCGGCCGCGCGGGCGGCGGCCACCACCTTCGGGTGCGCGTGCCCGAGGATCATCGGGCCCCACGAGGAGACGAGGTCGACGTAGCGGTTGCCGTCGGCGTCCCACAGATACGGGCCCTCGCCGCGGACCATGAACCGCGGCGTGCCGCCGACCGAGTTGAAGGCGCGCACCGGCGAGTTCACCCCGCCCGGAACGGCCGCCTTGGCGCGTGCGAACCATGCTTTGGACTGCTCGGTGCCAGTGCTCACCGTCCCAGTCTTGCAAATCCTCCGATCGGGTGTCGGTGGCGCCCAAGCTGCCACCCGTTTGCCACCCGGCGCACCGGCCCGACCGCTCTTAGGATGGGCGCCCATGGACGGGGCGAGCCATGGAGGAGACGTGACGGCGCCCACACATCGCCGGAACCCGTGGCTGATGCTCGCGGTGTTCTTCGGGCTGGTCGGCGTCATCGCGCTGGTCGGCGCGCTGGCCGCGACGACCGCACCGGACGCCTACAACCGCTACGTGCTGCCGGCGTGGGCCCCGCCCTCGTCCCTGTTCAGTCCGGTGTGGACAGTGCTGTACCTCGTGCTCGCCGTCGCCGGCTGGAGTTATTGGCGCACCGACGGCGAGAACCAGGGCTTCGCCGCGTACGGCATCGGCCTGCTGTTCAACCTGATGTGGATCTCGCTGTTCTTCGCGGGCGGTTCCACGCAGGTCGCGTGCGTGGACATCGTGCTGCTCGATTTCACCGTGATGGTGACGATCGCGCTGTTCTACCGCCGGTCCCGCATCGCCGCGCTGCTGCTCGTGCCGTATCTGGCGTGGCTGCTCTACACGACCGCGCTGAACGTCGCGATCATCGCGCTCAACGACGTCCCCTAACGGCCCGGCTGCGCCACGATCGCCTGTGCGGCCACCGATCCGTCCGATCCGGTGCGGCCCTGGACGGTCACCGTCTGGCCCGGCTTGAGGTCGCTGAGCTTGCCCGGTTGCGTCACCCCGACCGTCGTGCTGTCCGAAGTGGACACTTTGACTTCGCTGCCCTGCACGGTCTTCAGCGTGACCGTGCTGCCGTCGACCTTCTCCACGGTGCCGATCGTGCCGCGACCGCCTGCCGTGCGTCCGCCGAAGCCGGTCCCCTGTTGTCCGGCTGTCGAATCAGGACGGGCACTGGAAGTACTGCTCGACGGACCGAACGCCGCGTGCGTCCACGCGCCGCCGGCGAACGCCAGCGCCAGCACGAGCAGCCCGGCGAGCACGAGGGTCGGCTTGCCGAACGGCCGCGCGACCTGCTTCAGCTCAGTCGTGAGATCGCCTTGGACGGCGGGTTCGGCGATGAGGTCTTCCGGACGCTGCGCGGCCGGCTCCTCCGGCGGGGTCGGAATGGGCTGGGTGGTCGACGCGGACATGGGGCTCCTACTCGTGCCGGAGGGCGTCGATCGGCCGCAGCCGCGAAGCCCGGTTCGCCGGGAAACTGCCGAAGAAAAGCCCGATCAGGGCGGACACCGCGAACGCGAGCGCGATCGACGACGGCACCACGACCGGCTGGATGCCCGCGACGCTGAACCGGCTGCCGACCACGCCGATCAGCACGCCGAGCAGTCCGCCGAACAGGCTCAGCATGGTCGTCTCGGCGAGGAACTGGCCAAGGATCGCCGAGCGCGGCGCGCCGATCGCCTTGCGGATGCCGATTTCGCGGATCCGCTCGGTGACCGTGACGAGCATGATGTTCGTGACGCCGATCCCGCCGACCAGCAGCGAGATCGCCGCGACCGCGCCGAGCAGCACGGTGAACGTCTGGATCGCCGACGTGCGGGTCTGCAGCAGCTGCGCGGAGTTCTGGATCTGGAAGTCCGGATTGGCCGAGGCCTGGATGCCGTGCCGGGCGTCGAGGATCGCGGTGACCTCGGCCTGCGCCAGCCCGATCGAATCGGCCGTGGTCGCCTGCACCGCGATCTGGTTCAGCCCGCCGTAGCCGGCGAGCGAGTTCTGCACCGCGCTGATCGGGGCGATCGCGACGTCGTCGGCGTTCTGCAGCCCGGTGCTGCCCTTCGTCTGCAGCACGCCGATCACGGTGAACTGGATGCTGTTGATCAGCACGTTCTTGCCGACCGGTTCGGCGGTGCCGAAGATCGACTGCGCCGTCGTCGGCCCGAGCACCACGACCTTGCGCGCCTGCGTCACGTCCTCGGCGCCGAACAGCTGGCCGTCGGCGATCTGCCGGTTCGTGGTGGTGAAGTAGCTGGGTTCGGTGCCGACGACGCTCGACACGTCGTAGGACGTCTGCCCGTAGGTCGCGGTCCCGCTGGTGTTCACCACCGGGGCCGCCGCCTTGACGTCCGGCGCGCCCACCGGGTCGACCAGCGCGTGCGCGTCCTGCACGGTGAGCGGCCGGACCTGGCTGGTCTGCCCGCCGCCGCGGAGCGGAGACACGTTGACCACGTCGGTGCCGAGGCCCTGGATGCTCGCGGTGATCGCCGCCGAAGCGCCGTTTCCCACTGCCACCAGCAAGATCACCGACGCGACGCCGATGGTGATGCCGAGCGTGGTGAGCACCGAACGCAGTTTGTTCGAGGCGAGCCCGCGCACCGCGAACCGCATGATCTCGAGGAAGTTCACGCGACCACCCCGGCGCGGACCTCGTCCGACACGATCCGCCCGTCGCTTACCCGCACGACGCGGCGGGCGTGGTGTGCGACCTCGTCCTCGTGCGTGATCACCACGACCGTGCGGCCGAGCGCGTTGAGCCGGTCGAAAACGCCGAGGACGTCGACCGTGCTTGCGTGGTCGAGGTTTCCGGTCGGTTCGTCGGCGAGCAGCAACGCCGGTCCGCCGACCAGCGCTCGCGCCACCGCGACGCGCTGCTGCTGCCCGCCGGACAGTTCGTTCGGCAGATGCTTGGCCCGGTCGGTCAGCCCGACCATCTCCAGCGCGGCGAGCGCGCGGCGTCGCCGTTCCCCTCGCTTGAGTCCGCTGTAGACCATCGGCAATTCCACATTGGACAACGCGCTGGTGCGCGGCACGAGGTTGAAGGACTGGAAGATGAAGCCGATCTTTCGATTGCGCAGCAAGGCAAGCTGCCGTTCGTTGAGGTCGGCGACCGAGAATCCGTCCAGCAGGTACCGGCCCGAGGTCGGAGTGTCGAGGCAGCCGAGCATGTTCAGCAGCGTCGATTTCCCGGACCCGGACGCGCCCATGATCGCCACGTACTCGCCCGGCCACACCCGCAGATCGACCCCGCGCAGCGCGTGCACGGCGGTTTCCCCGCTGCCGTAGGTCTTGCGCAGTCCGGAGACCGCGATCACCGGCTTCATCCCCGGCCCCCGCCGCCGACGCCGCTCTGGCGTCCGCCGCCGAATCCGCCCTGCTGACCGCCGCCGAACCCGCCGAGACCGCCGGTGCCACCGGTTCGCTGCTGGCCATTGGAGCCGCTCGACGTCGTCGGCGACGCCGCGGTGAGGACCACGCTGTCGCCCTCTTGCAGCCCGGACTTGATCTCCACGGTGGACTCTCCGCGCACCCCGACCTCGACCTGCCGCGACACCGGCTGCCCGTTCTGTTCCACCGTGACCACGTTCGTCGTCCCGCTGGTCCGCACCGCCGCGGCCGGAACGCTGAGCACATTGTCGGCTTCCGCGACGGTGATCACGACGCTCGCCGACTGCCCGGGCCGCAACCCCGACGGCGGATTCGACAACGCCAGTTTCGCGCCGTAGCTGACGACATTGCTGCTCGTGGTCGGCGTGAGATCAATGCTGGAAACGGTCGCCTGCAACGGTTGATCCGGTGTCGCGTTCAGCGCAACCGTGGCTTTCTGACCGGTTTTCACCTTGCTCACGTCAATTTCCGCCACCGAAGTATTGACGACGAGATTGCCCATGTCGGTGATGTCGATAAAACCGGTGCTGCTGCTCGTGGTGCTGTTACCGGAGGACGACTGCTGGCCGGACTGGCCGCCGGAACCGGAATTCGAGGAAGACGTGCCCGCTGAACTGTTGCTGGAACCGGATCCGCTGCCCGTTTGCTGCCCGACCGTCCCGTTGATCGCGGTGACCGTTCCCGCCCCCGGTGCGGTCAACGTCGTCGCGGCCAGCGCCGATTCCGCGTTGTCGACGTCCAGCTGCGCTTGATCCACTTTGGCCTGAAGCGACGCGGTGCTGCTCTGCGCCTGTGCCGCGGTCTGGTTCGCCGGCGGGTTGTCCTCCGCGTTCGTGAGGTTGTCCTCGGCGACCGCGAGATTGTCCTTGGCGACCTGAAGTTGTTTGCTCGCCTGGGAAGAGTCGATCGTGGCGAGCTTCTGCCCGGCGCTCACGACGTCGCCGACCTTCACGTCGATGCTCGTCACCTTGCCGGACGTCGTGAAGTTCGCGACGCCGGTGTACGTGCTCGCGATCGTGCCCGCCGCCGACACGGTCTGGGAGACGTTCGCGCGGCGGACCGGCGTGGTCCGGGTTTGTGCGGACGCCGTGGAGCTAGCCGGAGAAAATGCCTGGTAAATCCCGAAAGCCGCGCCGCCGAGCAGCACGACAAGGACTCCGTTGACCACCCAGGTTCGTGTGCGCAGCCGCGTCATGGGCGCAAGACTGCGGGGCCTGCTTAGCAGTCAGCTGTTGGTTCCCTGTGGGCCAGCTGTGTAATTCAGTCCTTTTTCTTTTTGTGCCGGGCACGCACCGCGAGCAGCAATTGGCGGAACGCGTCCACCACCAGCACCGCGGACAACGTGCCGAGCCCGAGCGCCCCGGCGATGTGCCCGCCGAAGTAGCGCTGCGACGCCAATCGCGTGCCGTCGCCCGCGGTGGTGACGACCGTGACGACCCCGGCGTGCCACAGCGCGAACGCCGCCCAGAGCACCAATCCGGCCACCACGACCTCGCCGAGCGCGACGAACGCGCGCCACGGCTGGTTGAGTTTCGCCTCGGGCTGTTTTTCCTCCGGCGGCCAAAGCCCGGCTCCGGTCGGCTGGGGTAGGTCGATCACGGGGTCCAGCATTTCAGGTTCACCGTCGTTCCGCGTCCCTCGTGGGGGTTCAGTTCCGGGAGTCATCGGACTGCTCCTCCCCGGTCGATTCGGTCTCGGGCCGGTTCTTCGCGGCCAGCTCCGACAGCGCGGCCTTCAGCGCTTCGACGTCGCGGGCCCAGGCGAGCACCACCGTGCCGTCGTCCAGCTCGACCGGCAACTCGTCGTACTTCCGCGGCACCGACCAGCCACCGCCGAGAACGCGCGTCCCGACCGGCGCGCCGACGTCGGTCACCGACGCGATTCGCTCGGCGGCCAGCGTCTCCCGCCCTTGCCGCAGCCTCTCGGTGGTGACCTCGAGCGAAAGGAACCGTCGCCGCGCGTAAACCCACGGCAGCGTCAGCACGCACAGCGCGGCGCCGATCAGCACCCAGCCGACGATGTGCGTCGGCCCGCCGGTGGCGAGTTCGGCGAGCGCGCCCAGCAGCGCGAACAGCGGGCCCCAGACCAGTGCCGACCAGCCGACACCGGCCTCGGAGTACAGCGTCCTGGCCGCCATTACAGGGTCTTGCCAACCTTCGGGAAGTAGTCCGCGACCTTCGGCAGGTACAGCAGGATCAACATGACGACCAGCGCCAGCGAAGCGGCGAGCGCGAAGACGCTGCGGTTCGCCCCGAGTTCGAAGACGATGCCAAGCACCGCAAGCAGCGTCGCGATGCTGCGCGCCGACCGCGTGCCCTCGCGGGCCTTCCAGGCGAACAGCACGAGCAACGCACCGAAGCACAGCGCGCCGATCAGCATGGCCCACACGAGAGTGTTGGCGTTGGTCTGCAGCTGAGCGACGTCGACCTTCTGCCCACTCTTCCGCAGCTGCTCGACCGCGTGGTCGACCAGCTGCTGTTTGAACGCGAGGACGACGACCTGCCCGGCGACCACGATCACCGCACCCACGATGGCGAGCACGAACGCGACGTGCACCTGCATCGGCGGCCTGGCCTTCGGCGCGGACTCCCCCGGCAGCATCGGATCCGGCGCACGACCGCGCTTGCGGCGTTCGTCGTCGGTGAGCCCGGCGAACTCGTCCGGGGTCACCTCGGCTGGCTTCGGGGTGTTGTCGTCCTTCTCGGCCACCCGAAAGACCCTACCCGGGCTCAGTCCAGCCAGGCTGCGGCCTCGGCCGCCCAGTAGGTCAGGATCAGGTCCGCGCCCGCGCGGCGGATGGAGGTGAGCACCTCGAGCACGGTGCGCTCGCGGTCGAGCCAGCCGTTCGCCGCGGCCGCCTCGACCATCGCGTACTCGCCGGAGATGTTGTACGCCGCGACGGGAACCGGGGAAATGTCGGCCGCCGCCTTTATGATGTCCAAATAGGACAGGGCGGGCTTGACCATCACCATGTCCGCGCCCTCGGCGAGGTCCAGCTCGAGCTCGCGCATCGCCTCGCGCGCGTTGCCGAGATCCTGCTGGTAGGTCTTGCGGTCGCCCTTGAGCTGCGAATCGACGGCCTCGCGGAAAGGACCGTAGAACGCGCTGGCGTACTTGACCGAATAGGCGAGAATCGCGGTCTCGCTGTGCCCGACCTCGTCAAGCGCCCGGCGGATCACGCCGACCTGGCCGTCCATCATTCCGCTCGGCCCGAGCACGTGCGCCCCGGCTTCGGCCTGCGCGACGCCCATGTCCGCGTACAACCGGAGCGTGGCGTCGTTGTCGACCACGCCGTCCGCGTCGAGGACGCCGCAGTGTCCGTGGTCGGTAAACTCGTCCAGGCAGGTGTCGGCCATCAGCACGGTGGAGTCGCCGAGTTCGCTGCGCAGATCCCGGAGCGCGACGTTCAGGATGCCGTTCTCGTCCACCGCGCCGGAGCCCTGCGCGTCCCGCTTCTCCGGAATGCCGAAGAGCATCAGCCCGCCGACCCCGGCGTTGACCGCTTCGACCGCGGCCTTGCGCAGAGTGTCGCGAGTGTGCTGAACGACGCCCGGCATGCTGGCGATCGGCCGCGGCGCGTCGAGGCCCTCGGCCACGAACATCGGCAGGATCAGCTGCCGTGGCCGCAACGTGGTCTCGCTGACCAACCTGCGCATTGCCGGAGTAGTACGAAGCCTGCGGGGTCGCTGCTCAGGGAACACACACCCAAGGTACTCCCGCGCTCACCCCGAAAGCCGTGAAGGGCTCCTTGGGGGAATCTGATTCCCCCAAGGAGCCCTTCACGGACCAAAACCTCAGCCGCGACGAACCTCAGCTACGCCGAGTCCGCTTCGCCTTCCGAGGCGGCGGCAACGCACCCTCCGCCCGAAGCCGAGCCGCGTGCTCGGCAAGCGCGTCCACCAGATGCGGCACATCCGCCTTCTCCGGCTGAACGTCCACCCGCAGACCGAACTCCACCGCGGTCTCGGCGGTCTTCGGCCCGATGCACGCGACCAGCGTGCGCGTGTGCGGCTTCCCGGCGATGCCCACCAGGTTCCGCACGGTCGACGACGAGGTGAAGCAGACCGCGTCAAAACCGCCGGTCTTGATCATCTCGCGGGTCTCGGCGGGCGGCGGCGCGGCCCGGACGGTCCGGTAGGCGGTGACGTCGTCCACTTCCCAGCCGCGTTCGACCAGGCCGGCCGACAGGATCTCGGTGGCGATGTCCGCGCGCGGCAGCAGGACGCGGTTCACCGGGTCCAGCACGTCGTCGTATGGCGGGAACTCGGCCAGCAGGCCCTCGGACGACTGCTCGCCGGTCGGGACCAGCTCCGGGATGATGCCGAAGGAACGGACCTTAGCCGCGGTCGATTCGCCGACGCAGGCGATCTTCACGCCGGAGAACGCGCGGGCGTCCAGGCCGAACTCCTCGAACTTCTCCCACACCGCGCGCACCGCGTTGGTGGAGGTGAAGACGATCCACTGGTACCGGCCGTCGACCAGGCCCTTGACCGACCGCTCCATCTGCGCCGGGCTGCGCGGCGGCTCGACGGAAATCGTCGGCACCTCGTGCGAGGTCGCGCCGTGGCCGCGCAGCCGCTCGGCCATCTCGCCCGCCTGCTCCTTGGTGCGCGGCACCAGGACCTTCCAGCCGTACAGCGCGCGCGACTCCCACCAGGACAGCTTCGAGCGCTGCCCGGCGGCCTGCCCGACCGTCACGACCAGCGGGCCGACCAGCTCGCCCGCGTCGTTCGCGACCGAGGCGAGGGTGGTGTCCAGCGTGCGCTGGGTGTTGATGGTGCCGTTCGCGGTGACCGCGACCGGGGTGGTCGGCGGCAGCCCCTTCTCGGTCAGCTGGCTCGCCGCCTCGGCCAGGTGCGCCGAGGTCGCGTGCAGCACGATCGGGCCGGGGACCGCGGCCAGCGCGCCCCAGTCGACCTCGCCGCGGACGTCCGCCTCGGTGTAGGTGCCGCCGAGCGCGACACCCGCGTACGCCGGCACCGCGGTGCCCGGCGCGACACCCGGGATGACGTCGAACACAGCCGAGGTGCGGGCGACGGCCTGGACCTCGGCCACGACGGCCGGGCTGGTCAGCGGGTCGCCGGAGACCAGCCGCAGCGCGAGCCGGCCTGCCTTGGCCTCGGCGGTCAGGTCCTTGGCGACGTCGGACGGTTCGCCGACGGCGGGGCGGACCTCGGCGGTCGGAGCCGCGAACGCGAGCACGCTGGCCGGCACGTCCGGGTCGGTCACCACGACCTCGGCCTTGGCCAGGAGTTCCTGGGCGCGGACGGTGAGCAGCCCGGCGTCCCCGGGGCCCGAGCCCACGAAGGCGACGCGCCCGGCGGTCTTGCGAGCAGGGGTCATCGTTGGTGTTCTTCTCCTCTTGGGCGGCCGGTGCTCCGGCCGCTGGTGTCGGGCAGGTCGTGCGGGTCGGTGACGGCTGGCGTCACAGCGCGGGGCCGAGCAGCGCCCCGGCTCCCAGGTCAAGCAGTTCGGCGGCCAGTTCCCGGCCGAGCTTCTCCGCCTCGCCGATCCCGGCGATCGCGGACGCCCGCACCATGTCGACGCCGCCGTTCTCGCCTTCGACGGCAGCGGTGCCGCGCAGCGAGATGCGCTCCACCACCGCGCCCTCGTCGTCGAGGTCCTCGACGATCTCGGCGAGCGCGCCCACCGGCGCGCTGCACCCGGCTTCGAGCGCGGCGAGCAGAGCCCGTTCGGCCGTCACCGCGACCCTCGTGCTCTCGTCGTCCGCCGCGGACGCGAGCAGGTGCTCGACGTCCACGTCGGCGGCCCGGCATTCCAGCGCCAGCGCCCCCTGCGCGGGGGCGGGCAGCATCTGGATCGGGTCGAGGGTTTCGGTGATCTCGTCCACCCGGCCGACCCTGGCCAGTCCGGCACGCGCGAGCACCACGGCATCCAGCTCGCCGTCGGTCACCTTGCGCATGCGGGTATCGATATTGCCTCGAATCGGCACGATTTCCAAACCGAGACCCAGCGCGCGCAGCTGCGCCATCCGCCGGGCCGCTCCGGTGCCGACCTTCGAGCCCGGCGGAAGCTCGCCGAGGGTGAGGCCGTCGCGCGCGATGAGCGCGTCGCGCGGGTCCTCGCGCGGCGGCACGGCGGCCAGCACGAGGCCGGGTTCGGGTGCGGTGGGCAGGTCCTTGTACGAGTGCACGGCGACGTCGATCTCGTTGCGCAGCAACGCTTCCCGCAGCGCGGAGGTGAACACGCCGACGCCGATCTGCGAGATCGGGGCGCTGGAGAGGTCGCCCGGTGTGGTGACGGTGACGATCTCCACCTCCGCTCCGGTGGCGCGGATGGTGTCGGCGACGATGCCGGTCTGCGCGAGGGCGAGCTTGCTGCCCCGCGTGCCGATGCGAATGACTCTGGTCACTTACCGCTTCTTCTCGGATTCCGGCGCTGTCGGGCTCGCCACGGCCGCAGGAGCCTGCGGGTCGAGGCAGAACAGTTCCCGCAACGCGTTGGCGTAGTCGGTGTCGGCCGTCTCGGCGGCCAGCTGCTTGACCCGCACCGTCGGCGCGTGCAGCAGCTTGTCGACCACCCGGCGAACCGTGCGGCCGACCTCTTCGCGAACCTGGCTGTCGAGTTCCGGCAGCCGGTTGTCCAGGCGGAGCAGCTCCGCGTCCACCACCTCGGCCGCGCGCCTGCGCAGCGCGGTGACCGTGGGCGTGACCTCGGCACTGCGCTGTCCGGCGAGGTACTCGCGCACCTCGTCGAGCACGATGCCGTTGGCTTTGGCGGTCTGCCGCTCGGTGGTCGGGGCCCCGGCGTCGCGCATGCGGCGCTGGATCGTCTCCAGGTCGACCACGGTGACGTCGGCGAGTTCGGCGACCGCGGGGTCGACGTCCTTCGGCAGCCCGAGGTCGCAGACCACCAGCGGACGTCCGGCGCGCGCGGGCACGTGGCCGGCGAGGAACACCGCGTCCTGCGCCCCGGTGCACGCCACGACGAGGTCGGCGAGTTCGACCGCGGCGGCCAGGTCGGACAGCGGCACCGACCGGGCCGGGATTCCCTCGGCGACGACCTTCTCGGCCAGCCGGACGGCGTTGGCTTCGGTGCGGTTGGCGACGGTGATCTCGGCGATCCCGGCCTTGCGCAGCTGCGACGCGGTGAGCGCGCCCATCGAACCGGCCCCGACGATCAGCGCGTGCTTGCCCGCGATGTCGCCCGCGGCGGCCAGCGCCTCGGACACGACGGACGCGCCGAGCTGGTCGAGCCCGGTCTCGGAGTGCACGCGCTTGCCGACGCGCAGCGTGGTCTGGATCAGCTCGTGCAGCGTGCGGCCGACGGTGCCGGCGTCGCGCGCGGTCGCGTACGAGGCGCGCACCTGGCCGAGGATCTGCGTCTCGCCGACCACCATCGAGTCGAGGCCCGAGGCGACGGAGAACAGGTGCTCGACGGCCGCGCCGGCGTAGTGCACGTACAGGCTGTCGTACAGCTCGGCGGGCTCCATCCCGGCCTTGCGGGAGAGCACCTCCGAGACGTCGTTGACGCCGCCGTGGAACGTCTCGACCACGGCGTAGACCTCGATGCGGTTGCACGTCGAGACGAGCATGACCTCGCTGATGTGCTCCGCCTGCTGCAGGTCGTGCAGGACCTTGGTCAGCTCGTCCGCGGGGATCGCCGCACGCTCGAGCGTGCCGAGATCCGCACTGCGATGGGAGAGCCCGACCGCCAACACGCTCATTCAGCGCACCACCATTCCGAGACCGCCGTCCGTACCGGCGCCGTTTTGTCCGCCGCCGCTGCCATTGTCGGCTGGTCGGCCCGTGCCGGGTAACCCGGTATTTCCCTGGTTTTCCCCGGCGGCGCCCGCGCTGGCCGCGCTGTCGGCGCGCCGAGCCACGTGGAACGAGAGGATCTGCAGCTCGACAGCCAGGTCGACCTTGCGGACCTCGACGTGTGCCGGTACCTGAAGCACTACCGGCGCGAAGTTGAGGATGCACTGGACGCCGCCTGCCACCAGCCTGTCGCACACCGACTGCGCGGCGGTAGGAGGTGTGGCGATGATCCCCACGGAAATCTCCCTTTCGGAGCAAACGCGAGGAATGTCGTCCATGTGGGAGACCGGCAGGCCGCCTACGGGCACGCCGATCAGGTCGGGGTCGAGGTCGAAGAGCGCCTCGACCGGGAAGCCGCGGCCGGGGAAGCCGCCGTAGTTGGCGAGCGCGTGGCCGAGGTTGCCGATTCCGACCACGGCGACCCGGTGCTGGCGAGTGAGGCCGAGGATGCGCTCGATCTGGCTGACGAGCACCTGCACCTCGTAGCCGACGCCGCGGGTGCCGTAGGAGCCCAGGTAGGAGAGATCTTTGCGCAGTTTGGCGGAGTTCACGCCGGCGGCGGCGGAGAGTTCCTCGCTGGAGACGGTGGTCGCGCCCTGTTCGGCCAAGCCGGAGAGAATCCGCAGGTAGACGGCCAGCCGGGCGACGGCGGCCTCCGGGATCTGCTTCGCGCGGACCGCGGTGTCCTCCGCGTCGGAGACGGCGGGCATCTCGGCGGTCGGGGCATTGTCGGCGTCCGGCGCGGTCCGGGAAGGGCGGGCGGGGCGGCGGGTGCGAGGTTTCGGCTCGTCCTCGGCGGGGGTTTGAGCCTCGACGGCGGCCTTGGCGGCCGCCCGGCTGGCGCGGCCGTTGCCGGACGCTGCCCGGCCGTTGCCAGCGGCGTGTTCGCCACCGGCCTCCTGACGGCGAACAGCAGCGCGGCCGTTGCCCGCGGCATGCTCGCCACCACCGGCGACCTGATCACGACCAGCCGCCCGGCCGTTGCCCGCGGCATGCTCGCCACCAGCGGCGGCCCGCCCGTTCTCCGAGCCGCTCGCGTGACTGGCTTCCGCCGAATTCCCGTTGCGCCCCAAGCCGTTCTCGCTTACCGTAGCTCGACGGCGGCTGCCCGCGGCATGCCGTCCCCCGGAGCGGCGCGCAGCTGGCGGGGCGGGTTCGGCGGCGTCGGATTCGTCGCGAGGAGGCGTGCCCGGCGGTTCGGCACCACCGCGCCCACCCCGCTGTGTCACCACGCTGACGTCTCCTCAATCCGGCTTCGTGCCCGCGCTGTCTCCCACCTGCCTGTCCGGCAGTGGAAAACCAACCCTTGACCCCACGGCTTCCGTCCGGTTCGATGCCGGACCTCGCGGGGACGGGTTCCTACGGTAGTCCACTTGTGAACGCATGCACAAAGTCACTGGTCATCCGCATGACCGGGAGCACAACTAAGCCCGCGGCACGCCTGCAACCGCACCACCGCTGACGATCCCCCGGTTGCCGTCGCCATCGGCCCATCCGGTGCCTGTGCACACACCACCGCGGAGACCGGCCGGACAGTTCCGGCGGGTCGACGCGCCGCAGGAGCGAGCACAGCGCACCGCAGCCTGCTCCCGAGTCAAGACGTAACCCGTTCGGATGGTCGGTCCGGTTCTCGGCCACGCGGAACAGCTGGCGCGGCTACACACAACGCGTAGTGACTTGCACACGCAGGAGCAATCAGAAGGAACGTGCCCGTTGAAACAACGAGTCCTGAGGGCAGGAACGTCCACCTTGCTCGGGATTTCACTCCTGGTCCTCACGGGATGCAGTTCTCCCGCCGGAGCGCCGACGAAGAAGATGGGCTCCCAAAAGTCCTGCGACCTCATTAGCACCCAAGACCTCGGCGCGATCCTTCAAACTTCAGTGCTCAAGCCAGAGATGAGCGGGCCGCAGTGTCAGTACTCCACGGCCAACACAGTGACGGTTTCGACGTCTCGCGGGATCCAGTCGGCGAAGGGCGGCTCGGAAGTCACCGTAGAGGGCCAACATGCGACAAGGTCCGAGTTCGCGAAGGGGCAAGGTTGCGTCATGGATGTCCAGCTTGCGGACAACGATCCTCAGCAGCTGTTCTCCGTGGCTATGGTCTTCGGCCCGGACGCCGTCGCCAAATTTGGAGACAAAGCCTGCGACCTGACAGAAAAGGTAGCGGCGAAGGTCATCCAGTCATTGCCGGGATAACAGCTGCTAGCAGCCGAGCGCGGCTGGGCCTTGCCGAGAGCGGGACCGCGCCCTTGTCGGCCGTTGTCACGGGTCCCCGTCCAACGGTGGTCGCCGCCCCCGGGCTTGGCACGTCGTCAGCGGGACGGATGGCGATAGCGCCGAGTGTTGGCCGACGGACTCGGGGGTTCAGGCCGCGGTGAACGGAACCGTGTGCCACCCGGTCGCGCCGTCCGGAACCGGGTCCGCGCGACGGTCTGTTTGGGTGTAACCGGACTGGTCCGTCGCCCGCACCGTCACCGTGTGGCTGCCGGGCGGCACCGGCACCTCGGCCCACCACATCCGCCAGGTGTCCTTGTTGACCTCGGCTGACAGGGTCGCCGGGAGCCACGCGCCTTGGTCCACCCGCACTTCGACCTTCGCGATCCCGACGTGCTGCGCCCACGCCGTCCCCGCCACGCGGACCCGGCCCGCGCGCACCGACGTTCCGCTGGCCGGGGCGTCGATTCGCGATTCGGTCTTGATCGGGGCCTGCTCCGCCCAGCCGCGCTGCAGCCAGTACGCCTGCCGCGCGTCCCAGGTCGTGAACTCCAGGTCGGTGACCCATTTGGTCGCCGAGACGTACCCGTACAGCCCGGGGATCACGATCCGCGCCGGGAATCCGTGCTCGACCGGCAGCGCCTCGCCGTTCATGCCGATCGCGAGCATCGCGCCGCGCGCCGGGTCCAGCGCGACGTTGGCCGGGGTGCCGCAGGTGAACCCGTCGACGCTGGTCGCGTACATCTGCTGGGCGCCCGCGTGCACGCCCGCCGCCTCCAGCAGGTCGACCAGGTCCACGCCGAT
The DNA here is from genome assembly GCF_014174495.1 of Amycolatopsis echigonensis. GTDB lineage: Bacteria > Actinomycetota > Actinomycetes > Mycobacteriales > Pseudonocardiaceae > Amycolatopsis > Amycolatopsis echigonensis. Next base: position 57,858 of record NZ_JACJHR010000053.1, read on the forward strand.
GAAGTTCGCGGTCGAGATCAGGTCTCCGCCGACGTCGTTGGATACGCAGGTGAGCGTCACGGTCCGTTCCACCAGCGGGCGGTTCCGGATGTCCGCGTAGGAGAAGCTGACCTCGCGGTCGACCATGCCGTGGATCTTCAAGCTCCAGTCCTCGGCCCGCACCTGCGGCACGACGAACGCGGTGTCGATCCGGTAGAAGCTCGCGTTCGGCGTGATGAACGGCGGCGAGCCGAGCTTGTGGAAATCCGCGTCCGGCGGCACCGGTGGGGCCTTCCGCGCAGCGACCAGCGGCCCGATGGACGCGCGGGATCCGGCCGCGCTGCCGGTGGTGGACACGACCTCGCCGACGATCGCCGCCACGCCCGCGCCGGCCGCGATTCCCGCGCCGCGCTGCAATACCTGGCGACGGCTGAGTCCTTGCCGCAGTTCGTTTTCCGGCGGCAGCGCGCGTTTGTGCAGCCAGCCGAACACCAGCAGCGAAGCGCCCAGCGCCAGCACCGGAGCCAGCAACGCGAGCTGGCCGACGTCCGTGCGCTCGAACACCGCGAAGATCCCGAACGCGCCGACCACGAGCACCAGCAGCTGACCTGGCAGCGGACGGCGGCGCGAAAGCTGTCCGGCCAGCACCGCGAAACCGAGCAGCACCACGGCCAGGCCGATCTTGAGCACGGTCTTGTCGGCGGTCCCGATGGTCTGCTCCGCCCACACCACGACGGCGTGCGGGCTGTGCGCGATCACGAAGTCCGCGACCGCGACGAACGGCGACGCGTTGTACCCGACAAAACCGGCGACCAGATGCCCCACGCCCAGCGCGACGGCCAGCGAGACCAGCCCGATGAACGTCGCGATGCCCAGGGACAGGCGCGGCCGGGCGGCCGGCGGAGCTTCTTTCAACGCATTCACCCCACCATCTTCGGCGGGTCCGGCCCGGACAGGCCCGTCCAACGCGCTTACGGGTTGCTTACCGCAGTGCCGCGCGCAGCCGTTCTTCCTCGACGCGCCAGTACCCGTGCTCGACGCCGTCGATCAGGATCACCGGCACCTGGTCGCCGTACTCAGCCCGCCATTCCGGGTCGCTGTCGACGTCCGCGGTCTCCCACGGCACGCCCAGCTCACCGCAGATCCGCGCGACGTCCGCCTCGGCCACGTCGCACAGGTGGCACCCTTCGCGGCTCATCACGGTCACTTTGTGCACGGAACCAGCCTAAACGTCAACGCAGCTTCAGCCGCCTCAGCTTGCCGGTCGCCGAATGCGGCAGCGTCTCGGCGAACTCGACGGTGTGCGGCACCTTGTACCCGGCGAGGTGCGCGGCGCACTGGTCCACGACCTGCTGCTCCGACAGTGCCGCGCCTTCGGCAGGCACCACGACCGCCTTCACCGCTTCGCCGCTGCGCTCGTCGACCACGCCCACGACGGCGGCCTCGACCACCTCGGGCAGCTGCGAGATCACTTCCTCGACCTCGTGCGGGAAGACGTTGAAGCCGTTGACGATGATCAAGTCGTTGGCCCGGTCGACCAGGTGCAGGTCGCCGTCGGAATCGAGGTAGCCGACGTCGCCGGTCCGGAACCAGCCCTCGGCGTCCGGACCGTGCGCGCCGTCCGGCCAGTACCCGGAGAACAGGTTCGCGCCGCGCACCGACACCAGCCCGGTGCTGCCACCGGCCTCGAACACGTCGTCCGGCTCCTCCGGGTCGAGCGGCAGGTCGTCCGCGGACCCGTCGGAATCCACCAGCCGCAGCTCGATCCCGGGCAGCGGCCGTCCGACCGATCCGGGCTTCGCGTAGCCGGTGACCAGCGTCGACGTCACCACCGGCGCGCATTCAGTGAGCCCATAGCCCTCGTACACGTCGAGCCCGGCGGCCTCGCGGATCGCCGCGAGCACCTTCGGATGCAGCGGCGCGGCACCGGACGTCAGCCGTTTCACAGTCGCCAGGCCGCGGGCCAGTTCCTCGGGGCCGAGCGAGGCGAATTCGTTGTACATCGCGGGTACGCCGGCGATCGACGTGACGCGGTGCTCGGCGCAGTCTTGCAACGTCCGCCGGGCCTCGAAGCGTTCGGACAGCACCAGCGTCGCCCCGACCGCGGTCGCCATCAGCAAACCCGGGCCGAGGCCGTAGACGTGGAAGAGCGGGATCGACACCAGCACCCGGTCGTCGTGCTCGGTCACTCCGTCCACTTGGGACAGCTGCTCGAGGTTCGCCAGCAGCGCCCGGTGCGACAGCAGCACTCCGCGCGGCGGGCCGGTCGTGCCGGAGGTGTACGAAACGACCGCGATGTCCTCGCCGGAACGGCCGAGGTCGACCGGGTCGCCCGGCTCGTGGCCGCGCGGCGGCAGGCCGGTGATGCCCTCGGGCAGTTCGGCGTCGTCGCGCTGGACCACGCGCTTCGCGCCGCAGTGCTCCAGCAGCCGCTCCAACTCGGGCGCGGGGGCCTGCGGGGACAGCGGCACGGCGATTCCACCCGCGCGCAGCACGGCGAACAGGGCGACCGCGAAGTCAGCCGAAGTCGGCAGCCGCAGCACCACCGGGTCGCCCGGCGCGACGCCGGAGGAGACCAGCCGGCGTGCTTGCGAGTGCGCCGCTTCGTCGAGCTGTCGCCAGGTCAGCGTGGCACCCGTGCCCGTCTCGACGATCGCCGTGCGGTCCGGCCAGCGGCTGGCCGCGTCGGTGAGCAGGCCGGCTACGCCATGGGCGGTGCTGATCCGGTCCACCCCCACCCCTCTCGTTCCGTTGCGAATTCGTCATCTTCTCACCCGTAATGGGGATGCCGCGCGATCGTCGCACCTCTGCCTGACCGGGACACTACCTACTTCGCGGTAACAACACGTATGCTGCACTGCGTCGCCGGGTGGCGTTGATCACTACCGGGTGACCCGAGCAAGGGAGTCGTCGTGCCGAAGCTGCCGGTCCACGAGGGCGTGGGACACGCGCCGCGGCACGCCCGCACGCCCTCGGGTACGCGCCCGGCCGCACCAGGGACAGCCGGAGGTGCCGCCCGATGACCCGTCCGATCACCCTGTCCGCCGCCGCGCACCGCGGTCCGGTCGCGATGTTCGCCGACCGCGTGTTCGGTTCGTCCGCGGCCGCCGTGCCGCTGTCCAAGGCCGAAGCCGAACCGGACCCCGCCGAGATCGCCAAGGCCGAGGCGTGGGAACTGGTGCGCGCCGCGCAGGCTGGCGACTCCTCCGCGTTCGGCCAGCTGTATGACCGGTACGTCGACGTCGTCTACCGCTACGCGCTCTTCCGCCTCGGCGACCGCGATCTGGCCGAGGACGTCACCAGCGAGACCTTCCTGCGCGCGCTGCGCCGGATCACCTCGGTCAGCTACCAGGGCCGGGACGTCGGCGCGTGGTTCGTCACCATCGCCCGCAACCTGATCCTCGACCACGTGAAGTCCAGCCGGTTCCGGCTCGAGGTCGTCACCGACGAGGTCGCCGAACCGGGCGGCGTGCCCGGCGGACCGGTCGGCCCGGCGGCGCAGGCCGGACCCGAACAGCAGGCGATCGCGGGCGCGACCCGGGCCGAGCTGCTGCGGTGCGTCGCCGAGCTCGGCGAGGACCAGCGCGAATGCATCGTGCTGCGGTTCCTGCAGGGGCTGTCGGTCGCGGAGACCGCGCAGATCATGGATCGCAACGAGGGCGCGGTGAAGGCGCTTCAGCACCGGGCGGTCCGGCGGCTCGCGCAGCTGCTGCCCACCGGCCTGCGTTGATCGTTCAACGAACAGCCGTAACTTTTCCGGCGTCTTAATCGTTTCTCACCCAGACCGGCGGTCAGGGCCGGGCGTTGGGTGAGACGGAGCAGCACCGTGGGCGTGCCCGGGTGGTTTTCGCGTGGTCGGACCGAGAGCGAGCGGTTCGACGACGCGATCGATGCTTCCCCCGGCGAGCAGCCGGAGGAGTTCGCCGAAGAGCTGGCCCTCGTCGGCGCGCTGCGCGAACTGGGCCAGGCAGGCCGCCCCGACCCCGCGACCCGAGCACGGATTCGCGCGGAGATCGAAGGCCGTATCGGCGAACCTCTTCCGCGTCGGCGGTGGCGTCCGCGCATGGCCGACCTCGCCGCCGCGGGCATCGCGCTGATCCTCGGCCTGGGCGGGCTCACGCTGCTGCTTTCGCGAGACGCCCTCCCCGGAGACGCGCTGTACAGCGTGAAGCGAGCGGGCGAAGTCACGTCGCTCGGCCTGACCTTCGGCGACGAAGCCAAGGCCGAGAAGCACCTGAGGTTCGCCGCGAACCGCGTCACCGAACTGGGCCGGATGAACGACGCCGCTCCGGCGGCGTACCAAACCGCTCTGCACGACTTCGGCAGCGACGTCCGCGCGGGCGTGGCCGAATTCACCGAGCTGGCGACCACGAGCGGCAACCGCACCGGGCTGACGTCGCTGGAGTCCTGGGCGCAGACCCAGTCGCGGCAGCTGGAATCGGAACAGGCCGGGGTCCCGGAGTCCGCGCGTGAGGGCTTCCAGCAGGCCCGCCTGCTGCTCGACCGGGTCCAGCAGCGGACGTCCGCGCTCGGCTCGCGGCTGAGCTGCTACCAGATCACCACCGGCACCACCGACGAACTGGGCCTGCTGCCGGCGCGCGGCGCGTGCACGCAGCAACCGCTGTCGCCCGGCGGTTCCACGCCGAGCAGCCCGCCCCCGGTTCCCGACTCAAGCGTCCCGTCCACGGACTCCCCGCTTCCGGTGCGCTCGTCGTCGTCGCCGACCGCCAGCGGCAGCCCGAGCACGCCGGCCCCGACGCG
>NZ_JACJHR010000054.1 GCF_014174495.1 Amycolatopsis echigonensis
CGTTTCTCCCCGTCCCCCTGTCCTGAGCTCGTGTGCGGTGGGGGCACCCCGAAGCTGAGTGTGACTACGGCGCGGGGGTGGTGTGGGTGCTTGGTGAGTTGGTTGCGTCGGCTGCGGTTGCGGCGGGGACTCATAGGGAAGCGTTGCGCGCCAACGATCTCAGCTACCAGGTCAGCTCCACCGGAGCGCGATCAGCTGGGTGAGCAGGGCGAGCCGGACGTCGGGGTCGTCGAGGTTCAGCGGGACCAGTTCCAGCAGTCGTTTCATTCGGTACCGCAACGTGTTCGGGTGAATCCGCAGCCGTTCCGCGGCGGCGCGGGGGTCGCCGGGGTGGCGGAGCCATTCGTACAGAGTGTCGACGTACCCGGCGTTGCTCGCTTCGTCGTGCGCCCGCAGCACGCCGAGCGGGCCGAGTTCGGACACCCGTGCCGCCGCTGCCCCAGCTGCGGCACGGTGCAAAACCAGCGCGGTCCAAGCCTCGTCGTAAGCCACCACGCGACCGTCGACCAGTCCCGCCCGCAGCAGTCCCAGCGCTTCGTCAGCTTGGGCTCGCGACGCGGCCAGCGCAGTCGGATCGCCCGGCGCACCCGCTGCCGCGCGCGGCAGCCCGCCCCGGCGAGACGCGGGTTGGGCGAGCAGCGCCTCCCGCAGTTCCGGCCAGCCGCCCTCGCCGGGACGATCCGGCACCACGACGTACAGCAGCCCGCCCAAGTCAGCCGCGACCGGACGCCGTCCGAAACCTTGCGAAATCCGTTCCAGCAACGCCAGCAACAACCCCTCCGCGTCCCGGCTGTCACCACCGCTGACGTCGACGACTACGACTCGGTGCGGCTCGTCGGACAGGTCCAGTTCGGCGACCACCCGGCGCGGCGGGACCTGTCCTTCCAAGACCGCGCGCAACAGTTCGGCGGAAGCCCGGCGCTGGGCGTCGGTGTGCGCGCGCCGCCGCAGCAGATGCAGTGCGACCACCGGGGCCGCGTCCGCGAAAGCCGCCGCGCGTTCCTCCGAGACCGGGCCCGGGACGACGGCCCACATCGAGCCCAGCAGTTCGCCGCCCATCCGGATGGGCACGATCAACCGCGGCAGGGTGCCGTCGCGCTGGGCTGGGACGAAGATCGTTTGCCTGCCGCGGGAAAGCTCGCGGAAAACGCCGCGCGAACGGAACCGGGCCAGGACGTCGTCCGGGATGCGGCGGCCCATGATCGTCGCCACGCGCGCCGGGTCGGTGAGGTCCTGGCGCGCGGAGTAGGCGAGGACGCGCGAGTTGGTGTCCTCGATCGTCACCGACGCGTCGACCACCGCGGCCACGGCGTCGGCGAGCCGGAAAAGATCGCCGGAACCAGGGTCGCCGCCTTCTTCGAGTGCTTCGGATTCGTCGGCGAGCGCGTCCAGGACCGTGCGCAACAGCCAGACCAGCTGAGCCCACGATGTCGCCGCGTGCACTTGGATCAACGCGATCCCAGCCGACTTCGCCGCGCGCCGCACCGACTGTTTCGCGGCCAACGGCGGTTTCAGCAACACCGCTGCCGCACCTTGCCCGGCGCTCACCCGGATGAGCGCAGCGGCATCGGCCGACTCGATCGTGGCGACGCCCAGCACCAGGTCACCGGCCGCGATGGCCGACTCCGCGCCCGGCTCGGCGATCACCACGTCGCCGACCGCCGGACAGTCCTCCGGCACCAGAAGCGCGTGGAGCAGCGTGGGACCGACCCGGTCCACCACGCTGCGCACCGAAACCACAGCTACCTCCAGCGCTTCTGACGTTCTTGCTGGAACGGTAGAAGACTGCGCCGGTTTCGCCACCCGCGGCACTAGATTAGGGCGATCGGGACGGAGCGGAGGACCGGATGGGCATTCAAGGCGTGCACAAGATCCTGGTCGAGGTGACCGACCTGCAGCGCGCGAAGACGTTCTGGAGCGAGATCGCGGGGTTCGAAGTGACCACCGACGTGCCCTACGACGACCAGGGCAACCGCTGGGTCGAACTGACCTCGCCGGACGGGACGATCTTCGTGCTGAACGTGGTGCCGGAGGTCGGCCGCGGAAGCCGTCCGGAGCTGCCGACCGCCGGTTATTTCTTCTACGCCGACGACGTGGAGCGCACCTACCGCGAGTTGTCCGCCAAAGGAGTGGATTTCCCGGCGAAACCGGAGAAGCAGCCATGGGGCTGGTGGGCGATGTTCACCGACTCGGAAGGGAACCGGTTCGCTCTGCAGCAGCGCGAGTGAACACCGTGGACCACGGCTTGAAGTACGACACCAGTGTCGCCAGCAAAAGCAGCGTCAGCCCGACACTCATCGCCCCCGTGCCCGACACCGCGCTCGCACCGACGATCTCGCCGCGCGACGCCTGCTCGCCGTGCTCGACGAAAGACGGGACCACCAGCAGGTTTCCGCCGGCGAACAGGGCAAGCGTCGCCAGCAGCTTCCACAGCACCCAGTGGTAGCGCACCAGCTTCCACTTCGTGCCGAGCCCGAGCACGACCCCGGTGGCCAGGGCGAGCAGGCTGGCCGGGAAATAGAGCGTCCCGGCGAGCACCCCGGCGATGACGTTCGCGCTGCGCGTGGTCACCGGGTCGAAGTCGGCGATCGCGAGAATGCTGCACACCAGCACCGCGAGTTCGGCTCCGATCCAGCCGACCGACGTGACGACGTGGCCGAACAAGAACCACTTCCGGGTCGCCGGCCGCATTCTCCAGTCCATAGGCCTGAGCGTGCGCCGCGGAGCGGGGTCGCGTCGTCCGTCAGTGCTCGGCATTTGTTCCTACGTCCGGGTGCGTAGGGCTCTCATCCCGTGAGACCTGTTGGGCGTTTCGTCCGGCCTGGTTAGCGTCGGCGCCCAGCCGACCCGTTCACGACCGCTAGGAGCGAGCACATGCCGGAAGACGCCACGAGCTGGTCCTTCGAGACCAAGCAGATCCACGCGGGGGCGGCGCCCGACCCGACCACCGGCGCCCGCGCGACGCCGATCTACCAGACGACCTCGTACGTCTTCCGCGACACGCAGCACGGGGCGGATCTGTTCAGCCTCGCCGAGCCCGGCCACATCTACACGCGCATCAACAACCCGACTCAGGACGTGCTGGAGCAGCGCGTCGCCACTCTCGAAGGCGGCGTCGCCGGGCTCGCGTTCGCTTCCGGCTCGGCGGCGGTCACCGCGGCGATCCTGACCCTGGCCAGCGCGGGCGACCACTTCGTCACCAGCCCGTCGCTGTACGGCGGCACTTACAACCTGTTCCACTACACGCTGCCGAAGCTCGGCATCGAGGTCACCTTCATCGACGACCAGGACGACGCGGAGCAGTGGCGGGCCGCGGTCCGGCCGAACACCAAGCTGTTCTTCGCCGAGACGCTGGCCAACCCGAGCAGCGCCGTCCTCGACATCCGCAAGGTCGCCGACGTCGCGCACGAAGCCGGGGTCCCGCTGGTCGTGGACAACACGGTGCCGACGCCGTACCTGGTTCGCCCGATCGAGCACGGCGCGGACATCGTCGTGCACTCGGCGACCAAGTACCTCGGCGGTCACGGAACGGCGGTCGCCGGTGTGCTGGTCGACGGCGGCACCTTCGACTTCGGCAAGGACCCGGCCCGCTTCCCGGGCTTCAACGAGCCCGACCCGAGCTACCACGGTCTCAAGTACTGGGAGGCGCTCGGCCCGGGCGCGTTCGCGGCCAAGGCGCGCGTGCAGATCCTGCGCGACACCGGCGCGGCGATCGCCCCGCTGAACACCTTCCTCATCCTGCAGGGCATCGAGACGCTCTCGCTGCGGCTGGAGCGGCACACCGCCAACGCGCAGGCTCTCGCGGAATGGCTGGAAGAGCGCGACGAGGTCGAGAAGGTCTACTACGCCGGTCTGCCGTCGAGCCCGTACCACGCGGCGGCGCAGAAATACCTGCCGCGCGGCGTCGGCGCGGTGCTGTCGTTCGAGCTGCGCGGCGGCGTCGAGGCGGGACGGAAGTTCGTCGACGGCACCGAACTGCACAGCCAGCTGGTGAACCTCGGCGACGTCCGCAGCCTGATCGTGCACCCGGCCTCGACCACGCACAGCCAGCTCGGCCCCGAGGAACAGGTCGCCGCCGGCGTCACGCCGGGCCTCGTGCGGCTCGCCGTCGGACTGGAAGGAATCGAGGACCTGAAGGCCGACCTCGAGGCGGGCTTCCGGGCCGCCAAGGCGGCGCTGTGACGGATCCCGGCGCGAGTCCCCCGCCCGTCACCGGCGCGTGGCGGGCAGGGGACCCACCCGGCAGACGGCACTGGTCCACCGGCCCCGGCGCACTCGCGCTGGAGGCCGGTGCGACCCTGCCCAGCTACACCCTCGCGTACGAAACGTGGGGAACGCTCAACTCCGACGGGTCCAACGCCGTCCTCGTCGAGCACGCTCTCACCGGCGACAGCCACGCCGCCGGCCCCGCGGAACCCGGGCATCCGAGTCCCGGATGGTGGGACGGCCTGATCGGCCCCGGCAAGGCTTTCGACACCGACGAACTGTTCGTCGTTGCCCCTAACGTCCTAGGCGGCTGTCAGGGCTCGACCGGACCGTCCTCGCCCGCGCCGGACGGCGAGGCGTGGGGCAGCCGATTCCCGACCCTGACCGTCCGAGACCAGGTCAACGCCGAAGCTGCACTCGCGGACGCACTCGGCATCGAACGCTGGGCCGCGGTCGCCGGCGGTTCGATGGGTGGGATGCGCGCCCTCGAATGGGCAGTAAGTCAACCCGAACGGGTGGCCTCCGCGCTCGTTCTCGCTTCGACCGCCCGCGCGTCCGCCGAGCAAATCGCCTGGGCCGCACCGCAACTGCACGCGATCCGAGGCGACCTGGCCTGGCGCGGCGGCGACTACTACGCCGCAGCCGAAGGCCCTTACCGAGGACTGGGCGTGGCCCGGCGGATCGCGCACGTGACTTACCGCTGCGAACCCGAACTGGAGACGCGTTTCGGGAACCGTCCGCAGCAAGACGAGGATCCGCTGGCCGGCGGCCGGTTCGCGGTCGAGTCCTATCTGGACCATCACGCGGACAAGCTCGCCCACCGCTTCGACGCGGGTTCCTACGTGGTGCTCACCGAATCCATGAACACCCACGACGTCGGACGCGGCCGGGGCGGGGTAGCTGCCGCCTTGAGCCGGGTCACCGCGCGCACCGTGGTCGCCGCGGTGGACAGCGACCGGCTTTACCCGCCATACCAATCGCACGAGATCGCGGCGGGTGTCGGCGCCGAGGCCACGGTGCTGGCTTCGCCGTACGGCCACGACTCGTTCCTCATCGAGACCGAGCAGATCGCGGCGCTGGTCAAGTCCCTGCTGGGCTGACCTCGCCCGCCGGACGTTCCGTGAAGGACTCCTTGAGGGAATCAGATTCCCTCAAGGAGCCCTTCACGGACTTCGATCCGGCCCTGCGAATGGTCAGCCGATAGCCGAGGTCAACGGCGAGTAATACCCGCCCCGCTGCCCGGCGGCGGTCGGGTGGTACGACTCGTCCACCGGCCAGGTCAAGCTGTGCAGGTAGTCGCTGGCCGCCGAGCAGATGTTGTGCCCGTCGAACGCCGGCCGGACGTCCACGAACTTCCCGCCGGCGGCGGAAACCCGGGACGAAATCACCGAAGCGAGCGTGTCCGCGCCGGAGTTGATCGCCGACCGCTTGGTGTCGCTCAGCCCGACGTTGCACGATCCGGGCACGGTGTAGAACCGCGGATAGGACAGCACGACCAGCTGGGCTGCGGGGGCCTTGCTCTTGGCCGCCGAGTACACCTTGTCCAGCAGCCCGGGCAGGGTGTTCTGGACGTAGGTCTTGGCGGTGTTGACCCGGTCCACACAGGTCTGGTCGGTTCCCAGCGTGCAGGTCTTGATCACGTCGGTGAACCCGGCGTCGTTGCCGCCCACGGTGAGCGTGATCAAGGTGGCGTTGGACGGCATCGAGCTGATCTGGGTCAGCACGTCGCTGGTCTTCGCGCCCGAGCAGGCGAGGAAGCTGAAGGTGGTGCCGGAGTGGGCGTTGGCCCACAGCTGGCCGTACGCGTTGGCACTGCGTTTGCAGCTGCCGGAATCGCCGTAGCTCCCGGCGCCCACTCCGGAGGAGTAGGAGTCGCCGAGCGCGACGTAGTTTTGCGACGCAGCGCTCGCACCGGTGGCGAAGCCGAGCGAGGCAGCGAGAGCGACCCCCAGGGCCGCGCACATCCGAAGGACGCGTCGTGATGGTTGACGGGTGTTTGCAGCCATAGGTCACTCCTGTCGTGACAGCTTGACGCGGTAAAGCTTTACCAGGTGCAATCCCCACGAGACACCCCTGAAATCCGGGTGCGTCCACTTGGCTCAAGCAGGAAGTAGGACGGTAAGTTAGCGTTCGCTAACCGAGGGACCTACTATGTGCGGATGTCGGCGAATTCCCTCCCACTGGTGAACGGCGCGAAGCCGAACAGGCGGGAACAGATTCTCTCCGCCGCCGCCGAGCTGTTCGCCCATCACGGTTTCCACGGCGTCGGCATCGACGACATCGGCGCGGCCGTCGGCATCTCGGGCCCCGCGCTGTACCGGCATTTCCGCAGCAAGGACGCGATCCTCGGGGAAATGCTCAACTCGATCAGCCACTACCTGCTCGAAGGCGGCACCGCGCGCGCCGAGGCGGGCGGCACTCCGGACGAGCTGCTGGCCGCGCTCGTGCGGTTCCACGTCGACTTCGCGCTCGAGCATCCGGCGCTCATCACCGTGCAGGAGCGCAATCTCGCGAACCTCACCGACGGTGACCGGAAACAGGTGCGCGCGCTTCAGCGCCAGTACGTCGAGGTGTGGGTGCGGGCGATTCGCGAAGCTGTGCCCGGTCTCGGCGAACGCCAGGCGCGGTCGGCGGCACACGCCGTGTTCGGCTTGATCAACTCGACGCCCTACAACCGCCATCTCGGTGACGGCGCGCTCGCCGATCTGCTGTGCCGTCTCGCGCTGGGTGCGCTGTCCGCGGCGGGCTGAGGCCGCGATCCGGGGTATCCCGCCGGCCGCCGGTCTGGTGTTTGATAGGCACGTGACCGCGGACCGGAGCGAAGGCGAGCAGCGGCTCGTCGAGAAGGCGCAGCGCGCGCTCGTCGCCATCAGCCTTGGCGAGGACACGGAGGCGCTGGAAGAGGTCACGCCCTCGTCCGGGGAGCCCGCCGAACGCGACGAGGAAACCAAAGAGCTGATGCTGCTGCTCTTCGGCGAGTGCAGCGCGATGGTGTCCACCCTCGGCGACGGCGGCACCGCCCCGGTCAAGGTGCAGGTTTTCGACGAGGCGGGCGAAGAGGTTTCGATCGACCAGGCCGACCCGCCGGTCCGCACCGCGGTCCGCACGCTGCTCGCCGAGGTGCACGGCAACACCGCCGCCGCGCGCGAGCAGGTCGAGATCGCGTTGGCCAGCGCCGCCCCGAACGAGGTGGACAGCCTTCTGCTGCAGGCGCTGCGCTGGACGATCCGGCTGTCGGTCGAATGCCTCGAACGGGATCTGCCGGTGGCCGGCTGGATCTCCGACGCCGTCGCGGGCTGACTGTTCCCTCTTTCACCCGGTCGCGTGGCCGGGTGCTTCGTGCTGGGCTGGACAGCCGCGTTAACGAGCACTAACATCTCCGGCGGAGTTAACGACCGCTAACGTCTCGACGGAGAGCCATGGACACGCCGGTACTGCGCAGTTCCGCGGATCCGAACAGCGACACCTTCGCCCGCAGCGTCACCTCGCACGGAGAATTGGTCGAGGATCTGCACAAGCGGCTCGCCGCCGCCCGGCTCGGCGGGCCGGAGAAGTCGCGCGCCCGCCATGTGGAACGCGGCAAGCTGCTGCCCCGTGACCGGGTGGACACGCTGCTCGACCCGGGATCCCCGTTCCTCGAGCTTTCCCCGCTCGCGGCCACCGGGCTGTACGACGACGAAGCCCCGTCGGCGGGCATCATCACCGGGATCGGGCGGGTGTCCGGCCGCGAATGCGTGATCGTGGCCAACGACGCCACGGTCAAGGGCGGCACGTACTACCCGATGACGGTGAAGAAGCACCTGCGGGCGCAGGAAGTCGCACTGCACAACAACTTGCCGTGCATTTACCTGGTCGACTCGGGCGGCGCGTTCCTGCCGCGGCAGGACGAGGTCTTCCCGGACCGCGAGCACTTCGGCCGGATTTTCTACAACCAGGCCACTATGTCCGCGCGCGGGATCCCGCAGATCGCCGCCGTGCTCGGCTCGTGCACCGCGGGCGGCGCGTATGTCCCGGCGATGAGCGACGAAGCGGTTATCGTGCGCAATCAGGGCACGATTTTCCTCGGCGGCCCGCCGCTGGTGAAGGCCGCGACCGGCGAGGTCGTCACGGCCGAGGAACTGGGCGGCGGCGATGTGCACGCGCGCCAGTCCGGCGTCACCGACCACCTCGCGGACGACGACGCGCACGCCTTGCGCATCGTCCGCGACATCGTTTCCACCCTCGGCCCGCGGACGCCGCGGCCGTGGGACGTCAAAGCGGTCGAACCGCCCGCGGTGGACGAACGCGAGCTGTACGGCGTCGTGCCGACGGATTCGCGCACCCCGTACGACGTGCGCGAGGTTATCGCCCGCGTCGTCGACGGCAGCCGGTTCGCGGAGTTCAAGAAGGAATACGGCTCGACGCTCGTCACCGGGTTCGCGCACATCCACGGCCACCCGGTCGGCATCATCGCGAACAACGGCGTGCTGTTCGCCGAGTCCGCGATGAAGGGCGCGCACTTCATCGAACTGTGCGACCGGCGTTCGATCCCGCTGGTGTTCCTGCAGAACATCACCGGCTTCATGGTCGGGCGCGCGTACGAGGCGGGCGGCATCGCCAAGCACGGCGCGAAAATGGTCACCGCGGTGGCCTGCGCGCGGGTGCCGAAGTTCACCGTGATCATCGGCGGCTCGTTCGGCGCGGGCAACTACTCCATGTGCGGCCGCGCGTATTCGCCGCGGTTCCTGTGGATGTGGCCGAACGCGCGGATTTCCGTGATGGGCGGCGAGCAGGCGGCTTCGGTGCTGTCGACGGTGCGCCGCGACGCGATCGAGGGTCGCGGCGGCGAATGGTCCACAGAGGACGAAGAAGCCTTCAAGGACCCGATCCGCGAGCAGTACGAGGAACAAGGCAGCCCGTACTACTCCACTGCGCGGCTGTGGGACGACGGCGTGATCGACCCGGCGGACACCCGCACGGTGCTCGGGCTCGCGCTGTCGGCCGCGGCCAACGCGCCTTTGCCTGAGGTCAACTACGGCGTCTTCCGGATGTGATGAGCGTGTTCGACACTGTTTTGGTCGCCAACCGCGGGGAGATCGCGGTTCGCGTAATCCGGTCGCTGCGGGCGCTCGGAATCCGTTCGGTCGCGGTGTACAGCGACGCGGACGCCGACGCCCGGCACGTGCGCGAGGCGGACACCGCGGTGCGCCTCGGCCCGGCCGAAGCGGCGAAGAGCTACCTGTCGATCCCGGCGATTGTCGCGGCGGCAAAGGAAACCGGCGCGCAGGCGGTGCATCCCGGATACGGCTTCCTCGCGGAAAACACCGCGTTCGCGCGGGCCTGCGCGGAGGCGGGGCTGGTGTTCATCGGCCCGCCGCCGGAAGCGATCGACAAGATGGGCGACAAGATCCGGGCGAAGGCCACGGTGTCCGCGGCCGGTGTTCCGGTGGTGCCCGGTGCGTCCGATATGGACATTCCGGAGGGCGGGTTCGCCGAAGCGGCGGCGAAGGTCGGTTATCCGCTGCTGCTGAAGCCGTCCGCCGGTGGTGGCGGCAAGGGCATGCGCCTGGTGCACCAAGAGTCCGAATTGGACGCTGCGGTCGAGTCCGCTCGCCGGGAGGCGAAGAGTTCGTTCGGCGACGACACGCTGCTCATGGAGCGGTTCGTCACCACGCCGCGGCACATCGAGATCCAGGTGCTGGCCGACACCCACGGCACCGTGCTGCACCTCGGCGAACGCGAATGCAGTCTGCAGCGGCGGCACCAGAAGATCATCGAGGAAGCGCCGTCGGTGCTGCTGGACGAGGCGACGCGGGCGAAAATGGGCGCGGCGGCCGCCGAAGCCGCGCGGTCGGTCGGGTACGTCGGAGCCGGCACGGTCGAGTTCATCATGTCCGCGCACAACCCGGACGAGTTCTTCTTCATGGAGATGAACACCCGGCTGCAGGTGGAGCACCCGGTCACGGAAATGGTGACCGGCCTCGACCTGGTGTCCTGGCAGGTGCGGGTGGCGGCGGGGGAGCCGCTCGGGCTGACGCAGGACGACGTGCGTCTCGACGGGCACGCGGTCGAAGCCAGGGTCTACGCGGAGGACCCGGCGCGCGGGTTCATCCCGACCGGCGGCACGGTGCTGGCCGTGCACGAGCCTTCCGGAGACGGGGTGCGAGTCGACTCGTGGATGTCGGTCGGCGCGGTGGTCGGTTCCAACTACGACCCGATGCTGGCCAAGATCATCGCGTACGGCCCGGACCGGGCGTCGGCGCTGCAAAAGCTGGATCGCGCACTCGCCGACACCGCGTTGCTCGGCCTCGGCACGAACATCGCGTTCCTGCGCGGCCTGCTCGCCGACGAGGACGTCCGCGCCGGACGGCTGGACACCGAACTGGTGGACCGGCGACTGTCCGCCTTGGTCTCCTCGGACGTCCCGCCGGAGTTTTTCGTCGCCGCGGCAATGGATCGGCTGCTCTCGCTGCAGCCCACCAGCGCGATCGTGGACCCGTGGGACATCCCGAGCGGGTGGCGGCTCAGCGGCCCTGGCGGGGTCACTTTCCGCCTGCGGACTGGGGAAACCCAGGCCGTGGTGCGGGTCGAGGGCACCCCGGCGGACGCTTCGGTGCGGGTGGACGACGCCGAACCGGTGCGCGTTTCCGCCCGCCGGGAAGGCGATCTGCTGGAAGTCCGCCGGGCGAACGGCGTGGAGCGGTACCGCTGCGCCGACGGTCCACAACGGACAGTGTGGCTGGCCCGCGAAGGCCGGTCGTTCGCGTTCGCCGACCAGGAGGTGACGCTGTCCTCGCGCGGCGAGGCGGCGGGCGCCGGTCCGGTGAAGAGCCCGATGCCGGGAACGGTGCTGGTGGTGAAGGCCTCGGAAGGCGACGTGGTGAGCGCGGGGACTCCGCTGCTGGTCGTCGAGGCGATGAAGATGGAGCACACCGTGACCGCGCCGATCGACGGTGTGGTGACTGAGCTTTCGGTGCGGGTCGGCCAGCAGGTCGCGCTCGACGAGACGCTGGCCGTGGTGAGCGCAGCAGAGGAGAAGCAGTGATCGACTTCCGGCTGGACGAGGAATACGAAGCGCTTCGCAAAACGGTCGAGGACTTCGCGCAGGCGGAGGTCGCGCCGGTGATCGGCCCGCTGTACGAGAGGGAAGAATTCCCGTACGAGCTGGTCGCCAAGATGGGCGAGATGGGCCTGTTCGGCCTGCCGTTCCCGGAGGAATTCGGCGGCATGGGCGGGGATTACTTCGCGCTGTGCCTGGCGCTGGAGGAACTCGCGCGGGTCGATTCCTCGGTCGCGATCACGCTGGAGGCGGGGGTTTCGCTCGGCGCGATGCCGATCTACCGCTTCGGCACCCAGGAGCAGAAGGAAACCTGGCTGCCCATGCTGACCACGGCCGAGGCGCTCGGCGGCTTCGGTCTCACCGAGCCCGGCGGCGGTTCCGACGCCGGGGCCACGCGCACGCGCGCCCGGCTCGACGGCGACGAGTGGGTCATCAACGGCAGCAAGGCGTTCATCACCAACTCCGGCACCGACATCACGAAGCTGGTCACCGTCACCGCGGTCACCGACGTGATGGAGAACGGCCGCAAGGAGATCTCGGCGATCATCGTCCCGTCCGGCACGCCGGGCTTCACGGTGGCCCCGAAGTACTCGAAGGTCGGCTGGAACTGCTCGGACACCCACGAACTGTCCTTTTCGGACGTCCGGGTCCCTGCGGAGAACCTGGTCGGCAAGCGGGGCCGCGGCTACGCGCAGTTCCTGTCCATTTTGGACGAGGGCCGGGTGGCGATCGCCGCGCTGAGCGTCGGTCTCGCGCAGGGCTGCGTGGACGAATGCCTCAAGTACGCGAAGGACCGCGTCGCGTTCGGCCACCGGATCGGCGAGTACCAGGCGATCCAGTTCAAGATCGCGGACATGGAGGTCCGCGCGCACACCGCCCGGCTGGCGTATTACCAGGCGGCGTCGAAGATGCTGCGCGGCGAACCGTTCAAGAAGGAAGCGTCGATCGCGAAACTGGTGGCGTCGAACGCGGCGATGGACAACGCCCGCGACGCGACGCAGATCTTCGGCGGATACGGCTTCATGAACGAATTCCCGGTCAGCCGTTTCTACCGCGACGCGAAGATCCTGGAAATCGGCGAGGGCACCAGCGAGGTCCAGCGGATGCTCATCGCGCGCCACCTCGGGGTCGGCGCCTGAGACCCAGCGTCGCCGGGGCGTCCGGGCGGAGTCCCGGCGGCGCTGCTTCATTCGTCCCAGTGGTGGTTTCCCGTTCGCGTCGGCTGGGCCGCGCCCATCGACCAGGGACAACTTCGCCGCGCGGTCGCCACGGCACCCACCACCGAGAAGTCCTTATTGCGGGCTTATGGCGTTCACGGTCCGGCCTGGGGTCGCCGGAGACGCAGACGTGTTGCTGGGGTTCTTTGACGACGCCGTCGAGTCGCGGCTGCTTGAGTACTCGATGGACGAGGCGAAGCGGCGCGGGATCGACCTCGTGCGCGTCGACTGCTGGGCGGGCGGCGACGGCGATCTGCCGCGCTACTACGAGAGCCAGGGCTTCAAGCCGACCGAACAGTTCACCGTCGACGGCTGGCTCGGCCAGGTCCTGGAACAGCGGGTTGGGGGATAGCGGCACGTCCTGATCCGGAGGACGATATTGGCTAAGTGTCAATAGAGCCGAGGAGTCCTCCATGGCCAGGCAGTCGCTCTCCGGAAAGGTCGTTGTCGTCACGGGCGGCGCGCAGGGCATCGGGGCGGCCACCGCCGCCGCGCTGCACCGGCGCGGCTGCCGCCTCGTGCTTGGCGACCTCGACCGGATCCGCGCGGAAAAGACCGCGGGCGAGCTGGGTCCGGACGTGGTCGCGTCGCCGCTGGACGTCACCGACACGGCCGCTTTCACCGCGTTCCTGGACGACGTCGAACGCACCATCGGGCCGATCGACGTCCTGATCAACAACGCCGGCATCATGCCTCTCGCGCCGCTGGACGAGGAGGACGACGCGGCCACGCGGCGGCTGCTGGAGATCAACGTGCACGCGGTCGTGCACGGCACGCGCGAGGCCGTCAAACGGATGAAGCCGCGCGGTCGCGGGCACATCGTGAACGTGGCGTCGATGGCCGGAAAGTCCGGATTCCCCGGGGCGGCCACGTACTGCGCTACGAAACACGCCGTGGTCGGGCTGTCCGAGGCGGTGCGGCTGGAGCTGCGCGGCACCGGCGTCGAAGTGTCGTGCGTGATGCCCGCGGTGGTGCGCACGGAACTCGCGTCCGGGCTGGGCGAAGCGCGGTTCATCAAATCGGTGGGGCCGGACGATGTCGCGGCGGCGATCGTCGACGCGCTGGAGCGGCCGAAGTTTGACGTCTTCGTCCCGAAATCGCTCGATCTGACCGGCCGGATCACCCGGCTGTTCCCGCGCGCGTTCGGCGAATGGCTGGTGCGCGCGCTCGGCGGCGACCAGCTGCTGGCGTCGGCCGCGCATTCGCCCGAGCGCGCCGAGTACGAGGGCCGGGCCGCCCGGAGCGCGCCGTCGTCCGTCCCGCCTGGTGGGAGCGTCTGATGTGGACGTGCGCTTGCCGGGTGCTTGCGGGAGTGGCGTGTTGATGCCGCGCCCGCGCGCAAGGCAAGATGCCCGGCAGATGACGAGCTCCAGGAGGCACTAGATGGTTTCCCCACCGGCCCGGTTGGCTGCCGCGGCGGCCAATGTCGTGGGCAAGGTGTTCCAGGGTGGGGTCGCCGATCTGCGGCCGATGCCGAGGGTGCTGATCGACCAGGGGCCCAACCGGTCGGTGTACCGGATGACGCACGGAGTGAGCGAGACGTCGGGCCCGCCGGTGCTGCTGGTGCCGCCGCTGGCCGCGCCCGCGCTGTGCTTCGACCTGCGCCGCGGCTGCAGCCTCATCGAGCACCTGGTCGAGGGCGGACGGCCGACCTACCTCGTGGACTACGGCATGGTCGCCTTCTCCGACCGCCGCCTCGGCATCGAGCACTGGATCGACGAGGTGCTGCCGAGGGCGATCCGGAAGGTCAGCCAGGACGCCGGCGGACAGCGCGTGCACCTGGTGTCGTGGTCGCTCGGCGGGATCTTCTCCATGCTGGTCAGCGCCGATCAGCCGGACCTGCCGATCGAATCGATCACCGCGGTCGGCTCGCCGGTCGATTTCACCGCGATCCCGATCGTCGCGCCGTTCCGCCCGCTCGTGGACCTCACCGGCGGACATCTGCTCACCCCGGTGTACCGGGTGTTCGGCGGCGCACCGTCCTATTTGGTCACCCGCGTGTTCCGGGCCACCGGGATCTCCAAGGAGATCACGAAACCGCTGGCGATCCTGAAAAACCTCGACGACCGCGACTACCTCGCGCAGATCGAGGCGGTGGACCACTTCATGGACAACATGTACGCCTACCCCGGGCGGACGTTCGGCCAGCTGTACCACCGGTTGTTCCGCACCAACGACCTCGCCGAGGGGACCGTCGACCTGAACGGGCGCAAGATCAGCCTGTCCGACGTGAAGAAGCCGATGCTGGTGGTGGCGGGCGAAAACGACACCATCGCGCCGCGGGCGTCGGTGGAACGCGTGGTGCACCTGCTGGAAAACGCGCCGGAGGTCCGGTTCCGCACCGCGCCCGGCGGGCATCTCGGCGTCCTGACCGGCCGCCGCGCGCGGGGCACGACCTGGCGTTACCTCGACGAGTTCCTGGACGATCTGGTCGGCTGACCGGCGGAGAGCACTCCGACATCCGCCGCGAAGTCGGTAAAAAACCGGCGGTACCGTGGGCTCGTGATCGCTGCATACGTGACGTCGCTCGGCGACAGTTCCGAGATCAAGATCGGTCAGCTTCCGGACCCCGCGCCGGGTCCGCGCGAGGTGCTGGTGAAGGTCTCCGCGGTGGCGGTGAACCACGTCGACACCTTTGTCCGCTCCGGCGCGTATCCCACCGCGGTTTCGTTCCCGTTCGTCATCGGCCGGGATCTGGTGGGCACTGTTGTCTCCTCGCCAGTGAACCGCTTC
This sequence comes from Amycolatopsis echigonensis, assembly GCF_014174495.1. GTDB lineage: Bacteria > Actinomycetota > Actinomycetes > Mycobacteriales > Pseudonocardiaceae > Amycolatopsis > Amycolatopsis echigonensis. Next base: position 15,196 of record NZ_JACJHR010000054.1, read on the forward strand.
GCTCCCGGCGACCGCGTGTGGTGCAACAGCCTCGGCCACGACGGCCGGCAGGGTTCCTTCTCCGAGTACTGCGCGGTGCCCGAAGACCGGCTTTATCGCTTGCCGGACGGGGTTTCCGACGACGCGGTCGCTGTCCTGCACACCGCCGCCACCGCGTACCTGGGCCTCTTCGAGCACGCCGACGCCGGTTACGGCGAAACGATCGCAGTGCTCGGCGCGGCCGGCGGCGTCGGCAGCGCGGTCGTCCAACTTGCTTCGACCGCTGGCCTGCGGGTCATCGCGACCGCCCGCGCCGAGGACGCGGAATGGTGCCGGGAATGCGGTGCCGACGAGGTTTTCGACTATTCCGATCCCGACCTCTACCGCAAACTTCCCGCTGTGGATCTGTTGTGGGACAACGCGGGCCGCCACGACCTGGTATCCGCGGTGCCGCTGTTGTCTCGCGGCGGCCGTATCGTGGCGATGTCCGGAATGCAGTCGACACCGACGCTGCCGATCGGCGAGCTGTACACGCGCGACGCCAGCATCCGCGGTTTCGCCATCAGCAACGCCGGTGTCTCCGCCTTGGGGTCCGCTGCCCGAGTGATCAACCGGGCCCTGTCCACCGGAATCCTTCGCCCCCGGATCGGCACTCGCCTGCCCCTGGCGTCGGCCGCCGAGGCGCACCGATTGCAGGAATCAGGCGAGGCGCGCGGCCGGATCGTGCTGGAGGTCTGAGCCGCGGTCAGACGGTGAGCACGAGCTTGCCCTGGAGATGACCGCGGTCAAGCAGCCGGTGCGCGTCGGCAATGCGCTCGAACGGGAACGTCTCCTGCACGTGGACCCGCAGCTTGCCCTGCTCGACGAGGGCGACCAGCTCACGCAGCCCGGCCGGATCCGGGTCGACCGCGATGCCGCTGAACCGCATCCCGGCCGCCTCGAACTTCGCGATGAGCTCGGTGTCCTCTTCCGCGACCGCCGTCACCAGATGCCCGCCGGGACGGAGCACGCCGAGCGACCGTTCGACGGCGTCGCCGCCGAGAGTGTCGAGCACAACGTCGATCTCGCGGACCACCTCGGCGAAGTCGGTCGTCTGGTAGTCGATTACTTCGTCAGCGCCGAGCGTCTCGGCAAACTCCCGCTTGCTCCCGCTGGCGGTCGTAATCACGTGCGCGCCAAGGGCTTTCGCGATCTGGATCGCGACGTGCCCGACCCCGCCTCCACCGCCGTGGATCAGCACGCGATCGCCCGCCGTCACGTCGCCGAGGTAGACCAGCCCTTGCCACGCCGTCAGCCCGACCACTGGCAACGCCGCGGCCTCGACGTGCGAAAGCTCCTTCGGCTTGCGCACCAAATGCAACGCCGGTGCCGCCACGACTTCGGCGTACGCGTTGGCCGCGCGGGGAAACAGCGGCATCCCGAACACTTCGTCGCCAGGCCGGAACCGCCAGGTCAGCGCCTCTTCGACCACGCCGCTGACATCCCAGCCGAGCACGAACGGCGGCTGGCCGAGCAACGGAAACTCGCCTTCGCGCAGCCGTGCCTCCAACGGATTGAGCCCGATCGCCTTGACGCGGACGAGGACCTCGGTCGGCACTGCGCGGGGCTCGGGCGCGTCCACGATCGTGAGCACTTCGGGACCGCCGAGCTTGTGCTGGGTGATGACTCGCATGACTCTCCTGGTTTCTGGAGGGGAACGAGAACCAGGCTAGGATTCCGATAGGTACCAGCAGGTACCTTTGACTCCATGAGCGATTACGGCCCCGGCGGGGTCTTTCTCGCCGATTGCCCGGCGCGCCTGGCAGTCGAGCTGATTGCCGACAAATGGACGGTGGTCGTGCTCGCCGGCCTCAGCGAGGGCCCGGTCCGCCACGGCGAACTGGTCGAGATGATCGGCGGGATTTCCCGGAAGGTGCTCACCCAGACGCTGCGCCGGCTGGAGGCGCACGGGCTGGTCCGTCGTCAGGCGTATGCCGAGGCACCGCCGCGGGTCGAGTACGAGCTGACGCCGCTGGGGGCGACGCTGATCGAGCCGATCCACACCTTGACGGAGTGGGCGCGGGCAAATGGGGGCGCAGTTTTGGACGCGCTGGATTCAGCCGCCCAAAACGGTGATGACAAACTGCAGCGGCGGGTGGTCGAGCACGCTGGAACGAAGGAGTAATTCCACCGGCCGGAAGATCACTGAGGTCGAGGCGCGGAAATTCGAGAAGCAACTGGACTGACAAGACCGCTCGGCCCGCCTCGGTGAAGCGGGCCGAGCGGCTGGACTACTTCAGCTGAGCAGAAGTCTTCCCCAGCACCCGCCGGGCCACGATCAGCTGCTGAATCTGCTGCGTGCCCTCGAAGATGTCGAGGATCTTGGCATCCCGGGACCACTTCTCCAGCAGCGATTCCTCCGTGTACCCATACGCGCCAGCGAGTTCGACGCACTTCAGCGTCACATCGACCACCGTCCGGCCTGCCTTGGCTTTCGCCATGGAGGCCTGCAGCGAGTTCGGCTGACGGTTGTCCGCCATCCACGCCGACTCCAGCGTCAGCAGATAGGCCGCCTCGTAATCCGCTTCCAGCTGCAGGAAGGTCGCGGCCGCGGCGTGCTGGGTCAGCGCTGGGCGGTCGTAGTCGATGACGACGCCGGCTTCGGTCAGGATGCGGCGGGTTTCGTCCAGTGCCGCGCGGGCGACGCCGATCGCCATCGCGGCCACCAGCGGGCGGGTGTTGTCGAAGGTCTGCATGACCCCGGCGAAGCCCTTGGCCGTGTCGATGTCCGGCGTGCCCAAGAGGTTTTCCTTGGGGACGCGGCAGTTCTCGAAGCGCAGCACGGCGGTGTCGGACGCGCGGATGCCCAGTTTGTGCTCCACGCGCACGACCTCGAAACCCGGCGTGCCCTTCTCCACCACAAACGACTTGATCGCGGCGCGGCCCTTCGTGCGGTCCAGCGTCGCCCAGACCACGACGGCGTCGGCGCGCTGGCCGGACGTCACGAAGATTTTTTCGCCGTTCAGGATGTAGTCGTCGCCGTCCTTGGTGGCCGTCGTGGTGATGGCGGCCGAGTCCGAACCGCAGCCGGGTTCGGTGATCGCCATCGCGGCCCACAGGCCCTTGAAGCGCTCGAGCTGCTCGTCGGTCGCCACGGAGCTGATCGCGGCGTTGCCGAGGCCCTGGCGCGGCATGGACAGCAGCAGGCCGACGTCGCCCCAGCACATTTCGATCGTGCCGAGCACCACGTTCAGGTTGGCGCCGTTGCGGTTCCCCTTGGGGCCGCCGTCGTCCTTTTCGGACCGGCGCACGCCGGCCGCGCCCGCGCCGCCTTCGCCGGAGGAGTTCAGGCCGTCCAGCAGCGCGGCGAACATGTCCAATTCGGACGGATAGGTGTGCTCGGCGCGGTCGTACTTGCGCGAGATCGGCCGGAACACCTCGGCCGCGGCCTGGTACGCCTGGTTGATCAGCGCGCCGGCCTTCTTCGGAGCTTCCAGGTTGATCATGAGTTGCCTTTCACCGCGAGGAAAAGATCAGAGGAGGACGGCGCCTTCCATCACGCCGATCGCCCGCAGGTCGCGGTACCAGCGCTCCACCGGGTGCTCCTTCACGAACCCGTGCCCGCCCAGGAGCTGCACGCCGGCGTTGCCGATCTGCATGCCCTTGTCCGTCGCGAGCTTCCGGGCGAGCGCCGCTTCCCGTGCGTATTCCTTGCCCTGCTCGGCTCGGGCCGCCGCGCGCAGCGTGACCAGGCGCAGGCCCTCCAGCTCGATCGCGATGTCCGCCACCGAGAAAGCGACTGCCTGCCGGTGGCTGATCGGCTCGCCGAACGCGGTGCGCTCGTTCACGTAAGGCACGACGTAGTCCAGCACGGCCTTGCCGACGCCGGCGGCGAGCGCCGCCCAGCCGAGCCGGGAAAGCCGGACCACCTCGGTGAAAACGTCCGCCTTGCCGCCGCCGAGCAGCGCGCCCGCGGGCAGCGAGACCTTCTCCAGGTGCAGCTTTCCGGTGGCCGCGCCGCGCAGGCCCATCGCGGGTTCGGACTCGATCGTCACGCCCGCGTTGGACGATTCCACCAGGAACAGCGCCGGGCCGCGGCCTTCCAGATCAGCCGAGACCAGGAACAGCTCGGCCTCCGCCGCGCGCGGGACGAGCGACTTCACGCCGTCGAGCTGGTAGCCCTTCGGGGTCCGCTTCGCCTTGGTGGCGGGCTTGAACGGGTCGAACAACGGCGTCCGCTCCAGCAGCGCGAGCGCGGCGGCGGGCACCTGCTCGCCGGTGAACGCGGGCACGTAGTCGGCCTGCTGCTGCTCGTCGCCCCACGCGACCAGCGCGGTGCTCACCGCCGACGGGGCCAGCACGGCCACCGCGAGTCCCAGGTCGCCGTGCGCGAGCGCCTCCGCGACCAGCGCGTTCGTGACGACCGAACGCTCAGTGCCCGCGCCGCCCAGTTCCTCCGGAATGCCGACGAGGCTGACGCCCAGCTCGGCCGCGCGGGTCAGCAGGCCCTCCGGCGCGGCGAGCTTCTCGTCGGCGTCCGCGGCGGCCGGACGCAGCTGTTCGGCGGCGAATTCGCTGACCGTCTCGACGATGAGCTTCTGGTCCTCGTCCGGCGTCAGGTCGAACAGCCCGCGGTCGTCCGGTTTCGCCAGCCGTGCCGGTTTGCCCAGCCGCTGGACCGAGGTGAACGACCGGGTCGCCGCCCCCGCCGCGCGGAAACCGTTGCGGGTCCCCGTCTTGACCAGGTTCTGCACCGGCCCGCGCAGCCCGACCCGGTCGATCGCCTTGCTCCCGGCCAACCGGGTGAGCGCGGCCAGGCCGAGGCCCATCGCGTCTCGTTTCCTTGGCGCAGCCATGCAGCATCTCCCTCGCGTTACCTACTCACGAGTAGGTTAGCGCGGCATCGGCCGATCCGCCAGTGCGGCCCGCCTCACTCCGCGACCGGCCGCCGGGCCAGCGACGTGCGTTCGAACGCGATGAGCAGCAGGACCGAGGCCGTGACGATCAGCAGCAACAGGGCCGCGGGCACGTGTCCGAGGAGCGGCGTGAGCGCGAGCAGCACCGCCGCGAGCACGAGCCGTTGCCGGTTCCAGCTGCCGAGGTTGCGCCGCCGCAGCGAACTGAGCGCGACCAGGTACAGCGCGAGCCCGCCGGTCAGCGCCCACAGCGCGACGCCGTGCAGTGCGTCCACTGGGCTGTGGTTCACGCTGCCGGACAGCGTGACGAACGTCTTCTTCAAGCCGAGCGCGACGAGGACGATGCCAGCGATGAGCGGCAGGTGCAGATAGGTGTAGGAATCAGTGGCGATCTTGGTGCGCGCGACGCCTTCGGCGCGGGCCAGCCGGCTCTCGGCGACGTGCGCGACCAGGTCGAAGTACGTCCACCACATCCCGGCCGACAGCGCGATCCCGCAGATCGCCGACCCGGCGACGAGCCACGTGATCGGCACGTGCCCGATCCCGATGCCGATCGCCACGATCGATTCGCCCAGCGCGATGATCACGATCAGCCCGAACCGTTCGGCGAAATGCGCCGGCGAGTGCAGCCGCCAGCCGGCGGGGCCGGTCAGGTAGACGTTGAGGTAGTCCACCGCCAGCGCGACCACCCAGAGCGCGGGCTGCCACGGTCCGCCCACGACGTCGGCGATCACCAGCAGCGCCAGGCTCGGGACCAGCCCGCGCAGCATCTTCAGCAGCACCAGGCGCAATTCGGCGTCGTGCCGCGCGGCCCCGAGGTAGGCGACGAGATGCAGTATCCGCACGACGCCGTAACACGCGACGAACAGCAACGGCCCGTCAAGCCCGCCGGGTTGGTTGGTGAGCGCCTGCGGCACCGCGAGCGCGACGAGGAACATCACCGCCATCGCGCCGAACATCGCCAGCCGCGCGATGCCGTGGTCGACATGGATCATCGTGCCGAGCCACGCGTAACTGCACCAGCACCACCACAGCACCATCAGCACCAGCAGTCCCTCGCCCAGACCGAGCAGGCTCAGGCGTCCGGACATCAGTTCGGTGGTCTGGGTGATGGCGTAGACGAAGACCAGGTCGAAAAACAGCTCGATGGTCGTGACGCGGTGGCCTTCGTCCGCGCGAACCAGATGCAACCGTCTCGTGGGCACGGCAGATGTTTACCCGGCCGAGGGGATCGGTGGGGCAAGTTTCGCGGAGAGCGTTCAGTCGAGCCCGAGAACCGCGTGCAGCACCGTCGTCAGCTCCGCCTGCAGATGCGGCCTGTTCTTGATCCGCCCAGTCCGGCTGAGATCGTTCGCGATAGTCAGCGCGGCATGCACCCGGATCTTCGCCTCGCGCGCCGGAAGCTCCGGAAACACCGCGCACAGCAAGGAAACCCACTGGTCGACGTAATCGCGCTGGACGCGGCGCAGATCGGCCTTGTCGCGCTCCGGCATGGTCGCGCGATCCGCGGTGAAGGACACCAGCAGCTCCGGCGTGCGCAGCAAAACATGCACGTACGACGCGGCGAGCCGGCCGAGCGCGGACCGTTCGTCGGGAGCCTGCAGCGCCTGCTCTGCGGCCAGCGCGAGCCGGTCGGCCGCACGGTGTCCGATCGCGACCATCAGCGCGGCCTTGCTGGGGAAGTGCCGGTACACGCTGGGTCCGGCGATGCCCGCCGCCGCGCCGATGTCCTCCATGCTCACTGTGTGGAAGCCGCGTTCGGCGAACAGGCCGGTCGCGGCGGTCAGCACCTGTTCGCGGCGGGACGGCGTGCCGAGGCTGCTCGCGACCGGCGGCGCGGGCTCTTCCGGAACCGGGAGCGAGACGTCGAGCACAGTCCGGGCCAGTTCGACCAGCAGCGGCACGAAGCGCTTGCGCGCCACCGTCGTGTGGTGCACCGCGACGCTCCCGAACACCGACAGCGCGGCCCAGCACAACAGCTCGGCGTCATCCGCGGACAGTTCCGGACGCAGCGTGAGCAGGGCTTTCGTCCACGCGTCGAGCGCCGCGCCGGACCTGCGGCGGATCTCCCGGCGCTGCTCGCGCGGCAGATGCGGACCTTCCCAGCGCCACAGCGCGGCGATCTCCCGGCGCTCGACCGCCTGTGTCGCGAGGCCGGTGAGCAGGGCGTTCAGCTGCTCCGGAGGCGGTGCGGAATCGGCGAGGGCGGCCGCGGTGGCCGACTCCATGTCGTCGATCCCGGCGAGCACGACGTAGGCGAGGATCGCCTGCTTGTCGGCGAAATGCCGGTACAGCGCGGGGCCGGTGACGCCCGCCGAAGCGGCGATGTCGTTGATCCCGACGCCGTGGAACCCCCGCGCGCGGAACAGCTCGGCCGCGACGGCGGCGAGCTGGGCCTTGCGGTCGCGAGGCCGCGAGCCGCGGGCGGAAGACGTACTCATGGTGAACTGACCATAGCGCTTATCGGAACTAGAGCAACCCATTGACACCATGGGGTTCTTCGGGCTTATGTTAATGGCCATTAGCACCTACCGGCCGGTATAGTCGGCCGCGAGATACACCGCAGTGTCCAACCATGCCGCTTCGCGGAGGAGTGTTCAGTGAGTAGCGAGGCCTACATCTACGAGGCGTTGCGCACGCCCCGGGGCAAGAACAAGGGCGGTGCCCTGCACGGCACCAAGCCGGTCGACCTGGTGGTCGGCCTCATCCAGGAGCTGAAGGTCCGCCACCCGAACCTCGATCCGCAGGCGATCGACGACATCGTGCTCGGCGTCGTGTCCCCGGTGGGCGAGCAGGGCGCGGACATCGCGCGCACCGCCGCGCTCGTCGCGGGCCTGCCGCAGACGGTCGCGGGCGTGCAGCTCAACCGGTTCTGCGCGTCCGGCCTCGAGGCCACGAACGTCGCGGCGCAGAAGGTCCGCTCCGGCTGGGACCAGCTGATCATCGCGGGCGGCGTGGAGTCGATGTCGCGCGTGCCGATGGGTTCCGACGGCGGCGCGCTGTTCATGGACCCGGCCACCGCCTACGACCACTACATCACCCCGCAGGGCATCGGCGCGGACCTGATCGCGACGATGGAGGGCTTCTCCCGCGAGGACGTCGACGCCTTCGCCGTCCGCTCGCAGGAGAAGGCCGAGGCGGCCTGGTCCGGCGGCTACTTCGCGAAGTCCGTAGTGCCGGTGAAGGACATCAACGGCGTCACGATCCTCGACCACGACGAGCACCGCCGTCCGGGGACCACCCTGGAGGGTCTGGCGAAGCTCAAGCCGGCCTTCACCACGATCGGCGAGATGGGCGGGTTCGACGCCGTCGCGCTCCAGAAGTACCACCAGGTCGAGAAGATCGACCACGTGCACACCGGCGGCAACTCGTCCGGCATCGTCGACGGGTCGGCCATCGTCCTGGTCGGTTCCGAGCAGGCGGGCAAGACCTTCGGCCTCACGCCGCGGGCGCGCATCGTCGCCACCGCCTCGATCGGCTCGGAGCCCACGATCATGCTGACCGGTCCCACGCCGGCCACCGAGAAGGTGCTCAAGACCGCGGGCCTGACCCCGGACGACATCGACCTGTGGGAGCTCAACGAGGCGTTCGCGTCCGTCGTGCTCAAGTGGCAGAAGGACCTGAACCTTCCGGACGAGAAGGTCAACGTCAACGGCGGCGCGATCGCCATGGGCCACCCGCTCGGCGCCACCGGCGCGATGCTGGTCGGCACCGTGGTCGACGAGCTGGAACGCCGTCAGGCGCGCCGGGCGCTGGTGACCTTGTGCATCGGCGGCGGCATGGGTGTCGCGACCATCATCGAGCGGGTGTGAGGATCGAGATGACCGAGAGCAAGACCATCCGTTGGGACAAGGACTCCGACGGCATCGTCACGCTGACCCTGGACGACCCGGACCAGTCGGCGAACACGATGAACCAGGCCTTCCGCGAGTCGCTCGCCGCGACCGTGGACCGGCTGGAGGCGGAGAAGGACGACATCGCCGGTGTCGTGCTGACCTCGGCGAAGAAGACCTTCTTCGCCGGCGGCGACCTGCGCGACCTGATCCAGGCCAAGCCGGAGCACGCGGCCGAGATCACCGCGTCCAGCACCGCGATGAAGGGCCAGATGCGCCGGCTCGAGCAGCTCGGCAAGCCGGTCGTCGCGGCCATCAACGGCGCGGCGCTCGGCGGCGGCCTCGAACTCGCGCTCGCGACGCACCACCGCATCGCGGCCGACGTCAAGGGCAGTCAGATCGGCCTGCCCGAGGTCACCCTGGGCCTGCTGCCCGGCGGTGGCGGCGTGGTCCGCACCGTGCGGCTGCTCGGCATCCAGAGCGCGCTGCTGAACGTGCTGCTGCAGGGCCAGCGGATGAAGCCGCGCAAGGCGCTGGAGCTGGGCCTGGTGCACGAGGTCGTGGACACCGTCGACGAGCTGGTGCCCGCGGCGAAGGCGTGGATCAAGGCCAACCCCGAGGGCGGCGTGCAGCCGTGGGACGTCAAGGGCTACAAGATCCCGGGCGGCACCCCGTCGAACCCGAGCTTCGCGGCGAACCTGCCCGCGTTCCCGGCGAACCTGCGCAAGCAGCTCAAGGGCGCGCCGATGCCCGCGCCGCGCGCGATCCTCGCCGCCGCGATCGAGGGTTCGCAGGTCGACTTCGACACCGCGATCCAGATCGAGACCCGGTACTTCGTGAACCTGGCCATCGGGCAGGTCTCGAAGAACATGACCAAGGCGTTCTTCTTCGACCTGCAGACGATCAACTCCGGCGGTTCGCGTCCGGACGGGTTCGAGAAGTTCACCGCCAAGAAGGTCGGCGTGCTCGGCGCCGGGATGATGGGCGCCGCGATCGCCTACGTGTCCGCGAAGGCGGGCATCGACGTGGTCCTCAAGGACGTCTCGCAGGAGGCGGCCGAGAAGGGCAAGGGCTACGCGGTCAAGCTCGAGGAGAAGGCGCTCTCGCGCGGCAAGACCACGCAGGAGAAGTCGGACGCGCTGCTGGCGCGGATCAAGCCGACCGCCGACCCGGCCGACTTCGCGGGCGTCGACTTCGTCATCGAGGCCGTGTTCGAGAGCGTCGAGCTGAAGCACAAGGTGTTCGGCGAGATCGAGAACATCGTCAACGCGGACGCGGTGCTGGGTTCCAACACCTCGACGCTGCCGATCACCACCCTCGCCGAGGGCGTGCAGCGGACCGAGGACTTCATCGGGATCCACTTCTTCTCGCCGGTGGACAAGATGCCGCTGGTCGAGATCATCTGCGGCGAGAAGACTTCGCCGGCCACGCTGGCCAAGGTCTTCGACTACACGCTGCAGATCCGCAAGACCCCGATCGTCGTCAACGACAGCCGCGGCTTCTTCACCTCGCGGGTCATCGGCACCTTCATCAACGAGGCGGTCGCCGCGCTGGGCGAGGGTGTCGAGCCGGCGTCGATCGAGCAGGCGGGTTCGCAGGCCGGTTACCCGGCGCCGCCGCTGCAGCTGATGGACGAGCTGACCCTGACGCTGCCGCGCAAGATCCGGCAGGAGACCCGCGCCGCGATCGAGGCCGCGGGCGGCACCTGGACGCCGCACGCGTCCGAGGCCGTCATCGACACGATGCTCGACAAGTACGACCGCAAGGGCCGCAGCAGCGGGGCGGGCTTCTACGAGTACGACGAGAACGGCAAGCGCACCGGTCTGTGGCCGGGCCTGCGCGAGGCGTTCAACTCGGGTTCGGCGGACGTGCCGTTCGAGGACCTCAAGGAGCGCATGCTCTTCGCCGAGGCGCTGGAAACGGTGAAGTGCTTCGACGAGGGCGTCCTGACCTCGATCGCGGACGCCAACATCGGGTCCATCTTCGGCATCGGCTTCCCGGCCTGGACCGGTGGCGTGATCCAGTACATCAACCAGTACGAGGGCGGCCTGCAGGGCTTCGTGGACCGCGCCCGCGAACTGGCAGCGCGCTACGGCAGCCACTTCGAGCCGCCGCAGTCGCTGGTGGAGAAGGCCGCCAAGGGCGAGATCTACGAATAGAGCATGCTCTTGTGACGGCGGGGCCGCTCCGGGGATTTCCCCGGGGCGGCCCCGTTTCCGTGTTGGGAGGGGACGATGACGGAACCGCAACTGCCGGTCTTGGACGAACATCGGATCGTCGTGGACGCTGACGCCGAGACCGCCTGGCGTGCGGTCAACGAGGTCGCCGACCGGGTTTCCGGCCGAGTGGCCACCGGATACGCCTGGGCGGTGGGCGCCGCCGACTGGAAGGCGACCGGTCCTCGTCCCCTCGCCGAGGGCTCGACTGTTCCGGGGTTCCGGGTCGTCGCCGCTGAACCGCCCAGGTTGCTCGCGCTCGCCGGACGTCATCGGTTCTCCGAGTACCGTCTCACCTTCCGGCTCGAACCCGGTGCTGAAGGGCAGACATTGATCCGAGCCGAGAGCCGAGCCCGGTTTCCCGGGGTGCTCGGGGCTGGCTACCGCTTGCTCGTCGTGGGAAGCGGCGGGCATGTCTTCAGCATGCGGAGGATGCTGGGAACGATCGCGCGCCTCGCGAACGGTTGATTCCCTATTTCTGAAGCGCTGATTCTACGTTTTTCGCGGCAATGGCTTCTTGCTCCATTCGTGGCAGCCGGGCAGCCCGCGCATCTGCGATACGGCGACCGGACTGTGGGCAACGCAGGCGCTGCGGGAGGGGACACCTGCTCCCGCGACGATCATCGGTGACGACGACGTCTCCCGCTAGGTCGCGGATTCCGTTGCGCGGGAACGTAATCGCGCACTGCCGCACTACTAGCTCGCGCTCGCGAGCGCCCCTGCCTCGCACGCGAAAGGCCTCGCACGCGACTTCTACGCCCAAGACAAACCACTCGCGGTACTGCGCGTTCAGGGCGGCGAGGTCGATCCGCAACTGCAGGGCTTCTGCGGAAAGGCGGTCGCCCGCGCGTCAGACCCGTGGTGCCCGGCGGACGGCTGAGCCGTTGTAACAGTTTTCCGCGCTTTGTCGACTCCTCGCATTGGACCGCGAGGAGGTGCCGCATGCTGCGGAAACTGGGGATGGCTTTGGCTGCCGGCGTTCTGGTCGCCGGATGCGGAGCGGCACCGGCCGGAAACGCCCCGTCGGCTGTCACGAGCGAGTATTCGCCGCCGCCGACGACCTCCAGCGCGCCCGAAACGTCGGCGACGCCAACGACACCGGCAACGTCGATCGCGGCACCGGTGACCGACCCGCCGACCACGGTGGCCAAGCCCAAGACCCAGGCCGCCCCGCGGACCACGACGTCCCAGGCCGACGCATCGGATCAGGCCGCGCCGGATCCGGGCCCCGCCGACTGCGGTTCCGACTACTACCGCAACTCCTCCGGAAACTGCGTCCACCGCCCGGACTCGAGCCCCTCCGGCGCGACCGCCCAGTGCAACGACGGCAGTTACAGCTACAGCCAGCACCGTTCCGGCACCTGCTCGCGCCACGGCGGCGTCAAACAATGGCTCTGAAGCCGAGCGTTGGGCCAAACGGACCAGTCCGGTAAGTCGGATCGATCACGAACCGCCCGTTCCGTCCGACCCGACCGGTAGCGTGCGAATCCGGTACGGCATACGGAGCGGGGGACGTGGTGGCGCGGGCGGGTTCGGGGCCGATCATCGTGGTGCTCGCCTCGTGCGGGCTGGTCGCGTCGTTCATGCAGACGCTGGTCATCCCGTTGATTCCGGCGTTCCCGAGACTGCTGAACACCATGCCGACGGACGCGTCGTGGGTCGTCACCGTCACGCTGCTCGCGGCGGCGGTGTGCACCCCGGTCGCCGGGCGGCTCGGCGATCTTTACGGCAAGCGCCGCGTGCTGCTGGTGAGCCTGACGGTGCTGATTGCCGGATCCATCGTCTCGGCGCTTACCAGCTCGCTCGCGCTGATGATCGTCGGTCGCGGGCTGCAAGGGTGCGCGATGGGCGTCATCCCGCTCGGGATCAGCATCATGCGCGACGAACTGCCGCCGGAACGTGTCAGCGGCGCGATTTCGCTGATGAGCGCGACGCTCGGCGTCGGAGGCGCGATCGGCCTGCCGGTCGCGGCGATCGTGGCCGAGCACGCGGACTGGCACGTCCTGTTCTGGGGTGCGGCCGGGCTCGGGCTCGGTTGTGCGCTGCTGATCCTGCGGTTCGTTCCGGAATCGCCGGTCCGCACGCCCGCCCCCTTCGATTTCCTCGGCACGCTCGGGTTGATCGTCGGCCTCACCAGCCTGTTGCTGCCGATCGTCAAGGGCGGCGAGTGGGGCTGGGGCAGCCCGGCGACGCTCGGGTTCGCCGCGACGGCAGTGGTCGTTCTCGCTGCCTGGGGCTGGCATCAGCTGCGCCGCCGCGATCCGCTGGTCGATCTGCGCGTTTCGGCGCGGCGGCCGGTGCTGTTCACGAACCTCGCGTCGGTCCTGGTCGGTTTCGCGATGTACGCGATGTCGTTGTCGTTCCCGCAGTTGCTGCAGGCGCCTTCGGTTACCGGCTACGGCCTCGGGCTCAGCATGGTGCAAGCCGGGCTGTGCCTCGCGCCGAACGGGCTGGTGATGATGGCGCTGTCCCCGGTGTCCGCACGGCTGACCAACCGCTACGGCGCCCGCGTCACGCTCATGACCGGGGCGACCGTGATCGCGGTCGGGTACCTCTTCGCGATTTTCCTGATGGCCAACGCGGTCGAGCTGATCATCGCGTCGGTGATCATCGGGGCGGGCGTCGGAATCGCTTACGCGGCAATGCCCGCGCTGATCATGAGCGCGGTGCCGGTCACCGAAACGGCGTCGGCGAACGGGCTCAACTCGCTCATGCGTTCCGTCGGCACCTCGACCTCCAGCGCGGTGATGGCCACGATGCTCGCCCATCTGACGATCACCGTCGGCTCGTTCACCGTGCCGTCGCTCGCCGGTTTCCGCGCGACGTTCGCGGTCGCCGCGGTCGCGGCGGTGGCCGGGCTGGCGTTGACCGCGGCGGTGCCGCGATTCCGTGCCGCCAGCCCGGACCTCGCCCGCGTCTAGAGCTTCGTGAGTGGCAATCGCGGTTCTAACCGGGATTGCCACTCACGAGTCAGAGCAGCGGCGGAACAGCCGCGTCGATCAAATGCGGTCCCGGCTCGGCGACTGCCCGCCGGAACTGCTCGGCCAGTTCCTCCGCGGTCGTCGCCCGGGTCGCCGGAACGCCCATGCCCTCGGCGATCTTCACGAAGTCCAGGTCCGGACGGCCGATGTCCAGCAGGTCCTTCGCTCGCGGTCCGTCCCCGGACGCACCGACGCGCTGCAACTCCATCCGCAGGATCGCGTACGCGTTGTTGTTGAGCACCACCGTGGTCACGTCGAGGTTCTCGCGCGCCTGCGTCCACAGCGCCGAGATCGTGTACATCGCGCTGCCGTCGGATTCGAGGTTGATCACCGGCCGCTTCGGTGCCGCGATCGCCGCGCCGACCGCCACCGGCATCCCGTAGCCGATCGCGCCGCCGGTCAGGGTCAGCACGTCGTGCCGCGGCGCGCCTGCCGTCGCGGCGGGGAGCATGAGCCCGGACGTGTTCGCCTCGTCCACGATGATCGCGTTCTCCGGCAGCAGCGCGCCGATCACGTCGACCCAGTTCTGCACGGTGAGCGGACCGCTCGGCAGCTCCGGCCGTCCGGGCCCCTGCAGGACCGGTTCGGTGTCCGCGGCGACCAAGGCGGCGACCGCTTCCAGCGCGGCCGGGACGTCCTGGCCGACCGTCGCGAGGACGTGGACGTCCGCGCCTTCCGGGGTCAGCTCGCTCGGCATGCCGGGGTAGGCGAAGAACGAGACCGGCGCCTTCGTGCCCGCGACGATCAGGTGCTTGATCCCGTCCAGCTGGTACTTGGCCTGTTCGGCGAGATACCCCAGCCGTTCGATGTTCGGCAGGCCGGCCCCGCGTTCGAGCCGCGCCGGGAACGTTTCGGCGAACGCCTTCACCCCGGTCGCGGCGACGATCCGGCTGGTCGCGCGCAAACCGGCTTCACGGCAAGCGGATCCGCCGATCAGCAACGCCACGGACTCGCCGCTGCGCAGCACGTCCGCGATCTTCTGCACGGTCGTCGCGTCGACCGTCTGCGGCACACGCGGCGGAATCGGCGCGCACGTTTCGCCGCCCTCGCCCCACGACGCGTCGGCGGGAAGGATCAGCGTCGCGACCCGGCCCGGCGCGTCCTGCGCCGCCGCGACCGCTGCCGCGGCGTCCGCGCCGACGTCCTTCGTGTGCCCGGACCGGCGCACCCAGCCTTCGAGCGAGCCCGCGACGGCGTCGATGTCCGACTCCAGCGGGGCGTCGTACTGCTTGTGATAGGTGGCGTGGTCGCCGATCACGTTGACCACCGGCGTGTGCGCGCGGCGCGCGTTGTGCAGGTTCGCCAGGCCGTTCCCCAGACCCGGACCGAGGTGCAGCAGCGTCGCGGCGGGCTTGCCGGCGACCCGCGCGTACCCGTCCGCAGCACCGGTCACGACGCCCTCGAACAGTGCGAGCACGCCGCGCATCTCCGGCACCGAATCGAGCGCGGCGACGAAGTGCATCTCCGACGTGCCGGGGTTGGAGAAGCACACGTCGACCCCGCTGTCGACGAGCGTGCGGATGAGGGACTGGGCGCCGTTGAGCGTGGTCACTGTGCTCACTTTCCGGTTCGCGCGAACAGAACGCCGGGGTTCAGGATCCCGGCCGGGTCGAAGCTGTCCTTGACCCGGCGCAGCAGATCGAGCTTCGCCGGGTTTTCGAGCTTTTCGTAGTACTTCGTCTTGGTGCGGCCGAGGCCGTGCTCGCCGGAGATCGCGCCGCCCAGTTCGTACGCGTAGCCGAAGATGTCGGTCAGCAACTGGGAGCGCGTGTCCGGGTCCTTGCAGAAGATCGCCAGGTGGACGTTGCCGTCGCCGGCGTGCCCGCAGCCGATCGCGCCGCCGCCGGTCGCCATCGCCAGCTCGCGTGCTTTGGCCAGGAAGGGCGGCATCGCGGTCCTCGGCACCACCACGTCGATCACGTCGTCCGCGCCCGCGGCTTTGGCGTTCCAGAAGGCTTTTTCGCGGGCTTCGATCAGCTTGCGCGCGGCCCCGCCTTCGAGCACGTACGCGTCGACCGCGCCGAGTTCGGTGAGCAGTTCGCCGAGCGCTTCGACGTCCTCGTCGAGCCGGTCGGCCACCCGGTTTTCCAGCGCCACGGCCAGATACGCCTGGGTCCGGTCCCGGATTTCCGCCGGGACGCCCAGTTCGAGCTTGTCGTTGTAGACCATCGCGGCCATCGTCATGTTGTCGATGTACTCGAGGATCTGCGGGGCGAGACCGCTCGCGGCGATCTTCGGCACCGCCGCCATGACCTGCTCGAAGTCGTCGAACGGGGCGAGCACGGTCGCGCCGTGCGGCAGCCGAGGCTGCAGCTTCACGGTCACCTCGGTCACCAGCGCGAGCGTGCCCTCGGAGCCGATGATCAGCTGGGTGAGGTCGTAGCCGCTGGAGATCTTCGACATCCGGCCGCCGGTGCGGATGATCTCGCCGGTCGCGAGCACCGCCTGCAGGCCGGAGACGTTGCCCCGGGTGATGCCGTAGCGGATCGCGCGCATCCCGCCGGCGTTGGTGCCGACGGTGCCGCCGACGCTCGCGCTCAGCTCGCCGGGGTAAACCGGGTAGGTGAGGCCGTGCTCGGCGGTCTTCGCGTCGAGTTCGGCCAGCGTGACGCCCGGCTGGACAACGGCGACGTGGTTGCCGGTGTCGATCTCGAGCACCGAATTCATCCGCTCGAACGAGACGACCAGCCCGCCCTCGACCGGCCGTGCCGCGGCGGACAGCCCGCTGCCGGACCCGCGCGCGGTCACCGGGATGCCCTCGGCCGCGGCGATCTTCAGCAGCGCGGAGACCTCTTCGGCGCTGGCCGGCTTCGCGACGTACGCCGGTTTCTGGCCCGGCGTGCTGAGCGCCTCGTCGTGCGCGTAGTCGTCGGAAATCGCGTCACCGGTCAACAGGTTCCCCGCTCCGACGGCACCTGCCAGCTGTGTTGCGATCTCGCTCATGCCACTCCCTCGTGCGCGCGCGTACGTCGTGGCCGCAGCCTAGCCGCTCTGCCGCGGAGCTGGCCATGAATAGTTTTCACGTTAGCGCACGCGGGCACGAAAAAGGCCACGCCGCGCGCGTGGCCAGGAGGGAGAGAGAACCCAAGCAGGGACCGGCCCGCGCCAACAGGCCGGCCCCTGGGTTAATCCTCGGTGCCGGTCAGACGAGCCAGCCGAGCACGTGCGCCAGGTGCGCGAGCAGACCCGAGATCAGGTCGTGGCCGTGGTGCGCGTGCTGGGTGAACATCTGCATTGAGGGGCTCCTTGTTCGGATTGTTCTTTCTTGGTGCTCTCGCGAGGAGCCAACGCAGATTTCCACCGGCCCGCTCACGGTGTCAAAACGCGGATTTCCCTGTCCTGGCAAGGGATCGGCGGCCGGGGAATCTTCCCATGTTAAACATGTAAGGCTTTCGTGTTTGGTGCCGGGGGTGCACTGTGGACTCTTCGCCACGGTTCGTAGCGGGCATCGGCTTCGATCACCCTGGGTAGCAGAAGCGCACTGCGGCAACCGGGCGGCGTCGCCTCTCGAACCGGTGAAGGCGAAGCCACGATTGGTGAGTTCGCGAGGTTCACACCGCCGGGTGATCAACAGGCGGGGATCCCTTGTCTGGCAGGGAATCCGGGGGATGGTTCATGATCGCGGAGGGTTAACCCGGCTTCACTCTGGCGGGACAATCCCGCCCGATCGGACTGCGAAAAAGGCCGGTCCCTCCGCAGCGGAGGAACCGGCCCTTGCCGGGTGACTCGTCAGTCCGCGCGCGCGAACGACAGCGTTTCGCCTTCGACGCCGCGCAGCCACAGATCCTGCGCGGCCGCGGCCATCTCGGACAGGCCTTCCTCGATCGTCGCGAACACGTTGCCGGGCACCCAGCCCGCGTCGCCGTTGATCAGGAGGTTGTTGCGGCCGTAGAAAATCGCGAGATCCGTGGCACCCTGGTCGCTGTGCGCCTCGCTGCCCTCGTCGTAGCCGTACGCCGGGTTGCCGATTTCCCACGCCTCGAATCCGAAGTAGACAACATCGCCCGGGATCGGGGTGATGGTCGGATTCTCGCGGCCCGGCTTGGGTTCCGCGAAGGGCGGCACGAGCGTGTAGACCTCGTTGCGCGCGTACTTCGCGTGGTAGGCCGAACCGCTCTGCGGCAGTGCGTCCCACACTGCCTTGCAGGTGCGCGGTGCTTCGTCGTCGAGCAGCCGTGCGCGGCAGGTGACGCCGCGCTTGTCGAGGCTGATGGTGATGTAGCGCGCCATGCCTCAGCTCCCCGTAACCGAAGTGACGACGTCGCCCCAGATGCGCAGCGCGTCGTCGACCTGTTCCGCGTTGACGACCAGCGGCGGCACCATGCGCACGACGTTCGAGTACGCGCCACAGGTGAGCAACAGCAACCCGCTCTTCGCGGCTGCCTGCTGCGCGGCCTGCGCCGTGGCCGTGTCGGGTTCGCCGTCCGCAGTGGTGAACTCGGTGCCCACGAGAAGCCCGAGACCGCGTACGTCGCCGATAGCCGGCGTCTTGTCCGCGATGAGGCGCGCGCCCTCCAGCAGCTGACGGCCGCGCTCCGCGGCGTTCTCGACCAAGCCTTCGTCCTTGATGACGTCGAGCGTCGCGATAGCCGCCGCGCACGACACCGCGTTGCCGCCGTACGTGCCGCCCTGCGAACCCGGGTACGCCTTCGCCATCAGCTCTTCCGAAGCGGCGATGCCGGAGAGCGGGAAGCCGCTGGCGAGGCCCTTCGCGATCAGCACGACGTCCGGGTGGACGTCGAAGTGGTCGTGGCCCCAGAACTTGCCGGTGCGGCCGAACCCGGCCTGCACCTCGTCGAGCACCAGCAGGATCCCGTGCCGGTCGGCGCGCTCGCGCAGCCCGGCCATGAACTCGGTGTTGGCCGGGACGTAGCCGCCCTCGCCGAGCACCGGCTCGATGAAGAACGCGGCCGTCTCGCTCGGCGCGGAGACGGTCTGGAACAGGTAGTCCAGCTCGCGCAGGGCGAATTTCGTCGCCGTCTCCTCGTCCCAGCCGTAGTGGTAGGCGTACGGGAACGGCGCGACGTGCACGCCGGACATCAGCGGCGAGATGCCCGCGCTGAACCGCGTGCCGGAGGTGGTCATGGACGCCGCGGCGACCGTGCGGCCGTGGAAACCTCCCTGGAAGACGATGACGTTCGGCCGCTTCGTCGCCTGCCGGGCCAGCCGCAGCGCTGCCTCCACGGCCTCGCTGCCGGAGTTGGCGTAGAAGAGCGAATCGAGCCCGGACGGCAGCACTTCGCCGAGCTTGCGGGTCAGTTCGAGCAGCGGCTGGTGCATCACCGTCGTGTACTGGCCGTGCACGAGTTTGCCGATCTGCTCGCGCGCGGCTTCGACCACGCGCGGGTGACAGTGCCCGGTGCTGGTCACCCCGATGCCCGCGGTGAAGTCGAGATGACGTTTCCCGTCCACGTCGTAGAGGTAAACCCCTTCACCGTGGTCGACGACGACGGGCGTTGCCTGCTTGAGCAGCGGGGAAAGCTGGGCCATGCGGCGCCCTCCTGGATGCGGGTGGAGACGGTTGTCGATTGTTGACAATATCCATAGCATGGGGTTCGGGACAACAGGAACAGGAGCAACCTGGATGAGCGGGATCACCGAGAACGGCGTCGTCGACGCGGTCGGCAAGGAACTCTTCATCGGCGGCAAGTGGGTCTCCGCGCGCAGCGGGAAGACCTTCGACGTGCAGGACCCCTCCACCGGCGAGGTGCTGTGCCAGGTCGCGGACGCCGGGCCGGAGGACGGTCTCGCGGCGCTCGACGCGGCGTGCGCGGCACAGGCCGACTGGGCCGCCGTCGCCCCTCGGGAGCGCGGCGAGATCCTGCGCCGCGCCTACGACAAGCTCATCGAGCGCCGCGACGAGCTGGCACTGCTGATGACCCTGGAAATGGGCAAGCCGCTGGCCGAGGCCGCCGGGGAAATCACGTACGCCGCCGAGTTCTTCCGGTGGTTCGCCGAG
The DNA here is from genome assembly GCF_014174495.1 of Amycolatopsis echigonensis. Classification (GTDB taxonomy): domain Bacteria; phylum Actinomycetota; class Actinomycetes; order Mycobacteriales; family Pseudonocardiaceae; genus Amycolatopsis; species Amycolatopsis echigonensis. The sequence goes on from NZ_JACJHR010000054.1 coordinate 35,059, forward strand.
GAGGCCGTGCGGATCGACGGCGGCTACGCGGTGGCTCCGAACGGTTCCGGCCGGTTCCTGATCACGCGCCAGCCGGTCGGTCCGACGCTGCTCATCACGCCGTGGAACTTCCCGATGGCGATGGGCACGCGCAAGATCGGCCCGGCCGTCGCCGCCGGCTGCACGATGGTGATCAAGCCCGCCGCGCAGACGCCGCTCTCGATGCTCGCGCTCACCCAGATCCTCGCCGACGCCGGGCTGCCCGAAGGCGTGCTGAACGTCGTCACCACCAAGGACGCGGGCGGCGTGATGGAGCCCCTGATCCGCGACGGACGCGCCCGCAAGCTGTCCTTCACCGGTTCGACCGCGGTCGGGCGCAAGCTGCTGGAGCAGTGCGCGGAGAAGGTGCTGCGCACGTCGATGGAACTGGGCGGCAACGCGCCGTTCGTCGTGTTCGACGACGCGGACCTGGACGCCGCGGTCGAGGGCGCGATGCAGGCCAAAATGCGCAACATCGGCGAGGCGTGCACCGCGGCCAACCGGTTCTACGTGCAGCGCGGCGTGGCCGAGGAGTTCTCCCGCCGGCTCACCGAGCGGATGCAGGCGCTGCCGATGGGCCGCGGCACGGACGAAGGCGTCGTGGTCGGTCCGCTCATCGACGAGGCCGCGGTGAAGAAGGTGACCGAACTGGTCAAGGACGCCACGGACAAGGGCGCGCGGGTGCTCACCGGCGGCTCGCGGGTCGACGGACCGGGACACTTCTACCCAGCGACGGTGCTCACCGACGTGCCGGTCGACGCCCGGCTGGCCAGCGAGGAAATCTTCGGCCCGGTCGCGCCGATCACGCCGTTCGACACCGAGGACGAGGCGGTCGAGAAGGCCAACGACACCGAATACGGCCTGGTGTCCTACCTGTTCACCAGCGACCTGAAGCGCGCGCTGCGGGTGTCGGAACGCTTGGAGGCCGGGATGATCGGCCTCAACCAGGGCATCGTGTCCAACCCGGCGGCTCCGTTCGGCGGCGTCAAGCAGTCCGGTCTCGGCCGCGAAGGCGGCACGGTCGGCATCGACGAGTTCCTGGAGACCAAGTACATCGCGGTGAACCTGTGACACACCGGATTGCGAGCATCCCGGGCGACGGCATCGGGGTCGACGTCACGATCGAGGCGCGCCGGGTCCTCGACGCGGCCGCGGAGAAGTACGGCTTCTCCTTGGAGTGGACCGAATTCGACTGGAGCTGCGAGCGATACGCGAAGACCGGCGCGATGATGCCGGAGGACGGTGTCGAGCAGCTGTCGGGGTTCGACGGAATCCTGCTCGGCGCGGTCGGTTTCCCCGGCGTCGCCGACCATGTTTCGTTGTGGGGCCTGCTGATCCCGTTGCGGAGGGCGTTCCAGCAGTACGTCAACCTGCGGCCGGTCCGGTTGCTCCCGGGGACCACTTCGGTGCTGGCCGGGCGGAAGGCCGACGAGCTGGAAATGGTGATCGTCCGGGAGAATTCCGAGGGCGAGTACTCGGCGATCGGCGGACGGCACAACGCCGGGCGGCCGGACGAGTTCGTGCTGCAGGAGTCGGTGTTCACGCGGGTCGGGGTGGAACGGATCATCCGGTACGCCTTCGATCTCGCGCGCACGCGGACGAAGCACGTCACGTCGGCGACGAAGTCCAACGGGCTGATCCACTCGATGCCGTACTGGGACGAGATTTTCGCCGAGGTCGCGGCGCGGTACCCGGACGTCCGGGCGGAACAGTGCCATGTGGACGCTCTCGCCGCGCGGATGGTGCAGGCCCCGGACCGGCTCGACGTGGTGGTGGCGTCGAACCTGTTCGGCGACATCCTGAGCGACCTCGCGGCCGCGATCACCGGCGGACTGGGCATGGCCCCGTCGGGAAACATCAACCCATCAGGTGAGTTTCCGTCGATGTTCGAGGCGGTCCACGGGAGTGCTCCGGACATCGCCGGACAGGGCATCGCGAACCCGGTCGCCCAGATCCTCGCCGGGGCGATGCTGCTCGACCACCTCGGGGAAACCGTTGCCGCACAAGCGATCCGCGCCTCGGTCGACGAGGTGCTGACCGCGGGCGAAACGCTCACCCCCGACCTCGGCGGAACCTCTACCACAACCGCGCTCGGCGCCGCGGTGGCCGCTTCGCTCCGCTGATTTTTCGTCGGTGCCGCGCGGTTGACTCTTCCCCGACCCGCCGACGGGTCCCCGAGGGGAGGAGGGCGCCGATGTGCCAGAGGTGCGAGGAACCGGAAAGACCGGAGGAAGAGCGGTACCTGATCGAGGTGCTGGACCAGATCAGGGAGAACGGCTGGTGCGTCCAGGGCGTGCTGGGAACGGGTTCCCGGCCGTCCTGGGCGTACACCGCGGGCCTGACCGCGCAGGGCTTGCCGGAGCTGGTCGTCACCGGATTGCTGCCGCATCACGCGGCGCGGCTGCTCAACGCCGCGGCCGAACAGACGCTGCACACCGGCCCGCCGGTGCCCGGCGAACAGTGGTTGCTGCCCCGGTTGCCGAAGCTGGAGATCGTCCAGCTCAGCGCGCCCGCGGCACACCTGCACATCGCGGTGTGCTGCTATGGCGCGGGAATCGAAGCCAGGCAGCTGGTCTACGCCGACTCCGCGGGCCGGTTCCCGTGGTCGCCGCAGTACAACTCCGGCCGCGGCGGACAGCCCGTGCTGGGGGTGCGGCATGCCTGAGTTTTCCTTGCTGCGCCGGGCTTTTCGGTGCCTTTGGCCGGTAGAGTCTCGTCATGCCCGAACTGCTGGCCCCGACCGTCCGCCTGCACCGTGCCTGGCTGGAAGCACACACCGAATGGGGTCCGGGCTCGCACGAGGACGGCTTCGGCCTCTCCCCGTCGGACGAAGTCGTTTCCCCAACTGGTTTCGCCGCCTGGATCGCCTCTTTGCCGCGGGACCGTGCGGTATACCGCTGGCTAGTCGAGGACGGGCAGGTACTCGGCGGAATCGCCCTGCGCACTGGGCCGGCCGAGTACGTACGATTCGCCGGACATCTCGGCTTCGGCATCCGTCCGTCAGCGCGCGGCCGTGGTCTCGCTTCCTGGGCCCTGATCCAGATACTGGCCGAGGCCCGGCGGCTGGACCTGTCTCGCGTGCTCTTGGTGTGCGCGGAGGAAAACCTGGCGTCCGCCAAGACGATCGAACGCGCGGGCGGCGTGCTGGAGGGACTTCACCAGACCGGCCACGGCCCGGTGCGGCGGTACTGGATCGCGCTGGAACCGTTGCCGAGCTGACCTGTTCAGCTGGCGCGCTCCGTCGCCGCGATCGCCGCGATCGCCGCGCGGAGCGTCCGCCGCGCCTGCGCGATGTCCTCCGCCCGGCGGTCGAGTTCGGTGAGCTGAGTGCGCAGCGCCCCCAGCACTCCCGGGCACGGCCGCAACGAGCCATCCGCTTCGGCGCACGGCAGCATGTGCTTGATCAAGCTGGTCGGCAGTCCCGCCGCCAGCAACGCGCGAATCTGCCGCACCGTCTGCTCGGCGGCCGGGGCGTAGTCGCGGTAGCCGTTGGGCAGCCGGTCCGCGGTCAGCAGCCCGACGCGTTCGTAGTACCGCAGAAGCCGTTCGCTGGTCCCGGTGCGCTCGGCCAGCTGCCCGATCCGCATCGCCCCTCCGCTCAGCTTGACCTTGGCATGGTGTCAACGTTCAACACTGGGCCCGGCGGCCGCATTCCGCGCGCCCAACCTGACCGGGAGCTCGCGTTGATCATCGATGCCCACAGCCACGTCCACGACCCAGTGCACCAGCACCTCGCCCTGCTGGACGAAGCCGGCGTTGACCGCGCCGTACTGTTCGCGACCAGGCCGCATCCCGAACGAGCCACCGATCTGGCTTCGTTCCGCCGGGAAATGAGCGTGCTAGACGCCGCACTGAACGGCCAGTCCGACGACGGCTATGAGTCCGCCTGGCAAGAACTGGAGGCCGCCCTGGCCGCGCACCCCGACCGTTTCCTGGGCTTCCGCTCAGTCCGCCTGGACCTTCCTGCGGACCAGATCGCCACCGAAGTCGACCACGCCGCCCAGGTTTTCCACGGAATCGGCGAGCTGACCCCGCCTCCAGGCGCGGCCGCGCGGATCGAGCCAGTCCTGCGGGCCGCCACCGACCACAATGGACTCCCGGTCGTCGTGCACGGCTCCGCCCCGACGACCGAAGGAGACCTGTCCACCCTGGCCGCACTGGCCCGCGGCTACCCGGCCGTGCCGCTGGTGATCAGCCAACTGGGCGGCGCACACTGGCTCACCGCGATCGACCTGGCCCGCGAAACGCCGAACATCTACCTGGAACTGTCCACAGCCAGCCTCGTCTTCGCGGTCCGGCTGGCCATCGCCGAACTCCCAGACCGCACCATGTTCGGCTCAGACGCCCCTTACGGCGACCCATTCCTGTCCCGCACGACGATCGAACGCGTAACCCCACCCGGAGAACTACGAGCCCGCGTCCTGGGCGGCACGCTGGCGGAGGTGCTGGGGCTGTGAACTTCGCATCCGAGCGCAAGCTGGGCAGAGGAGGCTGATTGCCGAGCCCCACGGCGCGCTCACGAGTCCGGCGTCGCTCGGTGACGCGGGGGTCGACAAGCCACGCGCCTCGCCCGGCAGGCATCGAACCGCCAGCTAGGCCGGAGAATGACTCCAGTGCCCTTGCAGCGCAAACGCGAGTCCGGTGCGGAGGTCGGCGTCGCCGCTCGGCGGGTAGGGGAACCGCCTCACCCAGAAAGCCTGGACGCGTCCTTGACAGGCAGTTCGATCGCCGTGCTCCACACCGAAATCGCCTTACCCGTAAGGAGGCCAGCTTCACCACTCGCCTGCGCTGAGGTCAACCCGCGTCAGTCGGCGAGCGTCGGCGTGCGGCCCGGCCGGGAGACGATCGCGGAGCCCCCGCAGGGGCTGGTGCCCCCGCGCGGCAGCGGCGGTGAAGGAGCCGTCCGCTTCACTCGGCGGTCGTGGCACCCGAGCCGACTACGGTGCTCGATCACCTGCTCGGCATGGGATCGCTAGCCCTGCGGGGGAGGCTGGCGTCGCTGCTCGGTGGCGCGGGGTTGAGGAGCCGTCCGCCTGCTCGGCAGTCGTCGGTGCGCGAATGGGGCCGGGTGGTTGGTTGCCATGCTTGGCATGGCGATTGCAGGCCCGGCGAGGAGGCTGGCGTCGCTGCCCGGGGACGCGGTTGGCGGCGAAGCCCGCGCGCGAGCCGCGTGGGGTGGGTTGGTTGCCGTGCTCGGCGTGGCGATCCCAGTCCTGTGGCGAGGCTGGCGTCGCTGCTCGGTGGCGCGGTGGCTAAGAAGCCGCCGACCTCGCTCGGCAGTCGTCGGTGCGCGATCGGGGATGCTCGGCAAGGCGACTGCGAGTCCGGTGGAGAGACTGGCGTCGCTACTCAGCGCCGCACAGGTAACAGCCGTGCCTCACTCGCCATGCCTCGGCGCGCGGCCCGCCCCATCCTCCACACCGCGACCGCGACTCCCACTCGGAACCTGCCGCGCCACTCGGCGGCTGCGGAAGCCAAGCCGTCACTCCCCAGCCGCGGCCCCGTTTCTCAAGCTCCGCCCCGGAAGCAACCGGCTGATCGCGTCCTCCATGTGCGCGTCCAGCAGGTGCAGCGCAGTCTCCTCGTCACCCGAGCGCAGGGCTTCGATGATCCGCGTGTGCTCCTCCAGCCGGTCCTCCACGCCCTGATACGTGCTCTGCAGCAGCGTCAGGCACATCCGCGTCTCGATCAGCAGCGTCCGGGCCATGCGCACCAGCCGTTTGCTGCCCGACGCGTTGATCAGCGCCTCGTGGAACCGCAGGTCCGCCTCCGACAGGGCGGCCGGGTCGTCGGCGGCGGCTGCCATATCGGCCACGTTCTGTTCCAGTGCCGCGGCCACCGCCTCCCGATCACCGCGGAACGCGCACAGCAGCGCAGCTCTTTCCACGGCCGAGCGGGCGAGGTAAATGTCGAACACGTCCGCCGGTTCGAGGTCGATTACGAACAGGCCTCGGTGGCGTTCGCTGCGCAGCAGGCCTTCGGACACGAGATGCTGCATCGCCTCGCGCAGCGGGCCTCGCGAGACCTGGAAGCGGGCGGCCAGATCGGTTTCGCCGAGCTGCGTGCCGGGCGGCAGCGCGCCGGTCATGATCGCGTCGCGCAGCTGGCGGGCGATCACGGCGGCGGTCGATTCCCGGCTGACCGGCTCTATGTCAGGCAGTGCGACCACGGTCAGCCCCTCGTCCGGAACAACGCGCCCAGCGAACGCACCAGCCGCGTCGTGCCGGTCAGTCGCAGGCCTTCCCACACGGTCACCTGGTTGGCGGTCAGCACCGGCTTGCCGAGCTTCTCCTCGATCGCGGTGATCTCGCCGAGCGTGCGCATCGCGGTGTCGGGCACCAGCACCGCGTCGGCGTCCGGGTGGTCGTGGCTCACCGCCAGATCGACTACTGCCTCGGGCGCGAGCTGGCCTACCTCGGCGGCCGTGTCGATGTCCGCGCTCGACATCGAGAGCACCTCGACGCCTCCCGCGGCGAGGAAGTCCACGAACAGCCGCGCGACGTCGTCGGGGTAGCTCGCGGCCACCGCGACTCGTTTCACGCCAAGGGCTTTCGCTGCGTTCACGAAGGCGAACGACGTGCTCGAAGCCGGCACTCCGGCGACCTTGGCGAGCTGGTCGGCCTGGTTGCGCGCGCCGTCCCAGCCGTACACGAAGCTGCCGGACGTGCAGGCCCACACCACCGCTTCCGGCTGGTGCTTCGCGAGCAGCCGGGCTCCTTCGGCGAGCCGGGCTTCGCTGCCGAGGTCGAGCAGTTCCGGCACGGCGTGCAGGTCGGTGCCGTAGATGTGCGCGACCGGCAGGCCGATGTCGCCGTCAGAGCCGCCGAGAAGCTGTTCCGCGAGCGGGTAGTCGTCCTCGGCCGCGTGGTCGGGGTAGATGAAGCCGATCGTGGTCACGAAACCTCCGGGATGCGCAAATTGTCGACAATATTAGCGGGACGGGTCAAGAGACCTCCCGCAGCCACTGGCCGGGACCCACGATGGGCAGCCGCATCCGGCGCAGGCAGGCCCACATGGTCAGCTGGTTGGCGGTCAGCACGGGTTTGCCGAGCGCCTTCTCCAGCGGTTCGATCAGGTCGAACGTGGGGAGGTTGGTGCAGCTGACGAAGATCGCCTCGGCCTCGCGGTGGTCCGCGGCCAGGATCCGCTCGGCGATGGTGCGGTAGCTGACCTTCCAGATGCCGCCGCCCAGCCCGAGATGGTCGCTGGACACGGTGTCCACGCCGACCTCGGCGAGGAAGTCGTGGAGTTTGCCGGTGAGATCGGCGTCGTACGGCGTGAGCACCGAGACCCGGTGCAGGTCGAGCTGGTGCAGCACCTCGACGAGGGCGCCGGACGTGGTGACCGCGTCCGGCGCGCCCGCTTCGCAGATCGCCTTGGTGAGGGAGCGTTCGTAGTCGATGCCGTTCACGAAACTGCCCGACGTGCACAGGTACGCGACCACCTCGGGCTCCACGTGCAGCACGTCGCGCGTGGCCGTGGCGAGGTGCCGGCTGTCGCTCACCAGCTGGGCCATCTCCATGCTGACCGGGACCGGTTCGTAGGGGGTGCGGGCGAGATGCAGGGACACCTCCATCGGCACCCAGCGCCACAGTTCGCGCTCGAGCGCGAGGTCGAACGGCGCGATCACGCCGATGCCGCGCTGGGCTAGCGGGCCCTCGAACGCGAGAAAGTCCAGATCCAAGGTTCAGCCTCCGGAATACGCCTGTGCAGATGCCCCGTCCGGTGCTCCGGGGGTAGTCCTCGGATTGTTGACAATCATACGAGCCACTTTTACCGTGTCAATCGTGATCGCCCCGGAAACCCCCGTACTGGCAGTGCTCTGCGGGGCAGACCAACCACCGGACATGGCCGCTATCGAAGACGCGGCGGTAGTTCGTTACACCGACGAGCGCGGGCTCGCCGGTGCGCTGTCCGGTGCTGACGCCCTGTTTGTCTACGATTTCCTTTCCGGTGCGGTCCCCGGGGCCTGGCACGCTGCGGACCGGTTGCAGTGGCTGCACATCGCGAGCGCGGGCGTCGACCCGGTGCTGTTCCCGGGGCTGCGCGACAGCGACGTCGTGCTCACGAACTCGCGCGGGGTGTTCGACGACGCCATCGCGGAGTACGTGCTCGGCGTCGTGCTGTCGTTCGCCAAGGACTTCGCGCGCTCGCTCGACCTGCAGCGCGCCGGCACGTGGAAGCACCGCGAGACCGAGCGGATCGCCGGGCGGGAAGCGCTGGTGGTGGGCACCGGGCCGATCGGAAGGGCCATCGCGCGGATGCTGCGCGCGGCCGGGATGCGCGTGTCCGGGGCGGGCCGGCGGGCTCGGGTGGGGGATCCGGATTTCGGCGTCGTGCACGAATCCGCCGAGCTGACGCGGTATCTGCCCGAATTCGACTACGTGGTCGCGGTCGCACCGCTCACCGACCAGACCAAGGGCCTGTTCGACGCCGCCGCGTTCGCCGCGATGAAACCGTCCGCGCGGTTCGTGAACGTGGGCCGCGGCGAACTGGTGGTCACCTCCGATCTGATCGCGGCGCTGAAGGCGGGGGAGATCGCCGGCGCCGCGCTCGACGTCTTCGAAACCGAGCCGCTGCCCGCCGAGAGTCCACTGTGGACCATGCCGGACGTGCTGCTGTCCCCGCACATGTCGGGTGACTTCCACGGCTGGCGGCGGACGCTGGTCGAGGTGTTCGCGGGCAATTTCCGGCGCTGGCTCGCCGGGGAACCGCTGTGGAACGTCGTGGACAAACGGCTCGGCTACGTGCCGTCCGAATCGCAGGGAGGCGCCGGATGGGCGACCGGGAATTGACCGCCAGCGAACTCGTCGCCGCCTACGCCACCGGCGAGCTGTCGCCGGTCGAAGCGACGAAGAACGCCCTGCAGAACATCGAGGACCGCGACGGCGAGGTCAACGCGTACTGCCTCGTCGACGCCGAGCGTGCGCTCGACCAGGCGAAAGCGGCCGAGGCCCGCTGGCGCGACGGGAATCCGATCGGCGCGCTCGACGGCGTCCCGGCCTCGATCAAGGACATCTTCCTCACCCAGGGCTGGCCGACGCTGCGTGGTTCCACGAGCATTCCGGCGGACCAGCCGTGGGACGTCGACAGCCCGGTGATGGCGCGGATGCGTGAAGCGGGCATGGTCGTGCTGGGCAAGACGACCACGCCGGAGATCGCGTGGAAGGGCGTCACCGACAGCGCGCTCTCGGGCATCACGCGCAATCCGGTGAACCCGCGGATGACGGCGGGCGGGTCCAGCGGCGGCAGCGCGGCCGCGGTCGCGGCGGCGATGGGCGAGCTGTCCGTCGGCACCGACGGCGGCGGCTCGATCCGGATTCCCGCGTCGTTCTGCGGAATCGTCGGCATGAAGCCGACGCACGGCCGGGTCCCGCTGTTCCCGGCGAGCCCGTTCGGCCCGCTCGCGCACGCCGGGCCGATGGCGCGCAGCGTGGACGACACGGCGCTCCTGCTGGACGTCCTCGCGCTGCCGGACCACCGCGACCCGACCGGGCTCGAGCCGCCGATCAGCGCGTACCGCGAAGCAGTGCGGCGCGACGTCCGCGGGCTGATCGCCGCCTTCTCGCCGACGCTCGGTTTCGTCGACGTGGACCCGGAAGTCGCGGCGATCGTCTCCTCGGCGGTGCAATCGCTCGCCGACGCCGGACTGCAGGTGGAGCAGGCCGACCCCGGATTCGCCGACCCGAAGCCCGCCTTCGACGTGCTGTGGTCGGCCGGTGCGGCGAAGTCGCTCGAAGCGTTCCCGCCGGGCAGCGAACAGCGAGTCGATCCGGGCCTGCGCCGCGTGTGGGAAAAGGGGCGCACCTATTCCGCGAGCGATTACCTCGATGCCACCGCGGAACGCGCCGCGCTCGGCATCCTGATGGGCGAGTTCCACACCCGCTACGACGTGCTGCTCACGCCGACCGTCCCGATCCCGCCGTTCGAGGCGGGCCACGACGTGCCGCCGGGCAGCGGGATGACCGAATGGCCGGAGTGGACGCCGTTCACCTACCCGTTCAACATGACGCAGCAGCCGGCGATCAGCGTCCCGGCCGGGCGTACCGAAACGGGCCTTCCGGTGGGCCTGCAGATCGTCGGCCCTCGGCATTCGGACGATCTGGTGCTGGCGGTGGCGAAGCTGCTGGAGGAGGTCCGGCCCTGGGCCGCGCCGTAAACCCGGCGGACCTCGGCGCGGTTCCGGCGCGGCCGGCTGTGGCAGGCTGGCACGCATGACCGAGTTCACCGCGCCCATCGACGACCGCTGGTTCGAGGACTACCCCGAGGGAGCGGTATACGAGTTCGGCGACACGACCGTCAGCGAGGCGGAGATCGTCGAGTTCGCGGAGAAGTACGACCCGCAGAGCTTCCACGTCGACCCGGTGGCGGCGAAGGAGGGCCCGTTCGGCGGCCTGGTCGCGAGCGGCTGGCACACCTCCAGCCTGATGATGCGGATGTTCGCCGACCACTACCTGTCATCGGTCGCGAGCCTCGGCAGCCCGGGCGTCGACGAGCTGCGCTGGCCGCGTCCGGTGCGGCCGGGGGACCGGCTGCGGATGCGGGCGACCGTGACCGAAGCGCGGCTGTCGAAGTCGAAGCCCGACCGCGGCCTCGTGCGCACCCGGATGGAACTGTTCAACGGCGACGACGAGCTGGTGTTCAGCGCGAGCGCGGTCAACTTCCTGTCGGTACGGCCGGTGCGGCCTGCCGGGTCGTGAGTTTCCGGACCACGCGACGCTGAACTGCTCCATCGCCAGCCCGGCGACCAGCATCGCGATCAGCACCGGGACCAGCGATGGCCGCCAGTCAGCGCGCCCGCGGTCTGCACCCCGAGCGCCAGGCCCCAGCCAGACCGCCAGAAGAACAGCGATGAGAGTCCACAAAGGACACTCGTGGCGCGGAAACTGCGGTGCCCGCAACCCGGTGGTGAGCACCGTGCCAGGAGAACGTCCGCGGGGCCAGTCCGGAAGACCTCGATCGACCGGCTACACCCGAGTCGCGAATTCCAGCTCGGCGAGTGCCGTGTCCAGGTGCGTCAGGATCCGCTGCAGGTGCGGCACACTGCGCCGGCACCCGGTGACGCCGAAGTCGAGATTGTCTCCGTTGCTGGTCAGCGTGATGTTCAGGGCCTGCCCGTCGAGGAGCACCGACGCCGGGTAGATGCCGTCGAGCGCCGCGCCGTTCCAGTACATCTGCTTGCGCGGTCCGGGGACGTTCGAGATCACCAGGTTGAACGGCGGCCGCGTGTTGCCGACGAAACCGGGGATCGGCGACGCGCCGAGCTGGGCCACGTTGATCCCGGACAGCAGCAGCGTCTGCAACGGCGACAGCTGCGAGAACAGCTTCTTGCCGTTCGACATCGATTCGGAGATCGCGGCCAGCCGCGCCGCCGGGTCGGTCAGATCGGTGGCCAAATTGCACAGCAGCGCGCCGATGTTGTTGCCGGTCGCGTCGCCGGAGTCGCGGCGGCGCAGCGACACCGGGACCATCGCGACCAGCGGCGCGTCCGGCAGCGCGCTCTGTTCGATCAGGTAATCCCGCAGCGCGCCGGAGCACATGGCGAGCACGACGTCGTTGCGGGACACGCCCGCGGCGGTCGCGACCTCGCGCACCCGGTCGAGCGGCCAGGACTGCGCGGCGAACCGGCGCGCGCCGCCGATCGGCACGTTCAGCATCGTCTTCGGCGCCTGCATCGGCAGCGTGAGTCGATGCTCGCGGAACGCCTCGCGCGCCACCTTGGCCGCGGCCGGCGCGATCCCCGCGACCTGCTCGAACGTCTTGCCCACCAGGGCGAACGGCGACGCCGAGGCGCGGCCGTTGCGGTTCGTGGCCGGCTTCTCGCGCGAACCCCACGGCGGCGGGCAGTCCAGGTCGGCCGGGTCGTCCGACAGCGTGCCCTGCAGATGCCGCAGCGCCGAAACGCCGTCCATCAGCGCGTGGTGGATCTTCGAGTACACCGCGAACCGGCCGTCGCGCAGTCCTTCGATGAGGTGCGTTTCCCACAGCGGCCGGTGCCGGTCGAGCAGCGTGCTGTGCCAGCGCGAGGTGAGTTCGAGCAGTTCGCGGATCCGGCCCGGCTGCGGCAGCGCGGAATGCCGGAAGTGGTAGTCGAGTTCGAGATCGGTGTCCCGCGACCAGCGCACGTGCCCGACGGTGTTCACCGGACGGCTCGGCCGCATCCGGAACACACTGCGCATGTTGTCCGATTCCAGCAGCGAGCGGCGCAGGTCGCGGAGATAGTCCTCGCCCGCGCCCTCGGGTTTGCGGAACAGCTGAAGCCCGCCGACGTGCATCGGGTGCTCGCGGGTCTCGACCATCAGGAACATCGAGTCGGTCACCGGCATCAACGGCATTGCGCCACCCCTTTCCGCCGCGCCGGGAACCTCGGCGTCCCCGGCACCCGGAGTGTACGCACGAAAAAGGCGGTGATTCAGATCGCGCGGCCAGGTGGGGGACAACCGGCCCGCGCGGCGATGACAAACCCTGTCCGGTGACGTGTCTGCAGCTGCTTACGCGAGGCGGATACCATCGCGGTCGTGGCAGGACGGACTGGAGCTCAGCAGCTGGGGGACGCGCTCACGGCTCTCGGGACCGAGGTGGTGTTCGGCCTGCCTGGCGTCCACAACCTGCCGCTGTGGGAGGCGTTGGCGGACACCGGGATCCGGCTCGTCAACGTCCGGCACGAACAGACCGCGGGGTACGCCGCCGACGGTTATGCCCGCAGGACGGGAAAACTCGGCGTCGCGCTCGTGACCACCGGCCCCGGCGCGGCGAACACGCTCGGCGCGGTCGGCGAAGCGATGGCGTCCGCGGCTCCGGTGCTCGTGATCGCCACGGACATTCCGTCGACGTTGCGCCGTCCGGGTGTCGTGCGCGGGGTACTGCACGAAACTTCCGACCAGCAGGCGATGTTCGCGCCGGTGACCAAGGCGGGCTTCACCGTGCACCGCGCGGACCAGATCGCCGCGACGCTGCACCGCGCCGCCCGGCTCGCGCTGATGCCGCAAAGCGGCCCGGTGTATTTGGGCATTCCGACCGATTTCCTCCGCGAAACCACGCCGCCGCGCGAACCGCCCGCGCCGCCCGCGGAACGCGTGCTCGACCTGCCGGACCTGCCTCGCGCGGCGGAACTGCTGGCGTCCGCGCGCCGTCCGCTGATCTGGGCGGGCGGCGGTGCGTTGCGCTCCGAAGCGGGGGAAGCGATCGGGAAGCTCGCTGAACGGCTGGCCGCGCCGGTGCTCACCACGTTCGGCGCGCGCGGCCTGCTTCCGCTCGATCATCCTTGCCTGGCCCCGAATCCGGTGCACGCGCCGGAGGTCGGGCAGCTGTGGGACGAGGCCGACGTGGTGCTCGCGATCGGCACCGATTTCGACGGCCTGATGACGCAGAACTGGCTGATGCCCGCGCCGCCGAAGCTGATCGCGGTCAACGTCGACGCGGGCGACGCGGCGAAGAACTACCGGCCGGACGTCACCCTGGTCGGCGACGCCCGCCGCGTCGTCGAATCCCTGCATCCGGAACAGCGGCCCGGCCTGGACGAACTGGCCGCGCGGCTGGCCGGCATCGGCCGCCGGGTGCGCGGGCGCATCCGCGACGAGGAACCGCAGGCCGCCGACTTTCTGTCCACTTTGGAGGAAGTGCTCCCGGCGGACGGGACGATCGTCGCCGACATGTGCGTCGCCGGGTACTGGATCGGCGGCTTCCACCGGATCCGCGCGCCGCGGCGGCTGGCGTATCCGATGGGCTGGGGCACGCTCGGCTATGGCTTCCCGGCGTCGCTCGGCGCGGGCGCGGCGGCCGAGGCTGCTGGTGGCGGGCGCGTCCTGTGCGTGACCGGTGACGGCGGTTTCCTTTACGCAGTAGGGGATTTGGCGACGCTCGCCGAGGAGCAGCTGCCGGTGACGGTCGTGGTTGTGGACGACGGCGGCTACGGCATGCTGCGCTTCGACCAGGACCAGGAGGGCCTGCCGCATCGCGGAGTCGACTGGGACAGCCCGGATTTCGTCGGACTGGCCCGTTCGTTCGGCGTGCACGCGGACCGGGTGTCCGGCTTCGGCCGCGCGTTTCGCCGCCTGCTGAGCGAATTCGTCGAATCGGACGAGCCGAACGTGCTGGTGGTGCGGGCGAAGCTCAAGCCGCCGCTGAACACTTCGCCGCGGTGGTACCGGAAATCGCGCGGCTGAGCTAGGCGCCGTCCCGCAGGGAACGGGCCATGCTCCGCAGGATCCGGAACGCGTCCGCCTGCTCGGCCTCGGTCAGCCCGGACAGCATCCTGACCTCGACGGCCCGCACCGCGGCGCTCGCCTTCTCCAGGCTTCGCCGTCCGCGAGGCGTGAGCCGGGTGGGAAGAGCCTTGCCGACCGGCGCCTCCGCGGGCCTGGTCACGTAACCGTCCCGTTCCAGGGCTTGGAGCAGCACGTTCATCGATTGCCGGGTCACGAACGCGCCCCGCGCGAGCTCGGAATTCGACAGGCCTGGCCGCTGAGCCAGCAGTTCCAGGCAGGAGTAGTGCGTCACCGTCATCCCGAGCGGACGCAGCACTTCCTCCATGGCTGCCCGCAGCGCGCTCGAGGTTTCTTTCAGCAGATAGCCCAGTGACTTGTCCAGGTCGACACCGCCGCGGTCTTGACTCATGTCAGGATTCTGACATACAGTCGATCATGTCAGGAACCTGACATGACGAAAAGGAGCAGCACCGTGCCCGCCATCGGCCCCGATTTCCTCTCGCTCCAGGCGCGTGACCTGGAAGCTTCACAGGCGTTCTACGAGCGCTACCTCGGCCTGGTCCGCTCGCCGGCCGGACCGCCGCACGCCGTCGTCTTCGCAACGAAGCCGATCGCGTTCGCCCTCCGCGAGGTCGTGCCCGGCACCGATCTCGCCTCCGCCGCCCGCCCGGGCATCGGCGCCGCGATCTGGCTGCTCGCCACCGACGTCCAGGCCATTCACGACGCGCTCGTCGCCGACGGGCACCCCATCGTCTCCGCGCCGATCGACGGTCCCTTCGGCCGGACGTTCACCTTCGCCGACCCCGACGGCTACCACGTCACCCTTCACGACCGTGGCTGAGACGAGCAGCCTGGATTTCGGAGCGACCGGAGCACTCGGTCAGCGCGAAGCGAGGTCGGTCGTAGTGGGGCGGGAAGTCGCATATCAACCGGTCTCGTGGAGAAGTTGACGGCGAAATGAACGACGTCCCCTCCGGTCAGCGATTCTGGATCAACACCGTCAGCCTGGACCACGTCGAAGCGGCCATCGAGGGCGGCTTCACGCAAGCGGACCACGGTGCGGGCACCCGTCTTCGCCAGCCAAGTCCAGGCGACGAGATGATTTTCTACTCGCCGCGCACGAGTTTGCGGGGAGGCGCACCCGTCCGGCAGTTCACCGCATGGGCCACCATTACCGGCGAAAAGCCTTACCAGGCCTACGTCAGTGACGACTTCCGACCATGGCGGCTCGCGGCTTCCTTCCACGCCTGCACGCGAGTGGACGCCAAGCCGCTGGTCGCCCAGTTGTCCTTCGTCACCGACCCGGCGCATTGGGGTTTGCCGTTCCGCCGCGGCTTGTTTGCCATTCCGCAGCAGGATTTCGCGACGATCCTCACGCACATGACCGCGTGACGGCGCCGCGGTTCTCTCTCGGGGGACCTGCGCCCGTCTCGCCTCAGCTGTGGTGCGTGTCCGCTTGCCAGCTGAGGAACGCGTCCAGCGTCGCGGACCGGTGTGCCCGCGCGCAGTGCTCGATCCATTCGGCTCCGGAACCGGAGCGGATCAGGTCCAGCAGCTGGTCGTGTTCGGCGACCGAGGCGAGCGCGCGGGCGGGCACGAACGAGAACGTCGAATCGCGGATCGCGGCGAGCTGGGCCCAGCCCTTGTTGACCAGGTCGACCAGGCTGGGGTTGGGGCAGCGGGTGTAGAGCACCTCGTGGAACTCGTGGTTGAGCCGGGTGAACTCGACCGGTTCGAGCTGGTCGAGACCGGCGCGCAGGCGGTCGTTGAGCTCAGCGGCCTCGGCGAGGTCGTCGGCCGTCAGATGCGGCGCGGCGAGCGCGGTGGCCGCGCTTTCCACGATCGCGAGCATCTGCATCGTGTGCTCGTAGCCGACCGGGTCGATCGCCGCGACGGTCGCGCCGACGTTGCGCTCGAAGTGCACCAGACCCTCGGCCTGCAACAGCCGCACCGCTTCCCGCACCGGAACCGTGCTCACGTCGAATTCCTTGGCCAGCGAACCGAGCACCAGCCGGTGCCCGGCCGGGTACGCGCCGGCGGTGATCCGGGATTTCAGCACCTGATACGTGTGCTGGCTCTTGCTGAGCCCGCCGGCCTGCTCGTGCGTTGTGGACATCCCTGACGCCTCCCCTTCGCAACCCGCCGGGGCGGGGTGTCCAGGTCACGGTAACCGGTCGGTTGCTGGCGCTAAATAATATACTATCCAGTCGTCGTGGCTGCTGACTGAAATCGCCGCGCACGCAGTGGTTTCGCCTGATGTAGACAAAGCTCCTGCTCAGTCGCCGTGGTGAGGCTTGTCGGAATGGTGGCTGATTATATACGATCTGCTCCAGTCTGGGAGCACCGTCAGCAGGGAGGCGCAATGCCGCGCACCACCGGGATCAGCAGAGAGCACCGCCGTGTCGTGCTGGCGGCCATGGTCGGCACGACCATCGAATGGTTCGACTTCTTCATCTACGCGATCTGCGCCGGTCTCGTCTTCGCGACGCAGTACTTCGCGGTGCTCGGCAAGGACGCGCTGATCCTGTCCTTCGCGACGGTCGGCATCAGTTTCTTCTTCCGCCCGATCGGCGCGGTGATCGCCGGGCATCTCGGCGACCGGCTGGGCAGGCGCGCGATGCTGATCCTCACCCTGCTGCTGATGGGCATCTCGACGGTGCTGATCGGCCTGGTGCCGAACACCGCGTCGATCGGGGTGTGGGCACCGATCATCCTGGTGCTGCTGCGCATCGTGCAGGGGCTGTCGGCTGGCGGCGAATGGGGCGGCGCGGCCCTGCTCGCGGTCGAGCACGCTCCCGCGGAACGGCGCGGGCTGTACGGCGCGTTCCCGCAGATCGGCGTGCCGATCGGGCTGCTGCTGGCCAATGGCGTCCTCGCGCTGGTCACCGCGGTGACGACGCCGGAGCAGTTTCTCGCGTGGGGCTGGCGGATCCCGTTCCTGCTGAGCGTGGTGCTGATCGTCGCCGGCCTGATGATCCGGTCCCGGGTCGCGGAAAGCCCGGTGTTCGAGGAGGTCCGCGAGAAGAAGGCGCGGTCGAGCATGCCGCTGGTGCAGTTGTTCCGGCACCACTGGAAG
This sequence comes from Amycolatopsis echigonensis, assembly GCF_014174495.1. Taxonomy (GTDB): domain Bacteria; phylum Actinomycetota; class Actinomycetes; order Mycobacteriales; family Pseudonocardiaceae; genus Amycolatopsis; species Amycolatopsis echigonensis. The sequence goes on from NZ_JACJHR010000054.1 coordinate 52,360, forward strand.
CTGGTCGTCGCGGGTGCACTGCTGTTCGCGGCCAACAACGCCGTCGGCTACATGACCACCGGCGGATACGTGCAGTCGTACGCGACCAAGTCGCTGCACCTGGACCGGTCGACGGTGCTCATCGCGGTGATGATCTCCGCCGTCGCCTGGCTGGTGAGCACGCTCGCCGGTGGCTGGCTCGCCGACCGCGTCGGCCGAGTGCGCACCTATCAGATCGGGTTCGTGCTGCAGCTGGTCTGGATGTTCCCGTTCTTCGAGCTGGTCAACACGGGAAGCGTCGGGATGCTCGTGCTCGCGCTGGTGCTGTTCTCGGTCGGGCTCGGGTTGACCTACGGACCGCAGTCGGCGCTGTACGCGGAGATGTACCCGACGACGGTCCGCTACAGCGGCGCGGCGATCTCGTACGCGATCGGCGCAGTGCTCGGCGGAGCGTTCGCGCCGACTATCGCCGAGGCACTGCAGACCAGCACCGGAACGGTCTACGCAGTCGGCGGCTACCTCGCCGTGATGACCGTGATCGGCCTGGTCACGAGCTTCTTCGTCAAGGACCGGAAGGGCGCGTCGCTCAGTTCCGCGCCCGCGGACGCACCGGCGGCAACAGTCGAAAACGTCTGAGCGGGGGCGCGCGATGCGGACCCAGAGCCGGAAGGACTACTGCGCGTGGCTCGAAGCGGCCGCCCGGGACGCGCACGACGCGATCAACCGGATCCACGTCGACGCCTACGCCGATTTGGTCCGCGCCGCCGAGCTCTACCAGGGCGAGCTGGCGTGCCGCCGTCCGGTGCGGCGGCACGCGCCCGGTCTGCCCGGCCGGGGACATCGCCATCGGGACGCCGGCCTGCGGAGTTCCGCGACGGCGCGCGTCGAGGGGCCGCGGTTCGCCGATCCCCGGCCGGGCGGGTAGAAAGGGCGGCGGCGGCCGGTCGCCGCTTCCCGCGGCGCCGGCCGGTTGAGCCGACCCCGAGGAGGAGCAATGCCGGACCAGCAGCCGAACCCGCTGTGGCACCCGTTCGCGGACATGGGCGCGGTCGACGGAAACCGGTTCGTGGTGACCCGCGGCGAGGGGTCCTATGTGTGGGACGACGCCGGCCGACGCTACTTCGACGCCTCCGCGTCGCTGTGGTACTCGAACCTCGGCCACGGCCGTCCCGAGATCACCCGCGCGGTCACCGAGCAGCTGGAGAAGCTCGACGCGTACAACCTGTTCGGCGGGGTCGCGAACGAACCGGCGCTGAAGCTGGCGTCGCGGCTGTCCGAGCTGGCTCCGGTGCCGGGGTCGAAGGTGTTCCTCGGCTCGGGCGGCGGCGACATGGTGGACACCGCGGTGAAGATCGCGCGCTCCTATTTCGTCCACACTGGACGCCCGGACAAGACCCACGTCATCAGCCGGACCCAGGGTTACCACGGCACCCACGGATTCGGGACCGCCGCGGCCGGGATCCCGGCGAACGCGGAGGGCTGGGGTCCGCCGGCCGCGGATTTCTCGCAGGTGCCGTACGACAACGCGGCGGCGCTGGAGGAGGAAATCCTCCGGGTGGGGCCGGAGCGGGTCGCCGCGTTCTTCTGCGAACCAGTCATCGGTGCGGGCGGCGTGCTGCTGCCGCCGGACGGGTACATCGAGGAAGTGGCGGCGATCTGCCGCAAGCACGAGGTGCTGTTCGTCGCCGACTGCGTGATCTGCGCGTGGGGCCGGCTCGGCACCTGGTACGGCATCGACCGGTGGTCGGTGCAGCCGGACTTGGTGACCACAGCGAAGGGCGTGACGAGCGGGACTATCCCGCTGGGCGTGCTGCTGGTGGCACCGCACGTGGCGGAGCCGTTCTTCACCGGCCGCCCGGGCGCGCCGATCCTGCGCCACGGCGCGACGTACGCCGGGCACCCGGTCGCTTGCGCCGCGGCGAACGCGACGCTGGACATCTACGAGCGCGACGACATCATCCCGCGCGGCAAGGCGCTGGAGAAGCCGCTCGCGGACGCGCTTTCCGGGGCCGTCGGGCATCCGGCGGTGGCGGAAGTCCGGGCCGGGCTGGGGTTCCTGGCCGCGGTGGAACTTGCGCCGGACCTGCTTGCCGCGGACCCGGGTGCGCCCGGCCGGCTGCACAAGTTCCTGCTCGAGGAGGGCGTGATCGTGCGCTCGCTCGGCAAGGGAATGGCGGTGTCGCCGCCGCTGGTGGCCGAGGAAGCGGAGCTGGACCTGCTGGCCGCGGCCGTTCCGCGGGCGCTGGACCGGTTGCTGAAGAACTGACGTTTTTTACTGCGGCGGCACCGGGATTTCCGGCGCCGCCGCAGTCGTATGTCTACAAAGGACTACTTACAGGCGAGCGTCCCGGTGCGCAGGGCGTGGTTGTCGTCGTTGTCGTCGTCGGACCACACGACCTGCTTGGTCCCGTTCGCGCACGTCGACTGCGGCGCGATCGCGAAACCCTCGTTGTTGTAATTCGCCATCCCGGACGGGCGGTCGTATTGCGCGGTGACCGCGAACGCGCCCGTCGCGTTGACGTCGAGCGTCGTGGTGCGGCCCTTGCACGTGTTGTCGCATTCGGCCCACAGATGGCCGGTCGCCGGTTCGTATTCGAGGTCCATCACCGCCGGGAACCCGCTGTCGATGGTGGCGACGCGCGTGTACTTGCTCCCGGACTGGTCGAGCGCGTACGCGTAGACCTTGCCGTTGGCCTCCAGGCCGACGAAGTACAGGCCGGTCCCATGGTTCGGGTAGCTCGCCGGGTTGTAGGCGGCTTTCGTGTGCTCGTCCCGGAATTTGTGCGCGGTGAGCGCCGAGTCGGGCACCCAGGCGATGGCCTCGAGGCCCTTGTTGGGCTCGACCGACGGCAGATCCGACGTGAGGTCCCATTCCCCGGTTGCGTTCAGCGCCTTGCCCGACCCGGAGACGGCGTAGCGGAGCACGGCGGGCTTGCTCGTGTCGCCGTTGTCGTTGTCGCGCTCGGTGGAGGTGAAGACCCCGTCCGGGGTGACGACGACTCCTTCGGCGTCCGGGTCGCCGCTGCCGTCGGGGTAGTGCAGGGCCTTGCCCTCGGACCAGCCGTTGGCGGTGTCGGGCCGCCATTTGCTTCCGTCCGGGACTAGCCGGTACAGGGTGCTCGGGCCGTTTTTTACTGCCCACAACACGGTGGGCGATTCGTACGACACGCCGCTGAGGTTGCTGCCGAAAACCCCGGCGTCATCGGCGATGGAGACCTTCGACCCGCCGGGCCACGCCGTGGCTTTCGGGATGGCTGCTGCGGGGGTAGCTGCCGCCGGGGCAGCTGTCGGTGCCGCGTGGGCCGCCCCGGCCCCGGCCGCGAGTGCGAGGACCGACAACGCGACAGTGACCCGGATTTTTCCACGCCGAGGTAGGGCACGCTGGTGCGCAAGCAAAGGAGCCGCTCCTTCTGTCCGTCGGGCACGGGTGCAGGGCCGTGCCGAGGTGGTCGCTGCTGACAAGCGGCGGTCCCGCTTCACGGGACTTACAGCAGTGGATGATCGACAGTGGAGCACAACGCGTGGCCAGTAAGCAACAAACAGCAGGTGATGTTGTCCCGATGACCGGCACGGCGGTTCCGCGCTGGGCCGATCACCGTGCTGTCAACGGCAAACGGCCATCCGGCGACAGCGCCCGGACGCCGAGCGACAATCACTGAGCGGCGGCCACCCGGGTGCCAGGCTGCCACGCCGGGCGGCGGTCACTGGGTGCTGGGGGAGAGTCGTTGGGCTTGTGGTTCGATCGCGCCGGGCGGCGGTCGTCGGCCACCCGGGTGGCCGGCTGCCACGCCGGGCGGCGGTTGCCGGGTGCTGGGGGAGAGTCGTCGGGCTTGTGGTTCGACCACGCCGGGCGGCGGTCGGCGGGCTGCGGTTCCGCCACGCCGACGGCGGTCACCGGTCACCGGGCGGCAGTCGCCGGGCTTGCGGTTGCGCCAAACCCGGCGGCGGTCACCAGGCGGCGGCAGTCACGCCGGGCGGCGGTCACCGGTCACCGGGCGGCAGTCGTCGGGCTTGTGGTTCCACTACGCCGGGCGGCGGTCATCGGCCACCGGGCTGCCACGCCGGGCGGCGGTCACCGGGTGTTGGGCGAGAGTCGTCGGGCTTGCGGTCTGCCACGCCGGGCGGTGATCACCTATCGCCGGGCGGCGGTCCGCCACCCCGACGGCGGTCACCGGCCACCGGGCGGCAGTCGTCGGGCTTGCAGTTCCGCCAAACCCGGCGGCGGTCACCAGGCGGCGGGCACCCACGCCGGGCGACAGTCACCGTGCGGCGGTCACCGGGCTTGTGGTTCCGCCACGCCGGGCGGCGTCACCGAGTGCCGGGTGACAGTCACCGTATGGCAGTCACCGAGCGGCGGTCACCTGGCTTGTGGTTCCGCCACGCCGGGCGGCGTCACCGGGTGCAGAGCGGCAGTCACCGGGCGGTGGTCCGCCACACCGGCACGTTGACGACCGCCGCTGGCATTCCGGGGGTCCCGGTGTCGCCGGGGACGATCGTGAAGCGCCATTTGTCCACGCCGCCTCCCATGATCTCGGCATAGCGGCGGGCGCCGTCCGCGTTCGCGAAGCGGACCTGCTGACCACTGGCGAGGTGGGTGATCTTGACCGCCACACTGCCTCCTGGGATCGATCGACGGACGGGTTCTGCGTGGGCGCCGGCCCGCGGAGCTTCCCCCTCCGGGGCCGGCCCAACCAGTAGAACACGTGTTCGATTCCCTGGGCAATCCAGGTCCCCCTCCCGAGCGACCCCGGACCGTGCCCGTGGGTCGAGTCCGCCGGTGCGGCGGCGGAAATCGGTTCGTAGACGGGAGTTCGCAGCGGGATCTCGGACGGAGCGCGGCCGAGGCGCAGGGTCGAGCCAGAGCGGCCAGCGGCCCTTCCCTCGGGCGGCCCGGCGTTCGCCGCGGCCGAGCATCGAAGGCTATGCGGTGCGGACGACCTCAGCGTAACCGAAGCGGAATCGCTTGTGTCCCAACAGAAACCCAAGTCAACCGGGCAGACCTCACCGCGCCCGCACCATCGCCACCCGAGGCCACCGGTCCAGCCCTCGCGCGATTTCCGCCCGCCGGATCTCTCGCAGCGCCGGACCCTGCTCCTCGTCGGCCAGCACGCGGAACCCGAGCCGCTCGTAGTAGGGCGCGTTCCACGGCACCTCGGCGAACGTCGTCAGTGTCAGCCCGGACCGCCCGCGCTCCGCGGCCCAGTCGCCGACCGTCTCGATCAGCGCCCGCCCCAGCCCGCGGCGCGCGTGGCTCGGCAGCAGCGAAACCTGTTCCACGTGGCCGAAACCGTCGACCTCCTCGGCGAGCACGTACGCCGCGATCGTCCCGTCGTCGTCCCAGACCCAGCATCGGCCCGCGGCCTGGAATGCCGCGAGGTCCTCGACCGAAGGCGGTGCGTCGTCGGCGATCTCGGCCATGCCGACGGTCCGGAACGGTTCTCCGGCGGCGCGTTCGAGATCGGGCAGCACGGGAAGGTCGGCCGAAGCGGCGAGACGGATCACTGGCCCGATTTTACGGCTACACGGAGTATTCGGAAATCGCATTTCCGATCTGCTCGGCGTAAGAGCGCAACGCCGCGATCGCCCGCTGGCGCTCGCCGTCGCCGATGCGGGTGGCCGGCCCGACGAAGGTCAGGACGCTCGGCCGGTGCCGGTCGGCGCTGACCGGCACCGAGCAGCACCACACGCCGTCCTCGATCTCGCCCCAGCTCTGCATGAAGCGATTGGCCAGCGCGTCCTTGAGGGCGTCGCGCACCTCGGCGCCGCGTTCCCGGGCGATCCGGGCGACCTGGCGTTCGCGTTCGCCGTCGGGCAGGAGGGCGAGCAGCATCTTCCCGGTCGCGCCGACGCCGAGCGGGATCGAATGCCCCGGCTGGAACGTGAACCGCATCGGGCGGTCGCATTCGACCAGGTCGCTGCACACCGCGGCCTCGCCGAAGTGCTGGAACAGCAGGACGGTCTCGCCGAGTTCGCGCACGGCCTCTTCCATCACCGGCCGCGCGACCCGGGCCAGGTCGTTCGCGAGCCGGGCGGCGCGCGCGAGCGGCATGACGCGGCTGGTGACGTGATAGCGCCCGGACCGGGACTCTTCGAGCAGCTGCAATTCTTTCAGCAACTGCACGTAACGGTAGGTAGTGGCGACCGGACTGCCGATCGCCTCGGCGAGTTCCGCCACGCTGGCCTCCCAGCGCCGCTCGGTGAACGACAACAGCAACTGGAGCACTTTCCGGGAACTGTTGGCCCCGGCCGTGCGACGGAGACCGGGCTCAGACATCGTGAAACCTCTTCGCGAGTTCACCAAATCCAGTTACGAACGCGTCGGTAAATTACCACAGGTCACGGTTTTTCCGCCCCGGCGAGAAACGGGGTCAGCAATCCGGGGACGGCGGTGTCCGCGAGAGCGAGCCCGGCGCCTTCGTCGACATCCAGCACGCGGTAGTGCCCCCGGCCGGCGGCAACGGGCGCGATGACGGTGACCAGTCCGGCCCGCCGCTGGAACAGCGACTGGTGCACGACGATCCCGGTGAGCCGGTCCCGCCGGACGGCGACCGTCGCCCTGGCCAGCGACCCGGAACGGGTGACGAGGTAGCGGCCGGTGATCGCGTGGCCGAGCGAGCGGTACCGGTCGAAGCCGACTAGGACGGCGAACGGCAGCAGCACGAGCGCGGCCTGCCACGGCCATTCCGGCAGTACATCCAGCCAGGCCAGCGCGAACAGTGCGGCCGACAGCGCCAGCACGGCGAATACGGCGCGGGTGAGCCGGCGGGTCAGCGCGCGCCGGGAATGCCGCACGAGGGGGACATTCGTGAAGTCCGCGCCGAGCACCTCGCTCGCGATCTCCCGGGCTTTCCCGGCCGGAGCAGGCGGCAGCAGCAGGCCGCCGCCGCGGTCCGCGCCCTTGCCCTCGCGCAGCCCGGCCGCGACCGCGACGCATTTCGCGCCGCCGACCATCCGCAGCGGCAACGGTTCCTTGATCTCGACGCCGCGCAACCGGTCTTCCTCGATCGACACCGACCGCGTCGTGATCAGGCCGCGCCGGATGTGCAGCGTGCCGCCCGGTTCGCGGGTGAGCCGGAAGTTCCAGAACGACAACACGTATCCGCCGACCGACAGCACCGACACGAGCACGAGCAGCCCGGCCGCCGCGAGCACCACGGTGAGCCACACCGGTTGTTCGAGCGCGCGGTTGGTGAGGTCGCGCAGCGGCCCGAAACTTGTCGGATCGAAGTGCAGTTCGTGCGCGAAGTGATAGACGGTGCCGAGGATCGCGGCGACCACCGCGAGCCCGGACAACGTGAACGGCGCGTACCGCACCCAGCGTTTGTCGACCTCGGCGACGAGCGATTCCGGCGGTTGCGGCGCTTCGGTTTCCACGGTTTTCCGGTGCAGCAACAGGGCCCGCAGCCGCTCGGCCTCCGCGCGGGTGACCGCGTCGAGCACGAGCTGGTCCTTGCCCGGTCCTTTTCCGTGATCATGCCGTCCGGTGCCGATTCGTACCGCAGACAGCGAGAAAAGCCGATGTTTCGGTTCCGAAAGCACGTCTACGGTACGGATTCGATCGCGCGGAATCGCGCGTTGCTTGCGCAGCAGCAGCCCGGTGTGCCATTCGATCTGGGTCGCGGTGACGCGGTAGCGCGAGGTGAGGCAGTGCGAAATGCCGACGCCGATCGTCACCGCGGTGGCGGCGAGACCGATCCACTGCCAGTTGTTTCCGTGGCCGAGCAGCAGCGCACCAACGAGTACCGGCAGCGACTTCACGAGGTCGAGGACCGGGCGGATCAGCAACATCCGGCGGTCGAGGCGATGCCAGGGCGCGTCGCCGGTGCCTTCGGCGGCGACCGGCGGGGAAGGCGCGGCGGCGTTCACGTCGCGTCCCCGCGCACGGCCTGCGTGGTGTGGGTCAGCTCGTCGGCCAGCGAGACCGCGACGTCACGGTCGAGCCCGGAGATGCGCAGCGGCCCGGCGGCGGACGCGGTGGTGACGGTGAGCCGGGACAGCCCGAACAGCTGCTCCAGCGGGCCGCGTTCGACGTCCACCGTCTGGATCCGCGAGATCGGCGCGATCCGCCACTCCTGCTTCAGCCAGCCGGACTGGGTGTAGACGGCCTCGGCGGTGACTTCCCAGCGGTGCACGCGGTAGCGCCACTGCGGCATGACGAGCAGGTGCAGCGGGGCCAGCACGCAGGAGAGCAGCAGCGTCACGGTGAGCCACGACGGCGGGTCGTCCGCGGTCGCGACCACCACCGCCTGCACCGCGACCACGAGCAGCCAGCCGGCCCCCGCCGACGCCGCCCAGTGGCCGATCGCCCGGCGGCTCACCCGGTGTTCGGGCGGGCGCAGCCGCAGTTCAAGCGTGGTGGACTCCTCGATGTTCACCTGCTCAGAGTGCCCGACCGGACGCGGCGATGCCCACGACAAGTGTCACGATGCCCCGATCCGGGTGGCCGACGAGTGCGGGGCGTTACTATTTCCGCCGCGAGCGGGATGGATTCGCAGCCGGGCCGCGTTGTACCGCGTACGTCCGTGCAAGCGAGAAGCAGCAGGAGGATCCGGTGGGACTCGATCCCGAGGAACTGTACGAGGTGGACTCGGACGTCCCCGACCTGAACGGAGCGGTGCTCCTGCACTTCTTCGAGGGCTTCATGGACGCGGGTTCGGCCGGGCGCCTGGTCACCGACCACCTCACCGGCGAGGTCGAGAACCGGATCGTCGCGCGGTTCGACGTCGACCGGCTCATCGACTACCGGTCGCGCCGCCCGGCGATGATCTACGCGGTCGACCACTGGGAGGAATACGAGACCCCCGAGCTGGTCGTTCGCCTGCTGCACGACGACGACGGCATCCCGTTCCTGCTGCTTTCCGGCCTGGAGCCGGACCGCGAATGGGAGCTGTTCGCGGCCGCCGTGCGCCAGCTGGTGGAGCGCTGGGGCGTGCGGCTCACCGTCGGCTACCACGGGATCCCGATGGGGGCCCCGCACACGCGCCCGCTCGGCGTCACCGCGCACGCGACCCGCGAGCACCTGATCGGCGAGCACCAGCCGCTGCCGAACCGCATGCAGGTCCCGGGCAGCATCGCCGCCATGCTGGAATACCGCTTCGGCGAATGGGGCCACGACGCGATGGGCTTCGCCGCGCACGTGCCGCACTACCTGGCGCAGTCGACCTACCCCGCCGCCGCGCTGACGATCCTCGACTCGATCGGCAAGGCCACTGGCCTGCGCCTGCCCGACGGCGAACTGCGCACCGCGGCCGAGGTGGCCAAGGCGGAAATCGACCGCCAGGTCGCGGAATCCGAGGAATCCGCGGACGTGGTGCGCGCGCTGGAGCGTCAGTACGACACGTTCACCGAAGCTTCCGGGCACAGCCTGCTCGCCGAATCGCAGGAACACATGCCGACAGCGGAAGAGCTGGGCTCGCAGTTCGAGCGATTTCTCGCCGAACAGGGCGGGGACGGCTCCGAACGCTGAGCCGAGAGGTAAGCGACGCCTGCGGATCGGACCGTCTGCCAGGCCCACCAGAGCCGGGCTGTCATGATCGCCACGCCGGACATGGTGCGGCCCGCACGTTGCCGCAAGGCTGCGGTGGCGGGTGTGGTGGATGACATCTGCGTTCAGGCTAGCTGTTCGGCTCGGTTGTCGCTTGGCGGCATCCGTGCCGCTCAGGTCTGAAGCGGCCCGATGCGGTGTGGGGCGCTCGGCTGGGGCGCGACGTGACCAGCGCCTGCTCGGCCCCGCCCAGGCTCGGCGAGCGTGAAGAGCTTCCGCGCCAGCCTCCGTAGCAAGGCGCTCCCCCGAAACGGGTTTCTCCGCAGCGGCCTGGGCGGCGGGTTCGGCGGCGCGTTGCTCGCCAGGGCGCGGAGCACCGGCTGAGCGGAGGCGGACCCGCATGGTTCAGCTCCCGCGAAGGCTCGTGGGGGACCCCTGAA
>NZ_JACJHR010000055.1 GCF_014174495.1 Amycolatopsis echigonensis
GCATGCGGATCCTGATCTCGGCCGACATGGAAGGCGCCACGGGGGTCACCTGGACCGACGACGTCGTGCCCGGGAGCCCGCAGTGGCAGCGGTTCCGGCGCATGTTCACCGGCGACGTCAACGCGGTGCTGGCCGGCCTGTACGCGGGGGGCGCGAGCGACGTGCTCGTCAACGAGGCGCATTCGTCGCAGCGCAACCTGCTGCTGGAAGACCTCGACGAACGCGCGCGGATGCTGACCGGGCGGCACAAGCCGCTGTCGATGATGCAGGGCATCGATTCCGGTGTGGACGGTGTGGTGTTCCTCGGCTACCACGCCGGGGCGGGGTTCGACGGCGTCCTTTCGCACACGTACCTGGAGAACCAGATCACCGGCGTGTGGCTGGACGACGTGCCGGCGAGCGAGGGCAGGCTGAACGCGGCGATGGCCGGCGAGTACGGCGTGCCGGTGCTGCTGGTCAGCGGCGACGACCAGACCTGCGAGGACGCGCGCGACTACGCGCCGCACGCGGAACTGGTGCAGGTCAAGGAATGCGTGAGCCGGTACGCGGCGATCTGCCTGCCGCCGGCGCGCACGGCACGGCTGCTGGAAAGCGGCGCGCGCGAGGCGATGGCGCGCGCCGGACGCGTCGAGCGGACGCCGGGACGGCACCGGATCGAGGTCGAGTTCGACGCGAGCCATCTGGCGCAGGCGACCGCGGTGATCCCGACCGTGGAGCAGACCGGGACGCGCCGGGTCGCGTTCGAGGCGCCGAGCATGACCGAGGCGATGAAGGCGTTCAAGGTGGTCACGGCCATCGCGGCGGGGGCGGTGCAGGGCATTTATGGCTGAGATCGACGTTGTTTCGCTGTGCGCGGACCTGATCCGGTTCGACACCACCAACTACGGCGGAGGCGAGGCCGCGGGCGAACGCCTCGCCGCCGAGTACGTTGCCGAATTCCTCGGCCAGTACGGGGTTTCGGCGCGGATTCTGGAGCCCGAACTCCAGCGTTCGAACGTGGTCGCGCGGATCCCGGGCACCGATCCGACGCTGCCCGCGCTGCTCGTGCAGGGGCATCTGGACGTGGTGCCCGCGGCCGCGGCCGATTGGTCTGTACCGCCGTTTTCCGGCGAGGTGCGAGACGGGTTCCTGTGGGGCCGCGGCGCGGTCGACATGAAGGATTTCTGCGCGATGGTGCTGGCCGCCGTCGCGTCCGGGCTGCGGCCGCGGCGGGATCTCGTGCTGGCGTTCGTGGCCGACGAGGAGGACCGCGGCGACTACGGCGCGCACTGGCTGGTCAAGGAGCACGCGGACCTGTTCGAGGGCTGCGCGGCGGCGATCAGCGAATCCGGCGGGTACAGCTACCACGTGTCCGCCTCCGACGGCCGGAAAGTGCGGCTGTACCCGGTCGCCACGGCTGAGCGCGGCACCGCGCACCTGCGGCTGACCGCGCGCGGACGGGCCGGGCACGGGTCGCGGCCGAACTCGGAGAACGCGATCGTGCGGCTGGTCGGGGCGTTGCGGCGGATCGCCGAGCATCGCTGGCCGGTGCAGCTGACGCCGACCGTGCGCGCGTTCCTGGAACGCACTGGTGCGGCGTTGGGCGTGCCGGTGGATCTTTCGTCGGGTGACGCGGTGGACGAAACCGTGGCGCGGCTGGGGACGGCCGGGTCGCTGGTGGTGCCGACGGTGCGCAACAGCACCACGCCGACGATGCTCGACGCCGGATACAAGGTGAACGTGATCCCATCGACCGCGACCGCGCAGGTCGACGTCCGGGTGTTGCCGGGGACCGAGGACGAGCTGTTCGCGGTGCTGGATTCGTTGCTGGGCGAGGGTGTCACACGGGAATTCGTGGCGCATCAGCCACCGGTGCAGGCTCCGGTCGATTCGCCGTGGTTCGACGCGATGGCCGGCGCGCTGCGGGCGGAGGACCCGGAGGCGGTCGTGGTGCCGTACTGCATGGGCGGCGGGACGGACGCGAAAGCGTTCACGCAGCTGGGGATGGCGTGCTACGGCTTCGCTCCCCTGGCGCTGCCGGAAGGCTTCCCGTACCGGGCGATGGCGCACGGCGTGGACGAGCGGGTTCCGGTCGACGGGCTGCGGTTCGGCACGCGGGTGCTGACGCGGTTCCTGGAGTCCTGCTGAGCGGTCAGGCGCTGACGCGCCGGATCGTCGCGAGCCAGGCGGGAAGCCCGTCCGGCGCGAATCGCGCGAGGATCCGGCTGTCGCGCATTGTCTCGATCTGCCAACCGGTTTCGCGGGTGAACGGCGCTTCGAACTCCGCGCGGGTGACGGGATGCGGCCCGGAGCCGGCACCCGCGTCGCGGAAGCACAGGACGTGCAGCCTCGCGCCCGGTTCGGTGACGGACGCGAGGCTGGCGACGTAGGTCTCGCGTTCCCGGGCGTCGAGGGTGTGGAACAGGCCGCAGTCGAGGACGGTGTCGAAGGTCCGGTTCAACGCGGACAGCCGGAACGCGTCGCCGACCGCGAACTCGGCCGCGAGACCGCGGTCGCGGGCCTTCTCTTTCGCTTGCGCGACAGCGGTTTCCGCCACGTCGATGCCCACAATGGACAGTCCGGCCGCGGCGAGGTGCAGCGCGTTCTCGCCGGTGCCGCATCCGGCGTCGAGAACCGTGCCGCGGAACGCGCCCTCCTCGGCGGCGAGTTCCGCGATCGCCGGTTGCGGGCGGCCGAGGTCCCACGGCGGGCGACCGTCCTGATAGGACTCGTCCCACGGACGGCCGGCGTGGCGTTCGTGGCTCGTGGCGGGACGGTCCTCGGACATCAGCGGGTGAACTCCGCCCACCAGCGGCTGTCGTCGCGGACGCGCTCCAGCGAGGTCAGGGTGACGCCGTCGCGGGCGAAGGACTCGACCTCGGCCTTGCTGAGCGGCCACGGCGGCCCGGACCAGGTGGCGAGGTCGATGTTTTCCTCGGCGACCGCGCCGACGACGAGCGTTCCGCCCGGGGCGACGAACCCGGACACCGAGGCGATGGCCGGGTCGTGGGCGTCCTTCGGCATCGACTGGACGGTCATGATCTCCACGACCAGGTCGAAGGCGTAGTGGAATTCCGCGGGCGGGGTGAGCAGGTCCGCGGTGCGGTAGGAGACGACGGTGTCCGGGAAGCGGTTGAGCACGGCTTTGATCGCGCTGGGCGACACGTCGAATGCGGACGTCTCGTATCCGGCGGCGGCGAGGAGTTCGGCGTCGTCGGCCATCCCGCACCCGACGACGAGCGCGCGACGTCCGTTGCCCGGCCGCTCCGCGACCCACGCGGCGAGTTCCGGCGAGGGCTCGCCGCGGTACCACGGCAGGACGGCCTCGCCCGCTTCCGCCGCGGCGTAGAGGGGCTCGAACCACCCGGTGGGGTCGCCGTTGGCGAGGGCGAGTCCGGCCCGGCGGCGGGCCTCCTCGTCGGGATCGATGGCGTCGTCTGGCATGACCACCGTTATACCCGCCGGACCCGGGCGCCGGTGCGCTCGACCGGCCGCACGCGGGCCCTGGCGGCCGGCGCCGAAGTCCGTGACGGCGTCCCTGAGGAAAGCTGAGCCTCACCGACGGTCCGCGGGAGCCGGCGGGCGCGGGCGACACCCGGTTGCCGTAACGGCGACCCTCGGTGGTTGTCCGTTTCCGGTCAGGATTGCGGGGCGGCCTTGACATCGATGTCACCCGCGAGTTGAGCTTCCGGGGCCCCGGGATTTCCGAGTCCCGGGCCCCCGATCCCCTGACCAACTGGGAGCAATGATGCCCCGAAGCGCCAGACCGTTGCACGCCGTGCTCGCCGCGGCGGTGGCGGCGGCGGGCCTGGTCGTCCTGCCCGCCGCGGCCGGTGCCGCGCCGGGCGAGGCCGCCCCGCCGGACTTCGTTTCCTCGTTCGAGCCGAACGATCCGCAACCGATCCAGGACGCTGTCGACACCGATGCCGCCGGGAAGCCGCGCGCCTCGGGCGTCAACGGCGCGAACGGGACCACGATCCCCGGCGACATCCGGGGCAAGATCACCGACATCACCGCGACCAGCGAGAACACCGGCGGCGGCGAGGTCGCCGCGAATCTGGTCGACGGCAGCACCGCCACGAAGTGGCTGTCGTGGGACCCGACCGCGTCGGTCACGTTCACGCTGTCCGCGCCGACCGCGATCACGCACTACGCGGTCAGCTCGGCCAACGACTTCCCCGGCCGGGACCCGCGGGACTGGACGCTGCAGGGCTCGAACGACGCGCAGCAGTGGACGGATCTGGACAAGCAGTCCGGGCAGTCGTTCGCCAACCGCTTCCAGCAGAACGACTACAAGCTGGCCGCGCCGAGCGCCGCCTACACCTACTACCGGCTGAATGTCACGCGCAACAACGGCGACGACATCATGCAGATGTCCGAGCTGCTGCTGGCCAACGACGATCCGGCCCCGCCGCCGTTGCCGAACATGCGCAGCGTCGTGGACTCGGGCCCGACGTCCGGCTACACGAACAAGAACCGGGTCGGGTTCACCGGCAAGAAGGCGTTCCGCTACTCCGGCAGCCAGCCCGCCGCCGGGCACGGCTACTCCTACAACAAGATCTACGACGTCGACATCCCGGTGACCGGGACGAGCGAGCTGTCCTACAAGGTGCAGCCGCAGTTCGTCGAGGGCGATCTGAAGTACCCGAGCACGAACGTCGCGGTCGACCTGGACTTCACCGACGGCACGCATCTGCGCGACCTCGGCGCGACCGACCAGTACGGGTTCCCGCTGACGCCGGAGGGCCAGGGCGCGAGCAAGGTCCTCTACGCGAACCAGTGGAACCTGGTGCGTTCGGCGATCGGGCGGGTTGCCGCGGGCAAGACGATCGACCGGATCGCGATCGGCTACGACAACCCGAACGGCCCGGCGCAGTTCGCGGGCTGGCTGGACGATCTGAAGATCTCCGCGACGCCGACGCCGCCGGCCAGCACCCGGCCCAGCGACAACGTGCTGACCACGCGCGGCACCATGGCGAACGGCACGTTCTCGCGGGGGAACAACTTCCCGGCGACCGCGGTGCCGCACGGGTTCAACTTCTGGACGCCGGTGACCGACGCGGGTTCGGCGAGCTGGCTGTACAACTACCACTCGCAGAACAACGCGGACAATCTCCCGCAGCTGCAGGCGTTCAGCGTGAGCCACGAGCCGAGCCCGTGGATGGGCGACCGGCAGAGCTTCCAGGTGATGCCGTCGGCCGCGAGCGGGGTGCCGGACGCGAACCGCGACAAGCGGGCGCTGCCGTTCACGCACGACAACGAGGTGGCGCGGGCGCATTACTACGGCGTCACGTTCCAGAACGGGATCAAGACCGAGATCGCGCCGACCGATCACGCGGCGATGATGCGGTTCTCCTTCCCGGGCACGGATTCCAGCCTGATCTTCGACAACGTCAACAACTCCGGCGGGCTCACGCTCGACCCGGCGCACGGCACGCTGAGCGGGTACTCCGACGCCAAGAGCGGCTTGTCCGCGGGCGCGGGGCGGATGTTCGTCTACGCGACGTTCGACAAGCCCGTCACGACCGGCGGCAAGCTCACCGGGCAGAACCGGGACAACGTGACCGGCTACCTGCGGTTCGACGCGGGCGCGGACAAGACCGTGACGATGCGGATCGCGACGTCGCTGATCAGCGTCGACCAGGCGAAGAAGAACCTGGAGCAGGAGATCGCCCCGAACGCCGGGTTCGACCAGGTGCGCGACGCGGCGCAGCAGGCGTGGGACAAGCAGCTCGGCGTGATCGAGGTGCAGGGCGCGTCGAAGGACCAGCTGGAGACGCTGTACTCCAACCTGTACCGGCTGTTCCTGTACCCGAACGAGGGCTTCGAGAACGTCGGCACGAAGGAGGCGCCGAAGTACCAGTACGCCAGCCCGGTTTCGCCGAAGACCGGCACCGACACCGCGACGCAGACCGGTTCGAAGGTCGTGGACGGCCAGACCTATGTGAACAACGGGTTCTGGGACACCTACCGCACGACGTGGCCGGCGTATTCGCTGCTCACGCCGGACATGGCGGGCAAGATGGTGGACGGTTTCGTGCAGCAGTACCGCGACGGCGGCTGGATCGCGCGCTGGTCCTCCCCCGGGTACGCGGACCTGATGACCGGCACGAGCTCGGACGTCGCCTTCGCCGACGCCTACCAGAAGGGCGTGACGAACTTCGACGTCAAGTCCGCCTATGACGCGGCGCTGAAGAACGCCACGGTGACGCCGCCGAACTCGGCGGTCGGCCGCAAGGGTCTGGACCAGTCGGAGTTCCTGGGCTACACGCCGAACTCGACCGGCGAGGGCTTCTCGTGGGCGATCGAGGGCTACGTCAACGACTTCGGCATCGCGAACCTGTCGAAGAAGCTGTACGACGAGGCCGCGGCGAACGACCCGCGCAAGGCGGAGTACCTGGAGAACTACCAGTACTTCACCAGCCGGGCGCAGCAGTACGTGAACCTGTTCGACCCGAGCACCGGGTTCTTCCAGGGCAAGGACGCGAGCGGGAAGTTCACGAAGGACAAGGCGTCCTACGACCCGCGGGTGTGGGGCGGGGACTACACCGAGACCGACGGCTGGAACATGGCCTTCACCGTGCCGCAGGACGGGCAGGGGCTGGCGAATCTCTACGGCGGCAAGGACAAGCTGGGCGCCAAGCTCGACCAGTTCTTCGCCGACCAGGAGACCGCGAACTACCCGGGCAGCTACGGCGGCACGATCCACGAGATGCGGGAGGCGCGGGACGTGCGGATGGGCCAGTACGGCCACTCCAACCAGCCCTCGCACCACATCCTCTACATGTACGACTACGCGGGCCAGCCGGCGAAGACGCAGGCGAAGGTGCGCGAAGCGGTGTCGCGGCTGTACACCGGCAGCGAATTGGGCCAGGGCTACCCGGGCGACGAGGACAACGGCGAGATGTCCGCGTGGTACGTGTTCAGCTCGCTGGGCTTCTACCCGCTGCAGATGGGCAGCCCGAACTACGCGATCGGGTCGCCGCTGTTCACCAAGGCGACCGTGCACCTTCCCGGCGGGGACCTGGTGATCAACGCGCCGAAGAACTCGGCGAAGAACGTCTACGTCCAGGGCCTGAAGGTCAACGGAAAGAACTGGACGTCGACGTCGCTGCCGCACGACGTGCTCGCCCACGGCGCCACGCTCGACTTCGACATGGGCCCGAACCCGTCGACGTGGGGCACCGGGCCGGACGACGCGCCGAAGTCGATCACCACGGGCGACGCGGTGCCGACGCCGCTGCACGACGAGACCGGGCCGGGGCTGGGCACGCTGTCCACTTCGGACGGTTCGGACGCGTCGGCGTTGCTGGACAACACCTCGCGCACGCAGGCGAAGGTGACCGGTGCGGTGCAGTACCAGCTGAAGTCGACGGACGAGGCGGTCACGCACTACACGCTCACCTCCGGCACGGATCCGGGCGACGCCAAGAGCTGGACGCTGAAGGGTTCGTATGACGGGAAGAACTGGACGGTCGCCGATCAGCAGACCGACCAGTCGTTCCCGTGGCGGCAGCAGACCCGGGCGTTCGCGGTGAAGAACCCGGCGCACTACGCCTACTACCGGCTGGAGATCACCGCGACCACCGGCGGTCCGGCGACGCTGTCGGAGCTCGAGCTGCTGGGCCGTCCGGACGCGTCGTGCACGAAGACGCTGACCGGCGTGCAGAACGGTCCGCTGACGGTGTCGAGCGGCGCGGTGTGCCTGAACGGTGCGACGCTGTCGGGTCCGGTGAACGTGGAGCGCGGCGCTTCGCTGATCGTGCGCGGCGGCCAGATCACCGGCCCGGTCACGGCGGCCGGCGCGGCGCAGGTGGTGCTGAACCGGACGAAGGTGGCCGGTCCGGTGTCGATCACCGGCAGCACCGGTCCGGTGTCGATCGAGCTGACCGACATCTCCGGCCCGGTGAACCTGACCGGCAACCAGGGGCCGCTGATCACGAGCAGCACCGTGGGCGGGCCGCTGGCCTGCACGGGCAACTCCCCCGCCCCGACCGATCACGACCTCGCCAACACCGTCCGCGGCCCGTCCGCGGGGCAGTGCGCGCAGTTCTGATCGATTGTCCGTGAAGGGCTCCTTGAGGGAATCTGATTCCTTCAAGGAGCCCTTCACGGCGTTATTGGGTCGCTCCCGGATCCGGCGGCATGGGAGCGTCGCACGCATGAAGATCACCTACGCCTGGCGCGCCGACCTGACCGACGCGCAGCTCGTCGCGCTCACCGAAGCGCACGGCGGAAACGCGGAGCCCGGCTGGTGGGATCGGGCGAGGCGGCACAGTCTCGGCTGGGTCAGCGCGCACGACGGCGACGACCTGGTGGGGTTCGCGAACCTGGCCTGGGACGGCGCGGACCACGCGTTCCTCCTCGATCCGAAGGTGCACGCGGACTGGCAGCACCGCGGCATCGGCACTGAACTCGTCGGCCGGGCGCGGGACGCCGCTCGGGACGCGGGCTGTGAGTGGCTGCACGTGGACTTCGAACCGCACCTGCGGCCGTTCTACTTCGGCTCCTGCGGGTTCGTCCCGACCGACGCGGGGTTGATCCGGCTCACCGCGAGCTGATCCGGCACAGCCGGTGCGGGAGCGATTACCGTGGGGGCCGTGACCACGGCTGCGTTCTTCTCCTCGTTCGAAGCGGGCGATCCGCAGCCGGTCGCTTCCGGGGCGCGCGTGGACCGCGGGCCGCGGCGGTCGCCGACGGCGAAGACCGGCGTCGGGTTCACCGGGGCGAAAGCGTTGCGCTACCAGGCCGGGCCGACTCTCGTGCTGTTCGAGGTGGACATTCCGGTCACTGACCACAGTGCACTGTCGTATGTGGTCTTCCCGGCGTCCGACGGTCCGGTGCCGAGCTACCGCAGCACCGACGTCACGCTCGACGTCGAGTTCGACGACGGCAGCCGCGCCGGGTTCTCCCCGGAGCCGAAGAAACTCTACGTGGACCAGTGGAACCTGGTGCGCCGTCCGCTGGGGGCGTTCGCGGGACGGCGGGTGCGGCGGATCCTGCTGGAGACCGGGTTCGACGGCGACGCCACCGGCTGGCTGGACGACGTCCGGATCGCCGAGCGTCCGCCGCGGCACGACGACCCGGTCGACTGGGTCCGCACGACTCGCGGCACGCATTCCAGCGGCGAGTTCTCGCGCGGCAACACCTTCCCGGCCACCGCGGTGCCGCACGGCTTCAACTTCTGGACCCCGGTCACCGACGCGCGGGCGCTGAACTGGTTCTACTCCTACCACCGGCACAACGACGAGCGGAACGAGCCGCGGCTGCAGGCGTTCGGGCTCAGCCACCAGCCGAGTCCGTGGATGGGCGACCGGCACACCTTCCACCTCATTCCCGGGACCGGCCCAGTCGAACCGGACCGCGTGCGGCGTTCGCTGTCATTCAGCCACGACGACGAGACCGACCGGCCGCACCACTACGGCGTCCGGTTCCGCGGCGGCCTCACCGCCGAGGTCGCGCCGTCCGAGCACGCGGCGATGTTCCGGTTCGCGTTTCCCGAAGGCCGCGGCTGGGTGCTCTTCGACAACGCCCGCAACCGCGGCGGTATCCGGATCGACGCCGAACGCGGGAGCGTCACCGGGCACACGTGGGTGCGCAGCGGGCTGTCGACCGGCGCGCGGCGGATGTTCGTCTACGCGGAGGCTGATCAGCGGCCGTCCGGCGGCGGGCGGATCCGGCGGCCATTCTGGCGGACGGTGACCGGGAGCCTGGAGTTCGCCGCGCCCGAGGTGACCCTGCGGATCGCGACGTCGCTGATCAGCCTCGCGCAGGCGAAACGCAACCTGACGCTGGAAATCCCGGCGGGCACGACGTTCGACGAGGTGCGGGACCGGGCCCGGGAACGCTGGCAGGAGGTGCTCGGCCGCGTCGAGCTGGAGGGTGCGTCCGAGGACGAGCTGACCACGTTCTACTCATGCCTGTACCGGCTGTTCCTGTATCCGAACGTCGCGCACGAGAACACGCCGCGCGGCATCCGGCACGCGAGCCCGGTCGTGCGGAGTTTCCGGCCGAGCACGCGACGGCGCACCGGCGCGAAGGTCGTGGACGGCGAGTTGTACGTCAACAACGGCTTCTGGGACACCTACCGCACCGCCTGGCCCGCGTACGCGCTGCTCGCGCCGCGCCAGTGCGGCCGGATGATCGACGGTTTCGTGCAGCAGTACCGCGAGGGAGGCTGGATCGCCCGCTGGTCCTCCCCCGGCTACGCCGACCTGATGACCGGCACCAGCTCCGATGTCGCGTTCGCCGACGCCTATCTGAAGGGCGTCACGAACTTCGACGTCGAGGCCGCCTACGACGCGGCCCTCAAGAACGCCACGGTCACGCCGCCGCGCGCGGGTGTCGGCCGCAAAGGACTCGACCGCTCCGCCTTCCTCGGCTACACCCCGGCCTCGACGCGCGGCGGCCTGTCCTGGGCGCTCGAAGGCTGCCTCAACGACTACGGCCTCGCCAACCTGTCCGACGCGCTCGCCCGGGAAAGCAGTGGCGCGCGGGCGCGCCGGTTCGCCGACAACGCCGTCTACTTCCGGCAGCGCGCCCAGCACTACGCCAACCACTTCGACCCGCGGATCGGCTTCTTCCAGGGCCGCACCCTCGACGGCGGCTGGCGGCACCCGGCCGCCGGGTTCGATCCCGCGGCCTGGGGTCCGGACTACGTCGAGACCAACGCCTGGAACACCGCGTTCTCCACGGCGCACGACGGTCCCGGCCTCGCCGCGCTCCACGGCGGGCCGTCGGGTCTCGAGGCGAAACTCGACGAGTTCTTCCGCCTCCCGGAGACCGGCCAGAACGGCCGGATCCACGAGATGACCGAGGCCCGGGACGTGCGGATGGGCCAATACGGGCATTCCAACCAGCCGTCGCACCACATCCCGTTCGTGTACGGCTTCGCCGGGGCGCAGGCGAAACTGCAGCGGACCGTCCGCGAGGTGCTGCGCCGGCTGTATCTCGGCGGCGAACTCGGCCAGGGCTATCCCGGGGACGAGGACAACGGGGAAATGTCGGCCTGGTATGTCTTCACCGCCCTCGGTCTCTACCCGTTGACCGTCGGCAGCCCGCGGTACGCGGTCTGCGCGCCGTTGTTCCGCTCCGCCACCGTGCACCTCGAGAACGGAAAGGACCTGGTGATCCGAGCACCCCGCGCCGCGACCGCCGACAGCGCGGCCGACACGCCGTACGTGCACGGCCTGACTGTCGACGGCGAACCGCATTCTTCGGCGACTCTCGCGCACGCGGTCCTCGCCTGCGGCGCGGTGCTGGAGTTCGACGTCCGCGCCGAGCCCGGCGACTGGGGCTCGGCACCGGTCACCCCGGTCGCCCCCGCGCCGCTCCGCGATCTCACCGGCACCGGCGTCGCCGCGCTCACCGACAACACCAGCCGCACCCAGGCCGTCTTCCGCACGCCCAGGCCGATCGTCGCCTTCACCGCGGACGGCGAGCCGCGTGAAGTCGTCCTCTACACGCTCACCTCCGGCAGGAGCGCGGGCGATCCGCGGGACTGGGTGCTCGAAGGCTCCGACGACGGACACCAGTGGCGGCCCCTGGACGAACGCTCCGGCGAGGTGTTCCGCTGGCGGCGCCAGACCCGGCCGTTCGTGCTCGCCGAGCCTGCCGCGTGCCGGCACTACCGGCTGCGGGTCCGCGCCTCGACCCGGCGGAGCGTCGCCCTCGCCCAGTGGGAGCTGCTGGCCCGATGATCACCGACGTGCGCAACGCCTTCCTCGACCGGCTGGCGGCGGCCGATCCCGGTCTCGTCCGGCTGCGGCTCGCCGCGTCGGCGGTGCTCGGCATCGTGATCGCGGTTCTCGCGCTGCAGCCGCTGCACTTCCCGCTCACCACCACGCTCGTCGCGGCCATCGCGGCGATGATGAGCGCGTTCACCGTCAACGACGCCACCAGCGGCGGCCAGGCCGTCACGCTGCTGCTCGCGTTGCTGGTCGGGGCCGCGTCGATCACCACCGCCTGTTTCGGCTCCGCCTACGCGCCGCTCGACAGCATCGTGTTCGTGCTGCTGATCTTCGTCGCGGTGTACGTCCAGCGGTTCGGCGCGCGCGGCACCGCGCTCGGGTCGATGGCGTTCTTCCTGTTCTTCTTCCCGATGTTCCTGCAGGCGCACCTCGCGCAGGTGCCGCGCCTGCTGATCGCGCTGGCGATCGGCGTCGCGTCGAACGCGGTCGTGCGGTTCCTTCTCTTGCGCCGCAACGCCGAAAGCGAGCTGATCCGCTACCGGCAGGCGTTCCGCGCGCGGCTCGGCGCGGCGGTGCGCGCGACCGAGGCGTACATCTCGTCCGGCGGTTCGGACCGCAGCAACCGGCAGATCCGCACCTCGATGGAACGGCTGCACGAGGTCGTCCTGCTGATCGAGGACCACGCGCCCGACGTGGTCGACGACCGCCGCGCCGACCAGCTGCGCCGCCGGGTGATCGAGGTCGAACTGGCCGTGCAGTGGCTCGTGATCACCGTGCGGCGGACGTGTTCGCAGCCGCTGCCCGAGGGCGTCGCGGACGATCTCGTGGCCCGGCTGGCGCGGTTCCGGTCGCTGATGGAACGCGATCCGCGCGACCTGCCGCTGATCAGCGAAACCGGCGAGTACAGCCGGATGCTCGTGGAGGGCAGCCGGATCGACGAACGCGCGCACCCCGGCGACGGCGTCCGCCGGGCGATCGCCGAACTGGCCGTCGCGGACGACCGGGCGCAGCGGACCGCGAGCCGCCAGGCAGGAGTGGACTTCCCCGCCGAAGAGGACGAGGAAGACGAACCGACCAAGGCCTTCGCCTACGACAACCAGACCCGCGGGGCGATCCAGGCGGTGCTCGGCGGCGGGCTCGCCGTGCTGGCCGGGCAGCTGATCTCGCCGCAGCGCTGGTACTGGGCGGTGCTGACGGTGTTCGTCGTGTTCATCGGCACGTCCAGCGCGGGCGCGCGGTTCGTGAAAGGCATGCGCCGCACCGGCGGGACTCTGCTGGGCATCGTCGGCGGCGTCGCGCTGGCGCTGCTGGTCAGCGGCAACACCCCGGCGATCCTCGCGCTCCTGCTGCTCTGCGTTTTCGGCATGGTCTACACCGCGCGCGTGTCGCAGTTCCTGATGGCGTTCTTCGTGACGAGCATGCTGGGGTTGCTCTACAGCCTGCTCGGCACGTTCAGCATCGAGGTGCTGTGGATCCGCGTCGCCGAGACCGCGGTCGGCGCGGCCTGCGGGCTGCTCGCCGCCGTCGTCGTGCTGCCGGTCCGCACCCGCGCGGTGATGCTGGACGACATCGCGGTCGCGCTCGACGAACTGCACGAATTCGTCGAGTCAGCCGCGACCCTGCTGTCCGGCCGCGAGAACGTGAACATCATCGAGATGTCCCGCGACCTCGACCGCGCGGTCGAGCAGGTGCGGCTGACGATCGAACCGCTCACCCACCCGATCAACCTGCGCAGCGCCCGGCGCGACTACGGCTGGCACGTGCTCACCACGTTGGAGGGCATCGCCTTCCGCGCCCGGCACGTGGCCGCCCGCGCTCAGCCCGGCCAGCTCGCCGGCCCGGTCTCGGAGCGGCTGGACCAGTTCGCCGGCCGGATCATCGCGAACGTCGACCTGGTGCACGAGGCGGTCAGCAATCCGGGCAGCACGCGGACGCGCAAACTCGTCCGCGACGACGGGACCCCGGTCGCCGACCGCATCGACGAGGCCGAGACCCGCGCCGTGCTGTCCAGCCTGAGCCATCTCGACGAAGGGCTCATCGCGCTGGGCCGCGTGCTGGGCGTCGGCGCACAGGACCCGCCGCGGCACAGCTGACCTACGCGGAAGCGGCGTCGAGGATCCGCAGCTCGTCGTCGCTCAGCCGCACCTCGTGGATCGCGACCAGCGCGGGCACCTGCTCGACCGTGCGCGCGGACGCGATCGGCGCGGTCACCGTCGGCTGCTGCGCGAGCCAGGCCAGCGCGACCGTCGCCATCTCCGCGCCGCGCGCCTTCGCGACCTCCTCCAGCGCGGCGAGCACCTTCACGCCGTGCTCGGTGTCCGCGTAACCGCCCGCGAGCCCGGGCAGGTTTCGGACGTTGTCGACCTGCTCGCCGGGCCGGTACTTGCCGGTCAGGAACCCGGACGCCAGACCGAAATACGGCACGCAGGCCAGCCCGTGCCGCTGCACGATCGCCCGCTTCTCGCTCTCGTACCCATCCCGCGCGACGAGGTTGTACTGCGGCTGCAGCGCGACGTACTTCGCCAGGCCTTCGCGGTCGGAGAACTCCAGCGACGCGGTCAGCCGCTCCGGGCTGATGTTCGACGCCGCGATCGCGCGGACCTTGCCTTCCTTCACCAGCTCGTCGAGTGCGGTGACGATGTCCTCGACCGGGACGGACTCGTCGTCGAAATGCGTGTAGTACAGGTCGATCCGGTCGACCCCCAGCCGCCGCAGCGATTCCTCGGCGGCGGCCTTGATGTTCGCCGGCGCGAGCCCCTTGAACTGCGGGTGGTCGCCGACCTTCGTAGCGACGACCACGCCGTCCCGGTTCCCGCGCGAGGCGAGCCACTTGCCGATGATGGTCTCGGACTGCCCGGCCTCGTTGCCCGGGAAGTGGTACATGTACGAATCGGACGTGTCGAGGAAGTTGCCGCCCGCCTCGGCGTAGGCGTCCAGCACGGCGAACGACGCCGGTTCGTCGGCGGTCCAGCCGAACACGTTCCCGCCGAGGCACAGCGGGGAGACGGCGAGGTCGGATGAGCCCAGTGTGCGAAGTGCGACCATGATCGCATTCAATCACTCCCGGACCGGGAAATGCCCCTGCCGACAGGAAAATCTGCCCTCTCGTACCTCGCCCGGAGCTGGCATGATCAACGGTCTCTGACAGCGTTCTGGGGAGGGCAGCTGATGAGAAGACCGGCGGTCGACGACCCGCTCTGGCTCGGGCGGTACCGGGTGCTCGCGGAACTGAGCCGAGGCGAGAAGACCCGGGTGCTGCTCGGCAGCGGACCGGACGACCGCCTGGTCGCCCTCATCCTCCGGCATTCGGCCGACGACAACGGATTCCGCACCGAGGCCGCGGCCTTGAGCGCGGTTCTCGAAGCCGATCCGGACGCGGCGACACCGTGGTTCGCGCACGAGTTCCATCCCGGGCCTTCGCTGCGGGACATCCTCGACACCGTCGGCACACTGCCCGAACCGGCGGTGCTTCGGCTGGCCGCCGGAATCGCGGCCGACTTGGCTCAGCTCCACAGCGCCGGACTGGTGCACGGAAACCTGGACCCGTCCCACGTCCGGCTCACCAGCACCGGAGCCAGGCTGATCGCCCGCGCGACCGGCGACGAGCCGGCCGACGACCTGTACGCGCTCGGCTCGCTCCTCGCCGCCGCTGCGGAGACCGCGCTGCCCGAGGCAATCCGCCCATGCCTGGCGGAAAACCCGGCCGACCGGCCCACCGCCGCCGAACTCCTGGAGGTGCTCGGACCGTCGACCGCCCCCTGGCCGCCCGCCGTCGACAAGCTCATCGCCGAGCGCACGGCCGAACTCGCCCCATTCCTCGACCAGCCGATACCGCAGGACGAGCCCGATCCGATCGTCTATCAGCTCTCCGACGCTCCTGCGTCCCCGCGACGCCCGGTCCCCCGTCGGCGGCTCCTCATCGGCGCGCTCGCCCTGGTGATCGCTGGACTGGCCGCTTGGATCGCGTGGCCGAATCCGCCCACACTTCCGCCCGCACCGCAGCCGCCGCTCGTCGAATCCGGATTCCTCCTCGCCCGCGGTCATCCGGAAGCCCTGCGGTTCAGCCACGACGGCAGACTGCTCGCCACGGTGAACGCCGACTTCACCATCGACGTCCTGGATGTCGTGACCCGCAAGCCGGTCGGCACGCGCCTCGGCCCCTTCCCCGACAACGGCCTCACCGGACTGGCCTTCAGCTCCGACAACGCCGCCCTGACCGTCTCGCGCGTCAAGGACAAGCAGCTCACGACGCAAACCTGGGACGCGCGAACCGGCCGGGAAACCGGCGCACCACTCGTGCTCGAGAACAGCGATCCCGACGGCGGCTGGCCCACGATCAGCCCCGACGGCATCCTCGCGGCGGTGCCGATGGACTCCCCGCGCCGACTGGAACTGTGGCGGATCGCCGACCGCACCCGTATCGGCAACATCGACACACCGGCAACCTTCCGGCACTCGGAGTTCAGCCCCGACGGCCGGACGCTCGCCGTGTACCAGTGGGACGGCCACTCCGCGCACACCAGCCAGCTCGGCCTGTGGGACACAGCTTCGCTGAGGCCGACCGGTGACCCGATCACCTGGACCGAAAACGACCGGCTCTGTTGCGTCGCCTTCCAGCCCGACAGCCGGACGCTGATCACCACCAGCGGCGAAGCCCGCAAGGCAGCGAGGGTGCAGCAGTGGGACACCGCCACGCGGAAGGAACTCCGACCAGGCTTTACTCTGGCACCCACGCGGATCGACGAGCAATCCGGCGACGCCTGGTTCGCCATGGCCTTGCCCGGCCTCGACGACCAGCACCTCCTCGCGCTCTCGGCGGGCACGCTCACCGTCGTCGGTCTCGACGGGAAACAGGAGGGCGCGGGCCTGCCCGGAATCGCCTCGCTCGCGGTCAGCCCGGACCGGAAGACCGTCGCCACCACCTCGGGCTCGACGGCGGACACCACCGTCCACCTGTGGCGCAAACCCTGACCCTGCACCGGGTGGCACCACTGCCCGGCCGGTCCGTGAAGGGCCCCTTCACGGACTTGGATTCCCATGCCAGCGCTTCAGTCGGCACGAAAGGCGCGGCTGCCTCAGGTCGAAGGAGCTCGCAGGTCCGGGCGAGCCGGTAGCGGGCCAGCCTGATGGCACGGACCACTAGACCCAGTCAAACGGTGGCAACTCGGGCGCTTCGCGGAGCTTGGCGTCCTTTGTGGACGCACACCAGCCGGTGAGGCCACGCCGCTCAATCCCCTGGCATTGGGCTTAGATTCCCTCAAGGAGCCCTTCACAACCCGCTTTCTCCACCGCGGACGCGCCCGATGTGGTGTTCGGCGCGTCCCTGCACCCAACGCCACGGGTGCGGAGGACGCACCCATCCGTCGAGTGCGCTCTCAGCGCGGGCAATGCGGCCCATCCGTTGAGACTGTGGCGCTCCGCCATACCTCTGCTGGGCCGCCCAATCCCGCATCGCGATCCCGGCTCAGCGGGCGAAAGCAGGCGGCGCGCCCATCGGGCTGAGATGCATCCCCGCGATCCGCCAGCCGTCCTCGCCGCGGACGAGCACGTGTGTCGCCCGGAACGTCCCGTCGACGCGGTTGCCCTGGTGGGTCGCGTCCTGATCGTGCACGCCGATCGCGATCGCGGTGTCGCCGTGCACGCGCACCTCGACGTCGCGCCAGTCGAGCCGGAGCGTCGCCAGCGCGCCGGACCGGTAACGGTCCAGCCACTGCTCCCGGTCGAGCACGAAGCCGAGCGGCCCGACGAGCCGGAATCCGTCGACGACCATGCCGCCCAGCGTGTCCGTGTCGCCCGCGACCTCGGCCGCGGCCCAGCGTTTGCCCAGTTCAGCGATCTCTTCGGGGTCCATGATGTCCTCCAGCGCCAGTCAGTGAGACACCATAAACGTTAGACATCTAATCCTTAGTCGTCAAACGGTTAGAGTTCGATGATCCTGGTGTACGGTCTTCCCCGTGCCCCGACCCGCCACCCCGCCGCTCGGCGTCCTCCTCGCCCGCACCGCCAAGACCGCGGGCCAGGCGTTCGACCGCGCGCTGGCCGAGGTCGGCGGCTCCCAACCGGTGTGGCAGATCCTCATCGCGCTCAAAACCCGCCGGCACGCGAGCCAGCGCGAACTCGCCGACGCCGTCGGCATCCAGGGCGCGACGCTCACCCACCACCTCAACGGCATGGAGACCGCGGGCTTGCTCACCCGCACCCGCGACCCGGAAAACCGGCGCGTGCACCAGGTCGAACTGACCGAGTACGGCGAACGGACCTTCCACCGCCTCGCCGACGCCGCGATCGCGCACGACAAACGGATGCGCCGGGGATTCACCGACGACGAGATCGCGACCCTGGCCGCATTGCTGACCAGACTCGCGGAAAACGTGACGCAGACGGACCCGTGAGCGGCCGAGGAAACGCTCACGGGTCCGGGTCGCGCCGTTACCGGACTGCCGGACAGCTCTTCCAGGCGAAGCGGTAAACCGTCTGAACACTGCCGTCCGTCGAATCCGTGGTCAGGAAGCTCGTCGTCTTCGCCGGGTCGGAAGTACCGGCATACGCACGCAATTCAGTGTTGAGGTTCAGGTTGCGCTCCTGGCCGCACGGTTCGTAGATAATCGCGTCGATGTCCGTCGAATCCGAGAACCGCCAGTCATTGTCGTAGAACCCGTCGAGCCGATGCGTCTCGTACGCGGTCGGCGAGTTTCCCTGGAAATAGTAGTTCGCGCGCTCCACGCCGTACGCACCGTTTTCGAGGTGCCCGAATCCGCGGTAGTCCGCCGAAACCGAAACCGCGGCGGTGTCCGGTGGGCAACCGGTCCCGGTCACCGTCGCCACGTCGATGATGATTTTGTCCAGCGGCGGATTCTGCGGCCAGGAATGCGGGGCAACCGTCGAAGAAAGGGCCAGCAGGGCAACCGCACCTGTTTCCGCGCCCCCTGCTTCCCGGCGGGTTTCGGGCGGGCAGCGCCGCCGCTGCCGTCCGCCGCGAACCGCGGCAGCTCCGCGCCCGCCACACCCGGTAACTGGATCGTGATGTGGAGTTACGCCCTTCGCCCCACGACTTAAGGCGGATCCGCGGCAGCGGGCCCGAACGTGATCCTGGCTACCGTGACTGGACGCACCCGGACGACGCCCGCCGGTAGGGCTAGCATCCTCGGTACTAGCCAAAGTCGTCTCAAGCTGGAGAAGCGCAATGACCCAAGCCCCTGTCAACGTCACCGTCACCGGTGCGGCCGGCCAGATCGGCTACGCGCTGCTGTTCCGCATCGCGTCCGGTCAGCTGCTCGGCGCCGACACCCCGGTGAAGCTGCGGCTCCTGGAGATCCCCCAGGCGGTCAAGGCGGCTGAGGGCACCGCGATGGAGCTGGACGACGGCGCGTTCCCGCTGCTGGCCGGCATCGACATCTTCGACGACCCGAAGCAGGCCTTCTCCGGCGCGAACATCGCCCTGCTGGTCGGCGCCCGCCCGCGCAGCAAAGGCATGGAGCGCGGCGACCTGCTCGAGGCCAACGGCGGCATCTTCAAGCCCCAGGGCGAGGCGATCAACGCCGGCGCGGCCGACGACATCAAGGTGCTCGTGGTGGGCAACCCGGCCAACACCAACGCCCTGATCGCCCAGTCGCACGCCCCCGACGTGCCCGCCGAGCGCTTCACCGCGATGACCCGCCTCGACCACAACCGCGCGCTGGCCCAGCTGGCCAAGAAGCTCGGCGTCGCGGTGACCGACCTGAAGAAGGTCGCGATCTGGGGCAACCACTCGGCCACGCAGTACCCGTCGGTGCAGCACGCCGAGGTCAACGGCAAGAACGTCGCCGAGACCATCAACGACCAGGCGTGGCTCGCCGACACCTTCATCCCGACCGTCGCCAAGCGCGGTGCCGCGATCATCGAGGCCCGCGGCCTGTCCTCGGCCGCCTCCGCCGCCTCGGCCGCGATCGACCACGTCTACACCTGGGTCAACGGCACCCCCGAGGGCGACTGGACCTCGGCCGGCGTCGTCTCCGACGGCTCCTACGGCGTCCCGGAGGGCCTCATCTCCTCCTTCCCGGTCACCGCGAAGGATGGCAAGTACGAGATCGTGCAGGGCCTGGAGATCGACGAGTTCTCCCGCCAGCGCATCGACGCCTCCGTGGCCGAACTGGCCGAGGAGCGCGACGCGGTCCGCAAGCTGGGCCTGATCTGAGGTTCGTTTTCCGCGATGGCCGCCCCGGTTTCCGGGGCGGCCTTCGTTCGTCTTCAGCTGTTCTTTCAGGGCTGAGGTTGGCGGCGGAAGTGTCTCGCGCTGGGTTGTTCTACCAATCGCCCGCTGTATAGGGCGTTATACAATTGAGAGTAGTTCGTGTAGTCGCCGGGCGACGCCGAAGTCCGGCACCGTGTGCGTGCCGTCTCGGAGGTCGGCGGCCAGCAGGTCGTAAACCCGGCCCACATTCGCGGCCTGGACCGGCAATCCGCTGACCTCGCTCACCGGAACCACCGTCCACTCCGGACTGCCGGGACGGGACGACTGGAGATCGAGCCAGCCGATCTGCGGTTGCGCCGCCCACGGATCGGTCTCCGGCGCGGAGGTCAGCGCAAGATTTCCTGCGGTCCCCGCGATCTCGATCCGCGTCCGGGGCATCGCCGCGTCCCCGTCGTGCAGATGGACGGACACCACTGCCCCACTGTCGAGCTCAGCGTGGGCCAGGAAGTGATCCGGCGCCGTGACTTCGAGCGGCTCTCCCGTCTCGGCGACGCGATGCGAGCCGTTCCGGATCGCCGTCCGGGCCGTCAGTTCACGGATCGGACCGAGCTGGTACTGCACCAGATCGAGCGTGTGTCCGCCGAGGACTTCGACCAGTCCGGCCCCGGCACGACGGTCGTAGGTGTAGGCCGTCCAGCCGGGGACGTCGCGAGTGTTTCCCTTGCCGCGCGAGCTGTACACGGTCGCGGACTGCACGGTGCCGATCTCGCCCGCTGAGATCATCGCGCGGGCGCGACTGACGCTCGGCGAGAACCTCGCCTGCAGGCCAACAGCAGTGTGGACCCCAGCCCGCTCCCCCGCCGCAGCCAGCGCGGCGGCCTCCTCCGCGGTTGTCGTCAGCGGCCACTCGCAGTAGACGTGCTTGCCTGCCTCCAGCGCAGCTGTCACCAACTCGACGTGCGCGGGCACCTTCACCGTGACGACAACCAGGTCGACATCAGGATGCTCGGCGAGGCTCCGGGCGGCGGTGAAGGCGTGTCGCGCCCCGAATCGGGTGCGCGCCGCTTCGGCAGTGCTGGACCGCGTGGTCGCGACGCCGACGAGAGAGAAGTCGGGCGACGCGGCGATCGCGGGAACGTGCGCCCGCCCAGCCCAGCTCCGATCCGGACTCGCGCCGAGGATTCCGACGCCGATCGGCTTGGTCAAACCTCCACCTCCACTAAGCGGGTCACCATGTTCCGGTTCTGCCAAGCTATCAGAAGCGGAACATGGTGACCCGCTTGGTTTAGACTGCGGGAATGCCGGACTCCGTCGCAGCGCTGCTCGCCCAAGACCGACCGCGTGCCGATGCGCAACGCAATGTCGAGCGACTGGTCGCAGCGACCCGCGAAGCACTGGACGAGCTGGGGCTCGCCGTCACGACCCGCGACATTGCGCACCGCGCGGGCGTCGGCCTCGGCACGCTGTATCGGCGGGTGCCCTCGCTGGACGCACTCCTCGCCGCGATCCTCACCGACACGATCGATGAAATGACGGACGGCGCCGCACACGCCCTCGACTCCCCCGACCCGTGGCAGGGATTCGCCGCGTTCGCCGAGACCTACGTCCAGTTGCGCGCCTCCAGCTGCGGCCTGCACGACGCACTTTCCGGCCGCGGCGAACGCCTTGACCTGGAGCCGCGCATCACCCGGCTGCGGCGGGCGATGCGCCAGCTGGTCCAGCGAGCCCAGGAGGCCGGGGTGTTGCGCGCTGACGTCGACTGGCAGGACGTCCCGTTCGCGCTCGCCACCGCGATCCCGCCAGGACACACGATCGGACTCGTCCCGCGCGACGATCAGTGGCGGCGGAACCTCCGGATCGTCCTCGACGGCCTGTGCCCGGCACGGTCACCTGCTCCCCCGGAATGAGCCCAGCTCGCGGCGAATCCAGGACGCGCCCGGTCGAGCCGCCGCTAGGGTCGGTCGTATGGCCCGGCTGATCCACCTGAACGGCCCGTCCGGCATCGGGAAATCCACCGTCGCGCGGCGCTATGCCGATCTTCACCCGGGAGTGCTCGATCTCGACGCCGACCAGGTAGTCATGATGATCGGCGGCTGGCGCACCGCGTTCTGGGACACGCTGCCCGCCGCGCGCCGGCTCGCGCTCGCCATGGCGGAAACCCATCTGCGGGCCGGGTACGACGTGGTCATGCCACAACTGGTGACTCGCCTCGATCAAGCCGAGCAGTTCGAGGAGGCAGCCCGCGCGGCAGACGGCGAGTACGTCGAGATCATGCTCACCGCGCCCCGTCCGCAGGCGAAAGCCCGCTTCGCCGCGCGCGGCGACCACGCGGCGACGGACGCGATGGCCGAACTGGGCGGCCCGGTCGTGCTCGACCGGATCCACGACCACGTCGGGGTGTACCTCGCGCTCCGTCCACAGTGCACAGTGCTGGACACCGAACACCTGGGCCCGGACGAAACCTGTGCGAAAGTCGCGGAAGTCGTTGCCCGCGGGGCAGCGTCAGAGCGTGCGCTGAACGGGGAGCAAAAGGGAAAGCGGCCGTCCGACCCAGTCTGAGCGCCATCTGTGTCGAGGAGTGCCCGGACACAAAGCCGACGCGGTCCGGCCGGGTTGGACGGGCACCTCGACGTCCTCGCCTCCCACCGGCGCGCGAACAGACTGCCAGCCGTGCTCGACGCCGCTCTCGCAAGCGAAGAACCGGTCCTGCTCGGCCCCGGTCCCACACCGCGAACCGCCCAGAGAAACCTCTCCCGCAAGTGTTGACGAGCGTCCCGGCGAGAAGATGCCATCCGTCATCAGATCCACTCGCGACAGATGGCAATACTCAAGGCCATGAACAAGATCCGGACCGCTGCCGCGGCCGCCGCCCTTGTCGCAGGACTCTCCATGCTCGCCCCGCCCGCCGCCGACGCCGCGACCTCGTCCGGCCGTCCACCCAGTTCTGGCCGCACCTCCCCCACCTCGGCGGAACGGAGTTCAGCCGCTCGGTCGGCCTCGTCGGCATCGACCTCATGTACTGGCTCTACCGCGGCTTGATCTCGACCCTCGGCCGGTCCTGAGCATTTTTTGGTCGGTACGCAAGCCGGGCACTAGACAAAACCTTGCCCAATGCCCGGCCGTATAGATCGTTATACACCATTCAATTCAGCTGACCGAGATGTCGTCCGCGTAGATCGGGCTTTGGCCGTACCAACCGTGGATGTACACCGTCACCGCGCCGGACGAGCCGGTCGTGAACGGGACGGTGAGCTTGGTCCAGCTGGAGTTGGGCGTCCACGAACTGGCCGTCGCTCCCCCGCGGACCCCGGCGTAGGCGTAGCTGCCCTGCACCCACGCCGTCAACGTGTACGCGTGGTTCGGCGCGAGCGTCAGGTTCTGCGCCGCTTCCCCAGTGGTCGACGCCGTCGGCGACAGCTGCAGCGCGTGGCTGCCGGAGTGCACCGGCGAGGACACGATCGTTCCCCAGCTCCACGGGCTGAGCGCACCGGTTTCGAAGTTGCCGTTGACGACGCTGCCGGTCGGGCTGGTTCCGTTGACTGTCAACGTGTACGTGGCAGTGTGGCTGCCGCCGCCCGGTGTCGTGCCGGTGATGGCCAGCGGGTAGACGCCGGGCTGCGTCGCCGCCGTCGTCGTGATCGACAGGTTCGCGCTGTCCCCTGCCTGGACCGTGGCCGGGCTGACCGACGCGGTCACACCACCCGGTGCACCGCTCACCGAAAGCGAAACCTGTTGCGCCGCACCGGAAGTCACCGCGGTGGTCACCTTCGCCGTCGCCGAACCGCCCGGGTCGACCGAAGCCGAGGCCGGGCTCGCCGACACCGAGAAGTCGTTGCCCGGCACCGGGGTTCCGCCGGTGAACGGGGCGAACGTGTGGCTGAAGTACCAGTTGTCCTGCGGGATGCCGGAGCAGGTGTCCTGCGCGCCGGTGCCCGGGCAGCTGCCGTTGTCGCGCTGCAACGCCCAGAACGACAGCAGGTTGATGCCCTTGGACACGGCCCAGTTGTAGACGGTGGTCGCGTCGGCAGTGGTGAACGTTTCCGCCGCGCCGAAGTCGTCGATGCCCGGCATCTCGGTAACGCCGACCATCCCCCACAGCTGCTGCTGCGTCTTGTCCGGATACAGCGACGCCAGCTGCGACACCAGACCGGCCGCGGCGGTCTCAGTGTCCTGCGCCATCTCGTGGGTGGCGTTGTCGTAGTAGTCGAAGGTCATCAAGTTGACCACGTCGACCTTGGCTCCGTTGGAAACCGCGTTCTGCAGCACGTCCAGCCCGCTGGCGAGACCGCTCGTGGTGGTCGGCAGCGTGTAGGAGATCTGCAGCTGGCGCCCGTTCGCCGCGGCCCAGTCCTGGACTTTCTTGATCGCCTTGTTCCGGCGGTCGATGCCCGCCGAATTGGTCAGCGAGTTGTCCTCGATGTCCATGTCCAGGCGCGGCACGTCGTAGGTGGTGATCAGCGATTCGTACGCCGCCGCGATCTGGTCGACGTTCGTGCAGCTGTCGGCGATCTCAGTGCCGTTGTGGTCGGCGGTGTAGCCGCCGAACGACGGGATGACGTCCCCGCCGCGCGAGCGGATGGTGCGGAAGTCGGCGCCGAACGTCGAATCCGACACCGGCAGGCCAGCGTCGCCGTTCCACAGGACAGTGCACGAACCCGAGGACGCGGTCTGCAGGAACGCCATCGTCAGGTGTTTGACGCCGGCCTCCTGGGCCATCGCCGCCGGGCTCTGGCCGTTCCAGGATTCGAA
The DNA here is from genome assembly GCF_014174495.1 of Amycolatopsis echigonensis. Lineage (GTDB taxonomy): Bacteria > Actinomycetota > Actinomycetes > Mycobacteriales > Pseudonocardiaceae > Amycolatopsis > Amycolatopsis echigonensis. Next base: position 24,589 of record NZ_JACJHR010000055.1, read on the forward strand.
GTAGGGCGCGAACACGTGGTCCGGCAGCGGCGTAGCGGCGTGCGCGGGCGCCGCGGTGGCGACCAGCACCCCGAGCGGAGCCGCGGCTGCGGCCAGGACAGCGGACAATCGTGACAAGTGACTTCTTCGTCGCATGCGGGCTCCAGTGCCGGAAAAGGGGCCGTGCGGCGGCGGCGCACGGCCGGAACCTTCCCAGAATTGGACTGGACCAGTCACCCGTCAAGGTCTAGACCACTAATGCGGCCGAACGGCCGGGTCGGATCGTCGGGCGCCACCGGGGCCCGGTGGTCCGCTGCCGGACCGCCGAGCCCCGGCGGGTCAGCCCACCTGTTCCTTCGCCGGAGCAGGCGCGCCGAGGGACAGCTTCGTCGACCGCGTGGTCAGCGAAATCGCGGCCGCGGCCAGCGTCGACACCGCCAGGAAGCCGAACGCCGCGGCGAATCCGAACCGGTCGGCGAGCCAGCCCATCACCAGCGGCGCGAGCACGCCGGCGAGCTGCCCGCCGGTGTTGACCAGGCCCATGCCCGCGCCGACGAGGTCGCGCGGCAGCACCCGCAGCGGCAGCCCGACGATGCCGATCGAGGCGAGGCCGCTGATGAACATCGCGACGGTCTGCAGCACGGTGAACCCGGTCGCCGAATCCGACAACAGCATCGCGACGAGCACCCCGGCCGCCGCGACGAGCGCGGGCACCACGAGCCAGCGCGGCCGCTGGTCGAAGTACCGGCTCATCAGCCAGCCGCCGATCAGCACCGCCGCCGCGCTGACCAGCTGCGGGATCGCCGCCGAGATCCCCGCCGCGACGAGCGACAGGCCCTTGGTCTCGACCAGGTACGACGGGACCCAGGTGATCATTCCGTAGGCGAGCATGTTGAAGCAGGCGAACATCGCCGCACAGCGGATCACCAGCCGGTTCCGCAGCACCTGCGACACGGGCACCTTCACCGGGGCGACGCGCGCCTCGGGTTCGGTCAGCTCGCGCGGCAACGGCGCGGGCAGCAGCCGCCACAACGCCAGCCCGACGATCAGCCCGGCCACCGCGACGATCCAGAACGTATGCCGCCAGCCCGCGGCGACCACGAGCGGCGCGACCAGCAGCGGCCCGAGTCCGGCCCCGACCGAGTTGGACGCCAGCAGGAGCCCGGCACCGCGGCTGCGGCCCTCCTGCGTCGTGCGCTCGGCCAGCGCCTTGAACGCCGCGCCGGGGAACAACGCCTGCGCGAACCCGAACGCAGCGCGCAGCACCAGCAGCACGACCAGACCGGGCGCGAACCCGGTCGCCGCGGTGAACACCGACCAGGCCGCCAGCGATATGACCAGCAACGGCCGCGCGCCCACGCGGTCCGCGAGCAGCCCGCCGGGCATCTGCCCGACCAGATAGGCGATCGCGAAGGCGGAAACGACCAGCCCCTGCGTGGTCTTGGACAGCCCGAACTCCGCGCCGATCAGCGGCAGCGCGACCGCGATCATGACGCGGTCGATGTAGTCGATGATGAAGACGCCGACCAGCAGCGTCAACGTGGTCCGTTCGGTCCGCCGCACGACCGGGGCGGAACTGCCAATGCTCACCGTCGGATCCTCCTTGATTCGGCGACGCCGCATTGTGCGGTCATGCACCCCCTCCGCGGCTTCGTCGGATCCACCGACAGTCCGGCCCCGGATTCAGCCGATCCGACGAAGAGCCGGTTTCGCGCAGGTCAGGCGCTCTCCGCCGAGGCGCCCCGGTTCGCGTCGAAGCCGGTTCGGTCCGGTCTTTCGCGCGGAAACGCCAACGGCGGGGCCGGGATTTCTCGTCCCAGCCCCGCCGTATAGGTCGTTATACACCCGGTTTACGCGCCGGCGAGCCCCCGGCGCTTCAGCAGCGGCTCGATCTCCGGCGCGCGGCCGCGGAAGGCCTCGAACGCCTCCATCGGGTCGACACTGCCGCCGCGGCCCAGGAGGGTCGAGCGGAAGTGGTCGCCGTTCTCCCGCTTCAGGCCGCCGTTCTCGGTGAACCACTCGACGGTGTCCGCGTCGAGCACCTCGCTCCAGATGTAGGAGTAGTACCCCGCGCTGTAGCCGCCGGAGAAGACGTGGTTGAAGTACGTCGTCCGGTAGCGCGGCGGGACGCTTTCCAGTGCCACGCCCGCCTTTTCCAGCGCCTCGGCCTCGAACCGCTGCACGTCCTCCACCCGGTCGTCCGGGCCGAGGCGGTGCCAGGCCAGGTCGAGCAGAGCCGCCGCGAGGTACTCGGTCGTGCGGAAGCCTTCGCCGTACTGCTGCGCGGCCTCCAGGAGCTCGACCTGCCCGGCCGGCAGCGGCTCCCCCGTCTCGTGGTGCTTCGCGTAGTTGGCCAGGATTTCCGGCCACAGCATCCACATCTCGTTGACCTGCGACGGGTACTCGACGAAGTCGCGCGGCACGTTCGTGCCGGTGAACGTCGGGAACTCGACGCTGGACAGCAGCGAGTGCAGCGCGTGCCCGAATTCGTGGAACGCGGTGCGCACCTCGTCGAGCGAGAGCAGCGTCGGCTCCCCCTCGCGCGGCTTGGTCACGTTCAGCACGTTGACGACGACCGTGCGCCGCCCGAGCAGCCGCGACTGGTCCACGAAGTTGTTCATCCACGCGCCGCCGCGCTTGGAGTCGCGGGTGTAGTAGTCCATCAGGAACAGGCCGAGACCGCTGCCGTCGGCGTCGAAGACCTCGAAGATCCGCACCTGCGGGTGGTACTTCGGCAGGTCGTGCCGTTCGGTGAAAGTCAAGCCGTACAACCGGTTCGCGGCCGTGAACACGCCGTCGTGCAGCACCCGGTCCAGCTCGAAGTACGGCCGCAGCGCCGCGGTGTCCAGCTGGAACCGCTCGCGCTCCACCTTCGACGCGTAGAACGCCCAGTCCCACGGCTCCAGCGTCGCGCCCGGCACGTCCGCTTCCAGCAGCTGCTGGAGTTCCGCGGCTTCGGTGCGCGCGTTCGCGACCGCCACCGGCGCGAGCCGCTCCAGCAGCCCGCCGGCGGCCTCGACCGTCTTGGCCGTCTCGTCCGCGATCACGTACGCCGCGTGGTTCGGGTAGCCCAGCAGTGCGGCCCGCTCGGCACGCAGCCGCGTGATCTCCTCGACGATCGCGTTGTTGTCGTGGGCGTTTCCGCGATTGCCGCGCGACACCGACGCGGTGAAAACGCGCTCGCGCACCGCACGGTTTTCCAGCGAGGCCAGGGCCGCCTGCGCGGTGGGCAGCGTCAGGGTCAGCACGTACTTGCCTTCGAGACCACGCTCGGCCGCCGTCTGCGCCGCCGCCGCGATCGCGCTTTCGCCGAGCCCGGCCAGTTCCGAAGCGTCGTCGAGCACGACCGCGAGATCATTGGTGTCCCGCAGCAGGTTCTGCGAAAAACGGGTCTGCAGGGTCGAAAGCTGCTCGTTCAGTGCGCGCAGCTTCGCCTGGTCCTCTTCGGGCAGCCCGGCTCCCGCACGGCTGAAGTCCGTGTACCGGCGCTCCAGCAGCCGCAGCTCCTCGGGGTTCAGGCCCAGCTCCGCGCGCTTCCGGTACAGCGCGTCGATGCGGGCGAACAGCCGCGGGTTCAGGTGGATCGCGTCCTCGTGCGCGGCCAGCTTCGGGGCCAGCTCCGCCTGGATCTCCTGGACCTCGTCGGTCGCGTTCGAGCCCGAGATGTTGAAGAACGTGCCGGACACCCGGGTCAGCAGCGCGCCGGCCCGCTCGAGCGCCGCGATCGTGTTCTCGAAGGTCGGCTCGGCGGGGTCGGCGGCGATCCGCTCCACGTCGGCGGCGTGCTCGGCGAGCCCGGCCTCGAAGGCGGGCCGGTAGTGCTCGTCGGCGATGCGGTCGAACGGCGGCAGCTCGTACGGCAGGTCGCTGGGGACGGCGAACGGGTTGTCCGGGGAAATCATTCGGGTTTGCGCTCCTGGTTCTCCACAGGGTTCTCCGCGTGGTTCCGCCCACCCTACGGGGTCCGGCATCCGACGGAAGGACTGTCGATCGTCAGCGGCCCGTGCTTCCTCCCACGACGGCGTCGCTGGACGCCTTGGTGCGGCCGCGCTTCTTCTTCGGCGGGGGCGGCACGATTGCGGCCAGATCGCCGCCGTGCTCGTTCACCCGCAGCACGAACGGCCGCGTTTCCGTGTAGCGCACGACCGACACCGCGGCCGGGTCCACGACGATCCGCTGGAAGGCGTCGAGATGCTGGCCCAGCGCGTCGGCCAGGATCGACTTGATCACGTCGCCGTGGCTGCACACCACCCACACCGCGTGGTCGCCGTGCTCGGCGGTGACGCGGGCGTCGTGCGCCCGGATCGCGGCCACCGCGCGCGCCTGCATCTCGGCCAGCCCCTCCCCGCCGGGAAAGACCGCCGCCGACGGATGCGCCTGCACCACGCGCCACAGCGGTTCCTTGACGAGGTTCTTCAGTTCCCGTCCGGTCCACTCGCCGTAGTCCACTTCGGACAGCCGCGGTTCGACGACCTTCGTCAGGCCCTGCGCGGCGGCCAGCGGCGCGACGGTCTGCTTGCAGCGCAGCATCGGCGACACCACCAGCTCGGCGACCGGCACCCCGGCGAAGCGCTCGACCAGGGCGGCGGCCTGTGCCCGGCCGGTGTCGTCCAGCCCGACCTTCGGGGTGCGCCCGGCGAGGACGCCCGAGCCATTGGCCGTGGACTTTCCGTGCCGGAGCAAGATGACCGTACTCACGACGCCACCCTAACCGGTGATCCGCGGGTTCAGCCCCCGGCGGGTCCCGCGTTCGGGTCGAGCACGCCGCCGAAGACCAGGCCGAACAGCACCACGCCGAGCACGACGCGGTAGATCACGAAGGGCACGAAGCTGCGCTTCTTGATGTAGGCCATCAGCCAGGCGATCACCAGGTAGCCGACGCCGAAGGCGACCAGCGTGGCCAGGATCGTCGGCCCCCACTGCGCGTTCTCGCCGTTCTTGCCGATGTCGGTCAGCTTGTACAGCCCCGAGCCGAACACCGCGGGCACCGCGAGCAGGAACGAGTACTCCGCGGCTTCCGACCGCGTGTAGCCCATCAGCAGGCCGGCGCTCGTCGTGCCGCCGGAACGCGAGACGCCCGGGATCAGCGCGAGCGCCTGCGCGAAGCCGTACGCCAGGCCGTGCGGCACGTTCAGGTGGTCCAGCGTCCGCTGCTGCTTCGCGGTCCGGTCGGCGAACAGCAGGATCAGGCCGAACACGATCAGCGTCGTCGCGGTGATCCGCAGGTCGCGGAACGCCCGGTCGATCTCGTCCTGCAGCAGCAGGCCGAGCACGACGATCGGCAGCGAACCGACGATGATCAGCCAGCCCAGCCGCGCGTCCGGGTCGCGCCGCCAGTCCGGCCGGTAGAGGGAGAAGAACCAGGCGCGCAGGATCCGGCCGATCTTCGGTCCGAAGTAGAGGATCACCGCCAGCTCGGTGCCGATCTGGGTCACCGCGGTGAACGCCGCGCCCGGATCGCCCCAGCCCGCCAGCGCCGCGACGATCCGCACGTGCGCGCTCGAGGAGATCGGCAGGAACTCCGTGAGCCCCTGCACCAGCCCCAGGACCAGGGCCTCGAACCATCCCATCAGGCCGCTCCCGCCGGTTCGCCCGCCCGCACGGGGCGCAGTCCGATTCGCACGGTCGCGAACCTATCGGGTGGTTCGGGAAGACTCCCGCGAGGGCGCCGGTCCGACACGGGGCGACCTTGATCGGGCCGGGACGGGTCCGCCGACTACGCTCGGCGGTCGTGGAAAAGCGACAGCTCGGCCGGTCGGGACTGCGGATATCGCGGATGGCCCTCGGCACCATGACGTGGGGCGGCGACACCGATCCGGACGAGGCGGCCAGCCAGCTGGTCGCGTTCGTCGACGCGGGCGGCACGCTCGTGGACACCGCCGACCTCTACGCGGGCGGCGAGGCCGAGCGGATGCTGGGCGAACTGCTGTCCGACCTGGTGCCGCGCGAGGACATCGTGCTGGCCACCAAGACTGTCGCCCGCCGCACCGACGGCCCCTTCGGCGGCGGTGCTTCGCGCGGTGCGCTGCTGTCCGCGCTCGAAGGATCGCTGCAGCGGCTTCGCACCGACCACATCGACCTGTGGCAGCTGCACGCGTGGGATTCCGGCGTGCCGATCGAGGAAACGCTCTCCGCGCTCGATTACGCCGTGTCGAGCGGCAAGGTCCGCTACGTGGGCGTGTCGAATTACGCGGGCTGGCAGCTGGCCACCGCCGCCTCGCTCGCCACGGTGCCGATCGTGTCCGGGCAGTTCGAATACTCGTTGCTGGAGCGCGGCATCGAACGCGAAGTCGTCCCGGCCGCGGCGCATCACGGGATCGGCGTGCTGCCGTGGGCGCCGCTCGGCCGCGGCGTGCTCACCGGCAAGTACCGCACCGGGACGCCCGCGGACTCGCGCGGCGCGTCCGCCGAGTACGCCGGATACGTCGAACACCACCGCACCGAGCGGGCCGCGCGGATCGTGCAAGCGGTCACGACCGCCGCCGAAGGCCTCGGCACGTCGCCGCTCGCGGTGGCGCTCGCCTGGGTCCGGGACCGGCCCGGAGTGGCCGCGCCGGTCGTCGGCGCGCGCGACACCGGCCAGCTCACCGGGTCGCTCGCCGCCGAGGACTTGACGCTCCCGCCCGCCATCCGCAGCGCGCTCGACGACGTGAGCGGCATCGACTTCGGCTATCCGGAACGGGGCACCCGGTGAGCCGCAGGTGTCGGCTCGGTGACACGGACGTGACGGCTCGGCGATCCTGGAGGATATTGGAGGGACCCGCTCGCCGGAGTTCTGCTGGAGGTTTCAAGGTGCGTCGGCTCACCGCCGCGTCGCGGATCGCGATCCCGCTGGCCGGTGCGCTCGCGCTGTCCGCCTGTTCGTCCTCGGCCCTGCCGAAGGACAATCTGCAGGTCGTGGCCAACCCGACGGCCGCGCAACCCGCCGTCTCCCCCGCTCGCTCGGTGCCTCCGGCCGGGCAGGTGCTGCCCATGCCGGTGGTGTCCGCGATCGCGGCCGACCAGCAGAGCCACACCCTCGTCGTCGCCCTCAAGCAACCGGCTGAGCTGCGGATTTACGATCTCGGCTCGCTCGGCGCGCCGAAGACGACCGTCGCCCTGCCCGGACCGGCGGAATCGCTCACCGTGTCCGCGGGCCAGGCGCTCGCCGGGATCCCGGGCAAGGGCGTGCTCGCGCGCGTCGCGCTGCCGAGCGGGCAGCTGACCGCCGAGAAGATCGCCGGGCAACCGGCCGCCGCGGTCGCCGACGGGCCGGACACCCTCGTCGCGGTCCGCGACCGCAAGGCCGTCGACGTGCTGACGAGCGGTTCGGTGGCGAAGACGATCACCGGGCAGCTCTACAGCGCCGACGACGTGGTCGACACCGGCAACGGCATCGTGGTCCTCGACCGGCTGCGCACCGCCGTGTTCAGCGTGGACGTGCAGGCCGGGACCATGGACGAAGGCCTGCGCGCGGGCGACGGCGCGGCCAACGCGGTCGCCGACTCCTACGGCCGCGTGCTGGTCACCGACGCGCGCGCGGGCGCGCTGCTGGCGTTCTCCACCAACCCGCTGATCCTCCGCCAGCGCTACCCGGTGCCGGGCGGCGCGTACGGCCTCGCCTACGACGCGAAACGCAGCCTGGCGTGGGTCACCCTGACCGGCCGCAACCAGGTCGTCGGCTACGACGTCCGCGGCGGAGAGCCCGTCGAGAAGTACCGATTCCCGACCGTGCGCCAGCCGGACACGGTGGGCGTCGACGACCAGAGCGGCCGCGTGTTCGTCGGCTCGGCCGCCGGAGAAGGGACCCAGGTGATCCAGCCATGACGACAGTCGACGAGGCGGTGGTCGAAGGGGATTGGGAGTATCGCCGCCTGCGCCTCCCCCCGGCGGTGTCCCGGCGCGCGGCGATGATCCAGCTCTCCATCCACGCGGAGTTCGCGGGCTGGGAACTGCGCACGGTCCGGCTGTACGCCGACGGGACGCGGCGGGTATGGCTGCGGAGGAAGCGCTCAGCGGCCGACCATTCGACGGGGCTACCGGTCTGACAACCGCTGGTGAGCGGCTATGCCGGTTCTCGCCGGGATGAACGCTCGCGGGCCCCTGGAGTTTCGGCTGCGCCGCGCCGTCAGCTGAGCGCGGCTATCCACTCCGTCCACTTGGCTTCTTCCGCCGCCGCGTCGACGTCTGGGGCCACGAGGTGGTGAGTCGCCACCAGCGGGCCGCGAAAGCCTTGCATGAAGCAGAAAAGCCCCTCGTCCGTGCGGATCCCGACGGTCTGGTCGTTGACCGCGTACACCGCGCCGTCCGACCCGGCCAGCCGGACTTTCGCGCCGACGGTCAGCTGTTCCACACCCACTTCTTTCGCCAGCGCGGCCCACAGCGCCGGCCAGTCCGTGACGACGTTCGGCCCGAACGCGGTGACCGGCTTCGCCATCCGGCCCGGGAAGTGCTGCACGAATTCCACCAGGTTGCGGAAGAACAGCGCGCCGCCCGCCTGCATGGCCTCGAACTCGTCGGCCCAGTCGTCGCCGGGCAGGAAGCCGCTCGTGACGCAGCGGATCACCGAACTGCCGCCGTCTCGTCCCTCGACCAGGAACTCGTAGGCGATCCGCCGTCCGTCCCGTTCCGGCTCGCCGCCGTAAGCCAGCCGGTTCGGCGGGTCCCACGCGGTGATCGGGTGCGTCGGCTCGTAGGCCGCGAACGCTCCGCGCACCGCGCCGCCGACCCCGCCTTCGACCTCGTTGCGGCCCATGAACCAGGAGTCGATGCCCGGCCCGGTCGCGATCGCGGCCCAGACCTGCTCCGGTTCGACCGGGACCTCGGCGACGTCGACCTCCCGGAATTCCTTACCCATGCTCGTTTTCCTCCCCCATCGGCACGCTCGGGTGCACCGCCAGCACCACGCGGTGCACGCGGCCGTTCTCGGCTTTCTCGTCGTGGTATTTCCCCACCAGCGTGGTCACGGCCGTCGCCAGTTCCTCCGCGAACGCGGCCCGGTCGGCAGCCGAAGCGAACCGCACCTCGCCGTCGAGCGCGAAGGTGGCCACGCGCTTCTTCGCTTTCGCCGCACCGGTGATCAGGATTCCGACGTCGCGCACCAGCCGTCCGGCGACGGCCAGCAGCCACCGCGCCGACAACCGGTCCGGCGACTGCGCCGGGTCGGGCTGCACAGCCGCGAGCGCGGACGGCGAAATCACGTACGACGCCGCGGTCGCCCGCATCATCCGCTCGGTGACGTTGCCCTTGCGCCGCTCTTCCACCAGCTCCACGAGCCCGTGCTTTTCCAGCGCGCGCAGGTGGTAGTTGACCTTCTGCCGGGGCAGGTCGACGCGGGCGGCCAGCATGGTCGCCGAGGCCGGCTGGGCCAGTTCGGCCAGCAGCCGGGCGCGGACCGGATCCAGCGACACCTCGGCCGCGGCCGCGTCCTCGATCACCGCAACGGGAAACATGGGTCCCATCGTGCGGTCTGAACACTCAGCTTGTCAAGACAGGTTTTCTTGTCGGTAGACCTCGTGCACCACCGAGGCGATCCGCGGGACGACCTGGGCGGCGGCCTCCAGCGGCACGACGTGCCCGACGCCGGGCAGCACGACGGCGTACCCCTGGGCCAGCCCGCGCACGAACTGCTCGACGTCGGCGGGCGCGACAATCCGGTCCCGCTCCCCGACGATCGCCGTCACCGGCAGGTCGCCGGCCAGCGACAACGCGGCCTCGCGCGCATAGGCGTCGAGTGCGGGCCGGAACTGCGCGATGGTGTGCGGCCAGTTGCCGCGGATCATCTTCACGGTCAGCTCGACCAGGTCCGGATCGGGATCGTCGCCGAACAGCCACCAGCGCAGCCCGGCGCTCACCGCGCGGCTCGTGTGCTCGCGGACCAGGCCGTAGAGCTTCGCGCCGAGCACCATTTCCAGGTCCTGCGCGAGCTTGCCGAGCGCGTTGGGCCAGGCCGCGGACGCCTCGGTGGCCAGCCGTCCGGACGACGTCGAGAGCAGGACCAGCCCGCCGGCGCGTGCGGCGAACAGCTCGGGATGCCGCTGGGTCAGCGACATGACGGCGAGCCCGCCCATGTCGTGGCCGACGAGCACGACGCGGCCGTGCGGGACGGCCCGCTCGATCACCTCGGCAAGGTCGTCGGCGAGCTGGCCCATCGTCGCGGTGCCGCGCGCGGCCCGGCCGGATTCGCCGTGCCCGCGGTGGTCGTAGCTGACCACCGCGAGCGGATGCTCGACCGCGTCCGGCAGCACCGGGGCGATCCGGCCCCAGCTGCGCTGGTCGAGCGCGTAGCCGTGCAGCAGCACGACGGTCACGGCCGCCGCCGGGTCGCCCCTGCGCACGAGGTGCAGGGGCGTGCCGTCGGCCAGCCGGAACCCGGGCATCAGGACGAGCGGAGGAACCGGTCCAGCACGCGGACGCCGAACTTCAGCGCCTCCACCGGGACGCGCTCGTCCACACCGTGGAACAGACCGGAGAAGTCGAGGTCGGCGGGCAGTTTCAGCGGTGCGAAGCCGAAGTTGCGGATGCCGAGCTGCTGGAACGACTTCGCGTCGGTGCCGCCGGAGAGCATGTACGGCAGGGTGCGGGCGCCCGGGTCTTCGGCGAGCACCGCGGCGGTCATCGCGTCGACGAGCGCGCCGTCGAACGTCGTCTCGACCGGCGGCAGCTCCATCCACTCCTTCTCGATGTCCGGGCCGAGCAGCTCGTCCAGCTCGCGGTCGAAGGCCTCGATCCGGCCCGGCAGGATCCGGCAGTCGACCGCCGCCTCGGCCACCGACGGGATCACGTTCGACTTGTAGCCCGCGGTGAGCATCGTCGGGTTCGCGGTGTCGCGCAGGGTCGCGCCGATCATCCGGGAGATGTTGCCCAGCTTGGCGACCGCGCCCTCGAGATCGTCCTCGGGGAAGTCCCAGCCGGTGATCTCGGTGACGCCGGCGAGGAACTCGCGCACGGAATCGGTCAGCACCAACGGGAACTGGTGCTGACCGAGCTTCGCCACCGCTTCGGACAGCTTCGTGACCGCGTTGTCGCGGTGGATCATCGAACCGTGGCCCGCCGTGCCGCGCACGCGCAGCTTCATCCAGCGGATGCCCTTCTCGGCCGTCTCGATCACGTACGCGCGGACGTTGTCCTTCAACGTGATCGAGAAGCCGCCGACCTCGCTGATCGCCTCGGTGACGCCCTCGAACAGCTCCGGCCGGTTCTCGACCAGCCACTGCGCGCCGTACTTGCCGCCCGCTTCCTCGTCGGCGACGAACAGGAACACCAGATCGCGCGGCGGCACGATATTGTTGATCTTGTAGTGCCGCGCCAGCGCCAGCGTCATGCCGACCATGTCCTTCATGTCGACCGCGCCGCGGCCCCACACGTACCCGTCCTGGACCGCGCCCGAGAACGGGTGCACCGACCATTCGGCCGGATCGGCGGGGACGACGTCGAGGTGGCCGTGGATCAGCAGCGCGCCCCGGCTCGGATCCGCGCCAGGCAGCCGCACGACGACGTTGTGCCGGTCCTTGCCGCCGGACTCGACATACGTGATCTCGTACCCGGCGTCGGTCAGCTTCTCCGCGACGTACTCGGCCGCGACCCGCTCGCCCACGAGGGTTTCGGGGTCGCCGGTATTGGTGGTGTCGATGCGGATCAGCTCGCTGGTAAGCGTGACAGCCTCGTCCGCGGCGGCGTCGATCAAGTTCGGTTGGGTCACCGGCCATTCCTATCATCCGGCGCGCCACGACGCCGTCGTCCCGGCGAGTGGAACCGAGCACCTGGGCGCGGCGGCCCGAAGTCCGCGGGGACCCCCTCACGGACCACAGCCGCTCAACCGCAACCGATGCGCCCAACAATCGAGGCACCCACCCCCTCCCCCGCACCCCGATACGAAGCCGCCCTGCGGTCGCCGGGTGCTTGTCAAGGCATCTTTCCCGCCTTGACAAGCACCCGGCGACCGTCAGCACAATCAGGCTTCGGGGTGCCCCACCGCACGAGAACACCCGACCGCACCGACTGATCCGCCAGTCAAACCAAGATCGCAACTCCTTGACACACAACGATTCTCCGAAACCGTTACACCCCGACCCCCACAACAGTTGCGATTTTCGCAACACCGGGTTAGCGTCTCCGGCCATGGACGAGACGGAGCAGCTGAGGGAGCGGGTGCGGCAGCTGATCCAGTCCATGCCCGGCGCGCAGCGGGAGTTCGCCGCCGCCATCGGGCTCGACCAGACGAAGCTCTCGAAGGCCCTCAACGGCACCCGCCGGTTTTCGCCGCACGAGCTGGTCCGCGTCGCGGAGTACTCGGGCGTCACGGTGAACTGGCTGCTCAACGGCAGCGACGACGCCAAAACCGTCACCGCGGTCCCGGCCCCCGCGGCGGGGACCGCGAGCGATCCCGACGACCTTGCCCATTCCGAGCCGCGGCGGCGGATCCTCGAGACCGCGTGGCAGCTCATCGCGGAGCGCGGCTACCACCGGGTGCGCATCGCCGACATCGCGCAGGCGTGCGGCACCAGCACCGCGGCCATCCACTACCACTTCCCCACCAAAACCGAAGTCCTCGACGAAGCGTTGCGGCGCAATGTGAAGCTCGCCTTCGACCGGCAGGTCGCCGAGCTGCACGCGGTGCCCGGCGCGCACGACCGGCTGCTGAAGCTGGTCGAACTCCAGCTGCCCACCGAGGGCCTGCTGCGCGCCGAATGGTCGGTGTGGCTGCAGGTCTGGAACGAGGTCGCGCTCGACCCGCGGCTGCGTTCGCTCTACACCGATTCCTACGACCGCTGGTACCAGACCATTCTCATGACCATCCGCACCGGCCAGGAGCAGGGCGTGTTCCGCCTGGCCGACCCCGAGGCCGCCACCGCCCAGCTCACCGCGCTGATCGACGGCCTCGGCATCCAGGTGCTGACCGGGCGGCCCGGCAGCACGGTGGGCGCGATGCGCGCGCACCTGCACGACTTCATCGACCGCTCGATCGTCCAAGGAGCCTGATGAACCACGAGGTCATCGTCACCTGCGCGCTCACCGGCGCGGGGGACACCACCCGCCGGAGCCCGCACGTTCCGGTCAGCCCGGCGCAGATCGCCGAGAGCGCCATCGAAGCCGCCCACGCCGGCGCGGCCGTGGTGCACATCCACGTGCGCGAGCCCGAAACCGGTGCCCCGTCGCGGGACGTCGCGCTGTACCGCGAGGCGGTCCGGCTGGTCAAAGAGTCCGGTGTGGACGTTGTCGTCAACCTCACCGCGGGCATGGGCGGCGACCTCGTCATCGACGCCGAGGACCCGCTCAAGCCGGTCGACGGCACCGACCTGGTCAACGCGCACGACCGGCTCCCGCACGTCGAAGAACTGCTGCCGGACATCTGCACGCTCGACTGCGGTTCGCTGAACTTCGGCGAGGGCAACCAGCTGTACGTGTCCACTCCGGACATGCTGCGCACCGGCGCGAAACGCATCCAGGAGCTGGGCGTGAAGCCCGAACTGGAGATCTTCGACACCGGCAATCTCTGGTTCGCCACGAAAATGGTCGAAGAGGGCCTGATCGACCCGCCGCCGCTGTTCCAGCTGTGCATGGGCATCCCGTACGGCGCGCCGCCGGATCCCGGGCTGCTGCAGGCGATGGTGCACCTGCTGCCGGAAGGCGCACAGTGGGCGTCGTTCGCCATCGGACGCGACCAGATGCCGTGGGTCGCGCAGTCGGTGCTGCTGGGCGGGCACGTCCGCGTCGGACTGGAGGACAACCTCTACCTGGCGCGCGGGGTCAAGGCCACCAACGGCCAGCTCGTGGAGCGCGCGGTGGACATCGTGCAGAAGCTCGGCGCGGACATCGCCAGCCCGGACCGGGCGCGCGAAATCCTGGGGCTGAAGGAGCGCGTCAATGCCTGACGAATCCACTGTGGACACGGTCGCCTGCATCGGAGCCGGAGTCATCGGCGGCGGCTGGGTCGCGCATTTCCTCGCCCAGGGCTTCGACGTCCGGGCCTGGGACCCCGCACCGGACGCCGCGGAAAAGCTGGCAAGGCTCGTCGACGCGGCCTGGCCCGCGCTCACCGAACTAGGCCTCAAACCGGGCGCGAGCCGCGACCGGCTCACCGTCACCGCGACGCTCGCGGAAGCCGTCGACGGCGTGGGCTTCGTACAGGAAAGCGCGCCGGAAGACCTGTCCCTCAAGCAGAAACTGCTCGCCGACATCGATGCGGTGACCGCGCCCGACGTCGTGATCGCCTCGTCCACTTCCGGCTACGGCATGACCGAAATGCAGGTCGCCGCGAAGACGCCGGAACGGCTCGTGGTCGGGCATCCGTTCAACCCGCCGTACCTGATTCCGCTCGTCGAGGTCGTGGGCGGGAAGCTCAGCGCGCCGTGGGCGGTCGAGCGGGCCGCCGCGTTCTACCGGCGCGTGGGCAAGTCCGTGATCACGATGGACCGCGAGGTGCCCGGCTTCATCGCGAACCGGCTCCAGGAAGCGCTGTGGCGCGAAGCCCTGCACATGGTCGCGAACGGCGAGGCGACGGTCGAGCAGATCGACCTCGCGATCACCGACGGACCCGGCCTCCGTTGGCCGGTACAGGGCCCGATGCTCACCTTCCACCTCGCCGGCGGCGAGGGCGGCATGGCGCACATGCTGGACCACTTCGGACCGTCGCTGAAGTCGCCGTGGACGCGGCTCGATGCGCCGGAACTCACCAAGGAGCTGCGCGACGCCGTGGTCGCCGGTTGCGACGAGGAGGCGGACGGGCGGACCATCGCCGACCTGATCGCCGAACGCGACCGGGCGGTCATCGCGATCCAGCGCGCGGTCGGGCAGGCCCGTCGTGGCTGAGTACCGCGACCGGGTCCGTCCGGAGTGGATCGACTACAACGGCCACCTCTCCGAGCCCTACTACGTGCTCGTCTTCGGCGACGCGACCACCGCGCTGATGGACATCGTCGGCCTCGGCCCCGGCTACCGCGAAAGAACCGGGGCGTCGCTGTACACAGTGGAGGCTCACGTGCGGTACCTGCGCGAAGTCGGCGCGGACGCCGAACTCGAGGTGACGACCTCCGTGTTGTCAGTCGGCGCGAAAAAAGTGCGGCTGTGCCACGAGATGCGGGTCGGCGGCGAACTCGTCGCCACCGAAGAGCTGCTGTGCCTGCACGTTTCCGGGGGCCGCGCGACGCCGTTCCCCGCCGAAATCGCCACCGCGCTCGAGACGCATCTCGCCCCGGTCCCGGACTACGCGGGACGTGCCATCGCCTGATCCCTCCCCTCCCCCCGTGAGCGGCGATCCCGGTTCGCGCCGGGATCGCCGCTCACCCACCCGAAAGTCACCCATGGAAGCCCGATGTAAACCGACCAACGTCTCCCGCCGCCGATTCCTGACCACCGCGCTCGCCGGCGCCGCGCTCGCCGGCACCGCTCCCCTTCTGGCCGCCTGCGGCCCCACGGTCGCCGCGGCCGTGCCCTCCGGCCCGCCCAAGCGAGGCGGCGCCCTCCGGGTCGGAGTCACCGGCGGCGGAGCGTCGGACACGCTCGACCCGCACATCCCCGCCACGAACCCGGACATCGCCCGGGTGCTCAACCTCTACGAACCGCTGCTGATGCGCGATCACGACTACCGGCTCCAGATGCTGGTGGCCGAATCGCTGAAGTCCTCGCCGGACGCGCGCACCTGGACCGCCGTGCTGCGGTCGGGCATCCGCTTCCACGACGGCCGCCCGGTGACCCCGGCCGACGTCGTCGCGACCTTCCGCCGGATCACCGACCCGAAGGCCCCGAAGAGCGGCGCGGCCGGGCTGACCATGCTCGGCGAGGTCGTCGCCACCGGCGACCGGACCGTCGAATTCCGGCTCACCACCCCGAATTCCGGCTTCGACGACCTGCTCGGGCAGTACAGCCTCGGCATCGTCCCCGCCGACTTCGACGTCAAGCGCCCGATCGGCACCGGACCGTTCAAGGCCGACACGTTCACCGCCGGCCTGCAGAGCACCTTCGTGCGCAACGAGCACTACTGGCGCCCGGGCGAGCCGTACCTGGACCGGTTGTCGCTCATCAACTTCTCCGACGACGACGCCCGGATCAACGCCTTGCTCTCGTCTCAAGTGGACGCGATCGACCAGGTCCCCGTGGCCCTCGTGGACGTGCTCCGCAGCGATCCGCGGGTCCAGGTGCTGCGATCGGAAACCGGGACCTGGCTGCCGTTCACCATGCGGGTCGACCGGCCGCCGTTCAACGACGTCCGGGTGCGCCAGGCGCTGCGCCTGGTGGTCGACCGCGAGCAGATGATCAACCAGGTGCTCAGCGGGCAGGGCCGGGTCGGCAACGACCTGTACGCGCCGTTCGACCCGGCGTACGACCGGCAGCTGCCGCAACGGAAGCAGAACATCGCCGAGGCGAAACGGCTGCTCGCCGAAGCGGGCAAGCCGAACCTCGACATCGAGCTGGTCACCGCGCCGATCCAGGCCGGTGCGGTCGAGGCCGCGCAGGTGTTCCAGCAGCAGGCCAAGGCCGCCGGCGTGAACGTGCGGATCCGGAAGGTCGACACCACCACGTTCTACGGCGAGAACTACCTGTCCTGGGATTTCGCGCAGGACTTCTGGTACACGCGCAACTACCTGCCGCAGGTCGCGGCCGGCGCGCTGCCGAAAGCTCCGTACAACGAAACCCATTGGAACGACCCGGAATTCACCGACCTCGTCACTCGGGCGAGCGAGACCATGGACGCGAAGGAGCGCACGGATCTGATTCACCGGGCGCAGCGGATCGAGTACGAACGCGGCGGGCTGATCGTCTGGGGGTTCGTCGACCAGGTCGACGCCTACCAGTCCTATGTGGCCGGACTCGTGCCGGACCGGACCGGGATCTCGTTGTCGGGCTACCAGTTCCGCCAGGTCTGGCTCGGCACGGCGGAAGGAGGCACGGCATGACCCGGCTGATCCTCAAACGGCTGCTCGTGAGCCTCGTGGTGCTGTGGCTGGTCACCCTGCTGGTGTTCGTCGCGACGCTGCTGCTGCCCGGCGATCCGGCACGGGCCATCCTCGGCCAGCAGGCGACCCCGGAGCGGATCGCCGCGCTGCAGCACCAGCTGCACCTCGACGAACCGGTCTGGCAGCGCTATCTCTCATGGCTGGGCGGCCTGTTCACCGGCGACCTCGGCACCTCGACCTCGACCCAGGGCCCGGTCACGACGCTGCTGGCGGACCGCGTGTCGGCCTCGCTCGTGCTGCTCGTGCTCGCCGCGGTGATCGCCACCCCGCTCGGGCTCGCGTTCGGCACGTGGAGCGCGATGCGCCGCGGCCGGGCCGGCGACCAGGTCGTCTCCGGCGTCAGCCTGGTGATCGCCGCGCTGCCGGAGTTCGTGATCGGCGTCGCCCTCATCGTCCTCTTCGCGACGACGGTGTTCCGCGTCCTGCCCTCGGTCACGCTCACGCCGCCAGGCGAAGCGGTCTGGGCGCAGCCGAGCCAGCTCGTCCTGCCGGTGCTCACCCTCGTGCTCGTCGTGACGCCGTACATCACGCGGATGATGCGCGCGACGATGGGCGAGGTCCTCGAATCCGGCTACGTGGAAATGGCGCGGCTCAAGGGAATGCGCGAGCGGACGGTGCTGCTGCGGCACGCCTTGCCGCACGCGGTCGGGCCGGTCGCGCAGGTCGTCGCGATCCAGCTGGCCTGGCTGGCCGGCGGCGTCGTGGTGGTCGAATTCCTGTTCCGCTACCCGGGCATCGGCCAGGCGCTGATCGACGCGGTCGGCAAACGCGACGTCGCCGTGGTCCAGGCGGTGACGCTGCTGATCGCCGCGGTCTACATCGTGGTGAACCTGCTGGCCGACGTGATCGGCATCCTCGCCGACCCCAAGCTCCGGACGGAGGCAGTGCGATGACCGCGGTCGAAGAAGAACAGGTGGTGCCCGCCGTCGCGGAGACGCCGCCGCGCGCGGCCGGGCTGATCCGTGCCGCTTGGTCGTTCCCGCAGGCCAAGGTCGGTGCGGCGCTGGCCGGAATCGTGATTCTCGTGGCGCTGCTGGGCCCGTGGCTCGGACCGGTTCTCACCGGGCACAGCACCACGGACTTCGCCGGAAAGCCGTTCAAACCGGACGGGATCGCGGGCACCGACGGCCTCGGCCGCGACGTTCTCACCCGCTTCCTCGCCGGCGGCACCACGCTGCTGCTGTACGCGGTGCTGGCCACCGCTCTCGGCATCGTGCTCGGCGCGCTCATCGGCATGATCGCCGGGTACGGCGGCGGCTGGCTGGACAGCCTGCTGATGCGCGGCAACGACGTGCTGCTGTCGTTCCCGCAGCTGGTCATCGCGCTGCTGGCGATCGCGGTCATCGGTCCGAAGGGCTGGCTGCTGGTGCTGGTCATCGGTCTGACGCACGCGCCGCGGACCGCGCGGGTCGCCCGGCAGGCGACGGTCTCGGTGCGCAACCACGACTACATCCGCGCGGCCGAGATGTACGCCGTGCCGCGCAGCCGGATCCTGCTGCGCGAGATCCTGCCGAACATCACCGGCCCGCTGATGGTGGAGCTGGGGCTGCGGCTGACCTATTCGATCGGCTACATCGCCTCGCTGTCGTTCCTCGGGCTCGGCATCCAGCCGCCGGCCGCGGACTGGGGCCTGATGATCAACGAGAACCGGATCGCGCTCGTCGTGCAGCCGTGGGGCGTGCTGCTCCCGGTGGCCGCGATCGCGGTGCTGGCCGTCGGCACGAACCTCGTCGCCGATTCGCTCGCCTCGGCCGCGGCCGGGCGGACCCGGGAGGCACGCGCATGACCAAGGCTCTGGAGGTGACCGGGCTGGCCGTGCGCACCGCGGCGGGCCGTCCGGTGCTGCATTCGGTGTCCTACGAGATCGCTCCCGGCGAGGTCCTCGCGCTGGTCGGGGAATCCGGTTCCGGCAAGACGACCGCCGGATTGGCCGCGCTCGGCCATTTCCGCCGCGGGCTGGTGTCCGGCGGCGGCAAGGTGGTGCTGCATCCACGCGAGGGCGAACCGGTCGACGTCTTGTCGCTCGACGACGCCGCACGACGCCAGTTGCGGGGCAACGCGGTCGCGTACATCCCGCAGGACCCGGCGCTGTCGCTGAACCCGGCGCTGCGGGTCGGGCGGCAGATCGCCGAGGTGCTGGAAACGCACGGCTACGCCGGGTCCGCCGACGAGCGAGTGGCCGAGGTGCTGGCCGAGGTCGGGCTGCCGTCCGACGAGGCCTACCAGCGGCGGTACCCGCATCAGCTGTCCGGCGGGCAGCAGCAGCGGGTCGGCATCGCGATGGCGTTCGCGTGCCGCCCGAGCGTGGTCGTGCTGGACGAGCCGACCACCGGCCTCGATGTGAAGACGCAGGCTTTGGTGCTGGAGACGGTCCGGCAGCTGACGTCCGAGCACGGCGTCGCGGCGCTCTACATCACGCACGACCTCGCCGTGGTGGCACAGCTCGCCGACCGGGTTGCCGTGATGTACCAAGGAAATCTGGTCGAATGCGGCGTCGCTGAGGAAGTACTGCGGCGGCCGAAGCACGCGTACACGAAGCGGCTGCTCGCGGCGGTGCCCGACCTCGGTGCGCAACCCGCCCCTGCTCCCCCGCCGGACGACGCGGTGCTGGCCGCACGCGACATCCGGGTGTCGTACGGGCTGCAGAAGGTGTTGCGCGGCATCGATCTCGCGGTGACGCGCGGGGAAAGCGTGATGCTGCTCGGCGAGTCCGGTTCCGGCAAAACCACGCTGTCGCAGTGCATCGCCGGACTGAACCGCGGTTTCAGCGGCACGGTCGCGCTCGAAGGAACCCCGCTCGCTCCGGCCGCCCGGCAGCGCAGCACCGACGAGCTGCGGCGGATCCAGTACGTTTTCCAGAGCCCGTTCTCGTCGCTGAACCCGCGCAAGACGATCGCGCAGTCGATCGAGGTTCCGCTGGTGCGCTTGACGTCCCTCTCCCGCACTGAGCGCCGTAAACGCGTCGCCGAGACGTTGGACCGGGTCCGCTTGCGGCAAGACCTCGCGAACCGGCTGCCGGACCAGCTCAGCGGCGGCGAACGCCAACGCGCCGCGATCGCCCGCGCGCTCGTGACCACGCCGGACGTCCTGGTGTGCGACGAGGTCACCTCCGCGCTGGACGTCTCCGTGCAGGCGACCATCGTCGAGCTGCTCGGCGAGCTGCGCCGGGAACTCGGCATGGCGATGCTGTTCGTGACGCACAACATCGCCCTCGCCCCGGAGGTGGCGGACCGGATCGCGGTCCTGCGCGGCGGCGAGATCGTCGAGGAAGGGCCCGTCGAAGCGGTGCTGAACTCCCCGTCGCACGAGTACACCAGCGAACTTCTGGCCACGACGCCAAGGCTGTGAGGAGCAGGATGACTGTCCATGGTGCGGTGAAGCCCGGTTACGAGGGCGTGCGGGAAGCGTTCGGCGACATCATCGAGGCGACCACCGGCGGAGCCGCGTTCAGCGTGTTCCGCGACGGCGCTCCGGTGGTGGAGCTGTGGGGCGGTTCAGCGGCGGACGGCGTGCCGTGGACCGAGGACACCCGCGCCGTGTTGTTCAGCGGCACCAAGGGCGTGGTCGCGACCGTCCTGGCGATGCTGACCGCACAGGGGAAGCTGGACCCGGACGAACGCGTCGCCCGCTACTGGCCGGAGTTCGCCGCGGCGGGCAAGGAGGAGGTGCCGGTCTCGCAGGTGCTGTCGCACACCGTCGGCCTGCCCTACGTCGAACCCGATCTGCCCATGCTGGACAACGCGGCGAACGCCCGTGCCCTCGCCGCCCAGCGTCCATTGTGGACTCCGGGCAGGCAGGTCGCGTACCACGCGCTCACCTACGGCTACCTGGCCACGGAACTGGCCCGGCGCGTCACCGGAGCCGACCTGGGCACGCTGGTGCGCGACCTCCTCGCCGGACCGCACGGCCTCGACCTGCGGCTCGGCACCCCGCCGTCCGTCCCGGTCGCCACGCTGCGGCGCGCGCCCGGGTACCGGATCAGCACGTTCCTGAAGGACGAGGAACGCCGCCGGATCGTCGAACGGATGTACCGCGGCCTGCTCGATTCGGGCGACTCGATGAACTCGCCGGAGTACCGCGGCGCGACGCTGGCGGCAGGCGGCGCAGTCGGCACCGCGACCGCGATGGCCCGCTTGTACGACCTGCTGCGCTCCGGCGAACTCGTCCCGGACGACGTCCTCGCCCAGGCCACTCGCACCTGGTCCGAAGGCATCGACGCGATCAATGACCGCCCGCTGCGCTTCGGCCTGGGTTTCGAACTGGCCGACCCGATCGGCACCTACGGCCCCGCCGCGGCCGACCCCGCCGCCTTCGGACACTCCGGTGCCGGCGGCGGCCGCCACGGCGCGTGGCCGACCCGGGGGTTGTCGTTCTCCTTCGTGCCGAACGAACTCCAGGCCGAGGACGTCGACCACCGGGCTTCCTCGCTGCTGGAGGCGCTGCACGAGGCCGCCTGACCTACCGTGGACGCATGCGGATCGTGTCCCTGCTGCCCGCCGCCACCGACCTGGTCGCCACTCTCGGCAAGGCGGGCGATCTCGTCGGCCGCACGCACGAATGCGACTGGCCCGCCGAGATCGCGTCGGTGCCGGTGGTGACCGCCGCGGACCTCGACTCCGACACGCTGACCAGCCGGGAGATCTCCACCGCCGTCGGCTCGTCCCACCAAGGCTCGTCGCTCTACTCAGTCGATCTCGACCGGCTGGCCGCGCTCGCGCCCGACCTCGTGCTCACCCAAGACCTGTGCGAGGTCTGCGCGGTGTCCTACACCCGCGTCGCCGCCGCGGTGCGGATGCTCGACGCCGGACCGCGCGTGCTCAGCCTCGAACCGCGCACCCTGGACGAGGTTCTCGACTGCCTGACCACCCTCGGCGACGCACTGGGCGTGCCGGAGGTCGCCGCCGCCCGCGTCGCCGAACTCCGCAGCCGGCTCGCCGCTGTCCGCCGCCAGGTCGCCGGGCTGCCGCGGCCCCGGGTGGTCGCGCTGGAATGGCTCGATCCGCTCTGGCCGGCCGGACACTGGGTGCCCGAGCAGATCTCCGCCGCGGGCGGCGCCCCGTCGCTCGCGGAACCGGGCGAGCACACCCACCCGATGACGTGGGACGCCGTGGTCGCCGCCCGCCCGGACGTCCTGCTCGTCCTTCCCTGCGGCTTCTCGCCGGACCGGACCGAGACCGAACTGGACGTCCTCACCTTGCGCCCGGGCTGGGCCGACCTGCCCGCCGTCCGGAACAACCGCGTCTGGCTGCTCGACGGTCCGGCCTACTTCAACCGCCCCGGCCCGCGAGTGGTGCGCGGCGCGGAAATCCTCGCGACGGTTCTGCACGACCGGCCCGCCGATCCCCCGGTCAGCCCTGCCGAAGCCCGGCGGATCTGACCCTTCTCACCCGGCTCCCGAAAACATCGCCCGACCGGGAAGCCGCAGACCCCCGTTCGTGTTGTCTTCCAAGCAGGACCGGCACGGAATGAGGTGCGTCGCATGGCAGCTCCGGAACGGCACGTGGCGGACTACCCGGCACCTCGGCCGGCGGTCGACCTCCCGATCGCGGCTCTCCTCATCGCCTCGCTCGCCCACTGGATCCGCGGCGCCCCCGCCGACAGCGTCATCTTCTTCGCCGCCGCGATCCTGCTGCTCTTCACCGAACGGCACGCCGGCGCCGCGGACGACCTCCTGGTCCCGGCCACCCGGCTGCCCGGCGCCTCGCTGATCATCGCCGTCGCTCTGGTCGCGCTGGTCTTCGGCCGCCAGACCGTGCCGATGTTCCTCGCCGTGACCGCGATCGGCGTCGGCGCGCTGGTCGTGGAATGGCGGGACCCTTCGCTCCCGTCCCAGCCGGTCCCGCGCCGCGGCTGGCTGTGGGTCGCGCTGGCGATCTCCTGGTGCCTCTGGGAACTGATCTCCTTCGTCTACGAACAGGCCGCGGGCGGGCTTTCGCTGACGCATCCGACGATGAGCGACCTCGTCGACCCGATGCTCGACAACCGCGTCGTGCAGGCTCTCGCGCTCGGCGTCTGGGTCGCCGCCGGGCTCGCGATGCTGCGCGCGGCCGCCGAGGCTAGGAGAACGGCATGAGCAGCAGGCTGATCACCGAAATCGGCTTCGGCGCGATCGTGGCCGCCGCCCTCCTGCTGTGGCTGGGCAGCCACCTGGTCCCTAAGAAGATCCCGCCGCTGACCAGCGTGCTCTCCGCGCTGATGCGCAAGCGGTCGACCCGGATCGCGCTCGTGCTGGCCTGGTGGTGGGTCGGCTGGCATTTCTTCGTCCAGAGCTGATCACGCGGACGGCAATCATCGATTATTTCTGCTATGATCGATGATATGAACGAACGTCTTGAGGTCTCCCGGCTCATCCCCGCCCCCGCCAGCGCGATTTTCGCCGTGCTCGCCGATCCGCGGGGCCACGTCGACATCGACGCGTCCGGAATGCTCATGGACGCCGAAGGCGAACCGGTCACGCAGGCCGGCGACCGGTTCGTGGTCCACATGGACCGGGAAGCGCTCGGCGACCGTCCGCTGGGCAAGTACACCGTCGAGGTCGTCATCACCACACTCGTCCCCGGCCAGGAGATCGCCTGGACCGTCGAGGGCAACTTCCGCCCGCACGTCCGCCACATCTACGGCTACCGGCTGGAGCCCGCCGAGGGCGGGACCCGCGTCACGTCCTACTACGACTGGTCAGAGCTCAGCGACGAGTGGAAGGAGCGCCTGACCTTCCCGGTCGTCCCCGAATCCGCCCTCAAGGCGACCCTCGGAATCCTGGAGCGCACCGTCCGCCGCCGCGCCGCCGCCTAGCGGTACCGCAGCGCGGTCGGCTTGCCCCGCTCCGCCAGATACTGCTCGAAGGTGACCACGCCGTCGGCGTGCTCCGGCGCCAAGTTCGCCCCAGCCGCGTAACCCCGGGCGATCCGCCCCGGCGCCGGCACCGAAACGAGCCGTTTCTCCTTCCCGGACGCGGCGAGCAGGGCACGCGCCAGATCAGCCGTCGTCCGCACCTCCGGCCCGCCGAAGTCCGCGACCCGCCCCCGCGGTTCGCCGCGGGCCAGCTCGACGAGCCGCGCCGCGACGTCGCGCACGTCGACGGGCTGGAACCGGAACTTCGGCACCGGCACCACCGGGAGCCGGGCGGCGCCGGCGAGGAGTGTCCGCACCAGCGAGTGGAACTGCGTCGCCCGCAGAATCGTGTGCGGCATCCCGGAATCCGCGACCAGTTTTTCCGCGGCCAGCTTCGCCTCGTAATACCCGAGCGGGATCTTGTCCACGCCGACGATCGAGACGTACACCAGATGCGGCGTCTGTCCGCTCCAGCGCGCCGCCTCGACGAGCGTGCGGACCGTGTCGACCTCCCGGCGGTAGTCGGTCGCGCAATGGATCACCGTGCTGACCCCGGCGACCGCGACGTCGATGCCCCGTCCCGTGCGCAGGTCGCCGGCCGTCCACTGGACACCTTCGCCGGACCGCCTCCGCCGGCTCAACGCCCGCACCGGAGCCTCCGCGGCTCGGAGCCGTTCCACGACCACCCGGCCCAGTTGTCCGCTTCCGCCGGTGACGAGGATCTGCTCGGCCACGTGGTCCTCCCGATGCCGCACCGCCCGGGCTCAGCCGGGTTACGCCCGCCATCCTGGCATGCCACGCGCCCGGCCGGTCAAAACCTCGAACGCCACCGCACCGTCGGCTCGTTCGCGCTGTCCCGGCGCGGCGTGTCCTTCCGCAGCAGCACCGACAGCCGCCCGTAGGCGGTGATCAGCTCCGAGTTCGCCTCGTTGCCCCGGCCTAGCCGGGCGTACTCGAACCCCTGCCGCAACGCCGCCAGCGCCTCCGGTTCTGCGGTCGCGAGCAGGCCCGCCGCCTCGGAAACGGTCTCGGCGAGGCCGTCGAGCATGGCGTTCGTCTCCGGCCGTCCCGGCGCGACGGTCAGCACCGGCGACAGCACGCGCAACTGGTGGTGCAGCCGATAGAGCACGGCCAGCGGATCGCCCTGCCCAGCACTGTCCATCGCGCTCTCCTCCGCTCGGTCCCCGGTGAGACGCGGCGGAGGAGCCCCCATGACGCCAGGCGCCCGATTGACTTCGCTCAGGAGTCCTCTGCCTCCAACCCGTCCCGGTCGGCCCACTCCAGCAACGGCTCGAGCGAATACGCCGTGTCGTCGATGCCCGCGTGCAGATCGCCGAGTTCGGCGAACCGCGCGGGCACGGTCGCGATCGTGCAGTCGTGCGGGTCGACGTCGTCGACCTCGTCCCACCGGATCGGAGTGGACACCAGCGCCTCGGGCACGCCGCGCACCGAATAGGCGCTGGCGATCGTGTGGTCCCGGGCGTTCTGGTTGTAGTCCACGAACAGCTTCTTCGGATCGCGGTCCTTGCGCCACCACGTGGTGGTGACGTCGTCCGGAGCCCGCCGCTCGACCTCGCGCGCGAACGCCAGCGCCGCGCGGCGGACATCGGCGAATCCCCAGCGCGGTTCGATCCGGACGTAGACGTGCATCCCGCTGCCGCCGGACGTCTTGGGCCAGCCGCGGATGCCCAGCTCGTCCAGGATTTCCTCGGCGACGTGCGCGACCCGGCGGACCGTGCCGAACCCGCATTCGGGCATCGGGTCGAGGTCGATCCGCCATTCGTCCGGCCGTTCGGTGTCCGCGCGGCGCGAGTTCCAGGGATGAAACTCCACAGTGGACATCTGCACCGCCCACGCAACGTGCGCCAGCTCGGTCACGCACAGTTCGTCGGCGTGCCGCTGGTACCGCGGGAACTGCACCCGCACCGTCTCCAGCCACGGCGGCGCACCATTCGGCACGCGCTTCTGGTGCACCTTCTCGCCGGTCACCCCGGACGGGAACCGGTGCAGCATGCACGGCCGTTCCCGCAGCGCGCGCACGATCCCGTCGCCGACCGCGAGGTAGTAGCGGACGAGATCGAGCTTCGTCTCGCCGCGCGCCGGGAAGTAGACCCGGTCCGGATTGGACACCCGGACCGTGCGGTCCCCCACCTCGAGCTCGACGGCCTCGCCCTTCGCCATGGCATCGACCGTATCGGGAAATCGCGCGGCGCGTCAGCGGTCGAACGGCACGAGGGTGAAATGCCCGACGCCCTTGGCCGCGGAGTAGACCGTCCACTGGTCCGGACCATGGCCCGGACCCTTGTCGTAGAGCAGCCGGTAGTCCGGGGTGCGCGGCGGCAGCCGCTTGAACCAGTGGTAGTTGATCCGCAGAAGCGTCTTGCTGACGAAACCGTCCTCGGCGAGCCGCTTGTTCACGATCTTCGTGACCTCGCTGCGGTCGGAAAAGACGTCGAGGATCTGGCAGTCGCAGTAGTACGCCAGGGTGCCGATCTCGCCCGGCCCCGCCACCGACTTGCCCTGCAGCCGCGCGCCGAGCTCCTTGCCGACGCGCGCGTAGTCGGTCGAGCTGGCCCAGTTGCCGAAGATGACCGGCGACGGCCACGGCACGCCTTGGGCCAGGTCCACGCCCACGTTGGCGAGCGCCACCGCCGCGCCGAGCCCGAGCGCGACGAGCGGCGGGACGCGGTTCAGCTTCGGCCGCTTCTTCGTCTCGGCGTGCCAGACGCCGATCATCAGGACCGCGAACGACGCCGTGCTGACGATCGGGGTGACGTAGTACCAGTGGTACGGGCCGACGCCGAGGGTCGAGTAGACGATGTAGTAGACGACGCCGCCCGCGCCGAGCGCGACGACCGGGGCCAGCCGCGGGAAGTCGTCCCAGCGGCGCGCGAAGCGCAGGGCGAGCCAGCCGAGCAGCACGGTCACGCCGACCAGCGCCGAGGCGAACGCGACCATCACGGTGAAGGGCAGGTACAGGAAGTACATCATCGGGCCGCTGAAGTAGCCCCAGGCACCGAACAGGCCTTCCTGGTCCTGCTTGATCACCAGCGTGTCGGGGATGAACGACCCGAGCGCGAACCAGCTCGTGAGGAACCACGGCGCGGACACGAGAACGGCCGTCGCGACCGCGGTCCAGAACTTCTTCCGGATCGCCGCCGTCGAGAACGCGATCACGAGCACGAACACGACCAGGTCGAGCCGGGTCAGCACGGTCAGCGCGGCGACCACGCCGAACAGCACCGGCCGCTCCTCCAGCGCGGCCACCACGAGCCACAGCAGGACGGCCGGGACCAGCAGCACCTCGAGGCCGGTGGCCGACAGCAGGAAGGGGTTGGCGATCACCAGCAGCAGGCCCAGCACGCCGGCCCACGGCGAGACGCCGAAGCGGCGGGTCAGCCGCGCCCACGCCCAGCCGATCGCGGCGCTGTTCAGCACGGTCAGCACGCCGAGCGCGAGCACCGGGTGCGCGGAGCCGCTGATCCGGGTGACGAAGGTCAGGAACCCGAGCAGCAGGACGTCGAGCGGCGAGGTCGCCGAGTTCGCGACGGACCCGGGCACGAGCGCCCATTCGCCGTGCAGCGCGAGGTTCTTCGCGTACGAGAGGGTGATGTACCCGTCGTCGGTGAGGCTGCCGCGCACGAGCAGGAACGAGAGCAGGCCGAACACCGCGGCGGCCAGGGGCAGCCACGCGGCGAAGCGGGACCGGACGGGACCGCCGGCCGGACGGGCGGAGCCGTTGGCGTCGCCCGAAGTCGTGAGCACAGATTCATCCACCGACATGATCCCGGAACAGTAGAGGGTGTCCGACAGGCAGATGCTAACGGGCTGTCCGAAACGTCGGCGCCGCCGTACCCGCTGTTTCGGCGGTACCGGTTTCGCAACGGTTTCCCGCCGCGCGGCGGAATTTGCCGCGGTTTCACGCCAGCGCGTGCCGCCCGCCCGCGCCGTCCGCGCCCTGGTCGAGGATCCGGGTCGCCACGCGGGTGATCGCGGCGTCCAGTTCGGACCGGTCCCCGCCGCCCCAGTCGCCGAGGCGTTCGGCGATCCAGTCGTGCCACGCGCGGACGAGCTTGTCCCATTCGCGCGCCCCCGATTCGGTGAGCGACCAGCTGCTGCGGGCGCAGTCGAGGTGCCCGGTCAGTTCCAGCCGCGCGAACGCCGGTTCGAGCACCTGCGCCGGGACGCCGTGGTCCTCTCCGATCGCTTCGAGCGTCGCCGCCCGTCCGGCGCGCTGCCGGAGGCGGACCTGCAGAACACACCACAGGCCGCCGACGTCCAGTTCCGAACCGGCGCGCGCGACGATGGCGGGAGCGGCCTTGCGGCGTTCCCGGAACAGCAGTGTCGCGATCGCCCGTTCGAGTCCCCGGTCGTGCTCGTGCGCTTCGGGCATCGCGAATCCGTCGCCGAGGTCCGGCGCGGCGGCGCGGGCGGTGTCGCGCAACGGCATTTCCTTGAGGAAGAACGCGAGCACGAAAGCGACCAGCCCGACCGGCGCGGCATAAAGGAACACAATGTGCAACGAATCCGCGTACGCGCCGATCACCGGTTCCGAAATCGTCGCGGGCAAATGGTGCAGCGCCAAGGGAATCTGGACGGCTTTCGGATCGACGCCCGGCGGAAGCGGATGTTCGGCGAGCGCCTTGGCTAGATTCGGGCCGAGCTGATTCGCGTAAACCGTGCCGAAAATCGCCGCGCCGAACGAACTGCCGATCGAACGCAGGAACGTCACCCCGGACGTCGCGACACCGAGATCCCGGTAGTCCACGGTGTTCTGCACCGCGATGGTCAGCACCTGCATGCCGAGCCCGATCCCGAGACCGAGCACCGCCATGTAGAGCGCCGATTCCCAGAACCCGGTGTGCGCGCCGAGCCGCGACAGCAGATACAGCCCGGCGGTCATCACCGCGGAGCCGGCGAGCGGGTAGATCTTGTACTTCCCGGTACGGCTCACCAGCGTGCCGGACAGGATCGAGGCGACCAGCAGCGCGAGCACCATCGGGAGCAGCCGCACGCCGGACGACGTCGCCGAGACGCCCTGGACGTACTGCATGTAAGTGGGCAGATAGGACAGCGCGCCAAGCATCGCGAACCCGACGACGAAGCTCATGATCCCCGCGACGGTGAACACCGGGTTCCGGAACAGCCGCATTGGGAGCATCGGCTCCGGCGCGCGCAACTCGACCGCGACGAACGCGCCCAGCAGCACCACCGAGCCCGCGGCCATGCCGATGATCACCGGCGAACCCCAGGCGTACGTGGTGCCGCCCCAGCTCGTGACGAGCGTCAGCCCGGTCGCGGCGAGGCCGATCAGCAGGATGCCGAGGTAGTCGATCACCGGTTTGACCGCCGCGCGCACGCTCGGCATCGCCGACGCGGCGACCGCGAGCACCACCACGGCGAGCGGGATGTTGACGTAGAACGCCCAGCGCCAGGACAGGTGGTCGACGAACAGCCCGCCCAGCATCGGCCCGGCCACGGTGACGACGCCGAACACCGAACCGAGCGCGCCCTGGTACTTGCCGCGTTCGCGCAGCGGGACGACGTCGGCGATCAGCGCGGTCGAGGTGACCATCAGCCCGCCGCCGCCGAGCCCCTGCACCGCGCGCCAGATGATCAGCCAGGTCATGCTGTCGGCGAAGCCGCAGAAGAACGAGCCCGCGCCGAACACGACCACCGACAGCTGGAACATCAGCTTGCGGCCGAACAGGTCGCCCAGCTTGCCGACGACGACCGTCATGATCGTCTCGGCCAGCAGGTACGCGGTGACGACCCAGGACAGGTGCCCGGCCCCGCCGAGGTCGCCGACGATGGTGGGCAGCGCGGTCCCGACGATCGTCTGGTCCAGCGCGGCGAGCAGCATGCCGAGCAGCACCGCGCCGAACACCGCGTGGATCCTGCGCCGGGACAGCGCCGGCGGGACCGGCTCCTCCCGGATCTCCTCCGCCGTGGCCGTCATCGGCTCCTCCTCGCGCGCCCGTGCCGGGCCGCTCCCGGCGCGTCCACGTAAGCACCTCGGTCCACCGCGGAATAGCCGCCCGGCCGCGTAGTCGCCCGTTCCGGTGACCGCGGCGGACCGCCGGATCCGATTGCCGTCGCGGCCGCCGGTGACCCGAACGCGGCGTCCTGGTCCGGCCTACTCGCTGACGGCGCGGGGCGCGTCGGCGTCGAGCACGGGCGCCTGCTTCGCCAGCCCGGACGTCGGCCGGGTGCTGTGTTCGACGGTCAGTCCCCGCATCGGGACCGGATAGTCGAACCGGTACACCGCGACCGGCTCGCGGAGTTTGTCGCCGCGCAGGTAGGTCGGGAGTTCGGTGGCCTTCGCGTCGGCGAACAACGGCACGTAAGGTCCCCCGGCGTCCGCGGAGTAGGCGACCCCGGCCAGCGACTGCGCGTCCGGCCCCGGGGCGAACCGGTACCGGACCGGCTGCACGATGCCGTCCGCCAAAGAGGCGGGTGTCCGGCACGGCACGACGAAAGCGTTGGTCCAGTCCAAGGTCACCGGCTCGCTCACCGGAACCTGGCTCGTCAGCGGCACCAGCCGCGGGATGCGGGGTGCGGTGACCGCGACCCAGCCGGACGGACCGGGGTCGGCGTCCCGCGCGACGACCCGGACCCGTTGCGCCCCAGGGGCCTGCCAGCGGGGGTCGAAGCGCGCGTCGCTCCACTTCCCGGTGCTGTCCCCCTTGGCCTTCACGGTCGCCAGCACGGTCCCGTCCGCCTTCGCGAACTCGACTGACACCTGTACTTTCCCTTGCCCGGCAAGGGAAATCACGACCGGAGCCGAATCCTTCGACGCAATGCCCGCCGGCAGGTCGTACCACCCGGTGGCGAGCGTGCCGGTCCCGGACGGCGACCGGTAGGAACTCCACGCCGGGTGCGCCGGATCGGTGCCGTACGGGGCCCGCGGCGCGGCGTCCGGCGGGAACGCGGTGTTCATCGCGAACCCTTCCGCCGAAGCCGGGGTCGACGGTCGAAGCACGCCGGCTCCGATGTCCGGCTCGACGTCCAGCCAGTCCTCGACACCGCAGGCGTTCCCGGCGCTGCCGGCACTCGCTGCGAGGCCGAGCGAAGCCAGGTTCGACCGGCCGACGGAGTAGGTGTCCCAGCGCAGTTTCACCGCCTGGGCCTGTCCGACCACCTCGACCGCCACCGTCGCGGCCGCCACCGCGACGATCACCCAGCCGGACGCCGGCAGCCAGCGCGGCGCCCCGGGCCGCCGTTTCGCGGTCCGCCAGGCCCCGGCGGCCACGCCCGCGAGCGCGACCGCCAGCCCGGCCCAGAGGACCAGATCCGCCAGCCGCACGCCCTTCACGGTGGGGACGGAATCGCCCCAGCGAACGTCGTAGTCGGACTGCATCCACCACCGGTTCGGCGAGGACCAGGCCAGCCACGTCGTCGCCGCGACCAGGCCCAGCGCCGCCGCCCGTGCCCACACCGAGGACAGCGCTCCGCGTGCGACGGTGTGGACCAGCATCGCGATCACCACCGTGCCGAATCCGGCCAGCGCACCGAAGTGGTGCGTCCACTTCGTCGGCGTGAACGCGAGCACGACGAGGCACAGGACACTGGCGACGACCATCCGGCGAGCCGGCCCGGCGGCCAGTCCCGGAGCGCGGCGCCAGATCAGCAGCACGGCCGTCATCGCCATCGCCAGGAGCATCAGCAGCACCGGCACCCGGCGGTTCAGCGCACCCTCGACGACCGAGGGATCGAGCAGGGTCGTGTACCGGGTGATTTCGCTCTGCCACGGGAGATCCGGGCCGATCTGCTGACGGACGGCGGTCGACTCCAGGACGGCGCTCAGCGGCTGGTCGTAGAACGCCGTGAGCAGTGCGCTGCCCGCCGCGCCGACGACCACCGCGATCGCGCCGAGCACCCGGAGGTCGGCACGCCTGCGCACCAGCCGGACGAGCGGGCGCACCCCGGCGATGAACGGCAGGAACGCCGCGATCCCGAGCGGGTTCGTCGTCGCGGTGGCACCGGCGACGACCAGACCGACCGCGACCGGCGTCACCGCACCGGTCGCCACCGCGCGCTCGACCAGGGCGAACACCGCCAGCGTGCCGAACACGATCCAGGGCTCCGGCCGCAGTCCGACGTCGAAGGCCACATACCAGGCCAGGAACAGCGCCGCGGCCGCCCAGCGGGTCCACCGGCCCGGCCGGTCGACCAGGCGCGGCAGCACCAGCCGATCGATCAGGAACCACGACGCCAGCCCCAGCAGCACCGACGGCAGCCGCATCCACACCATGGCCGGCGTCACGCGGCCGAGAAGCGCGTACAGCTCGTAGTACCAGCCCCACGGCGCTTCCGGCGCGTTGAACCAGCGGAAGTAATTGCCGGTGAACCCGCTCGTCTCGCGAGCGCGCAGCATAGTCGAGATGTATCCGTCGTCCACAGTGAGCGCACCGATGACGGACCAGACTCCGAGCACCCCGGTCACCGCGAGGTCCGCCGGCCGCGGCGCCCACGCCCGCCGCGGAAGCAGCCGGACCCGTCGTGCGACGGCCCGGTCGCGCCGGATCAGCAGCACGATCATGCCGAGCAGCGCGAGCACCGACACCACGCCGAGCGCGACCTTGAGCACGCTCGGCGTGCTGACCCACCGGGTGTCGGGTTCGATCTGCGCGGACGCCGTGCCCGGGTGGTCGGTGTACAGCCCGGTGACGTTCGGCCTCGCCGTCGTCCTGGCGGTGCCGACTGTGGTGCCTTGGCCGTCGGCGCGCACCGTCAGCCGGCAGTCGCCGCTGACCGGCCGGCGCACCAGCTCCTTATCGCCGAGTTTCGCGGTGACCGTCCCGGCGACCGCGCGGATCTCGAGCGCGCCGCCGAGGGGCTGCGCGCCCAGCTTGCTTCCCGGCGGCGCGGTCGCCAGCGCCAGCCCGTCCGGGTCGGCGCAACGGACGGTCGCGTCCATTCTGTCCGGGTGGTACGGGTACAACGGCAGCGCGGTGTCCTGCGCGCCGTCCCAGCGGTACGTCGTTGTCTCAGTGTTCACCGGCGCCACGGTGAACAGCACCGCGGTCAGTGCGGAGATGAGCCCAAGGCCGATGATGAGCCAACGGTCGCCGGCTTTCCTGCGCGCAGTGGAGTCGGAATCTGGGGTCGGCACCGCGCGGAGTTTAGTGTTCCGGCGTGTCTCCGCCGTGAAGCGGCCCGGCGGCCGACCGGATCCCCCGGTATGCGAACCTGGCGGGATCAGCCCCTGAGCGAATGCCTCCTCGGGCGCTTCCGTCCACTGTGGAACATCCGCGTGGCCCCGTCATCGCCGGATTCCGGCGAGCTCCGCGCTCTGGTGAGCGCTCCTGTCCCGCGGATACCCTGGAGATCGCCTGCGGCTGCCCGAAAGTCTCCGCGCGCACCGTCCACGGTGGACATCCGCGCAGCTCCAGCACCATTTCCGGAAATCAAACGGGCCCTGCCCGATTTACCCGGTTCCTCCACGGTGATCTGCAGCACACCTTAAGTCCAGCCTAGGTGTGCTGCATCACGCGGCCCGCTACCGCTAGCGTCACGCAACCATGGAATCCACAGTGGTCGCCAAAGAGGGCGACAACTACACCAAGGCACTGGGCAACCGCCAAGTGCAGATGATCGCGATCGGCGGGGCGATCGGGGTCGGGCTCTTCCTCGGCGCGGGCGGGCGGCTCCACGAAGCGGGGCCGTCGCTGGTCCTTTCCTATGCGCTGTGCGGCGTCGCGGCCTACTTCGTGATGCGGGCGCTCGGCGAACTCGTGCTGCACCAGCCCAGCTCCGGCAGTTTCGTGACGTACGCGCGGAAGTTCATCGGCCCGTGGGCCGGGTTCGTGTCCGGGTGGATGTACTGGCTGAACTGGGCGATGACCGGCATCGCGGAGATCACCGCGGTCGCGATCTACGTGCACAAGTGGCTGCCGGACGTGCCGCAGTGGATCACCGCGCTGGTCGCGCTCGGCGTGCTCATGGCGGTCAACCTGCTGAGCGTGAAGCTGTTCGGGGAACTGGAGTTCTGGTTCTCCGTGGTGAAGGTCCTCGCGATCATCGTGTTCCTGGTGACCGCGGTCGGGCTCGTGTTCACCGGCGCGAACATCGGCGGCACCACCGCCGGCGTGCACAACCTGACCGGCCACGGCGGGTTCTTCCCGGCCGGCGTCGGCATCGCGCTGATGACGCTGCAGGCGGTCGTGTTCGCCTACTCCGCGATCGAGGTCGTCGGCATCGCGGCCGGCGAGACCAAGGATGCGCGCAAGGTGCTGCCGAAGGCGATCAACGGCGTCGTGTGGCGGATCGGCGTCTTCTACGTCGGTTCGGTGCTGCTGCTGGCGATGCTGCTGCCGTGGCCGTTCTACAACGGCGGCGAAAGCCCGTTCGTCACGGTGTTCTCGCGCCTGGGCATCGGCGGCATCGGCGACGTGATGAACGCGGTCGTCCTCACCGCCGCGCTCTCCTCGTGCAACTCGGGGCTGTACTCCACCGGCCGCATCCTCCGCGCGCTCGCCGACGAGGGGGAAGCGCCGAAGTTCGTCGGCAAGATGAACTCGCGGCACGTGCCCTACGGCGGGATTCTCTTCACGTCCGTGGCCTACGTGCTCGGCGTGGTGCTGAACTACCTGGTGCCGAAGGAAGCCTTCGACATCGCCACCGCGGTCGCTTCGCTCGGTGTCGTCGCGACCTGGGCGACGCTGGTGTACTCGCAGATGCGCATGCGTCAGGCGGCGTTGCGCGGCGAGCTGGAGCGGCCGAGCTACCGCATGCCCGGCGCGCCGTACACCGGCTGGGCCACGCTCGGATTCCTCCTGCTGGTCGTGGTGCTGATGGGATTCTCCGACGGAGCCGAGAAGATCGCGTTCTACTCGATCCCGGCGATCGTCGTGGTGCTCGCCGTCGGCTGGCGGCTGGTGTCCCGCAAACGGCAGGCGCGCATCGGCGCCTGAACGCGGCCCGCGTTCCCCATCCCCGCGAACGCGGCATCGGCCCGGCCGTCCCTTCCGGCACCACCGGAACGGGCGGCCGGGCTCTTTCCGTTACCCCGGTTCTTTCACCACAGGGGGAAGTCGACCCCGTGCTCCTCCGCGGGCCGCGGCCCGAAGATGCGCCGCTCGGCCTCCTCGATCCGCCGGTCGTTGATCGACGCCTCGCGCCGGCTCATCAGGCCGTTCTCGGCGAACTCCCACAGCTCGTTGCCGTAGCTGCGCCACCACTGCCCGCCCGCGTCGCGGCTCTCGTACTGGAACCGCACCGCGATGCGGTTCTCGCGGAATCCCCAAAGCCCCTTGCGCAGCGCGTAATCCAGCTCGCGCTCCCACTTCGCGGTGAGGAACTCGACGATCGCGGCCCGGCCGACGACGTGCGTGTCGCGGTTGCGCCACACGGAATCCGGCGTGTACGCGAGCGAGACCTTCTCCGGGTCGCGCGTATTCCAAGCGTCCTCGGCCGCCTGGACCTTCTTCAGCGCGGAGGCGAGGTCGAACGGCTGGAACGGGGGCCGCGATTCGGTCATGACAGGG
>NZ_JACJHR010000056.1 GCF_014174495.1 Amycolatopsis echigonensis
CACCCCCAGACCGTCAGCACACTCAGCTTCGGGGTGCCCCACGCAACCCCGGGGCGCAATGTCGCCGCCAGGCGACGAGCCGAAAGGACCCCAAGCACAACCCCCGCAACAGCTCCGCTGCTCGAGACCCGAACTCCCCCAACGCGTCAAACCGAGACGCAACCCCCTTGGGCACCCCCGCGCTGCCGCTCGTGAAACGACCCACCGATCTCCTCACACCTCCACAAGGCACCGGTTCCTCATACGCGGCAAAGAGCACCGGCCCCACCGAAAGCACCCGAGCCCCAGCGCCCGCACAGCCACCTGCGCGGCCCACCCCTCCGGCGCGCGCCGCAGCGAATCCAGCAACCCCTGGGGAAATGCCATGACACCGTCCTCCCGTCCGGCCAGCCGACCCCGACTGACCCGGCAACAGGTACCGGAGAGATCTCAGAATCCCCTCAACGCATGCCGCTCAGCGGGAACACGCGCCGCCAGCACGCCGCCCAGCGCCACCACCGTGACCAACCCGGCCGTCGCGGCAAGCGTCCAGAAATCCGGCCGCACGATCGACTGTCCGCGCATGGCCTGCCAAGCAGTAATCGCGATGACCCCCGCGTAACCAACCGCACCGGTCCACACCAGCCGACGGCGCACGAGTTCGTTCGACAGCGCCGGATACCGCCGAGACAACGCGACCAATGCGAGCGCCAGAAGCGGCAACGCCTGAATCGCATGGATCCCCACGAAATGCGGGATCCGCAGATCCCCGCCGACCGTGCTCCAGCCCAGCAGCGGCAACCCCGGCCCGCCGTCCTCGAGACCGACCGTGTGGCCGCCGATCATCGACGGCGTCCCGCCGCTGTCCAGCACCCGCTGCTGCGCCGGACTGGCCGAGAACATCATCAGCGCCAGACCCATTCCGCCCGCCGCAAGCCCTGTTCCCCACCGCAGCGCGGAGGTCAGCGCGCGATCCGGGAGCTTTTGGAACAGCAGCAGGACGACCACCGCCGCGGTCGCGCCCCACGCGGTGAACGCACCGGTGGCCAGGATGTTGCCGATCGTCACGTCGGCGGCCGTCTCGTGGTTGAAGTGCAGCGGACGGTCCTGGACGAGCACCTGCCACACCAGCAGCGCCATGTCCGTGCCCATGCCGACCGCGAACGCCGTGCCCATCCACCAGCCGGCCCGGCGGCCACGCTTCACCAGCGACAACAGCCACGCCAGCGTCGGCGCGTACAACGCCACCGAAACCGCGAATTTGAACGGTTTAGCCCAAAGCGGCGCGTTGACGAGCGTGCGATCATCCAGCAGCAGCCCGAACACGCACGCGACCGCCAGCAGCACCATCGCCCCGGCCAGCACTCCGAGCGGGCGGTGCAGCCGGAACAGTCGCAATCCCCAGGAAGCCATGCGGCCAGCCTGGCCGCACGCGGGGAGACGAGCACTGGCGTAGTCCCCCGTCTCGAGGGTAGGGCGCGCCCCACCTGTGGGTAATAGTGCCGTCAAAGCGACCGGCAGTTGTGCCGTTTGACCGGACCGGCTCTTTTTCTAGCGTGACATTCACACCGCGCGGCCCGCCGCGCACCGGGATTTTCCACGAGAGGGAAGGAGGTGGCCCGTCAGATGTCCAGTCCGGGATTCCAGGCAGATTCCGCTGCCATGACGCGCGCCGTCCAGGGCTTCGAGGAAACCGCTTCGAACGCGAAGACGACGATGGCCAGCTTGGAATCCGAGCTGACCGAAACGCTGCGGAACTACAAGGGCGACCAGGCGGTCGCCTTCTGGGACCTGCAGCGCAGGCTTCAGGAGAAGATGGGCGCCGCCGTCCGGGAGCTCGACACCATGTCGCAGCTCGTGCACACCAGCCACGCGAACTACAACGCGGGCGACGCCGACGTGCACCAGAGCTTCCAGAGCGTCAGCCACACCGTCGAGGGCAACGTGATCCCTCGCCTCAACCCCTGAGAGAGGACAAGACACCATGGCTGACGTCGTAGAAATCAGCTTCGGGGCCTTGCAGCACAGCTCCGCGTCGCTCGCCGCCAAGGCGAAGGCGCTGACCTCCCAGCTGGAGCAGCTGCACCAGAACCTGCAGCCGATCACCCAGACCTGGTACGCCTCGGGCAGCTCCGCCGGTGAAGCGGCGCGCGCGTCCGAGACCCGGCTCCGCCAGGCGACCGCCGACATCGTCGCGATCATCGCGCAGTTCGGCGCCAAGGTCGGCGACGCGCACGATCTCCAGCACCAGCTGGAGAACCGCAACCAGGGCTTGTTCGCCTGATCCGGCCCCGACGCCGGCCGTCCGGGGCGGGACCACCCCCGCCCGCTCCGGACGGCCGGCTTTCCCGCGTCCTGCCGCACGAGAGGTCACCGGCCGATGCCCGACCAGTCGTACTACGTCCACCTGGAATCGCTGACGGACTTCGTCCGGGAGCTGGAAACCCAGATCCACGCGATGTCCCGGCCGAACGACTTCCTGCGCACCCTCGGGGAGCATCCGCTGCTGTTCGGGGAGTTCGGGGAAGCCGCTTCGCTCGCCGACGCCCACCGCGCCGCGGTCGCCGAAATGCAGGGCCTGCTGGAGCAGGTCCGCGGGGCGATCACGTTCGCGCAGGACGTCACCACCACCGTCGCCGACGGATACGCCCAGGCCGACCAGTCGGTCGCGGGCGACCTGCACCGATCGGGACAGCAGACTGGTCTGCTGGACCCGGTTTTTTCGTTGCTGGGCCTCGATTCTTCAGGGGGTAAGAACGCATGAGCGGCCCTCGCACCAACTTCGCCGGCTACACCCACCAGCAGCTTTACGCGATGCTGCAGGCGGGCGACCCGACCACCGCGCGCGCCGCGGCCGAACAGTGGAATTCGGCCTCGCGCGGGCTGTACGACCAGGCCGAGAACCTGTCGGATCAGCTCACCGACTTCTCCAGCTCGTGGACCGGCGGCGCGGCCGACCAGTACCGGACCATGATGACCGACCTGGTCGGCGGCATCCGCAAGGTCGCCGTCACCGCGCAGGGCATGCGCGACATGCTGGAGGACGCCGCGGACGCGCTGGTCAAAGCGAAGGCCGAGATGCCGCCGCCGGTCGCGGTGCCGGACGTCTCCCCCGCCGACGTCGCGCTGGCGGTCAACCCGCCGCTGCTCCCTCCGGACACCCCGCCGGCCACGATCATCGCCGCGACACAGCAGCGGCAGCAGGCGATCGCCAACGTCGAAGCGCAGCAACAGGCCGCCAACGCCGCCGGGTCCGCACACGCGAAGGCGATCGTCGTCATGAACAACCTCGCGACGAATTACGACACTGCCGAGGATTCGATCCCGGTTTCGCCGAACGCGGCCGCCCCGCCTCCTAAGCAGCTTCCCGGCGGCGGCGCCTCGACCGGCGGCACTGGCGCCGGAAGCATCGGCGCGATCGGCAACAGCCCGGACGGCGGAACCGCGGTCGGCGCCCCGATCGACTCGCACCCGCTGCCCACCGACGGCGGGCAGCTCCCCGGTGCCGAGCCCGGGCAGCCGGGCCAGACCTCGGCGGGCAGCCCGCTCTTCGGCGACATGTTCACCGCCGGTCTCGCGGCCGCGTCCGCCGCCGCGTTCGGCCGCTTCGGCTCGATCATGCCGAAAGTTCCGTCGTGGGCGTCGGGCAAGAACGATAAAAACGACAAGAAAGACCAGGACGGCAAGAAGGGGGACGAGCCGGTCGTCCCTCCGGGCACGAAGCTCGGCGCCGGAGCCGGCCCGGCAGGCGGTGGCGGCGGCGGAATTCCGGTCGGCGGCGGGGAAGCTCCGTCGATCGACGGCGGCGGCATTCCGTCCGGCGGCGGCCTCAGCGGTTCCGGGGAAGCTCCGGCCGCGCACTCCGGGCTCGCCGGGAACGCGCCGTCGAACGTCCTCAGTGGACTCGCGGGCGGTGCCGCCGGTGCGGCGGGCGCGGCGGCCAAGAGCGCCATGCCGATGATGCCCATGATGCCGATGGGTATGGGCGCCGGTGCCGACCTGGGGTCCGGCCGCCGGATTCCGGCGTGGCTCGTCGAAACCGAGAACGTATGGGGCCAGCAAGCTCCGGTCGCGCCCTCGGTCATCGGCGAAGAGCCGGCCGACCAGCCGTGACCGACGGCTACCGGGTCGTCCCGGCGAAACTCGCGACCGCGGCGTCCGGATTGGACGGTCGTGCCGGTGCGCTCCGGACCGTGCAGCAGGCCGTGGCGGGCGAACGCGTGCCCGCCACGGCCTTCGGCCAGGTGTCCGCGTCGTCCGGATGCGCCGCCGGGCTGGCGAAAACGCTCAGTGCGCTAGCCGCGGACGTCGACCAGCGCATCGTGCGCGCCCAAGTCCTTCGCGACGGCCTCACCGCGTCGTCGGCGGGTTACCGGCGCGCTGACGAGCAGGTCGCGGCGATGTACCGTTCGCTCCTGCCCGAAGATCCGGTGCCGTCAGCCGGAAAATCCGCCAGCAGCGGCGGATGGGCCGGGACCATCGCGGCCAACCGGACGAAGGTTTCCGACGCGCTCGCCGCCGAACGGACCCGCCTGGCCGGGCTGTCCGATCCGGACGCCGTCGCCCGCTCGAAGCGGCGGATCGCGTTGTACCAAAGCATTCTCGACGACCACCGGCAGATCCTGCGGTTCGATCCGTCCGGCAACGGCCGGATCGCCGAACTGGTCGGCTCGATCCAGCCGGGCACACGCAATGTCGGGCTGTTCGTGCCCGGTGTGCACACCCGGATGGACACCTTTCAGTCCTACGCCGACCTCGGCCGCAGCCTCGTCGCCGCCGACCCGAGCGGCCGGACCGCGATGGTCGTGTGGGCCGACGGGGTGTTCCCGCAGAACGTCACCACCGAGGGCGCCGAAGCCAGCTACGCGCAGACGATGGCCCCGAACCTCAAGGCGTTCGGCGACGAACTCCGCGTCCAGGTCGACGCCCAGACCGGCGGCGCGGCCACGATCACCGCGATCGGCCACAGCTACGGCGGCGCCACCGTCGGGCTCGCTGACCAGCAAGGCTTGCCAGTGGACCGGGTGCTGCACGTAGAGTCGGCGGGCATGGGACACGGCGTATGGAGCCCCGCGGACCTGCCGCCGAGCCAGGCCGGCGTGCAGCGGTACTCGATGACCGCACCGCTGGACCCAATCATCCTCGCCCAGGGCAACGCCGGTGCGCTGGAATGGACCGGCATCGGCCACGGGGCCGACCCGGACACCTTCCCGGGCGTCACCGAACTCACCACCGGCCACGACGCCGCGGGCGACGTGCAGTGGGGCCTGTCCTCGCACAGCGGCGTGCTCAAACCGGGTTCGGATTCATGGGAGAACATCTACGGCGTGCTGACCGGCGGCCACGTCACCGAGGCACCCGTGCCGGTTCCGGCGGTGCTGCCGTGATCACGCGCGAGTTGAAGGACCTGGCCGCCGAGCTGACGAACGTCATCGACAGTGTCGCTGCCGCGTTCGGCCGGCGCGCACTGCCCACAGTGGACGGTGAGCTGGACTGCGATCCCGCGCAGCCGGGGCATTTGGTGTGCTGGCAGTACGGCGTCCGGATGGAAGACAGCCCGGCCGCATTGCGAGTGCTGGGCGAAGCTGTGCGTCCGACGCTGGAAGCGGCGGGCTGGGAATCGTATGACCGCAGCACTTACCGGGAAGTGATCGCGCGCTTTTCCCGCGACGGCGCGGATTTCAGCGTGCACATCGCCCGCGACGGACGCGGCGTGGCGATCATCGGCTCGACCCGCCTCGTGCGCACTAATCCCGGTTAGAACCGCGATCGCCGCTCACGAGACCTCACCCCCGGAACCGCGAGGGCCGCCACCCGCGCCGTCGTCCCCTCCGGAACGCCGCCACGCCAATCCCGGCCGCAGCAGCCACCGCGACCCCGCCCACCGCGACGACCCCGGCCGCCACATCCGACGTCGGCCGAGCTTGCGCCGCAGCGGGAACCACCTCGGGCAGCTCAGACCGCACCGCCGCCGCGCTCGGACCGGGCGCGTTGGCTGGCAATGCCGAAGACACCGCGGCGTAAGCGTCGACCATTCCCCAGCCCCGGCGCGGATCGTGTGCCCCGGACGGCGGGCGGGAAGCGGTGAGCAGCAACCGGTTCACCACCTGCTCGCCCTTCAGGTCCGGATGCGCCGAGCGAACCAGCGCGGCCACCCCGGCGACATACGCCGCGGCCAGGCCCGGGTCGGTGATCGGCCACCGGTGCGCGACCGCGCCCCCGCCGCCCGCCGACGTGCTCACCAGATTCGCGCCCGGCGCGGCGATTCCGAGGTAATCCCCGGCTTCGGTCTGGACCGGCGCGCCGGATTCGTCCGTCGAGCCGACCGCGACCACGCCCGCCGACGCCGTCGGATAAGTATGCGCCCCTTGCTGAGCGGCCGCCGCGGCCGAAATCACCACGGCCCCGCGCGCCTTCGCGTGGTCGAGCGCCGCGCCGAGCGCCGGGCTGTCCGAACCCGCCGGTACCGCCACGAGAATCACTCCCGCGCCGCGGTCGACCGCCGTGTCGATCGCGCCCGCCAATGCGCCCGGATCGCCGCCGCCGTCCGAGGAAGAGCCGTTGCTTTCGGTGTAGCGCAAGGGAAGCAGCTTCACCCCGGGCGCGACGCCGGTGAAGGTGGTCTCGTTCGCCGGCTGCGCGCCGACGATGCCCGCGGCGATCGTGCCGCGGCCGTCGCAGTCGGAATCC
Source organism: Amycolatopsis echigonensis (assembly GCF_014174495.1). Lineage (GTDB taxonomy): Bacteria > Actinomycetota > Actinomycetes > Mycobacteriales > Pseudonocardiaceae > Amycolatopsis > Amycolatopsis echigonensis. Next base: position 6,670 of record NZ_JACJHR010000056.1, read on the forward strand.
GCGGTGCCCGCGCCGCCGAGCACCTGTCCCGGCCCGAATTGCGCGTTCTGCTTGTCGACGCCGGTGCCGATCACCGCGACGGTCTGGCCCTCGCCCCTGGTCAGCGCCCACAGCCGCGGCGGGTTGACCAGCCGTTGCCCCCAGGACACCGGCCCGGTGTACGGACCGGACGGATTCGCGCACGAAGCCGCTCCGGCCGAGGTCGCCGTGACGGGCACGCCGAGCGCCACGAGCGCGGCCACCGCTCCGGCGGCAATTCCCCGCACCGCGGCCCCCTCCCCTTGTCCGACAAGGAGATTCTAGTGGAGAGCGGGCCGCGGCGACAGGGTTAACGCAGGTCCATCCCGAGATCCAGCGCGGGCGAGGAATGCGTGAGCCCGCCCACCGAGAGATAGTCCACACCGGACTCGGCGTACGCCCGCGCGCGGTCGAGCGTCAGCCCGCCGGAGCACTCCAGCCGCGTCTTCGGCGACAGCTCGTCCCGCCGCACGACCGCCTTCACGCACTCCTCCGGGGTGAAGTTGTCCAGCAGCACCTCGTCCGCCGCGGCGGCCAGTGCCTCGTCCAGCTGGGCCAGATCGTCTACCTCAACCTCGCACGGCAGCTGCGGCGCGTGTTGCCTCGCCGCAGCGAGAGCCGCGGTGACCGAGCCGGCCGCGACCACGTGGTTGTCCTTGATCAGCACCGCGTCGCCAAGGCCCATCCGGTGGTTCACGCCGCCTCCGCACCGCACGGCGTACTTCTCCAGCAGCCGCAACCCCGGCGTGGTCTTGCGCGAATCCCGTACCGAGGCACCGGTTCCCTCGAGCGCGGACACCCACGCCGCGGTCGCCGTCGCCACTCCGGACAGGTGGCACAACAAGTTCAACGCCGTACGCTCCGCCGTGAGCAGCCCGCGCACCGGACCGCGCAGCACGAGCACCGGCTGCCCCGCGACCGCGGGCGAACCGTCCTCGCGGATCGAGACGACCTCGTAGTCGTCACCGAGCACCTCGTCGAAAACGGCCAGCGCCACCGGGATCCCCGCCACGACACCGGCGACGCGCGGCGTCAGCTCCGCCACCGCACGGGCGTCCGCCGGGACCGTGGACGCCGTCGTGGCGTCCGGCCCGTACCGCAAATCCTCTTCCAGCGCGGTGGTCACGACGCGCCGCACGTCGGCGACGTCCAGCCCGTCCACCACCAGTGCCTGGACAACTGCTTCGGAGAATTCCCCGCTCATGCCACTCCTTCCAGCGACGCCGCCTCGACCAGCACTGGCTGTCCCGACGGGCTCAGCCGGATCAGCTGGCTCCGCCGCAGCCCTTCGTCCCGCTCCGGGAAGTCCGTCCGCACGTGACATCCCCGCGATTCCGTCCGCCGCTCCGCCGCGGCGAGCAACGCCTGTGCCACCACGGTGAGCGCCGCGTCCTCAACCGCGCGGTGCGTCCACAACGGACTGTCCTTTGTCGACAAATCGAGCACCGATCCGGCGGCGGCGAGCCCGTCCGCGTCCCGGCCGATCGCCGCGTACCGGCTCATGACCCGTTGCAGCGCATCACGTTCCGCCGTCGGCGCGACTGTCCTTGCCGGAATCCGGCCGCGCGAAGGATCCGGCAGCAACCCAGCGGCCAGATCCGCGGCGACCGCCTCAGCGGTCCGCTGCCCCACGACCAAACCTTCGAGAAGACTGTTGGACGCCAGCCGGTTCGCCCCGTGCAGCCCGGTCCTAGCCACCTCGCCCGCCGCGTACAGTCCGCGCACGGTCGAGCGTCCGTCCACAGTGGCCACCACGCCGCCGCACGCGAAGTGCGCCGCCGGAGTCACCGGGATCGCGTCCACCGCCGGGTCGATCCCGAGCACCGCGCACGCCGCGTGCACCGTCGGGAACCGCTTCGCGAAGCCCGGAATGCCAGTGGCGTCAAGGAAAACGTGATCGTCGATGCCACCGGGAGCCAAGGCCTGCCTCCGGGTGATCGCCGCCGCGACGACGTCACGGGGAGCCAGATCGCCGAGCGGATGCACCCCGGCCATCACCGACGCGCCCGCACCGTCCACGAGCGTCGCACCCTCGCCGCGGACCGCCTCCGTGACGAGCGGACACCGTCCGCGCGCGCCCGGCGTGTACAGCACAGTCGGGTGGAACTGCACGAACTCGATGTCGGCCACCGCCGCGCCGGCGCGCAACGCGAGCGCCAGCCCGTCACCGGTCGCGATCTCCGGGTTGGAGGTCGCCTGGTACAGCTGCCCGAACCCGCCGCTGGCCAGCACCACCGCGGACGCGCGCACGACGCCCGGGACGCCGTTGCGGTCGAGCACCGTCACTCCGGCCACCTCGCCCGCGGCCGTGCGCAGCGCATCGACCGCGATGTGGTGCTCCAGAACTGGAATCCGCCGCTCACCAGCCTGCGCGACCAATGCGCGCTCGACTTCGGCACCGGTCGCGTCGCCGCCCGCGTGGATCACCCGGAACGCACTGTGCCCGCCCTCGCGAGCGCGCGACAGCCCACCCGAGCCGTGGTCGAACACCGCACCGTTGTGCCGCAGCTCGGTGACAGCGGCCGGACCACCGCTAACGATCGACCTCACGGCGTCCTCGTCGCAGAGCCCGGCTCCCGCGGTGAGCGTGTCAGCCGTGTGCTTCTCGACCGTGTCGCCCTCGTCGCGCTCACCGTCGAGCACCACGGCCACGCCGCCCTGCGCCCACCGGGTGTTGCCGTCGGCGACCGCCGCCTTCGTTACGACCAGCACGTGCAGCCCCAGTTCACGGGCCCGCAGCGCCGCGGACAGCCCCGCCACGCCGCTGCCGATCACCACGACGTCGGCCCGTGCCTCCCAGCGCGGATCTGGTGAGGTTTTCGCCTGATCGGCGTTAACTAGGCCGCTCATTCCCCACCGCCAGGCTGCCCGATTTCGATCATCCGCTGCACCGACGCGCGGGCCCGCGAGGCCGTCTGCGGGTCGACGTGGACCTCGTCCGCGCCCTCGGTGAGGCTCCGCAGCAGCGCGGCCGGGGTGATCATCTTCATGTACCGGCACGACGCCCGGTCGTTCACCGCGCGGAAGTCGATCTCCGGCGCGGCCTTGCGCAGCTGGTGGATCATGCCGATCTCGGTGGCCACGAGCACCGAGGTCGCCTTGGTGTCGCGCGCCGCGTGGACCATGTCGCCGGTGGAGAGGATCTTGACCCGCTCCGGGGCCACCGCGCCCTCGCCGGCCAGGTAAAGCGCCGACGTCGCGCAGCCGCATTCGGGGTGGATGAACAGGTCGGCGTCCGGGTTCTCCTCAGCCTGCGCGGCCAGCTCAGCCCCGTTGATGCCGGCGTGCACGTGGCACTCCCCGGCCCAGACGTGCATGTTCTCGCGCCCGGTCACGCGCTTGACGTGCGCGCCGAGGAACTGGTCCGGCAGGAAGAGAACTTCCTGGTCAGCCGGGATGGACGCGACCACGTCGACCGCGTTCGACGACGTGCAGCAGATGTCCGTCTCGGCCTTGACCTCGGCCGTCGTGTTCACGTACGAGACGACCACCGCGCCCGGGTGCTCGGACTTCCACTCGCGCAGCTGGGCGCCGGTGATGGAGTCGGCGAGCGAGCAGCCGGCCCGTGCGTCCGGGATCAGCACCGTCTTCTCCGGGGCCAGGATCTTCGCGGTCTCGGCCATGAAGTGCACGCCGCAGAAGACGATGGTGGACGCGTCGCTGCTGGCCGCGATGCGGCTGAGCGCCAGCGAGTCGCCGGTGAAGTCCGCGATGTCCTGGATCTCCGGGACCTGGTAGTTGTGCGCGAGCAGCACCGCGTCGCGTTTGCGGGCGAGCTCCCGCACGCGGGCCGCCCAGTCCGCGTCCGCCTCGACCCCGCCGTAGGGAGTCAGGTCCTGGTCAAGCGTGGTGGTCATGTCTTCGGCCCTCTCGACTTTCGCCGGCCTGGCGAACCGGATCGACCCCGGTTCCGCCCCATCCGGTTTTCGCCTTATAATCGAAAACCGTGCGAAGCCATCTTAACACCCGAGCCCCCCTAGCCCACGAGGTTCTGGCGGCAGTCCTTCAAGTGCGCTCGGACACACTGCGCGTGCTGCTGTGGCGCCGAGCGCTCGATCCGCACCTCGGCCGCTGGTCGCTTCCCGGCGGCCGGCTGCGCCCCGACGAGGACGTCGAGACGTCGATCCGGCGCCAGCTCGCGGAGAAGGTGGACGTGCGCCAGCTGAAGCACGTGGAGCAGCTCGCCGTGTTCAGCGCACCCGACCGCGTCCCCGGTCCGCGGGTCGTGGCCACCGCGTTCCTCGGCCTGGTCCCCTCCGACGTCGACCCGGCGGTCCCCGAAGACACCGAGTGGCACGACGTGGACGCCCTGCCGCGCACCGCGTTCGACCACGAGGCGATCGTGCTGCGCGCCCGCGACCGGTTGCGGTCGAAATTGAGCTACACCAACCTGGGTTTCGCACTGGCCCCCGAGGAATTCACCATCTCCGCGTTAAGGGGGCTGTACTCCGCCGCACTCGGCTACAAGGTGTCCGCGACAAATCTTCAACGGGTACTTCAGCGACGTGGTTTGCTCATCCCCACCGGACACACCGCCGCCCCCGGCCGCACCGGCGGACGACCTGCGGCGCTGTTTTCTTTCGCCGCGAAAGACATGCACATCACCGACCCTTTCGCCGTCCTGAAGCCCCCGCCGCGACGGTAAACACGAACTGCGCCGGGGCTCGGCAGCCCGTACCGTGGACGCGTGACCGAGCCAGAGCAATGCCCCAGCGGAACGGCGACACTGCCGTTGTTCCCGCTGCAAACGGTGCTGCTCCCCGGTACGCACCTGCCGCTGCACATCTTCGAACCGCGCTACCGGCAGCTGACCGCGGACCTGGTCACCGGCACCGTCCCGGAGCACGAGTTCGGCGTGGTCGCCCTGCGCGCGCCACTCGTTCGCGAGGTCAGTGGTCTGGACCATGTGTACAGCGTGGGCTGCAGCACGATCCTGCGCGAAGCGAAACGCCTCCCCGACGGCCGCTACGACGTAGTCACGCGCGCCGCCCGCCGCTTCCGCCTGCGCGAACTGCACCGAGCGTCCGCGCCCTACCTGATGGGCGTGGTCGACTGGCTCCCTGACGGCCCAGTCCCCGCCACAGCGGTATCGACAGCCCGCCGACTAGCCGAAGTAGCCCGAAGCGCCCACCAGCGATACTGCGAAGCCGCCTGGCACGCAGACGACTGGCACCCCCCACACGACGACGCCGACCTGGGCGAACTCGCCTACCAGCTAGCCGCAGACTGCCTGCTCCCGCTGGAAGACCGGCAACTGCTGCTGGAGGAAACGCACCCGCTTCGCCGCCTGCGCATAGTCTGCCGCCTGCTCACCCGAGAAGCCGGTTTCCTGGAAACCCTGGGCGCGGTGCCGCTGCCGCCGACCGAACTGGCGACCTTCAGCAAGCCCGCAGACCTGAACTAGCCGCCCGCCTGGCGCTCCGCTCCCTCCGTGAGGGACCCCTTCACGGACTCAGATTCCCTCAATGAGTCCTTCACGGACCCCGCCGCCGCCGCAACGCACCCACCGCCACATTGGGGTGCCACCCGCACGCCGCGAACCCCACGCGACCCCTACCCAAGCCGCGCACCCCACTCACCAACCGCCACCGACGCACCCAACAGTCGAGGCACCCACACCACCCCCGCACCCCGATACGAAGCCTCCCCTGCGGTCTGGGGGTGCTTGTCAAGGCATCTTTCCCGCCTTGACAAGCACCCCCAGACCGTCAGCACAATTAAGCTTCGGGGTGCCCCAACGAGGCCCACGTGCAACGTCGCCGCCAGGCGACGAGCCGAAAGGACCTAAGAACAACTCACCCCAACCGCCGCCCAAGATCCTCGCGGCCGTTCCACGCGGTCATCAACGCGTAAACCAAACACGTCACCAACGGCGCGGCCAGCACCACCCACCCGGTCTCGATCCGAGGCGCCTGCTCGAGCACCGCCCCCAACGCAGGCGGCGCGTCCACCGAATACTTCGAATTGGCGAACGCGGGCCCCATCTGCGTCCCCAGCCAAGCCGCCACCAACGCCCCGCCAGCAGCGGCCACCAGCACCACCGGCCCGCGCCGCTCCCGCAGGAACCACACCACCAGCCCGATCAGCAACCCGGTGGCCATCGCCAGAAACCCGAACACCGCCAGATCGTCGAACCGATGCCAGCTCTCCAACTCCAAAGGCGCCAGCTGGCCGTTCGTGCCGATCACCCGCACCCGCTCAGCCGGAGCCAGCAGAGACCACAGCCAGCCCATCGGAATCCCCAGCAACGCAGCCGTCGAGAGAACGCTCACCGCGGGCAGCAGATCAGCCTTCACCACCACGCGAGGACGCTGCGGCGGAAACAACACCGGCACCGACCAACCCTCAGCCACCGCTGACGACCGATGCGCCGCCTTGCCCGCGGAATCGACCACCCGAGGCTCCCTTCCCTGCGCGTGCGTTCCCTGCGAGTGTGCGGGACCGAGAGTAACTGGTTGTGCTCCGTTGTATGGCCGCGACTCCGTGTTGGATTGCCGCGACTCGGTGTTGGATTGCCGCGACTCCGTCGCGGCGGAGAAATCGCCTTTATCCGGTTTCTTCCCTCCCGATCCGCTCGGCCTGGGGGCCGAGCGGATCGCTCAGTCCAGAAACCGGGGCGATTTCTCGTGCCGGGCAAGTGAGGACGTCAAGTGCCGGAGCTGAGTGCGGGAAAGAAGGGTTAGTTCTGGGTGGAGGCGGCGGTGAAGGCTTCCGGGTCGAACTCTCCGCCGAACCACGGCGACAGGCCTTGGCGGGCTTGTTCGACGAAGGTGTCGGGGTCCGCGGCGCCCAGTCCGGCCGGGAGGGCGCCCAGCAAGGGAGCACCGGCGGCCACGGGGAGGTCGTGGAGGTTTTCCAGGGAGGCCAGGTCCGGATCAGCGGGCCAGGAGCCGATGATGACGCCCACGACGTTCAACCCGCGCCGAGTGGCGACCTCGGCGGTCAGGGCAGTCGTGTTGAGCGTGCCCAGTCCGGCTTGCGCGACGAGAACCACCGGCGCGCCCAGCGACCACGCGACATCCGCCAGCGTGCTCCCCTGCGGATCGAACCGCACCAGCAGCCCGCCCGCGCCCTCGACCAGGGTCAGATCGTGCTCCGCGTCCAGCTCGCTGGCCGCGGCGGCGATCTCGCCGGGCCCGACGGTCGGGAGCCCGGAGCGGCGGGACGCGGCTTCCGGCGACAGCGGATCCGGGTAGCGCCGCAGCTCGCGGATCGTCAGGTCCTTGCCTGCCATCCGCACCACCTCGGCGAGGTCGCCGTCCTCGCCGGGGAGCACGCCGGTCTGCGCGGGTTTCAGCACCGCGACGCGTTGCCCCTGCGCGAGGGCCAGCGCCGCGATCGCCGCGGTGGCGACCGTTTTGCCGACGTCGGTCCCGGTTCCGGTCATCACGAGCGTCGTCACGAGCCATCAAGATATTGACGTGCTCCCCGATGTCAACACTCGGGGTTCCCTCGCGCGCACCCGAGGGCGCGCGCGAGGGCCCGGGTCAGCCGGCCGGGGCCGCCGCGGGCGCTCCCGCGGCCACGAACTCGCCCTTCGCCGGGTCGGCCAGGTACACCTGCGCCGCGCCCACGTCGAAGTACAGCCCGGTCAGCGCCAGCTCGCCGCGCGCTTCCGCCTCGGCCACCCGCGGGTATTGCCGCAAATGCGTCAGCTGCTGCAGGACGTTGTGCAACGCCAGCCGGTCCGGTTCGCGCTCCGGCCGCTCCCCGTCGAGGGTCACCGCCCCGGCCCGCTTCCGGCTCGGTTCCGCGTGCACCAGCCAGGTCGCCAGGGCGGTGTCCGCGGGCGGACCGCTGGCCAGTGCGCCCATCGCACCGCACGAGGAGTGCCCGCACACCACGATTTCCCGCACCCCCAGCACCCCGACGGCGAATTCGATCGCCGCGTTGGTCGACGGATCGGCCTGTCCGGGCGGCACCAGGTTGCCGATGTTGCGGATGGTGAACAGATCGCCCGGACCGGACGTGGTGATCAGGTTCGGCACGATCCGCGAATCACCGCAAGTGATGAACAGCGTGTGCGGCTGCTGCGCGTGCGCGAGCCCGCTGAGGACGTCCTTCAGCAGCGGCGCGGCCCGGCGCTGGAACTCGGTCGCGCCCCGGTGGGTGCGCTGGCCAGGCACCCGCACGTCGGCGGCCTGCCAGGCCGACCACGGAGCCAGCCACCTCGGCATCGCACCGGCCGCCGCGGTGCGCTGGAGCGTCGGGCGGCCTTCCTTGCCCTTCGCGAACCACGGATGCCCGATCTCGTCGACGACCACGGTGCCGCCGGTCCGCTCATGCGCCTGCTGCCAGGCGGAGATGCTTTCGAACGCCGCGTGGTCGAGATAATCGGCGACCAGCTCCAGCGTCACCTTCGAGCCCGCCGGAATCGTGCCGAGCACCTTCGTCAGCCGCGGCACGGACAGGAACGTCAGCACGCCTTCGACAATCACGCGCCATTCGCCGCCGTGGCGCTCGGCATGCACGCCCGACCACACGGTCCGGCGCAGCATCAGCAGCACGGCCAGGACAATCCCGGCGAGCACCCCGGTCAGCAGGTCGAACACGACCACCCCGGCGACGGTCACCAGGTAGAGCGGCAGATCGCCGTGTCGCAGCACCTGCCGCAGATGTCCGGGATTGACCAGCTTCGCGCCGACGTGCACGAGCAGCCCGGCCAGCGCGGCCAGCGGGATCGACTTCAGCAGCCCGGCGAGCGCGACCACGAACACCAGCACCCAGACGCCGTGCAGGACGGCCGACGCCCGCGTGCGCGCCCCCGCCGCGACGTTGGTGGAACTGCGCACGATCACGCCGGTGACCGGCAGTCCGCCGAGCGCACCGGACACCATGTTCGCCGTGCCCTGGCCGATCAGTTCGCGGTTCAGGTCGGCGCGCGGGCCGTTCTGCAGTTTGTCGACCGCGACCGCGGACAGCAGGCTCTCGACGCTGGCGATCAGCGCGATCGTGAGCACCGCGACCGCGACCTGGCCCCATCCGCCGTCCGGCAGCTGCGGCGCGAAGCGGATCTGCAGCAGATCACCGGGCAGTTCGACGCGCGGCAGCGTCATCCCGGCGGCAACGGACACGAGCGTCGCGACGGCGATCGCGGCCAGCGGTCCGGGGATTTTCCTTACCGCTGAAGGAAGTTTGGGCCATCCCAGCAGAATGGCGAGGGTCAGGACGCCGATCAGCGCGGCGGCGTCGTGGTGCGCGGCGATCTGCGCGGGCAGCTGGGCGATGTTCTCCAGCGCCGAACTCTGCGCCTTTCCGCCGAGCAGCACGTGCAGCTGGCCGAGCACGATCGTGACGCCGATGCCGGCGAGCATCCCGTGCACGATCGCAGGAGAGATGGCCAGCGCGGCCCGCGCGACGCGGCTCAGGCCGAACAGGATCTGCAGCGCACCAGCGAGGACGGTGATCAGGCAGGTGACCGCCCAGCCGAAGGTGGAAATCGTCTCGGCCATCAGCACGGTCAGCCCGGCGGCGGGCCCGCTGACCTGCAGCGGAGAGCCGCCGAGGGCACCGGCGACCACACCGCCGACGACGGCGGCGATCAGGCCGGCGACGATCGGGGCGCCGGACGCGAGCGCGATCCCGAGCGAAAGCGGGACCGCGACGAGGAAGACCACGAGCGAGGCGGGCACGTCGTGGCGAAGCACGGCAAGTCGTCTCATGATCACCAGGAAACCGGCAACCCTGTGAAATGTCCGCTATGTACCACTCCACGGAGTGGATCTTTATCGAATAACCCACGATCAGGTTGCACAAATCGGACATATCCACTACAGGCGGCTAGGCCAAGCCCGAAGCAACCTCAGGCCTTCGCCGCGGCGGCCCGCATCGCCGACGTGACCACCTCCAGGTCGGCGTCGGTGCTGACGTACGGAGGCATCGCGTAGATCAGGTCCCGGAACGGTCGCAGCCAAGCACCTTCGGCCGTCACCACTTCGGTCGCGACGCCCAGGTCCACTTCGTGATCGAGCTGCAGCACGCCGATCGCGCCCAGCACCCGCACATCCACGACGTGCGGCAGCTCCCGAGCCGGTTCGAGTCCTTGCCGCAGCGCGGTTTCGATCCGGGCGACGTCGGCCTGCCATCGACCTTCAGCCAGCAAACCGAGCGAAGCGTTGGCGACCGCCGACGCCAGCGGATTTCCCATGAACGTCGGGCCGTGCGCGAGCACCGGCAGCTCGCCGCGCGTGATGCCGTCGGCGATTTCAGGCGTGCACAACGCGGCGGCCATCGTGAGGTAGCCGCCGGTGAGCGCCTTGCCGAGACACAGCACGTCGGGCGTCACGCCGGCGTGTTCGGCGGCGAAAAGCTTGCCGGTACGGCCGAATCCGGTCGCGATCTCGTCGAACACGAGCAGGACGTCGTGCTCACGAGTCACTTCGCGCAGCGCGCGCAGGTAACCGGGATGGTGAAACCGCATGCCGCCCGCGCCCTGCACCACCGGTTCCACGATCACCGCGGCCAGTTCGTCCGCGTGCTGATCGATCGCCTTCGCCAATTCGTCCACATAGGACTGATCGACCGGCGCGTCGAACCCGGGAGGCGGCACCGGCACGAAAACCTGTTCCGGCAGCACTCCGCGCCACAGCGAATGCATGCCGCCGTCCGGATCGCAGACGCTCATCGGCGTGAATGTGTCGCCGTGGTAGCCGCCGCGCCAGGTCAGCAGCCGGTGTTTGCCGGGCAGCCCGCGGGAACGCTGGTACTGCAGGCACATTTTCACCGCGACCTCGACCGAAACCGAACCCGAATCGCACAGGAACACGTGCTCGAGCCCGTCCGGGGTCATCTCGACCAGGGTTTTCGCGAGCGTGATCGCCGGTTCGTGGGTCAGGCCGCCGAACATCACGTGGCTCATCCGCCCGGCCTGCCGCGCCAGCGCCGCGTCGAGCACCGGGTTCCGGTAGCCGTGCACCGCCGCCCACCAGGACGACATGCCGTCGACCAGTTCTCGCCCGTCGGCGAGCTTCAATCGCACCCCGCTCGCCTCTTCCACGAGCAGGGGCGGCACGCGGCCCGGCATCGGCGCGTAGGGATGCCAGACGTGCGCGGCGTCGAGAGCGAGGAGATCGGCAGCACTGGGTTCCACCCGCCGACCCTAACCGGGCGGCGGGCGGCTCCGCAGTGACCGCCGCTACGCCCCGTTCGGCCGGACCGGCAGCGCCAGCACGCCGTGCACCAGCGAACTCGGCCGGTAGACAATGCTCTCGGCCGGCACCGCGAGGCTGAGTTTCGGGAACCTCGCCAGCAGCGAGCCCAGCGCGATCTGCGCCTCCAGCCGGGCCAGCGGCGCGCCGACGCAGTAGTGGATGCCGTGCCCGAACGCGAGGTGCCCGCCGGGCGGGCGCGTGACGTCGAGCGTGTCCGGGTCGGGGAACTTCTCCGGGTCCCGGTTGGCCGACAGCAGGGAGATCTGCAGGAACTCGTCGGCCGGGATGGTGGTGCCGCCCGCCTCGACGTCCTCGACCGTATAGCGCAGCGTCGCGAAGTTGATCGGCCCGTCGAACCGGAGGAATTCCTCGACCGCGCCGGGCATCAAGCTCGGGTCAGCGCGCAGTTTCTCCGCCTGTTCGGGCGCGCGCAGCAACGCGAACGTGGCGTTGGCGATCAGGTTGACCGTGGTCTCGTGCCCGGCGACCAGCAGCAGGAACGCCATCGAGATCAGTTCGTTCTCGTCGAGCGAATCGCCTTCGTCGCTCGCGTGCACGAGGTCGGACAGCAGATCCTCGGCCGGCTCGGCGCGCTTGCTCGCGACCAGTTGCTGCAGGTAGTTCTGCATGGCCCGCGCCGCGGCGGCTTGGGACTCCTGGTCCATCGCGAACGACAGCAGCGTGTGCGACCAGGCGGTGAACTCGCTGCGGTCTTCGACGCGCACGCCGAGCAACTCGCAGATCACCGTGATCGGCAATGGCTCGGCGAACGCCTGCACCAGGTCGATCTCGTCGTGCCGGGCCATCTCGTCCAGCAGCGCATCGGCGATCTCCTGGATCCGCGGCCGCAGCCGGGCGACGGTGCGGGCGGTGAACGCCTTGTTCACGAGCTTGCGCAGCCGGGTGTGGACCGGCGGGTCGCTGTTGAGCATGTGCCGGGTGAGCAGAGTGCCGAAGTCAGGCCCCTGGATGTCCTGGCCGACCTTCGCCGCGATCACCCGCTGCACGTCCGTGCTGTCCTTGCTGACCCGCGGATCGTTGAGCAGCTCGCGCGCCTGCTCGTATCCGGTGACCAGGTAGGACGGAATGCCGCGCCCGGCGGTAATCGGGCACACCGCACCGGATTCGCGCCGCCGCGCCAGCCATTCGTGCGTGCTCTGCCACAATTCCTCGCCCGCGAAAGGGAGTTCCCCGGTTCGTTCGTCGACGCTCACTGATTGGCCCCCAGTGCAGTTCGGTCAGCGTTCGGCCAATGCCGCCTCGACGCGCTCGACCACCTGCTTCCAATATGCCCGCTGCTCGGCCTTTTCCGCCACGTCCGCCAGCCGCTCCTGGCGGATCTTGAGCGTGCTGCGCTTGCCGAGGTCCGCGACCTCGAGCTCCAGCAGGGAATCGTGGTCCCAGTCCGTCGGACGCCAGGTGAGCCGCAAGCGGTCCTCGGAATAGCTGCGGATTTCGCCGGTCGTGCCGTGTTCGGTCTCGTATCCGGCCCCGCGTTCGCGCGGCAGCTCGACGCCAGGGCCCAGCCAGATCTCCACGCCGTCCCCCACCAAGAACTCCCACACCCGGCTGCCCGGGTACGGCATCGTGCGGGAAACGGCTGTCTCCCAACCACTCCGTCCGGTCTTGCCCGCCTCGTTGGCCATGCCGCCATCATGGCATCGGGGACCGACGGAAACCGGTGCGGGATCATGCGATCGTGCGCTACCGCCCCATCTCCCCCGACGCCCTCGCCGCCGAGCTGACCGAGCGCGTCAACGCGCTTACCCAGCGCCGACGAATCGCCGTCGCGATCGACGGTGCGGCGGGAACGGGCCCGCTCGCCGAGGCGCTGATCGACCCGCTGAAGCTGCTCGGCCGGGCCGCGCTGCGCGTGCCCGCGGCCGGATTTTTGCGACCAGCGTCACTCCGTTTCGAGCACGGGAAACGGAATCCGGATGCGCGGTATACCGATTGGCTCGATTTAGGCGGTCTGCGCCGGGAAGTCCTGGACCCGCTCGCCGACGACGGAAGCGGCGAAGTGCTGCCCGCGCTGTGGGACGCCGAACGCGACCGGGCGACCCGGCTGCCGCGCGTCCCGGTCCCGGACCGCGGCGTCGTCCTGGTCGACGGGGAATTCTTGCTGGGCGCGGGATTGGCGTTCGATTTCGTGGTGCATTTGTGGCTTTCGCCGGGTGCGCTGCGCCGTCGCGTGCCGGACGAATGGGCGCTGCCCGCTTTCGAACGCTACGAAAACGAAGTCGATCCCAGCGCCCTCGCGGACGTCGTGGTCCGCGTGGACGACCCGCGCCACCCGGCGATTTACGAACCCTGACCGGGGATCAGCGCACCGCCACCGGATCGCCGTCCAGGAGAGCCGAGAGCCGGTGCGCCATCGTGTCCCAGCGCCAGCTCTCGCCGACCCAGGAACGGCCCGCCTCGCCCATCCTGCGGGCCCGGACCGGGTCGGACAGCAGGGCCGAGAGAGTTTCCGCCAGCTGGCCCGGGTCGCGGCCGTCGACTACGTGGCCGGTCACCTCGTCCAGCACCGCCTCCGGAGCGCCGCCGGACATGCCCGCGACCACCGGCAGCCCGGTCGCCGACGCCTCCAGGTAGACGATGCCGAGCCCTTCCACATCGAGCCCTTTGCCCCGCGTGCGGGCAGGCATCGCGAAGACGTCGCCCGCGTTGTAGTGCGCGGGCAGTTCCTCCCAGGGCACCGAGCCAGTGAAGACCACGTCGTCGGTCACGCCGAGCGCCGCGGCCAGCTGAGTGAGGCGCTTGCGATACGGGCCGCCGCCGACGAGGAGCAGCGCCGCGCCGGGCACGCGCTCGCGGATCGCGGGCAGCGCGGAGATCAGCATGTCCTGGCCCTTGCGTGGAACGAGCCGCGAAACGCACACGACGGTCGGCCGGTCGCCGAGCCCGTGCCGAGCGCGGATTTCCTCCCGACCGGCCGGGTCCGGGGCGAAAACCGTGGTGTCGACGCCGCTCGGCAGCATTTCCAGCCCAGCATGCCGACCGAACGCGGCGGCGAACCGGCTACGCGTGTACTTGCTGACGTACGTGACGACGTCGACCGTCTCGCCGATGCGCCGCAGCGCTTGCCGCGAGCCCGGCAGCATCGACCAGCCGACTTCGTGCCCATGCGTGGACGCGACGATCCGGCGCGCGCCTGCCTGCCGCAGCGAGTGGCCCAGCAGAGCGAGCGGGGCGGCCGCGCCGAACCAGACCGCCTCGCAGTCGCGGGCGCGCATGATCTCCTTCGCGCGGCGCAGGACGTCGGGCGTGGGCAGCATCAGCGACGTCGGATGACGGACCACTTCGAACGGCGCGGCCGCGTCGAACTCGACGTGCGAACCGCTGCTGCGCTCCCAGGACGGCGCGTAGACGACGAGGTCGTCCGCGGGCAGCCGAGTGGCCAGCGAATTGAGGTAATTCTGGATGCCCCCAGGGCGCGGCGGGAAGTCGTTCGTCACGAGCAGGGTCCTCAGCACCCCCGCAGGCTACCGACGAGCGCTTGTCGTCGGAGACGACACCGGCGCGGCACCGCCCCGGCGACAGCGAGAACGACCAGTCAAGCGACCCGGCGCGCCCACGGACTGGTTCAGAAGCAACGACACCTCGACCACGTCACCAGCAACACCGGGGCAACACCGCATTCGCGGTGCCGCCCCGGCGACAGCGAGAACGTCCGGTCAAACGACCCAGCGCGGCCACCTACCGGCTCAGCAGCAACGAACCTCGACCTGCGCATCCGGCGAACAGCCCACACAAAACACCGGGGCGGCACCGCATGTGCGGCACCGCCCCGGCGGAAGCGAGAACGTCCGGTCAGGCGACCCGGCGCGCGCCCACGTACTGGCTCAGCAGCGGCGAGACCTTGACGACGTCGCCGCTGGTTGGCGCGTGCACCATCATCCCGTTGCCGATGTACATGCCCACGTGCGAAACCGGCGAGTAGTAGAACACCAGGTCGCCGGGCTGCAGCTGGCTGCGCGGAACCGGCGTGCCGGTGGTGCTCTGCTGCTCGCTCGACCGCGGCAGCGAGATGCCGGCCTGCTTGTAGGCCCACTGCATCAGGCCCGAGCAGTCGTACGAATCCGGTCCGGTCGCGCCCCACACGTAGGGCTTGCCCCGCTGGCTCAGCGCCGCCTGGACCGCCGCCGCGGCGGCGGGGCCCGCGTTCGCGAGGTCCACCGAGATGTCGCCGCCGGTGTCCTTCTGCGCGTTGCGGTCGGACTGGCTCAGCAGCGGCTGGGTCTTCTTCAGCTCGGCGACCTGGTCGTCGAGCGTCTTCTTCTTGGCGGTGATGTCGTCGGTCAGCTTCGCCGCGGCGTCGCGCGCCGCGGTGGCCCGCTGCGCGGCGTCGGCGGCCAGCTTCTCGGCGGCGTTGGCCTGGTCGACCGCGCCCTGGAGCTTCTCGAGCGCGGCGGCCTTCTGCCCGGCGATCTGGTCGAGCGCCGAGGAACGGTCGAGGAACTCCTGCGTCGACGTGCCGGCAAGGAGCGCGGACAGCTTGTTCATCTGCACGCCGGACAGGAACGACGCGTTCGCGAACTTGTCGACGTCGACCTTGTACTTCTTCACGTTCTCGGCGGCCTGCGCGGAGAGGTTGTGAGCGTTGGCGACGTCTCCGTTGGCCTTGTCGAGGTCGCCCTGCCGGGCGGCGAGGTCGTCCTTCGCTTTGAGGAGATCCTCGTTCGCCTTCTCCGCCTGCGCCGCGAGGTCGCGGTACTTGGCGAGAGCGTCCGAACCGGAGTCCGGCGGGGCCTGGAGGACGGGGAGGGGGGAAGCGGCTGCGGTGCCCGCAGGCTGCGCCGCGGTGACGATCGCGATCACCGAGGCGGCCGCGAGGGCGCCTGACACCACGCGCTTGACTGGATGCGACTGCACGGCCGCGCGGGTCTCCTTTGCTCGTCGGGCCGCCGTGGCCGGAACCCCGGGCGCGGAAGAGGTCGGGGGCCCTCTTCGCGCACGCTGTCCGTCCGCGTTCCGGCCGTCGTGTTCCACAACAGCTTTTCCGCGCACGGTGTTTGGTTCCGGTCCTGACTCCCCGACAAAGCCGAACCGGCGGCGATCCCGCGTCGCCGTCGTTCGACGGCTGCCTGGCGCGAGATCTCGGCTAGGTTACGAAAAGACCTTCGGCGCGTCCACCGGGCCCCCCGTAAAAACTCTCCGTAGTCCGGCGAAACACCATCGGACCAGCACGGCAGCTGGATGTGACTTAGGTCATACGCTGCGGCAGCTCAAACGAGCCTCTCGACTACTTACCGTTCACCGCACCCCAGCGACCGCTCGGCGAGCCAGTGTCACCCACTGGTGTCACGCCGACCTACTGTCAGTCTCCGGAACCAGGCGCAGCCGAGGCACCATCCCCGCCTCGGCGAGCGCGTCGACAGCCCGCCGCTCGTCCGCGTCCCAGACGAGGCCGACCGGCGGCCCGAGCAGCACGCTGACCACGCAATCGGCACACGCCGCCCCGCGCACCGCACACCGGTCGCAGTCGACGACGAACGTGTCGATGTCCTCGACCGCGACGTCCACCGCACCGGCTGGCCGCCGCTCTTCCCGGAGGGAGGCAACGGGTTTCGTGCTCCGTGGCGCTCCCGCGCGCCGCCGCATCGAGCGCCGAGGCTCGGCGAGGTCGGCGACTTCGCCTGGCGAGTCCGCGGACGCCTGTTCATCCAGCCGCACCTGCTCCGCGCTCAGCGAACCCGCCGCCTCTCCGCTCGGCTGTGTCTCCGCACCGATCCCCTCGCCGTGCCGCCGCAGAGCACCAGCCGCGCCCGGCTCCTTTCCGTCGGAACCAGCCGAAACGCCGCTTTCCCGGCGCGCTTCGAGGTCCCGGTCCCGTGCCTCGGCCGTGGCCGGACTCACCCCAGTGGCAAGACTCACCATCGGATCCGCCCCACCCGGGTGACCGCCCCGGTCCGGCGGCCGAGACCGTTCCGCCGCCGCGCCCGCACCCCGGCCCGATCCCCCGGACCGGCCTCAGCACGAACTCCCGCGCTCCCGCCGTCCGGGTTCGCCCGCACGCCGGAACCAGTCCCGAACCGCTCCTGCTTGTTCTCGCCCATTGCCGAGCCTCCGTCCGTCCGCGAGGCTCCCGGACCGCTTCCGGGAATCGCCTCGGGACAAACGGTAGGAAGCACCACCGACAATTTCGGACGCCCGCACGTCGGGCAGGATCAGACTCGACCCAATCGGCTGACCAGCACCGCCGCCGGAGCGGGATGCGCACCGGCCGCGCGGACCGAGTCCGCCACCGCCCGGTCGGACGTCGCGACGACCATCGGACGGCCCTTCGGCTCGGCCGCGACCAGAGACCGGATCACGTCGTCGGCAAGCACGCCACGCTCGGAAAACAGCACTCGCACCCCGCGCGGCACCGCGGCGGGCACCGACAGCACGCCGGCCCCGTCGAACACCACCGTGACCTCCGCCGACGTGCGCGCCGCCAGCGCCGAAAGCTGATGCACCAGCCGGTCCCGCTGATCGGCCAGCGCCAGTTCCGGATAACCCGTTTTAGTGACGTTGTAGCCGTCCACGATGAGATGGACGTTCGGCAGCGCCAGATGCCGGTCGAGCGCCGTGACGTCCTGGATCCGCCCGCCCGGGCCGAGTCCGGACCGCGCGCCGCTCACCATGTCGGCGGGTCGTGCGCCGCGGTCGCCCAAAGCGAGTTCGCGGCGCAGGCCGTGCACGGCGCCGTCGATCGTGTCCACGAGCAACGCCAGCCGGACCTCGTCCGCCTCCCTGGCCTCGCGCGCCGACTGCCGGGCCATCTCGGCGTCCGCCACCGCCCGCTCGGCACGTGTGCGTTCCGCGGCGACCCGGCGGCGTTCCCGATCGAGCTGCGCGTTCAGCATCTCGATCTCGCGTTCCCGCGTCGCTCCTCCGTCGGCCAGCTCGGCCCGCGCCGCCTCGGCCGCGTCCTTCGCCTGCCGCAGCTGCACGCCCTGCTCACGCAGCCGGCGCAGCAGCTTCTCGACCTCGGCCTCGCGTTCGCCTCGGGCGCTCTCGACCGCCGCGCGCGCCTCTTCCAGCTCGGCCCGCAGATCGGCGATTTCGGCTTCCAGACGTTGATTCCGGGCCAGCGCCGCGTCCCGCTCAGCGCGCAGCGCGGTTTCCTCGGCGTTCTTCGCGACCAGCCGGACGCGTCCGGCCGCGCCGGATTCGCCGAGCAGCACCGCGGCGGCAGCTGCCGCGACGGAGTCCGAAACGTTCGGGTCCAGCGCGTCGGTCCGGTGCTCTCGCAGCCACTCCAGGACCGCGGTCCGGAACTGCGCGGAGTCCCCCAACGCGGTCAGCAGCGCGGTGCCGCCGAGCTTCGCACGCTTGGCCGGGGCGAACTTCGCGACCGGCCGCAGCTGCCGCGGCACGTCCGCGACCGGCAGTTTCGCGACCGCGGCCGCGGCCAGTTCGGCGATCCGCTCGCGCACCGCCTCCGGCAGGCTCGTCCACGTCGCCGGTTCCGGACACGTCCCCGCTTCCGGGGCCTCCGCGTCCTCGTCCGCCCGCGCCGGAACCGCCGAGGGGCCGACGGCCTCCTCGGTTTCCTCCGGTTCGACGGGCTGGGGGTGCATTGGTCCAGGGTAGGCCCCGCCGCCGGATCCCGCGCCGCACCGGCCCGTTCCGCTGGTCACCATCGGGCCACGGGCGGTGCGCGCGAAGATTGTCGGTGGTCGGTCCTACTGTGCGCGATCATGGAGACCCGACCGAGGCCGGACCAGGCTCAGCTGGCGTTCGACGAGCTCGGCACCCCGCTGCGGGACACCACGTTCGTCGTCTTCGACCTCGAGACCACCGGCACCAAACCAGGCCCGGACGGGATCACCGAGATCGGCGCGGTCAAAGTCCGCGCCGGTCAGGTGCTGGGCGAGTTCGCGACGCTGGTCAACCCGGGCACGCCGATCCCGCCGCAGATCGTCGAACTGACCGGGATCACGCAGGCGATGGTCTACGACGCGCCGCGGATCGAACGCGTGCTGCCGGCCTTTCTGGAATTCATCGGCGGCGCCGTGCTGGTCGCCCACAACTCCGGCTTCGACACCAGCTTCATGAAGGCGGCCTGCGAGGGGCACGGCTACGTCTGGCCGCGCCCGACCGTCGTCTGCACGGTGAAGCTCGCGCGCCGCGTCATCCCGCGCGAAGAAGCACGCAGCTACCGGTTGTCGTCGCTGTCCATGCTGCTCGGCGCGCGCACCCGGCCGACGCACCGCGCGCTCGACGACGCCCGCGCCACCACCGACGTCCTGCACGCGCTGCTGGAGCGCGTCGGCAACCTCGGCGTGCACACCGTCGAGGAGCTGATCGACTACCTCCCGGACGTCACGCCGGCCCAGCGCCGCAAGCGAAACCTCGCTGCCGACCTCCCGTCGCGGCCCGGCGTGTACCTCTTCAAGGGACCGCGCGACGAAGTCCTGTACGTCGGCACCGCGCGCGACCTGAGACGACGCGTGCGGACGTATTTCACCGGTTCGGAGAGCCGGGGCCGGATCCGGGAAATGGTCGCGCTGGCGGAGCGCGTGGACGCCATCGAGTGCGCGCACTCCCTCGAAGCCGAGATCCGCGAACTGCGCCTGATCGCCGCGCATCGGCCGGCGTACAACCGGCGCTCGAAAAATCCGCACCACGGCTGGTGGATCAGCCTCACCGACGAAGCCTTTCCGCGGCTTTCCGTGGTGCGCCTGCCGCGCGCGGGCACGCTCGGGCCGTTCCGCAGCCAGGCCGACGCGCGCACCGCCGCCGACACCCTCGCCGACGCCTCCGGTCTGCGCACCTGCACCCAGCGCATCTCCGCCACCTCCGCGTCCGGCACGCCGTGTGTCCTGGCCGAACTCGGCCGCTGCGGGGCCCCGTGCGCGGGCAGGCAGACCGTCGCCGAGTACTCCCCCGCCGTGGAGGCCGCCCGCGGACTGATCGCCGGTCACGACGGCCGTCCGTTGCACCTGGCCGCGGCGAGGCTGGAGGAGATGTCGGCACGAAGGCATTACGAACAGGCCGCCCGCCACCGCGACGAACTGGCTGGGCTCGTCCGCGCCGTCGGCCGCGCGCACCGGCAGGCCGCGCTCGCGTCGGTCGCGGAGCTCATCGCCGCCGCCCCGGACGGCAACGGCGGCTGGGAACTGTCCGTCATCCGCTACGGCAGACTCGCCTCCGCCGGGGTCGCCCGCCGCGGGGTCCCGCCGATGCCGGTGGTCGAATCCCTCGTCGCCGCGGGCGAAACCGTGCTGCCCGGCGACGGTCCGCTGCGCGGTGCCCCCGGCGAGGAAGTCGGAATCCTGCTGCGCTGGCTCGCCCGCCCCGGCACCCGGCTCGTCCGCACCACGCGGCCGTGGGCCGAGCCCGCCGCTGTCGCCGGTTGGCAGTCCTGGCTCGCGCGAGTGGCCGATGCCCGCTCCCTCGAACACGTCGCCGGATGAAGCGCCCCGCGGCGGACGAGGCCGGGGGGCCGTCAGGGAACCTCCGCCGACGTCCCGCCCCATGACCGGGACGGGCCGACCGGCGGCCGGAATCGGGGTCGTTGTCCAGGCAGATAGCGACGAAACGGGCACTTCGCGGAACCTGGTGTCCTTTGTGGACATTCAGCGGCCGGTGAGACCGCTCCGCTCAAGGTCCCTGACGTTGACGTCCCGCCCGCGCCGGGACCGAACACGTCGCGGCCTGAGACGCCCCGCTGCGGCGTGCTCGGGCGCGTTCCCGGCTACGATCGCGCTCGTCGGTTACCGCCAGGAAGTGGGAGGAACGCTGTGATCACGGCGATCGTGCTGATCAACGTAGAGGCCGAGGAGATCCCGCAGGCCGCGCAGGCGATCGCGGACCTCGACCAGGTGTCCGAGGTCTACTCGTGCGCAGGGGACGTCGACCTCATCGCCACCGTGCGCGTGCAGGCCCACGAAGACCTCGCGGACCTGATCCCCGGCCGGATCGGCAAGGTCCGCGGCGTGCTCGACACCGTCACCCACATCGCGTTCCGGTCCTACTCGCGGGCCGACACCGACTCCGCGTTCGAGATCGGCGTCGAAGGAGCCTGAGCCGCCGGGAATTGTCCTGCCCCCGGGCTAACGTCCGGGGCATGACGGCACCGCGGCTGGCCGAGGTCACCAGGGACAACGTGAGCGCGGCCTGCGATCTGTCGGTGGCACCGCACCAACAGGGTTACGTGGCCCCGGTCGACCGCTCGCTGGCCGAGGCCTGCACCCAGCCGGACGTCGCCTGGCCGAGGCTGGTCTACGCCGGAGACAACCTCGTCGGGTTCGTCATGGCCGCCTTCGATCCGGGCTGTCCGATCGACTACTTCCGCTGCGGCATCTGGCTGGCCATCGCGGCCGAGCACCAAAAGAAGGGCTACGGGAAGTTCGCCGTCGAAGCGGTCCTGGCCGAAGCACGCCGCCGCGGAGCCGAATCGGCGACGGTGCTCTGGGCGCCCGGCGAGCACAGCCCTGAGCCGTTCTATCTGCGGCTGGGATTCCAGCCCACCGGCCAGCTCCACGAAGGCGAGGTCGTCGCCCGCATCCGGCTCTGAACCCCGCGGACCGCGCTACCGTTTTCGCATGACGACCCCGAGACTGGTCGAAGTCACGGTCGACAATGTGGAAGACGCCTGCGATCTCAAAGTGGCGAAACACCAGCGGGACTACGTAGCCCCGGTCGCCTGCTCGCTCGCCGAAGCCTATGTCCGGTACGACGTCGCCTGGCCGAGGCTGATCTACGCCGGGAAGAAACTCGTCGGCTTCGTCATGGCCGCCTTCGACCCGGACAACCCGACCGACTACTACCGCACCTATCTGTGGCGGCTGAACATCGCCGCCAAACACCAGAAAAAAGGCTACGGCCGATTCGCGGTCGAAGCGGTTCTGGCCGAAGCTCGCCGCCGCGACGCCGAATCCGTGACGGTCAGCTGGATGCCGGGCAAGCACAGCCCCGGCCCCTTCTACCTGCGGCTGGGCTTCCAGCCGACCGGCGAAATGGACGACGACGAGATCGTCGCCCGCATCCGGCTCTGAAAACGCCGACGCACCAGCAAGAAGGCCCCTCCCTCGCGTTGAGGAAGGGGCCTTCCGGCGTTCTGCGCTGACTTCAGGGACTCAGTGCCCGGAACCGACCTCGGTGGTCGATTCCTCGGAGCCTTCGAGCTTCCCGTGCCCGGCCCCGTGGCCGTTGCCGCGAGCGCGCTCGAGCGCCTTCGTCTCGTCCGCCGGGTCCGGCGTCCAGAGCGAACCCGGGACGGCGCTGCCCGCGGTGCCGAGCTTGTTCATCTTCTTCGGCACGGCCGCGCCCTGGTACTCGAGCGGGATCGCGTGGCCGTGGCTGTCCGTGCCGCCCAGCGGCTGGTGGATCTCGATGAACTCGCCGTGCGGCAGCCGCTTGATGATGCCGGTCTCGACGCCGTGCTCCAGCACCTCCCGGTCGGACCGCTGCAGGCCCAGGCAGATCCGGTAGGTGAAGTAGTACGCCAGCGGCGGCACGATCAGCACGCCGATGCGCCCGGCCCACGTCGTCGCGTTCAGCGAGATGTCGAACTGGTCGGCGATGATGTCGTTGAAGCCGGACAGCTCGATCACCGCGAAGAACCCGAGCGCCATCATGCCCAGCGCGGTGCGGACCGGTGCGTCGCGCGGCCGCTGGAGCAGGTTGTGGTGCGCGGTGTCCTTGGACAGCTTGCGCTCCAGGAACGGGTAGGTCAGCAGCAGCGCGAACAGGATCGGCATGCCGATCGCGCCGGGGAAGAACACCGCCGGGATCGTGTAGTTCCCGAGGTAGACCTCCCAGGCCGGCCAGATCCGGAGCATGCCGTCGGCCCAGGCCATGTAGTAGTCCGGCTGGGATCCCGCGGACACCATCGACGGGTTGTACGGCCCGAAGTTCCACACCGGGTTGATCTGGAACAGGCCGGACATCAGCGCCAGCACGCCCACGACCAGGGTGAAGAACGCGCCGCCCTTGAGGGCGAAGTACGGCATGATCCGCACGCCGACGACGTTGGTCTCCTTGCGCCGCACGCCGGGGAACTGGGTGTGCTTCTGGTACCAGACCAGCGCGAGGTGCGCGCCGATCAGGGCCAGCATGATGCCCGGGACCAGCAGGATGTGCAGCGTGTAGAGCCGGGGGATGATCTGGTCGCCGGGGAACTCCCCGCCGAACAGCGCCCAGTGGATCCAGGTGCCGATCACCGGCACCGACAGCACGATGCCGGACAGGGTCGCGCGGATACCGGTGCCGGACAGCAGGTCGTCCGGGAGCGAGTAGCCGAAGAAGCCCTCGAACATGCCCAGGATCAGCAGCAGGCCGCCGATGACCCAGTTCGCTTCGCGCGGCTTGCGGAACGCGCCGGTGAAGAAGATCCGGAGCATGTGCACCATCATCGACGCGACGAAGATCAGCGCCGCCCAGTGGTGCAGCTGCCGCACGAACAGGCCGCCGCGCACGTCGAACGAGAGGTCCAGCGTGGTGCGGAACGCCTGGGACATTTGCATGCCCTGCATGTTCGTGAAGCTGCCGTGATACGTGACCTCCTGCATGGAGGGGTCGAAGAACAGCGTCAGGTACACCCCGGACAGCAGGATGACGATGAAGCTGTACAGGGCGATCTCGCCCAGCAGGAAGGACCAGTGGGTCGGGAACACCTTGTTCATCTGGTGCCGGAGGCCCTTGGCCAGCTTGTACCGCTGGTCCGCGTTGTCCGCGGCCTCGCCCAGGTGCTTCTGGAGTGCGCTCGTGCCCTTGGTCGGCGTGGTGAGTGAACTCATGACTTACGCTCCCAGAAGGCCGGTCCGATGGCCTCGTTGAAGTCGCCCTTCGCGATCAAGTATCCCTCTTCGTCAACCGTGATCGGAAGCTGAGCCAGCGGACGGGTCGCCGGGCCGAAGATCGGCTTCGCGTAGTGCAGGGCGTCGAACTGCGACTGGTGGCACGGGCAGAGGATGCGGTTCGTGCGCTGCTCGTACAGGGAGGTCGGGCAGCCGACGTGGCTGCAGATCTTCGTGTACGCGTAGTAGTCGCCGAAGTTGTAGTCCTCCTGGCCCTTGCGCTTGACCACGCGCGCGGCGTCGGTCGGGCGCAGCCGGATGAGCATGACCGGGTTGTCGACCCGCATCAGCGCCTCGGACAGGGCCTTCTCGTCGCCCTTCTCCGATTCGCGGTACGGGAAGACCGTCTCCATCGCGCCCGCGTCGAGGTCCTCGGCCTTGACCAGCGCGACGCCCTTCTTGACGTCCTCTTCGAGGTTGCCGGTGTTGCGCCGCAGGTAGACCTTCTCGCCCGGGAACTTCGGCTGCCATCCGGTGTGCCAGAGGCCGTTCTCGTTGTCGCTGTCCTTCCACGGGTCCTTGATGAAGGACGCGATCGGCAGCGCCGCCACCGCGAGGCCGAGCGCACCCGCGCTCGCGCCGGCGGTGCGCTTGATCAGCGACCGGCGGGCGATGCCGTTGCGGGTCCCGGCGTCGGCCAGGTGGGCCAGGATGGTGGCCCGGTCGACCTCGGCCGACGGGCCGTCGCTGCGCTGCTGCACCGCGACCTCGTGCGGGACGAACTTCTTGGTGTAGAGGATCACGCCGATGCCGAGCGACAGCACCGCGAGGCCGAGCGTGACGCCGAGCGCCGGGGTGTAGAGGCTGTAGGTCGCGTGCCCGCTCGGGTCGCTCGGGTCCTTGTACTCCCACCACTTCGGCCACGCCATGACGACCACGAACGCCAGGCCGGCGAGCGCGGACAGGGCGAACCAGAACGCGACGCGGCGCTGGGCGCGCCGTTCCGCGCGGGTGTCCTTGACCGGCCACGGCTCGGGGTACTCGACGATTTCGACGCCGTCCAGCTGACCGCCGAGCTTGAGCAGCTCGTCGCGGTCCATCTCAGCCAGCTCCGCCTCCGAGGGCGGCTTGGGCCCTTCGGCACTCATGCCTTCGATCCAATCCACAGCGTAATGCCGACGAGCGCGGCGATTCCGACGACGAAGGCGATGACGCCTTCGGAGGCGGGGCCGACCCCGCCGAGACCGTTGCCGCCCGGGTCGTTGTTGCCGTCGGACACCGACTTGACGTAGGCGATGATGTCCTTCTTCTCTTCCGCGCTGAGCTGGCGGTCGGAGAACTTCGGCATGTTCTGCGGCCCGGTGAGCATCGCGTCGTAGATCTGCTCCTCGGTGGCCGGGTCCAGCGGCGGCGCGTACTTGCCCGCCGACAGCGCGCCCCCGCGGCCGGTGAAGTTGTGGCACGACGCGCAGTTGAGGCGGAACAGCTCGCCGCCGCGCGCCGGGTCGTTGCCGCGCAGCGCCTCGCCGCGCTCCTGCGGACGCTGCGCGCCGCCGCCGTGCGCCTGCACGTAGGCGCCGACCGCGTCGATCTCGCTCGGCGTCAGCTTCGGCGGCTTGCGGGCGATCTGCGCCTCCTGGCGCGCCGCGGGCATCCGGCCGGAGGAAGTCTGGAAGTAGACGGCCGCGTCGCCGATGCCGATGAGGCTCGGACCGCGGTCCTTGACGCCCTCGAGGTTCGCGCCGTGGCATTCGATGCAGGTGTTGTTGTAGACCTGCTCGCCCTGGCGCAGCAGCGCCGGGTCGCCCTGTGCCTGCGCGGTCTGCGGTTCCGGGGCGAAGACGGCGTACAGGGCGCCGGCCCCCACCAGGGCGACGCCGAGTGCGAGCACGCCCGCGAGGCGCCTGCGCATCTTCGAGCGCGCGCGGAACCGGCGCTCCGAGGATTTGGTGCTGGTGGTCATCTTGCGGCAACCCTTGCTGTCAGTTCAGGCCGTTTTGTGGTGGGCGGTGCGGAGATCAGGGAAGGATGTAGATCACCGCGAAGAGGCCTACCCACACGATGTCGACGAAGTGCCAGTAGTACGACACGACGATCGCCGAGGTGGCCTGCGCCGGAGTGAACTTGCTGAGCTTCGTGCGGATCAGCAGGAACACGAAGGCGATGAGCCCGCCGATCACGTGCAGGCCGTGGAAACCGGTCGCGAGATAGAAAACCGTGCCGAACGGACCGGACGGGATCGTCAGGCCTTCCTCGACGAGGTTGTGGTACTCGTTCCCCTGTCCGGCCACGAAGATCGCGCCCATGATCAGCGTCACGATGTACCAGCGCCGCAGGCCGTAGACGTCGCCCCGCTCCGCGGCGAACACGCCGAACTGGCAGGTCAGCGACGACAGCACGAGGATCACCGTGAAGGGGATCGCGTAGCCGACGTTGAGGTGGAACTCCTCGCCGTGCAACGGCGGCGGCCAGGACGCCCCGGCCGGATTCTGCGCCTTCACGGTGAAGAACATGGCGAACAGTCCGGCGAAGAACATCAGTTCGCTGGACAGCCACACGACGGTGCCGACGCTGACCATGTTCGGCCGGTTCAGCGAGTGGACCCGCTGGCTGATGGTGGGAGCTGCCGTTGTCACGAATCGCATTATGTCCTCTCGCGACCGCACCCCGCCCGCCGGGTCTGCGGCGGGTCGTGGGAGCTTCGCGTCACACCCGCGCGCGAGACGCGGACCAGCGACGGAAGGAGCTACTCGTGAGTTGGCTGGAGAAGCTCCGTGACCTGGTGAGAAAGCCGGAGAAGGCGGTTCTCGACCCGGACTCGCCCGGTCTGCGGGTCGTCGTTTCGGCGTTCGATCCGGCCGTCGCGGACTCCGCGGTTCTCGGCGGTTCACCCGGCTGGGCAAGCGAAGCGCCCGCGGTGCTCGTCCATCACCTCGTCCTCCCGGCGGAGCGCGTCGAGGAGGCGGCGGCGATCCTCGCGCAGGACGGCTACGACCTGCGCGAACAAAGCCGCGACGGCGACCGGGTGCTGGCGCACGCCCGGCGGGTGCAGGTGCTGGACGCCCTGCACTGCGCCCAGGAACGGTCCCGGATGGCCGGGCTGGCACAGCGGCTCGGCGGCGACGCCCCGGGCTGGGAGGCGTGGCAACCGGGTGACTAGCCCACCGCGTCCGCGTGAGATGCGTCTCGGCGGATACGATCGCGGCTGTTCCACCCGTGACGAGACGGAGGCGTGCTCAATGAGCGAGCAGTCCCAGCGGATCCTGGTGTTCAGCCATAAGGCCGAGGTCCGCGAGGCGATCATGAACGCCGTCGGCAGGCGCCCGGCGGCCGACCTCGGCCGCGTCGAGTGGGTCGAGGCGGCCGGCATCGCCGACGTGCTCGCCGAAATGGACGCGGGCTCGGTCGACCTCGCGATCCTCGACGGCGAGGCGCAGCCGACCGGCGGCATCGGCCTGACCCGCCAGCTCAAGCACGAGATCGACGACTGCCCGCCGATCGTCGTCGCCGTCCGCCGCCGCGACGACCGATGGCTCGCCACCTGGGCGCTGGCCGACGCCGTGCTGGTGCACCCCCTCGACCCGCTGACCGCGGCGGAAACCGTCGCCGGCGTGCTGCGCGCCGGGCGGGTCCCCGCCGTCAACGGCGGCTGAGCCCGGTGGGCGCCACCCCGCACACCTGGCCCGCGCTGCTCACCCGGCTCATCGCGGGCGAGGACCTGTCCGCGGAGGACACGGCGTGGGCGATGGACCAGATCATGTCCGGCAGCGCCGGGCAGGCGCAGATCGGCGGCTTCGCGGTCGCGCTGCGCGCCAAGGGCGAAACGCCCGCGGAGATCTCCGGCATGGCCGACGCGATGCTGGCGCACGCCCGGCGGATCACGCTGAGCCGTCCCGCGGTGGACATCGTCGGCACCGGCGGCGACCGGTCGAACTCGGTGAACATCTCCACGATGGCGACGATCGTCACGGCGGCGGCGGGCGCGCCGGTGGCCAAGCACGGCAACCGGAGCGCGTCGTCGAAGTCCGGCGCGGCCGACGTGCTGGAAACCCTCGGCGTGAAGATCGACCTGCCCCCGGAGGCGGTGCTCGCGTCGCTCGAGGAGATCGGCATCGGGTTCTGCTTCGCGCCCGCGTTCCACCCGGCGTTCCGGCACACCGGCCCGCCGCGGCGCGAACTGGGCGTGCCGACCACGTTCAACCTGCTGGGCCCGCTCACCAACCCGGCGCAGCCGCGGAGCGCGCTGATCGGGTGCGCCTACGCCGACAAAACCCGTGCCCTGGCGGAGATTTTCGCCGACCGGGGCATGTCGGTGCTGGTGGCCCGCGGCGACGACGGGCTGGACGAGATCACCACCACGACGACGACGTCCGTCCTGGTGGTCTCCGAGGGCACGGTGACGGAACGCACCTTCGACCCGCAGGCGCTCGACATCCCGCGCGCCACCGCCGAGGACCTGCGCGGCGGGGATGCCGCGGCGAACGCGGAGGTCGTCCGGGAACTGGTCAACGGCAAAACCGGCCCGGTGCGCGACGCGGTGGTGCTCAACGCCGCCGCCGCGCTGGCCGCCTTCGCGGGCTTCTCGGATTCGCTCGAGGACGACTTGGCGGCCGGGCTGGACCGAGCACGCCAGGCCATCGACAGCGGCGCGGCAGCGGCGCTGCTGGACCGGTGGATCGCGTTCTCCTCGGCTGCTCGCTGAGCGTTCGCCCGCCCCACGAGGCATTCGGCGCGTCCGTGAAGGGCTCCTTGAGGGAATCTGATTCCCTCAAGGAGCCCTTCACGGACCTCTGCGGTCCGGTCAGGAGCGGAAGGCGGTCCGGTAAGCGCTGGGCGTAGTCGAGCGCAGCCGCGAGAACTGGTGCCGCAACGCGGCCGCGGACGCGTACCCGCACGCCACCGCGATGTCCTCTACCGACAGAGAACCTTCCTCCAGCAACGCCTGCGCCCGGTCGAGGCGGCGTTCGGTCAGCCAGCGGTGCGGAGTCGTCCCGGTCGCGGCGGAAAAGCGGCGCAGGAACGTCCGCTCCCCCAGTCCGCTGCGGCGAGCCAGTTCCGCGACCGTGAACGGCTGATCCAACCGCCGTTCCACCCATTCGAGCGCTTCGGCGACCACCGCGTCGTCCGGTGCGGCCGTCGCGGGCACCGGGGCTTGCACGAACTGGGCTTGCCCACCGGCACGGTGCGGCGCGGCCACCATCCGCCGGGCCAACGCCGTCGCCGCCGCGACTCCGCGCAACCGCCGCACCAGGTGCAGGCACAAATCCACCGCGGCGACTGTCCCGGCGCTGGTGAAGACGCCGTCGTCGTCCGCGTAGAGCGCTTGCGGGTCCACTTCCGCCGAAGGGAACAAGCGACGGAATTCCGGTTCGTAGATCCAATGCACCGTGCAGCGGCGGTCGTCCAGAAGTCCTGCGTAGCCAAGGGAAAACACACCCGCGCAGAACCCGGCCACCCATGCGCCGCGTTCCCGGGCGGCGCGCAACGCGTGCAGCAACGGCTCCGGCGGCGGCGCGGTCCGCGGCGCTTGGGTGGGCACAATCACCAAATCAGCGGTCTCCGCGAAGTCCAGATCGCGCAGTCCGGCAAGGCCGAATCCGGACCAGCTGGCGACTTCCGCCCCGCCCGGCGAGCACACGCCGAAGTCCCAGCCGGGCATGCCGTCCGCGCTGCGGTCGGTGCCGAAAACCTCGCACGCGACCCCCAGCTCGAACGGCGAAACCCGGTCCGCGAGCAGCACGGCCACCCGGTGCACGTCCATGCGAGCCAGCATGTCACAAGTTTTGCGGTCATTGTCATCTCTGACACTGGTTGAGCGTCGCCGCGAAGGCGAGTCTTGGTCGCATGACGAACCCCGAATCCCGCCCGGTCCTGCAGTGGTCCGCGGCGATGGCGTTGTCCGGCACGATCGGCGCGGTCGTGCTCGAAAGCGGCGCGGCCGCCCCGGCTGTCGCGTTCGCCCGCTGCCTGGTCGGCGGCGTCCTGCTGGTCGTGTGGTCGCTGGCCCGAGGCTGGTTCCGCGACTGGCGGCCGACCCGCCGCGACCTGCTGCTCGCCGTCGCGGGCGGTCTGCTGCTGGTCGGCAACTGGGTGCTGCTGTTCGCGTCCTACTCGCTGTCGTCCATCGGCGTCAGCACCGTCGTCTACCACACGCAACCACTGATCCTGGTCGGGATGGCCGCGATGTTCCTCGGCGAGAAAGTCGGCCGTTCGCACCTCGTGCGCGCGGGCGTGGCGTTCGCCGGAGTCGTCGTGATTTCCCTTTCCGCACAAGGAGATGACGGTCACCCAGTGCGGTTCGCGGGGATCGCGCTGGCGCTCGGCGCGGCCCTGCTCTACGCCGGTGCGTCCTTCATCGCGAAGCAGCTCAAGCACATCCGCCCGCATCTGCTCGCGGCGCTGCAGCTGACGGTCGGCGCGATCGTGCTCGCACCCGCGCTGATGTTCACGCCGCTGCCGAGTACGGCTCCGGGCCTGCTGTGGCTGCTGCTCCTGGGCACGGTGCACACCGCGGTGATGTACGTGCTGATGTACGCCAGCATCGGCAAGCTGCCGACCACGACGGTGGCGCTGCTGTCCTACCTGTACCCGGTGGTCGCGGTCGTGGTGGACATGGCGGCGTTCGGCCATCGCCTGACCTGGCCCGAAGGCCTGGGGATGCTGGCGGTCCTCGCCGCGGCGCTGGCGCCGCAGCGCACCAAGGCAGACATGCGAAACGCCCAGCCGGGAATTCCCAGCCGGGCGTCTCGGTGAAGCGGAAAAGCTCAGTCGTGCTCGGGACCGGTGTGGTACTCGAACACCAGGCCGCCCACGGCGATGAGCAGGGCCACGATCGCCATCACGAGCAGCCAGATGTGGAAGAACGCGAGGGCGAGGCCGGCCAGCCCGGCCGCCGCAGCCAGCGCGATCGGCCAGTAGCTGCCGGGGCTGAAGAAGCCCAGCTCGCCGGCGCCGTCGCTGATCTCGGCGTCCTCGCGGTCCTCCGGGCGCTCCTCGATCCGGCGGGACACGAACTGCATGTAGCTGCCGGCCAGGAACGCCAGGCCGCCGGTCAGGAACAGCGCGACGATGCCGACCGGCTCCGCCTTCTGGTTGGTGGTGAAGAGCGCGGTCATGACCCAGTAGACGGCGGTCATGAGGACGGCGAATCCCGCCACCATGTAGAAAATCCGGGCTTCGACCTTCATGGGATTGGTCCCCTACTCCTCTGGGTTCGCCGTCAGTTGGACGCGGTGCGCGCGGTGCGGTCGGTGTTGAACGGCTTCGTGGTCACCGCGTACGGGCTGCACAGCTCGCCGCAGTTCATCGCCGCCAGCGCCTCGGACGCGGTGTTCGGCTTGCCGGTCTTCGGGTTCGTTTCGGTGCGCAGCTTGAGGTACTGGTCGAACTTGTCCGGGGACAAGGCCCGCACCTCGAAGTTCATCACCGAATGGTACGTCCCGCACAGCTCGGCGCAGCGGCCGACGAACGAGCCCTCGCGGTCGATCGAGTTCTGGAACGAGCTGTCCTGGTTGTTCTTCTCCGGGTCCGGCATCACGTCGCGCTTGAAGTTGAACTCGGGGACCCAGAACGAGTGGATGACGTCCGTCGAACGGAGCCGGTACTCGATGGTCTTGTTCGTCGGCAGCACGAGCAGCGGGATCTCGCCGGAGGAGCCGACGGTGCTCACCTGGGTGCCGTCGGGGCGCTTCGCGGCGTCGCCCTCGTACTTGAACTCCCAGTTCCACTGGAACGCGACCACGTCGACGACGACGTCCGGGTTCGGCTTCTTGTCGAGGACCTTGCTCTCGGTCGTCGCGGTGAAGAAGAACAGCACGCAGACCATGATCGTCGGCAGGACGACCGTGAAGATCTCCAGCGGGATGTTGTACTGGAACTGCCGGGGCAGGTCCTCGGGGCCCTCGACGGCCGCGCCCTTCTTCTTGCGGTGGAAGATCGCGGTCCAGAAGATCAGGGCCCACACGATCGCGCCGACGACGAGCGCGGCGATGACCGTCCACGTCCAGAGAGTGCGCATCTGGTCGGCCTGCGGCGTGACGCCCTTGGGCCAGCCGAAGCGGAGGATCTCGTCTCCCGAGCAGCCCGTCGCGGTCAGCGCCACCAGCACGGCCAGCGCGGCGACACGCCCGACCCGCTTACCCACCGGGGTGCGCTCTGGTTTTCCCACTGCGCCCTGCCCTTTCACCCAACAGGCCCTCTCACACCGGGCCTTCTTCGACCGATCTTCGTGACAGGCGGAGCCTAGCCGAGTTGGCCGCTCCCGCTGACCAAGGGGTGACCAGTTGCGCCACGCGTCACCCGCTTTCCGCGCGACCGGCCCCGCCCCGGCATACTGGGCCCTTCCCCGGACCGGCCCGACCCTGAGGTGTGTGAGTACACGTGTGCGGCCTGCTTGGACTGATCTGCGCGACCGAAAACGACGCCGCGGACGCCCGCGGCAGCGTCGGCGCGGCGATGCGCTGCCAGCGCCACCGCGGCCCTGACGAGCAGGACACCTGGGCGGATGCCGAGGTCGTGTACGGCTTCAACCGGCTCGCCTTCATCGACGTGGACCACGCGCACCAGCCGCTGGTGTGGGGTCCGCCGGAGGCCCCGGGCCGGTACACGCTGAACTTCAACGGCGAGATCTACAACTACCGCGAGCTGCGCGACGAGCTGGCCGAAAAATTCGGTGCGAAATTCGCCACTGAGGGCGACGGCGAGGCGATCGTCGCGGCATATCACTACCTCGGGGACAAAGCGGTCGAAAAGCTGCGCGGCATGTTCGCCTTCCTGATCTGGGATTCGGCGGAAAAGGTCGTTTTCGGCGCGCGCGACCCGTTCGGCATCAAACCGCTCTACTACAGCTCCGGCCCGAAGGGCACCGCGTTCTCCAGCGAGAAGAAGAGCCTGCTGGAGCTGTCGGACACGCTCGGCGTCGCGCAGGAGCTGGACCGCACGGCCCTGCAGCACTACCTGGTCCTGCAGTACGTGCCGGAGCCGGAGTCGCTGCACACCGCGATCCGCCGCGTCGAGTCCGGCACCTCGTTCCGGCTCTCGCCGGGCGGGAAGCCGGAGTTCACCCGCTACTTCCACCCGAAGTTCGCCGCGAAGCCGGTGAACGGCCAGGCCGAGGCCGACGCCCTGTACGAGCGCATCGCCGATGTGATGCGCGACTCGGTCGGCAAGCACATGATCTCCGACCCGGACGTCACGGTCGGCGCGTTCCTCTCCGGCGGCATCGACTCCACCGCGACCGCGACGCTCGCCAAGGAGCACAACCCGAACCTCATCGCGTTCACCACCGGGTTCGAGCGCGAGGGCTACTCCGAGGTGGACGTGGCCGCCGAATCGGCCGCCGCGATCGGCGTGAAGCACGTGGTCCGCACGGTGTCGGCGGACGAGATGATGGAGGCGCTGCCGCTCATCGTCTGGTACCTGGACGACCCGGTCGCCGACCCGGCGCTGGTCCCGCTGTGGTTCATCGCGCGCGAGGCCCGCAAGCACGTGAAGGCGGTGCTGTCCGGCGAAGGCGCGGACGAGCTGTTCGGCGGCTACACGATCTACGGCGAGCCGATTTCGCTGGCCCCGTTCGAGAAGATCCCCGGCAGCGTGCGCAAGCTGCTGGGCAAGGTGTCCACGAAGATTCCGGAAGGCACCCGGGGCAAGGACCTGCTCCGCCGCGGCGCGCTCCCGCTGGAGGACCGCTACTACGGCAACGCCCGCAACTTCCGCGACGAGCAGCTGCGCGCCGTGCTGCGGACGTACCAGGAAGGCGTCGGCTTCAAGGACGTCACCGCCCCCTGGTACGACGTCTCCCGCGGCTGGGACCCGGTGGCCCGCATGCAGCACGTCGACCTGTACACCTGGCTCCGCGGCGACATCCTGGTCAAAGCGGACAAGGTGACCATGGCGAACTCGCTGGAGCTGCGGGTGCCGTTCCTGGACGCCGAGGTGTTCAAGGTCGCCGCGTCGATCCCGCTGGACCAGAAGCTCGCGCACGGCACCACGAAGTACGCGCTGCGCCAGGCGCTGGCGAAGATCATCCCCGGCCACGTGCTGAACCGGAAGAAGCTGGGCTTCCCGGTGCCGATCCGGCTGTGGCTGCGCAACGAGATGTACGACTGGGCGCGCGGCATCATCAACGACTCGAAGACCGACGAGCTGCTGGACAAGAACGCCGTGCTAGCCCTGCTGGAAGAGCACAAAGCGGGCCAGTTCGACCGCAGCCGCCAACTGTGGGCACTGCTGGTGTTCATGCTGTGGCACGGCATTTTCGTGGAACACCGCATCAAGCCGGAAATCCCGGAACCGGTCTACCCAGTCAAACTCTGACGACCAGCCCCCCGCACCGCCCAATGTGGCGTTGGGCGCACTAACTCACCCAACGCCACATTGGCGCGCCAACCCCGCACCAGCAAAACCACCGCCGACGCACCCAACCAGCGGTGCACCCACACCACCCCCGCACCCCGATACGAAGCCAAGCTGCGGACGGCGGGTGTTTGTCAAGGCATCTTTCCCGCCTTGACAAACACCCGCCGTCCGTCAGCACAATCAAGCTTCGGGGTGCCCCCACGCACCACCCGGGCGCACTGTCGCCGCCAGGCGACGAGCCACCCCTCAACCAGGCAAAACCGCCGAAATCTCCTCAGCCGCCTCCGGACCGAACGCCTCCCCCAACCGGCTCAGCGCCCCCGTCCGCTCCAGCCGCCACTCCTGCGTCCCCACCGTCTCCAGCACGAGCACCGCGATCAAACACCCCAGCTGCGCCGCCCGCTCCAAGCTCAGCCCGCCGTCGATCGCGGCGAGGAAGCCGGCCCGGAACCCGTCCCCGACCCCGGTCGGATCCGCCTTCCCGCGCTCCGGAACCGCCCCGATCTGCAGCGCGGTCCCGTCCCGACCGACGATCTCCACGCCCTTCTCGCCCAGCGTGGTGATCCGCAGCCCGACGCGCTCCAGCACGTCCGCCTCGGTCCAGCCGGTCTTCTGCAGCAGCAACTCCCACTCGTAATCGTTGCTGAACAGGTACTTCGCGCCCTCGACGAAGGAGCGCACCTGCGCCCCGTCCATGCGGGCGAGCTGTTGCGACGGGTCGACGGCGAACGTGTAGCCGCGCTGACGGCATTCCTGCGCGTGCCGGACCATGCCCTCGGGGTCGTCCGGGCTGATCAGCACCAGTCCGAGCCCGCCGACGCGGTCGGAGATGGGGCCCAGTTCGATGTTGCGGGACTCGGCCATCGCGCCGGCGTAGAACGTCGCGATCTGGCACATGTCCTCGTCGGTGGTGCACACGAAGCGCGCGGTGTGCGCGACCTCGGACACCAGCACGCCCGAGGTGTCGACGCCGTGCCGCTGCAGCCACGACTGGTAGTCGGCCCAGTCCTGGCCCACGGCTCCGACGAGCACCGGCTGCACGCCGAGCACGCCGAGGCCGAAGGCGATGTTCGCGCCGATGCCGCCGCGGCGCACGACGAGGTCGTCGGCGAGGAAGCTCAACGACACCCGGTGCAGCTGCTCGGCGACGAGCTGCTCGGCGAACCTCCCCGGGAAGTGCATCAGATGGTCCGTCGCGATGCTGCCCGACACGGCGATCCTGGGCTTGTCTGCCACCGGTTCTCCTCACGAGGTGGATGAGCTGTCGTTTTCGCGCCCTGACGCAAGTTACCCGCTGGTCATGACCCTTCCGGGTATTTTCCGCGCCACGTTCCGACACTACCGGCCGGTACTCGTTTCCCGTTCGCATCCGGCTCAATAGCGTGGCATCCGTGAACCTCGCGACCGAACCGGAAACCATCGGCGACCTGATCGCCGACTGCGCCCATCTTCCGTCCGCGCTGCGGCCCGAGCGCCCCGCCGACCAGGCCCGGCTGCCGCGCCCGCGGGCCGCACAGCCGTGGTCGGTCGACGACGCCTGCCACGCGCAGGTCGCCGACCTCGACGCTTACGTCTGAGCCGGCGCACCGCGGCAGCCGAACGTCCTGAGCCCGGAAACGAGAACGGGCCCCAGCGCAGACGCGCCGGGGCCCGTTGTCGGCTCTGGGCTCAGTGGAAGCTGTCGCCGCAGGCGCAGGAGCCCGTGGCGTTCGGGTTGTCGATCGTGAAGCCCTGCTTCTCGATGGTGTCGACGAAGTCGATCACGGCCTCGGACACGTACGGCGCGCTCATCCGGTCCACGGCGACCCGCAAGCCGTCGAAGTCGCGGAACAGGTCGCCGTCGAGCGTGCGCTCGTCGAAGAACAGCTGGTAGCGCAGGCCAGCGCAGCCGCCGGGCTGCACGGCGATGCGCAGGTGCATGTCGTCGCGGCCCTCCTGTTCGAGCAGCGCCTTCGCCTTGGCGGCCGCGGCGTCGGTCAACGTCACGCCGTGGGTCTCCTCGGCGGTCTCGGCCGCAGCCGCACCGGTCTGCTCAGCGGTCGTCATGGCACTCCCTCTTGGTCGAACTCGCTGCGGGTACATCTCGTGTCCTAGGCACAACACGGGACTCGCCCGATCTGTTCCCCTCCATCGTCGCATATGGAACGACCTGGTGAACAAAGCCGTGACGCCTGCAATACCCTGGTGAGGTGAGGTTCCTGCGCCGAAGCACCACTGACCCCGCCGCCGACGAGTCCGCGGCCGAGACCGCCGCCGACGATTCCGCGGTCACGAGCAAGTCGTACACGCCGGGCAAGGGCAAGGCGACGCCGAAGCGGCGCGAGGCCGAGGGGCGCAAGCGCGGACCGGTCGCGCCGCCGCCCACCTCGATGCGCGAGGCGATGAAGCGCAACAAGGAACTGCGCAAGGCCAATCCGGTCAGCAAGGAAGAGCGCAGGGAAGCCGCCCGGCAGCGCCGCGAGCGGATGATGTCGGGCGACGACAAGTACCTGCCGCCGCGCGACAAGGGCCCGGTCAAGGCGTATGTCCGCGACCTGGTCGACTCCCGGCGGAACATCCTCGGCCTGTTCATGCCGCTGGCGATCCTGGTGTTCCTCGCGCTGCTGGTGCCCGCGCCGGCGGTGCAGCAGTACATCACCCTGGTCTGCATGGCGATGCTGCTGGTCATGGCCATCGAGGGCTTCGTGAACGGCCGCAAGATCTCGAAGCTGGTCCGCGAGCGCTTCCCGAAGGAGCCGCCGGCGGCCACGCGGGGCGTCGGCTGGTACGCGTTCGTCCGGGCGAGCCAGATCCGGAAGCTGCGGGTCCCGAAGCCGCGGCTGAAGGCCGGGGACCCGATCCCGAACTGAGCCGTGCGGCACACGGGTCGTTAGCCTCGCGAACGAAACGTTTACGCTGTCGGCATGGAGTTTCGACGTCTCGGCCGCAGCGGCCTCAACATCAGTGAGATCTCCTACGGCAACTGGCTGACCCACGGGTCCCAGGTCGAGGAGGACCAGGCGCAGGCCTGCATCAAGGCGGCGCTCGACGCGGGCATCACGACCTTCGACACGGCTGACGTCTACGCCAACACCGCCGCGGAGTCGGTGCTCGGGCGCGGGCTCAAGGGCCAGCGCCGGGAGAGCCTGGAGATCTTCACCAAGGTCTTCTGGCCGACCGGCCCGAAGGGCCCGAACGACAAGGGCCTCTCGCGCAAGCACATCCTCGAGTCGGCGAACGCGTCGCTGAAGCGGCTCGGCACCGACTACGTCGACCTCTACCAAGCGCACCGTTTCGACCGCACGGTGCCGCTGGAAGAGACGATGCAGGCGTTCGCCGACCTGGTCCGCCAGGGCAAGGCGCTCTACATCGGCGTCTCGGAGTGGAACGCCGAGCAGATCGCCCGCGGCGCGGCGCTCGCCCGCGAGCTGAAGATCCCGTTCGTGTCGAACCAGCCGCAGTACTCGATGCTGTGGCGGGTCATCGAGGCGCAGGTCGTGCCCGCTTCCGAGCGCGAGGGGCTGAGCCAGATCGTCTGGTCGCCGGTGGCGCAGGGCGTGCTGACCGGCAAGTACAAGGTGGGCCAGCCGCTGCCCGCCGGTTCGCGCGCGACCGACGAGAACGGCGGCGCGAACATGGTGAAGCGCTTCCTCGACGAGAAGACCCTCACCGCGGTCGCGAAGCTGGAGCCGCTGGCCGCCGACGCCGGTCTGTCGATGGCGCAGCTGGCTGTCGCGTGGGTGCTGCAGAACCCGAACGTCGCGTCGGCGATCATCGGGGCCTCGCGTCCGGAGCAGGTCTACGACAACGTCAAGGCCTCCGGCGTGAAGCTCGAGCCGGAGCTGCTCACGGCGATCGACGAGGCGCTGGGCGACGTCGTGGTCACCGACCCGGCGCTCACCGTCTCCCCCTGATCAGCGCAGCAGAAACCGTTCCGCCACCGCGAGGTCGTGCGGATAGGTGATCTTCACGTTCTCCGCGCTGCCGGGCACCCACCGCACCGGCAGCGCGGAGAACCGCTCCATGCACGAAGCCGTGTCGGTGCCGAGAAACCCTTCCGCGGCAGCCTGTTCGTACGCCGCGAGCAGCGGTCGCGCCCGGAAGCCCTGCGGGGTCTGGACCCGGATCGCGCCCGGCAGCGGGCCCGCGACCGTGTCCGGTCCGGCCATCGAGACGACGTCGTCCGCGGCCAGGCCCGGCACCGCTCCCCCGTCTTCGCGGGTCCGCTCCAGCACCGCGGAGATCAGTTCCGGCTTCACCAGCGGACGGGCCCCGTCGTGCAGCAGCACCGAATCCACTGTCCCGTCGGCGATCCGCGGCGCGAGATGGCGCAGCGCGTTCAGCTCGGAAGCCTGCCGCGTCGGGCCGCCGGTCACGATCTCCACCGGAACGGGCAGTTCGGCCACCACTTCCTCGGCCAGCGGCGCGTCCTCGGGCCGGATCACCAGCACCAGGACGCCGATCCCGGGCGCGGCGGCGAACGCGTCCAGCGACCACGCCACCACGCGCCGGCCCGCGACCGGCAGGTAGACCTTGTTCAGCGCGGCCCCGACCCGGGTCCCCGCACCACTGGCCAGCACGACCCCGGCCGCCGTCGATTCCCGCACGCCGACCGACCCTAAGGGCCCGGTCCGGCCGACGGTAGGTTGGGCGCCGGGACTCCCCGCGGCGAAAGGAAACCTGGCTGTGGACACCGGCGAAACGGGCATCGAGTTCGGCGAGATCGAACCGCCGAGCGAGCAGGCCCGGTCGGGCGCGATCGCGCTGCACGACAAGCTCGTCAAACCGGCCGGCTCGCTCGGGCGGCTCGAGGAGCTGGGCGTGTGGATCGCCTCGTGCCAGGGCCAGGCGCCGCCGCGGCCGTTCACCCGGCCGCGCGTCGTCGTGTTCGCCGGCGATCACGGCATCGCGAAGAAGGGCGTCTCGGCGTATCCGCAGGAGGTCACGTCGCAGCTCGTCGGGACCATGCTGACCGGCGGCGCGGCGATCAACGTCCTCGCCGCGGCGGCGGGCGCGGGCGTGCGCGTGGTCGACATGGCCGTGGACACCGAGGAATCCGCGATGCGGTCGATCGGCGAGTTCAAGGTGCGCCGTGGTTCCGGCTCGATCGACGTCGAGGACGCGCTCACCGACGCCGAGGTACGAGCCGCGGTCAACGCCGGCCGGACGATCGCCGACGCCGAAGTCGACGGCGGCGCGGACCTGCTGATCGCGGGCGACCTCGGGATCGGCAACAGCACCCCGGCGTCGGTGCTGGTCGCGGCGCTGACCGGCAGCGAGCCGGTCGCCGTGGTGGGCCGGGGTTCGGGCATCGACGACAACACCTGGATGCGCAAAGCCGCCGCGGTCCGCGACGCACTGCGCCGGGCCCGCGCGGTACTGGCCGACCCCCTCGCGCTGCTGCGGACGTCCTCGGGCGCGGACATCGCCGCGATGACGGGCTTTCTCGCGCAGGCAGCGGTCCGCCGCACCCCGGTCGTGCTCGACGGACTCGTGGTCTGCTCGGCCGCGCTCGTCGCCGAAGAACTCGCCCCCGGCGCCCGCCGCTGGTGGATGTCCGGGCAGCTCACCGGCGAACCCGCGCACGCCCTCGCGCTGGAACACCTCGACCTCGGGGCGCTGCTCGACCTCGACGTCCGCCTTGGCGAAGGCACCGGTGCCGTCACCGCACTCCCGCTGCTGATGATGGCCAGCCGCGTGCTCGCGGAAATGACCACCCACGAGCAGTCCGGCGTATCCGGCCCGCTCACGTCCTGATAGCCGTGAAGGGCTCCTTGCGGGAATCAGATTCCCGCAAGGAGCCCTTCACGGACAGCTAGAGCGTCAGGTGAGCGGGACCATCCAGCCCTCGGGGGCCGGGCGGGTGCCTTCCTGGATGCCGACGAGCTGCTCGCGCAGGGCCATCGTGACCGGGCCCGGCTGCCCGCCGGAGATCGAGAACTCGCCGCCGCCGTGCTTCACGTGGCCGACCGGCGTGATGACCGCCGCCGTGCCGCACGCGAACACCTCGGTCAGCTCGCCCGAGGCGGCCGCCTTCTCCCATTCGTCGGTGGAGATCCGGCGCTCCTCGACCTTGTGCCCGGCGTCCTTCGCCAGCTGCAGCAACGACTTCCGGGTGACGCCCGGGAGCAGCGAACCGGTGAGTTCCGGCGTGACCACGCGGACGTCGTCGCCCGAGCCGAAGACGAAGAACAGGTTCATCCCGCCCATCTCCTCGACCCAGCGACGCTCGACCGCGTCCAGCCACACCACCTGGTCGCAGCCCTTCTCCACGGCCTGCGCCTGCGCCACGAAGGACGCCGCGTAGTTGCCCGCGCACTTCGCCGCGCCGGTGCCGCCGGGGGCCGCGCGCACGTATTCGGTGGACAGCCACACGCTGACCGGCTTCACGCCGCCGGTGAAGTACGAGCCGGCCGGCGAAGCGATGACCGCGAAGACGTACTCGTCAGCCGGGCTGTTCACGCCGAGACCGGCCGAGGTGGAGATCATGAACGGGCGCAGGTACAGCGAATCGCCCTGCCGGGTGGGCACCCAGCGCTCGTCCACGGCGATCAGCTCGCGCAGGGAGTCGATGAAGGTCTCCACCGGCAGCTGCGGCATCGCCAGCCGCTCGGCGGAGTCCCGGAACCGGCGCGCGTTGGCGTCCGGCCGGAACGCGGCGATCGAGCCGTCCGGCTGACGGTAGGCTTTGAGGCCCTCGAAGATCGCCTGTCCGTAGTGCAGCACGGACGTGGCCGGGTCGAGGGTGAACGGTTCGTACGGCCCGACCTTGGCGTCGTGCCAGCCCTTCTCGGTGCTGTACTTGACCGTGACCATGTGGTCGGTGAAGTGCGTGCCGAACCCCGGCTTGGCAAGTACCTCGGCGACGCGTTCAGGACTCGCGGGGCTCGGGTTCGGAACGTGGGTGAACTGCGTCGCTGTCGTCATGCATAAACGATAGCGCTTGGTCGGAAGCACGTTAGTCGGAAGTCCTGTGGTTTCACTCGCCGCACAGACCCGCGCTCGCAGCGTCACCCCACTACGATGAACGCTGTGAGCACTCAACCAGCACGCCAGGCCGGGGCCGGGGCCGGGCCGGACGTCAAGACCTTCGGCACCGCCGCCCTGCTGACCTTCGGTGCCGGGCTGCTCGGGATGGTCGGCTGGGGCCTGCTTTCGAGCGGGTTCGGCTTCTTCCTCGGCCTCGTAGTCGCCGGCTTCGGCATCTACTGGTGGAAGAACCTGCACGGCAGGGTGATCGCGAAGGACCTGCCGACCAAATCGGTGGTGATCCTGCTCGTCGTCGACATCGTGCTGTTCGGCGCGCTGGTCCTGCTGGCCCAGTAGGTCAGCACAGTCCGGCGGGCAGCGCCGGCGCGGGCCAGTCCGGATCCGGCCGGAAATCGGTGTGCGTGCCGTCGAACGGGTACGCGCCCCGCTCGGCCAGCGCGCCCAGCCGTTCACCCTCGGCGCGCAGCTGGTCAAGGTCGGCCTCGGTGAGCCGCCCCGCCTCGACAGCCGCCTCCGCTTCGTCCTCGTCCTTCCACTTCCAGCCCGCGCCCGGCGTCACGACCAGGTCGAGAATGCCGTCGATCCGGTCCGGGCCGGTTTCGGTGCGCCCGCGCGGCACCTCGAGGTTCACGTACCAATCGCGGAACCGGCCGTCCGCCTCGAAAAACCACCACACCGACGACCAGGCCCGGTCCGGAATCAGCCGCAGCGTCGAGGTGCCGTGCCAGACGTCCGGCACGCACACGCGCGGCTCGCGAAACCGTTGTCCCAGCGGCGCTTCCCGGAGAGTCCGGCCGTCCGCGAGCCTGCTGCCGACGATCGGCGTGCCGAGCGGGAGCCAGCCGAGCAGCGTCTCGCCGTCGTCGGAGATCACGCGCAGCGGATGATGCTGGCCGATGCTGCCGTCCGGGCGGACGAAACGTTCGACGACTGTCTGTCCCGGCGCCCAGCGGTGCTCAGTCATGCACGCCACGGTAGCGGCGAACCCGCATCCGCAGCAGCAGTTCCGCGACTGCGCCGAGGCCTGCCGCGAGCAGCACCGCCGGCAGCGGAGCGAACGCCGCGGCGACCACTGCCAGCAGCGCGCCCACTGCGACCGGAGCCCCGCCGGACGGCGCGAATCGCTGTCGTGCCCCGACGAAAGTCGTGAATGCCGCGGGGAGAGTCGCCAGGACTGCGATCACCGTGAGCAACGGCTGGAGCTGTCCGGCGTCCGCGGCGGAGAGCAGATCCCGCATCGCCGTCCCGGACAATCCGAGCCGGATCGGGCCCAGCTGCAGCAGCGTCACCGCCGTGACGGCGAGCGCGACGAGGCTCAGAACGAGCGCGCGTCCGGTGCTCCGCTCGCCCGGTTCCGGAACCAGGAACGGCAGCAGGAACAACGCCGCGACGACGATCCCGGCCGCGTTCGGCGTCCCGATTCCGCCCGCTTGCGACACCGGAGCGATCACCAGGCACATCGCCACCAGGACCGCCGCGGCGGCCAGGAGCAGGCCGATTACCCACTTGACCAGCAGATCCGGCAGCTGAAGCCCGGCGAGGGCCGCCGCGGCGACGAACACCACCAGGGCAGCGGCGGCGTATCCGGGCCGCAGCGGAAACACGTACGCGCCGAACGCCTGCGCGAGCACGACGACCTGAGCCAGCCGGGATAATCCGCCGACGATCCGGCCAGCCGGATCGTCGCCGAGCGCGGGCAGCCGGGAGCCTCCGACCGCGACCAGCGCGGCGAGCACGACCCCGGCGAGAACCCAGTACCCGGCCCCGGCGGCACCGGCCGCCAGCGTCACCAGGAGTGCTCCCGCGAGCCGCACCGCGATCCCCCTCCCCCCGTCCGGATGGCTTTGTCATTAGCATGGCTCACGATCGACCGGGCAGATCGCCCGGCGCCACCGCGACGTCGCGAGGAGCCAGAAGTGACCGTGCCGAAGCTTGCCCTCACCGAGAACACGGATGCGGCAGTGGGCAAGACCCGCGCCGACGTCGTCGTGATCGGCACCCTGCAGGGCGAGGACGGCCTCGAGCTGGCCGCCGGTGCGGAGGTCGCCGACGCGGCGTTCGACGGCAAGCTCGCCGAGGTGCTGGGCACGCTCGGCGCGACCGGCAAGGCCGAGGAAATCGTGAAGCTGCCGACGCTGGGCAAGCTGCCCGCGGGCGTCGTGC
This sequence comes from Amycolatopsis echigonensis, assembly GCF_014174495.1. GTDB lineage: Bacteria > Actinomycetota > Actinomycetes > Mycobacteriales > Pseudonocardiaceae > Amycolatopsis > Amycolatopsis echigonensis. The sequence goes on from NZ_JACJHR010000056.1 coordinate 50,060, forward strand.
TGGCGGTCGGCCTCGGCAAGCGGAAGGACGGGGCGATCACCCCCGAGCAGGTGCGCCGCGCGGCCGGTGCCGCGGCCCGCGCGCTGAACGGCACCGAGCGGGCCTTCGTCACGCTCTCGGCCGTCGACCTGCACGCCGCCACCGAAGGCATCGCGCTGGGCGCGTACGTCTTCACCGAGTACCGCTCGGAGAAGGGCGACGGCCCGCTGGCGAAGGCGGACCTGGTCAGCCCGGCCGAGGGCACCGCGCGCGAGCACAAGGCCACGCTGAAGGCGGCCGGGTTCATCGCCGAATCGGTGATCATCGCCCGCGACCTGATCAATACCCCGCCGAACGACCTGTTCCCGGCGTCCTTCGCGGACCGCGCGAAGAAGCTCGCCGACGCGAACGGCCTCGAGTTCGAGGTGCTCGACGAAAAGATCCTCAAGCGCAAGGGCTTCGGCGGCATCCTCGGCGTCGGCGGCGGTTCGTCGCGGCCGCCGCGCCTGCTGCGGGTCAGCTGGAAGCCGGCGAAGGCGCGCAAGAAGGTCGCGCTGGTCGGCAAGGGCATCACCTTCGACTCGGGCGGCATCTCGCTCAAGCCCGCCGCCAACATGGACCACATGACCTCCGACATGTCGGGCGCGGCCGCCGTGCTCGCGTCGGTCGTGCTGGCCGCGAAGCTGAAGTACCCGCTCGAGGTCACCGCCCACATCCCGCTGGCGGAGAACCTGCCCTCGGGCACCTCCTACCGCCCGGGCGACGTGCTGACCATGTACGGCGGCAAGACCGTCGAGGTGCTCAACACCGACGCCGAGGGACGGCTCGTGCTGGCCGACGCGATCGTGCGCGCGGCCGAGGAGAACCCGGACTACCTGATCGAGACCGCCACGCTGACCGGCGCGCAGGTGGTCGCGCTGGGCAACCGGATCTCCGGCGTGATGGGCTCGGACGAGTTCCGCGACCGCGTCGCGGGCATCATGCAGGCCACCGGCGAGGGCGGCTGGGCGATGCCGCTTCCCGACGAACTGCGCGGCGACCTCGACTCGCGGCTGGCCGACATCGCGAACGTCACCGGCCAGCGCTGGGCGGGCATGCTCGTCGCGGGCGTCTTCCTGCGCGAGTTCGTGCCCGCGGACCTGCCGTGGGTGCACCTCGACGTCGCGGGCCCGGCGTTCAACTCCGGCGGCCCGTGGGGTTACACCGGCAAGGGCGGCACCGGCATCCCGGTCCGGACCATCGCCGCGGTGCTGGCGGACATCGCCGACCAGGGCTGATCCCCACGCTTGACCGGAGGCCCCGCACCACGCCGGTGCGGGGCCTCCGTCGTGTCCGCGGCCGTGTGGCACGCTCGCGCTCATGCAGCGCGACGACTATCTCGAGACCGCCGTTCGCGACGTGCTCACCGGCGACGAGGCCACGGCTGACCGCCGGATCGGCCACGCCGCGCTTCTCCTGGCCACCGCGGGCGCGTCCGACGCCGCGGACCGCCTTGTCACGCAATGGCACGCGGTGACCGGACGCCCGGCGTCCGTGCTCGCCGACAACGCGGTGCGCGCCCGCGCCTGGGCGATGCTCTTCGAGGCGCGCGGCGACCGTCCACAATGGGCAGACGCGCTGGTTCCGCTCGATCTGGACGCGGAAGAGCAAGCCCACCACGCACTTCTCGCCCGCCGAACGTCCGATTTGGACGGTCTGTTCGACGGTTCTCCGATCGCCGGCGCGGTCTCCGCGCTCGCTCCGGAGCGCCCCGATCCGGTGCGCGAAGCACTGGCCGCCGGCGACCTCGACGCGTGGGCCGCGCTCGTGGAAAACCACCCGGACCCGGACGTCGCGACGCTCGCCGCCACCCGCCCGCTCGCCGCCCGGCTGGCGGCCGGCGCGGACCCGCTCGGCCTCGGGACCGAGTGGCCGGACCAGTGCGCGGGCGCGCTGATCGCCGCGCTGCGCGAACGCCATCCGACCGGCCCGGGCAGCCTGCCGGAACTGGTCGCGGCCATCCTCCGGCTGCGCGGGCAGCAGGCCCCCGCCCCGGCGTCGCCCGAGGATCTCGCCGAGACCGAACACCGCCTCGGCTTCCGCCTGCCCGGCGACTACCGCGAATTCCTGACCATCGCGGACGGACTGCCCGCGGACGTGGTGTTCCCGCGGCTGCTGCCCGCCCGCGAACTGCGCGCCGACGGCACGGTCGTGATCATCTCCGACCCGGCGACCGTCCTGCTCGCGCACACCGGCGACAGCTGGCGAACGGTCGAAGTGGATCTCGCCTTCGGCAGCACCGCGCACGAGTCGTTCCGCGCGTTGCTGGAACACCACCACCGGCTGCTCGAAGCGAGTGCCTGATTCGAATGCCGGACCTCGCTCCCGCGTTCGGCCCGGGCACGATCGCGGAGCGCGGCTGTCGCCGCGGGCGGTGATGCCGAGCCAGCCCGCGGACTCGGCGGCAGCCCTTTGGGCCGGGCGACAGCTCGCGAACAGCCGACGCACCCCAGTCACGGGAAGCGAACGCCTGACTCAGCCGGCCGGACGGCGCTTCTGCCGTTCGGTGTACTCGCGCATGCGCTTCGGGTAACCGACGCGCGCGGCCTCGTACACCGGAATCGTGTGCTTGTGCCCGAACCGCTGGGCGGCGGCCAGGCTGCCGATCCGGCGGCGGGTCCATTCGCCGTCGTGCGCGACCAGCACCACAGTGGTGTCGGTCACCGTGGTCGGCGGCTCGACGTACGCCTCCACGCCGCGTCGCGCGGCCGCCCATTCTTCGAGGTAGCGGGTGTCGGCCGAGCTGCCGGAGCGGCCTGCTCCAGCGGCCGGACCGCGTCTGCCGCGGCGGCGCAACGAGTCGAAGATCCCCACTTCGACCACCTTTCTTCCGGCGAGAGTCCCGACTTCATTATTCCCGGCCGCGTGTGTGGCCGGTGTCGCAGCGCCGCCTTGGCCCGGCTAGGTCGCAACGCCGATCGGCGTAGTGACAAGATGGCGGTTGTCGCGCGCGCGGTTATACCGGGTGCCGCGGCGACCGAAGCTCCACCCCTATCGCTGCCGAGGAGTTATTGAAGTGAGCGACACCTCCGCCGACCTCGTGATCCTGGGAGGCGGATCGGGCGGCTACGCCGCGGCCTTCCGCGCGGCCGAGCTGGGCCTTTCCGTCACGCTGATCGAGAAGGACAAGCTGGGCGGGACCTGCCTCCACCGGGGCTGCATCCCGACCAAGGCCCTGCTGCACGCCGCCGAGGTCGCCGACGAGGCCCGCGACGCCGAGACCTTCGGCGTCAAGGCCGTGTTCGAGGGCATCGACATCGCGGGGGTGAACAAGTACAAGGACGGGATCGTCTCCCGGCTGTACAAGGGCCTCCAGGGCCTGGCCAAGGCGCACAAGGTGAACCTCGTCGAGGGCACCGGCCGGTTCGTCGGCGGCACGACCGTCGAGGTCGACGGCACGCGCTACACCGGCAAGAACGTCATCCTCGCCACCGGGTCGTACTCGCGCACCCTTCCCGGCCTCGAGCTCGGCGGCCGCATCATCGCGAGCGAGCAGGCGCTGACGCTGGACTACGTGCCGAAGAAGGTCGTCGTGCTCGGCGGCGGCGTGATCGGCGTGGAGTTCGCCAGCGTGTGGGCTTCCTTCGGGGTGGACGTCACCGTCGTCGAGGCGCTCCCGCGGCTCGTCCCGAACGAGGACGAGTACGCCTCCAAGCAGCTCGAGCGCGCGTTCCGCCGCCGCAAGATCGCCTTCAAGACCGGCGTGCGGTTCACCGGCGCGAAGCAGGACGACAACGGCGTCAGCGTGTCGCTGGAGTCCGGCGAGACGCTGGAAGCCGACCTGCTGCTGGTCGCCGTCGGCCGCGGCCCGAACTCGGCCGGGCACGGCTACGAGGAGGCGGGCGTCAAGATCGACCGCGGCTTCGTGCTCACCGACGACCGGCTGCGCACCAACCTGCCGAACGTGTACGCGGTCGGCGACATCGTGCCGGGCCTTCAGCTCGCGCACCGCGGCTTCCAGCAGGGCATCTTCGTGGCCGAGGAGATCGCCGGGCTGAACCCGCGCGCCATCGACGAGCGCGGCATCCCGCGCGTCACCTACTCGCACCCCGAGGTCGCGTCCGTCGGGCTCACCGAGTCCCAGGCCAAGGAGAAGTACGGCTCGGACGTCACCACGTTCACCTACGACCTCGGCGGCAACGGCAAGAGCCAGATCCTCAAGACCTCCGGCGGCGTGAAGCTGGTGAAGGCGCCGGACGGCCCCGTCGTCGGCGTGCACATGGTCGGCGACCGGGTCGGCGAACTGATCGGCGAAGCGCAGCTGATCTACAGCTGGGAGGCGTTCCCGGAGGACGTCGCCCCGCTGATCCACGCGCACCCCACGCAGACCGAGGCACTCGGCGAAGCGTTCCTCGCCCTCGCGGGCAAGCCGCTGCACGTGCACAGCTGACGCGCAACCAGCACAATCCAGACCACGTCTTAGCGATCAAGGGAGCCAGCGAACAATGGCCTACTCCGTCACGCTGCCGGAGCTCGGCGAGAGCGTCACCGAGGGAACCGTCACCCGGTGGTTGAAGCAGGAGGGCGACACCGTCGAGGTCGACGAGCCGTTGCTCGAGATCTCGACCGACAAGGTCGACACCGAAGTACCGTCGCCGGTCGCCGGCACGGTCGTGAAGATCAGCGCCAAGGAAGACGACACCGTCGAGGTCGGCGGCGAGCTGGCGGTGATCGACGACGGCACCGGCGGCGTGCCCGAGTCCTCCGCGCCCGCCCAGCAGTCCGAGCCGGAGCCCGCCCCGCAGCAGCAGGAAGCCCCTGCTCCGGCTCAGTCGGCCGCCCCGGCCGAGTCCGCTCCGTCGCAGCCGGACACCGCGCCGGCCGCCGGCGGTTCGGGCACCGAGGTGAAGCTGCCCGAGCTGGGCGAGAGCGTCACCGAGGGCACCGTCACCCGCTGGCTGAAGCAGGTCGGCGACTCGGTCGAGGTCGACGAGCCGCTGCTCGAGATCTCGACCGACAAGGTCGACACCGAGGTCCCGTCGCCGGTCGCCGGCACCGTGCTGGAGATCCGCGCGGGCGAGGACGAGACCGTCGAGGTCGGCGGAGTGCTCGCGGTCATCGGCGACGCGAGCGCCGCCCCGGCCGCCGCTCCGGCTCAGGAAAGCAAGCCGGAGCCCGCTGCCGAACCCGAGCCCGCCCCGGCCCCGGTCCAGGAAAGCAAGCCCGCCCCGGCCCCGGCGGCTCCGGCCCCCGCGCCCGCCGCTCCGGCTCCGGCACCTGCTCAGGAGAGCAAGCCCGCTCCGGCCGCCCAGGCCCCGGCGGACAACGGCTCCGCGGACGGCCCGTACGTCACGCCGCTGGTGCGCAAGCTCGCCTCCGAGCACGGCATCGACCTCGCGTCGCTGACCGGCAGCGGAGTCGGCGGCCGCATCCGCAAGCAGGACGTGCTCGCCGCGGCGGAGGCCAAGCAGAAGCAAGCCCCGGCCCCGGCTGCTGCCGCCCCGTCCGCTCCGGCCGCCGCCGCTCCGTCCGCGCCGCGCGCCGCCGCGGTCTCGCCGGAGGTCGCCGCCCTGCGCGGCACCGTGCAGAAGGCGAGCCGGATCCGGCAGATCACCGCCACCAAGACCCGCGAGTCGCTGCAGGTTTCCGCGCAGCTCACGCAGGTGCACGAGGTGGACGTCACCAAGATCGCCAAGCTGCGCCAGCGCGCGAAGGCGGCGTTCAAGGAGCGCGAGGGCGTCAACCTCACGTTCCTGCCGTTCTTCGCCAAGGCGACCGTCGAGGCGCTCAAGCAGCACCCGAACGTCAACGCGTCCTACAACGAGGAAACGAAGGAGATCACCTACCACGGCGCCGTGCACCTGGGCATCGCGGTGGACACCGAGCGCGGCCTGCTCTCGGTCGTGATCCACGACGCGGGCGAGCTGAGCCTGGCCGGTCTCGCGCACCGCATCGCCGACCTGGCGGCGCGGGCCCGGGCCAACAAGATCAAGCCGGACGAGCTGATCGGCGGCACCTTCACCGTCACGAACATCGGCTCCAACGGGGCCTTGTTCGACACGCCGATCATCGTGCAGCCGCAGTCCGGCATGCTCGGCACCGGCGCCGTGGTGAAGCGTCCGGTCGTGGTGAGCGACGCCGACGGCAACGACACCATCGCGATCCGCTCGATGGCGTACCTGCCGCTGACCTACGACCACCGCCTGGTCGACGGCGCGGACGCCGGCCGCTTCCTGACCACGATCAAGCAGCGGCTGGAAGAGGGCAACTTCGAGGACGAGCTGGGTCTCTGATCCGGTAGCTCCCCGCCCGACGGCCCCCGCACTTCACGGTGCGGGGGCCGTCGTCGTTTGCCGTTCCCGAAGGCTGGCTCGCCCGGCTCGCCGCGCATCCCGACGACGGGTCACCGGTCTTCGACGACGGCGCCGGCCGCCGGTTCAGCCATCTTCCGGAGCGCTCCCTGACGATCGCGTCCGCGATCAAGGTGATGCATCTGCTCGTCTACACGACCGCGGTCGCGCAGGGGCGCATCGATCCGGCCGCGCAGGTGCGCGTCGGCGATTGAGACGCCCGGCACCCGTACCTCGGAGACGGTCCGATCGGCCAGGGCAGCCACCGGAACGCGTTGCCCCGTCTGGGAATCCCCTGCGACGAGTACGGCGTCGCGAAGGGTCCGGACCAGCGCGTGCCGCTGCAAAGCATCGCGGAAATGATGATTCTCGTCAGCGACAACTCCGCGGCCGACTCCCTGCGCTCCCTGCTCGGCTACCGGGCGCTGCGAGCGGCCGCGGCCCGAGGCGGCTGGCGGATGCCGGACGTCCGGATGTTCGGCGGCGAGACGTTGCTGCGGTATTTCCCCGAGTACTGCCCGCCGCGGGGAGCCCGGTCATGGTGCGCCGCGCGGCGGGAGACGCGCTGTCGAACCGGTTCGCGTACGACCCGTCGTTCCGCGCCCAGGTGCTCCCCGCGCCGCCGAGAAACCGCCCTCCGCCGAAGCGGTCATGGCGTGGTCGGCAGCGACCGGCCAGGGCAGCGCCGCGCAATTGTCCGGCTTGCACCACGAAATCGCCGCGAGCCGCGATCGAGCGGCTGTCCTCGCGCACCAGGTCCTCGACGTGCCGGTCGTGGCCAAGCCGCCAGGAAGCTGCGCTGGGAAGTCCGGCTCACCACGCCCGCGATCCCTGTCGCTGCCGGACAGGCCGCGCGCCGAGGTGCTCGCCGGGACGGCTTTACCACCATCTCAGGGCGCTCGCCGCGGCCGGACTGGTCGAGCAGGACCGCCGCGGCAGCTACCGGCTCAAGCCGAGCGCCGCGATTCCCGCACTGGTGCTGCTGACCGCGGCCGCGGACGTCGCCGGTCAGCTCCGCCCGGGTGTGCGCGAACCGGGTCGATAGGACACGATCAGAGGCATGCGGGTACTCATCGCGGGCTCCGGCGGTCTCCTCGGCACCGCATTGACCGGACGGCTGCGCGAATCCGGGCACGACGTGCGCCGGCTCGTGCGGCGCACCGCGCGGGCGGAAGACGAACGCGGCTGGGACCCGCCGTCGGGACGGATCGACGACGGCGCGTTCGACGGCATCGACGCGGTGGTGAACCTGTGCGGCGCGCCGCTGCTGCCCGGCCGCTGGAGCGGAATGCGCAAACAGCAGCTGCTCGACAGCCGCGTGGAGCCGACCGAAGTGCTCGCCGAAGCCGTGGCGGAGCACGGCATCGGGGTACTGGTGAATGCCTCCGCGGTGGGCTACTACGGCAACACCGGGTCCACTGTGGTCGATGAGGACACCAAGGCCGGCAACGGTTTTCTCGCTGAAATGTGCGTCGAGTGGGAGAACGCCACCGCCGCTGCGGCCAACGCCCGCGTGGTCACGGTCCGCACCGGGCTCGTCCTCGCCCGGCACGGCGGCCTGCTCGACGTGCTGCGTCCGCTCTTCCGCTTCGCGCTCGGCGGGCGGCTGGGCGACGGCAGGCAGTACATGCCGTGGATCGCGCTGGACGACGAAATCGGTGCCCTGATGCACATCCTGGAGCACGACACGCTCTCCGGCCCGGTCAACCTCACCGGCCCGATCCCGGTGACCAACACCGAGTTCACCCGCGCCCTCGGCCACGCCGTGCACCGGCCCGCGCCGTGGTGGGTGCCGGAAATCGCGATGAAGATCGCCCTCGGCCAGGCCGCCGAGGAGATGGCGTTGTTCGGGCAGCGCGCAGTGCCGCGGAAGCTGGAGGCCAGCGGGTACGAATTCCGGCACCGCACCGTCGACGGCGCGCTCGCCGCGGCGACGTGACGATGCCGCGCGTGCGGTGGGTCGTCACCGGAGTGGTGCTGTTCGCCGCGTTCCTCTGGCTCGGCTTGCTCGTGGACCGGCAGCCGCTGCAGCTGGACGTCGAGGTCGCCACTGCCTTGCAAGGACAGAACACCCGCCCGGCCGGTCAGGTCGCGGGCGTGGTGACGAACGTCCTCGGTCCAGTCTTGCCGTACGTGCTCGGCGTCGTTCTGCTGGCGATCGTGCTGCGGAACCGGTCGCAGTTCTCACTGTGCGTGCGGCTCGCCGTGGTGCTGCTGCTGTGCCGGCTGACCAGCCTGGCGTTCAAGCCGGTGTTCCAGCGCCAGCGCCCGCGCGCGTACCCGGATCTGAGCTACCCCAGCGGCCACGTCGTCTCAGTGGCCGCCACCGGCCTGGTCGTGGTCCTGCTCTGCGCCTGGCTCCGGCCGCGGTTCGCGCGGTGGGCGATCTGGATTTCCGCCGCCGCCACCGTGCTGGCCGCGGCCTGCCGGATCGTGCTCGGCGTGCACTGGGTGACCGACACCGTCGGGGCCGTGCTCGCGGTGCTCGGCGTGGGGCTGGTGTCAGCGACCGCACTCCGGCTGATTCCCTTTCCGGCGCGCGAAAGGCGTAGCCTCGACGGGTGAGTTCTTCGAGCGCTAGCTGTCGTGCCGCCACCGAGCCCCTCGTCGTGCGCGAGGTCGGCACGATCGAGTACACCGAGGCCTGGGACCTGCAGCGGGAGATCCTCGCCGCACGCGCGGACGAAACCGGGCCGGACACCATGCTGCTGCTGGAGCACCCGTCGGTCTACACCGCGGGCAAGCGCACCGAACCCGAGGACCGGCCCGCCGACGGCACCCCGGTGATCGACGTCGACCGCGGCGGCAAGATCACCTGGCACGGCCCCGGCCAGCTGGTCGGCTACCCGATCCTGAAGCTCGCCGACCCGATCGACGTCATGCACTACGTGCGCAGGCTCGAGGAAGCGCTGATCGCGGTATGCGACCGGTTCGGCGTGCGCACTGGCCGCGTCGAGGGCCGCAGCGGCGTCTGGATCCCGGCCGACGAACGCGGCATCGAACGCAAGATCGCCGCGATCGGCATTCGCGTCCAGCGAGGCGTGACGATGCACGGGTTCGAGCTGAACTGCAACGCCGACCTGACCGCCTTCGACAACATCGTGCCGTGCGGCATCCGCGACGCGGGCGTCACCTCGCTGTCCTGGGAACTGCAGCGCGACGTCCCGGTCGCCGAGGTGCTGCCGCTGGCGAAGGAACTGGTGCTGGCCGCGCTCGAAGGCGAACTGCCGGTGAGCGACGACCGCTGGCTGCCGCGCCCGGAAACCCCGAAAGCCCCCGGCGTCACCTTCGCCCTGCAGAACTGAGCTGACAGCCCGGCCAAGACAGGACGGGCACGCCCACGCACCAGGGTGCCAGCCCCCACCCCGCAC
>NZ_JACJHR010000057.1 GCF_014174495.1 Amycolatopsis echigonensis
CCGACCCCCGAGCCAGGCCCCGTCGCGGAGAACACTCACCGCCGTAGCCGATGTTGGGCCCCCTCCGATCCGCGGCTCGGAGGGGGCGTTGCCGGTTAGCCTGGACGGCCCGCGCCGCTCGGCGCTGTCGCGCGGGATACTGCGGTGCCAGTGGAGTCATCGGCCACCGGCGACGCGGTCGATCTCGCACCGCTGGGCACGCTCGGGACGGCCTGGCAGACCACTTTGGACGGTGCGATGTACGGGCAGCCGCTGGTGGTTGGCGGGCAGATCCTGGCCGCCACGGAGAACGTCCTGTACGCCCTGGCACCCGCCGACGGCTCGGTGCGGGGCCAGCTGAATCTAGGCACCGTCCCGCATTTCACCTCTCCCACCCTGTCCGGGGACCACGCCTATGTCGGCACCATGACCGGCGTGGTCGCTGTTTCCGGTGCCTGACACGACGAAATCCCCGTCAGGCTTCAGCGAGACAGCCCGTACAGATCGGTTCTCCGATCGCCAAAGAGGTGGTTGCGGGTACTGATGTTCTTGTCCCGGGCCGAAACGAGGTCTGCGTCCCACTCTGCGCGGCCGTCCGGTCCCGCGGTGGCCGCGATCCAGCCGTCGTCGCTGACGATCGTCGTTCCCTCCGTCCACCGTTGGCCGCGTTCGGTTCCGGAGCGGTCGCAGCAGGCGATGGCGACCCGGTTGACGCGGGCGGCGGCTTGGGCGATGAGGACTTCCGGCGGCCGTTCTCCCTCGGGCCGGGCGACTTCGGGCCAGTTGGTCGGGACGGCGATCAGGTCGGCGCCGTCGAGGGCGACGCGCCGGGTGTATTCCGGGAATTCCAGGTCGTAGCAGACCATGACCGCGATCCGGCCGAACCGGGTGGCGACGACCGGCGGAGGCTGGCTTCCCGGGGCGAAGAACAGCTTCTCCCGGTCCCACAGGTGGGTTTTCCGGTAGCTGGCCAGGACTCCAGTGGAATCAAGCAGAACCGCGCTGTTGTACAGAACGCCCCCGGGTCCGCGTTCGGCGTATCCGCAGACGACCACCGAGTCGCCGTTGATCGCTGCTGCCCACTCGCCGATCTTCGGGTCGTCCGGCGGAATCGCGCACTCCGCGGCCTCGGCCGCCGACTCGAAGACGTATCCGCTCGTGGCCAGTTCCGGCAGGACGAGAATGTCGGCCCTCGTTTCGGCGATCGTGCTGACGATCTGGCGGTGGTTCGCGTCCAGCTCGCCGACGCGCGGAGCGAGCTGGACGCAGACGATCCGGGTCATTCGCTGTCTCCCTGATCGGCGATCCGCGTCCGGACCCGGTCGGCGAGGCCGGGCACCGCGGCCACGACGACGGTGGCTACGAGGAGAACCGCGAGAATGATGTACGGGAAGAACCGGTACGGGCCGGACACGCCCACCACGTTCTTGAAGATCGTGTACGCGATGAAGGCGAGTGCGAGCACCGGGACGACTGCCTGCCAGCGCGGCGCGTTCGGCCGGCCGCTGAGGAAAAGGAACCGGAACGCGCCGACGGTGGCCATGGCGTAGGCGACGAGCAGGGAGATGGTTCCGATGGTGAGCCAGTAGAAAGTGGCGTCCAGGACTCCGGTCCCGGCCAGTCGTTGCCCGACGGCGAAGCAGAGGATCAGGAGACTGGTCACGACGATCGTGCCGACCGGCGCTCCGCGTTTGGTCAGCCGCACGACCGGACCGGGGACCCCGGCGTCGCGAATCAGCGCGTAGCCGACCCGGGCCGCGCCGTTGACGGTGCCGAGGGTGATCGCGAACAGGCTCACGCTGGCGACCAGGTTCAGCAGGACGCCCATCGCGCTGCCGAGGTACTGCCCGGCCAGGTCGCCGTACGGATCTTCGGCCGCGGAGAAGGCTTTCACCCCGGCCGGTCCGGTGCCGTAGCCGAGGGCCTGCCCGACGATGGCGAGCAGGAAGAACGCGCCGACCACCACGATGGTGATCTTCAGGGCGCGGGGGATCTCCCGCTTGGGGTTCATCGTCTCCTCGCCGAGCGACGCGGCGCCTTCGAACCCGGCGAACGCGAGGAACCCGAACACCGCGGCGCCGGCGATCGTGCCGACTCCGGTGCCGGCGGGCAGATGCAGGAAATTCCAGCTGAAGGTCTGCCCGTGCGGACCGTGGCCGGCCGCGACCCGCACGATGATCACGATGCTGAGCAAGCCGACCAGCGCGGCCCCGGCCAGTTCGCAGATCAGCAGAATCCGCGTGATGACGCGGATTTCGCTCAGCGACAGCGCGACCACCAGCACCAGCGCGACCAAGGCGGTCCAGATCCATTCGGACGCCCCGGCCCCGGCCAGGCCTAGCTGCCCGAGGACTTTGTTGAAGAACAACGCGATTTCAATGGTCGAGCCGGTGCCGATGGTCGCGTACGCGGTGAACAGCGCGGCCCCGGCGACGAATCCGGCGCGCGGGCCGAGGGTGCGGCCGACCAGCGCGTAGACGGATCCGGTGTGCGAGATGTGCTGCGAGAGCTTGACGAAGCCGTAGCCGACCAGCGAGACGCCGAGGATGGCGAAAACGAAGGCCCAGGTGGCGCCTTCGCCGAGCAGGCCGGCCGCGCCCACGCCGAGCAGCGCCATGGCGCCGACCGGGCCGATGAGACCGACGGAGAACGCGGCCGCGTCCGTGACTTTGAGTTCTCGTCGCAGTCTTTCCGGTGCGGCGGCTTGGTTTCCGTTGGCGGGTGCGGACATGTCCATCAGCCTCTGTCTGGTTTCGGTGCCGGGGCGCGGCACATGGCGGCGGGGACGGGCCGGGTGATCGTGGTCAGTTCCGGTCGACGGCGGGAGTGCCGTCGAACGCGCCGGAGTGGCGGCCGATGTGTTCGATGCGGACGGTGGCGGTGGCCTCGTGCGCGGCCAGGCCCTCGAACGCGGAAATCCGTTCGACCGCTGGCGCCAGCGCGGCGGTGCCTTCCTTGGCGGCGCGCTGGTACGTGAGCGGCTTGAGGAAGCGCGAGACCGACAGACCGGCGTTGTAGCGGGAGGTCTTGCCGGTCGGCAGGACGTGGTTGGTGCCCGCGATCCCCTTGTCGGAGTAGGCGACGGTGCTCCACCGGCCCAGGAACAGCGAGCCGTAGTTGGCGAGGTTCTTGAGGTAGTAGTCGTCGTCCGCGGTCTGGATTTCGAGGTGCTCGGGGCCCCAGACGTCGCTGACCGCGGCGGCCTGGGCCGCGTCGCGGGCGACGACGACCGAGCCGAAGTCGCGCCACGCCGGACCGGCCACCTCGCTGGTGGCGAGCGTCGCCAGGCGGCGGTCGATGGCGGCGATGACCTGGCGGCCGAACTCCTCGGACGTGGTCACCAGCGCGGCCGGCGAGTTGGGTCCGTGCTCGGCCTGTCCGAGCAGATCGGCCGCGACCCAGTCGGGGTCGGCGGTCTCGTCGGCGATCACGGCCACTTCGGACGGTCCGGCGAGCAGGTCGATGCCGACCTGGCCGAACAGCTGCCGCTTCGCTTCGGTGACGTAGGCGTTGCCCGCGCCGACGAGCATGTCCACCGGGGCCTCGTCCAGGAGCCCGAACGCCATCGCGCCGAGCGCCTGGACGCCGCCGAGGGCGAACACGCGATCCGCGCCGGAAAGGTAGGCGCCGTAAAGCACCGCCGGATGCGCGCCGTGCTCGCCGGACGGGGGAGTGCACGCGAGAACGGACGGCACGCCCGCGGCCTTGGCGACGCCGACCGTCATGAACGCGCTGGCCAGCAACGGGAATCGGCCGGCGGGCAGGTAGGCGCCGACCCGGCGGACCGGTACGTAGCGCTGCCCGCAGACGACCGAATCGGCCAGTTCGATCTCGAAGTCGGTCAGGTGTTCGCGCTGGGCGGCGGCGAACCGGCTGGTGCGCTCGTAGCCGAGTTCGAGGGCCGCGCGCAGGTCGGCGGGCAGCTGGTCGCCGGAACGGCGCAGCTCGTCCTGGCCGAGTTCGAGCGAGCCGGTCCAGCCGTCGAGGTCTTCGGAGTACTGGCGGACCGCGGCGAGGCCGCGGCGCTCGATGTCGCGCAGCATTTCGCTGACGCGTTCGACGACGCGCGGGTCGCGCTGGGCCGGAGGCCCGTCCACAGCGGGCTTCTTGAGCCAGGTCAACGGGCCGAGCTGGGCTGCCTCGGAGGGGGTGATCTGCATGGCACGAGACGGTAAGCGCGATTCAGCCAACGGACCAGAGGGTGCGATCCTGACCGAGCCATCGGATTGCCCGATGCCTCCGGGTGCGGTGCCCGGACGCGAAACTGTCCAAACCGGACACTGCTAGCCGCGGGTGCGCTTGGGGCGGGCGGCCGGGCCGCGGGCGTCGCTGACCGCGTCCTCAGCCAGCCGGGCCAATTCCCGCGTGGCGCGCGACAACGGGCGGCCGCGCTTGCGCGCGATGGCGATGGTGTCGAAAAGCGGCTCTTCGAACGGCGCCGTGTGCAGTCCTGGGGGGAACGCGGCGCTGCGGACCACGGCGGTGCTGGCGATGGTGTCGCCGGCCCCGTCCGCGACCAGCTTCAGCGCGGCTTCCACGTGCTCGATCTCGAAGATCGGCTCGATCCGCACGCCGGCGAGCTGAGCCCGGTCGGCGAGCTGCCGGCGGGTGGGGTCCCGCCAGCCGTAGCGGGCGTCGTAGAGGACCAGCCGCGCGGCCGCGAATTGCCGGATGCTGACCGGTTTCGCGGCCGCGGCCGGGTCGGCGCTCACGTAGCGGACCTCGTCCCGCATCAGCGGCGTGATGTCCAGGCCCTCGTCGTCGACCGGAAGCACGATGAGCCCGGCCTCGATGTCGCCGGCCCGGATGGCGTCCGCGGTCTCCGCGGAATTCTGCCCGACCAGCCGGACCTTGACCGACGGATACCGGCGGTGGAAGGTCTGCGCGAGATTGCCGAGCAGGTAGTAGTCCGCGTTGCGGAGGACCCCGAAGGTCGCGGTCCCGCCGCCCAGCGAACCAAGCGACTGCACCGCGCGGACGCCCTCGTCGGTCGCGTGGACCGCGCGGCGGGCGAACGGCAGCAGTTCCTCGCCGGCCGCGGTGAGCGTCAGCCGGCGCGCGCCGCGATGGAAGAGGACCGCGTTGAGCTCTTCCTCGAGCCGGCGGATCAATTCCGACATCGAGGCCTGGGAAATCTCCAGCTGGACGGCGCCCCGGGTGAACGAGCCCCGGCTTTCCGCCGCGACGAACGCCCGCAGCTGGTTCAAGGTCACCCGGTCGCCGTCCCGGGACTCCTGCTCCATCGGCCGATCCTAAGCGGGCGCCGCCCGGCGGGGTCAGTAGATGCGGGGTCAGTAGATGTTGGTTTCGGCGAACGAGCTCTCGTGGCCGTTGATCTGCGCCCGGAGCGAGATCTGGTCGAACACCCGGACCTCGCGCACGATCCGCCCGTTCTGCACGAGGAATTGCGATACGCCGAGCAGTTCGACCGGCTTGCCGGTCAGCGGCCCGAAATCGGCGACCCCGCGATAGCTGCCCCGCATCACCCAGAGCACGGCGATGCGCAGCCCGGCGTAGCGCGCGGCGTTGTTGGCCTGGATGTCGCGGATCTCGAACCGGGCGTCCGGGAACGGCGCGATCTGGGTGAGCAGATCCTTCTGGTACCCGTCGGGCCGGAGCACCGTCCGGTCGCCGACGGTGTGCAGGAACAGGTCTCGCTGCATGTATTCGCCGACCTTGTGCAGCCGGCGTGCGTTCCAGACCTCTTCGACGAACTCCAGCACCATTTCGCATTCGGGCCGGTAGTCGTCCGCGCGCGGCCCGCTGTCGCCCGCGGCGAGGACGTCGGCGGGCGCGGGTTTCGTCATCGAGCCTTCGTAGCCGCGGAAGCGCAGCCCGCGCGCCACTTCGGCCGGGTCGAGCCCGAGCTGCAGGCAGTCCGCGAGGTCGTCCCGGACGACCCATTCCTCGACCATCCGTCCGCGCCGGTACAGGCAGTTGGCGATGGTGCGCTTGCGGACCGGCACCGGCCGGCCGTCCACGAGGTGGGTGTCGCTGGAGAAAACGAGGTGCGAGCTGAGGAAGGCGTCGTCGCCCCGGGCCTCCCAGACGACGTCCTCGGCCTGGCCCACGTGCTGCGGCACCTGCGCGATCCGCATCAGGCTGCCTTCGATGACGCCTTCCCGGCCGGTCACGGTGCCGAGGCCGCCGTGCACAATCGAGTCGGGTTCGTAGTTGTCGACGATGTAGGAGATGTCGCGCTGCACCCAGATCCGGTCGGTGACCTCGCGGATGAAGTCGTCCGGGTCCTCGTAGGGCTGGTAGGCGACCGGATCGAGCGGCATGGTGGTTCCTTTCTCGGCGGGGAGCTGACGGCGGGCACTCTGGCGATGGGCACTGTATCCGTATGCATTCCCGGCGGCAAGGGAAGCGACCGAGAGCGCCGTCCGAATGATCACGCGGGCACCACCTTGGGAAAATTCGTGGTCGCGGTGGCCTTGACCCGGTGACCCGGGCCACTTAAGTTGCCATCCATACGTATGCAAACGGCTGAGCCGTTGTGAGACGCCACTGGAGGTGTCATGTCCACCGTCGCGCCCACCGCAGCCGCGTCCGCCGAGGCGACCGGACGTCGAAAGGTGATCCGCCGGGTGATCCTCGCCGGCAGTATCGGCAACTTCGTCGAACAGTTCGATTACGGGCTCTACGGCTACATGGCGCCGGTCCTCGCGGCGTCCTTCTTCCCGGCGAGCGACCACACCGCGAGCGTGCTGAGCGCGTACGCGGTGATCGCGATCGCCTGCCTGGTCCGTCCGCTGGGCGGGACTCTGCTCGGCCGGTGGGGCGATCGGCTGGGGCGCAAGAAGGTGCTGCTGTGGACGGTGCTGTTCATGGGCGTGTCCACGGCGGCGATCGGCGTGCTGCCCACCTACGGCCAGATCGGGCTGGCGGCTCCGCTGATCCTGCTGGTGCTGCGCGTGCTGCAAGGCATGGTCGCGGGCGGCGAGTATGTCGGCGCGGTCGCGTTCGTGGTCGAGTGGGCCGAGCCGCGCCGGCGTGGGTTCTACACGTCGTTCGCGTCGAACAGCTGCTTCTTCGGCATCCTCGCCGGAGCCGGCACGGCCGCGCTGATGAGTGCCTTGTTCAGCGACGCGGCGCTGCACAGCTGGGGCTGGCGGATCCCGTTCCTGGCGGTGCTGCCGTTGTGCGCGATCGGGGTGTGGCTGCGCAGCCGGCTCGACGAGACGCCGGAATTCGTCGCCGCCACCGAGCACGGGACGAATGTCGTCGAAGCGCCCCTCCGCGAAGCGCTGCGTTCGCAGTGGCGGCCGATCCTGGTGTTCTGCGGCGCGTCGATCATGCTCGCGATCCTGTCCTACGCCTGGGTCACCTTCTATCCCGAATACCTGTCGGAAACGCTGCACCTGTCGAAGTCCGCGGCCTGGCTGTCGAACGCGATCTCGGTCGCGGTGCTGATCCCGCTGCTGCCGCTGGCGGGCGCGATCTCCGACCGCATCGGGCGCAAGCCGATGCTCGTCACCGGGGCGGTGTGCTGCATCGTGCTGGTGCCGCTGGCGTTCCGGGTCGGCCAGGCAGGCACCTTCGGGGCCGCGGTGGCGAGCCAGCTGATCTATCTCGTCCCGGAGTTCTTCCTGACCGGCATCGTCACGGTGTGCGCGGCGGAGATGTTCGCGACCCGGACCCGGTTCAGCGCGAGCTCGATCGCCTACAACTGTTCGTTCTCGATCTTCATGGGCATCACGCCGTTCGTCGCGACCCTGCTCGTGGCGGAGTTCGGCACGATCTACGCGGTGTGGGCGTACCTCGCGGCCGCGGCCGTGCTGGCGCTGGTAGTGATCACGGTCTTCATGAAGGAGACCTACCGCAGCGACCTCTCCGCGGACAAATACGCGCGATGAGCCGTCGGACTCCCGCTGCCGCGGCAGCGGGAGTCATCGCGGCGCGTGCGTTCCCCGGGACACGAGAGAGGGCGCGAACACCGTGCGCCGCGGGGGTTCGGCGTTTCCGGAGAGGCGTTCGACCAGGAGTTCCGCCGCGGCCTTGGCCATCCCGTCGAGGTCGTGGCGGACCGTCGTCAGGTCGAACGTCTCCCAGGCGGCCATCGGCAGGTCGTCGAAGCCGATGACGGTGAGGTCGCCCGGGATGTCCAGGCCGAGCCGGCGGGCGGCGTTGATCGCGCCGATCGCGATGACGTCGTTGCCGCAGAAGACCGCGGTGGGACGCGGGCCGTCGGACATCAAGTCAAGCAGGCCCTCGTACCCGGTGCCGTAGTCGAACGGGCCCTGGCGGACCCAGCGGCGCGGCAGGCCGACGCCCGCCTCGGAAAGGCTGATCCGGAAGCCGTGCTCCCGATCGCGTCCGGTGGTCGTGTCGCCCGGGCCGCCGATCAGGGCGATGTCCGAATGGCCCAGCCGCAGCAGCTCCTCGGCGACCAGCCGCCCGCCCGCCTCGTTGTCGACGACCGCCGCGTCGGCGTCGCCGGCGCCGGTTTCCCGGTTGAGGAAGACGAACGGGAGGCCGCGGCGGGCGAGTTCGGCGGGCAGGGCCGAGCCGATCACCGCGGTGGTGAGCACGACCCCGTCGATCGACCGGTCCAGCAGCCGCTCGGTCTCCAGCGCGGCCTCGCTGCGTTCGGCGAAGAGCATTATCCGGTAGCCGTGCTGTTCGAGCGTGTCGTGCAGCGGGCCGATCAGGTGCGGGTAGAACGGGTTGGCCAGATCCGTGACGACCACTCCGACGCAGTGCGTCGACCGGGTGGCCAGGCTCCGTCCGGCTTCGCTCGGCACGTAGCCCAGCGCGTCCGCGGCCTCGCGCACGCGGACGCGGGTGGCCTCCGAAACCCGGTGGTCCCCGCGCAGCGCCCGGGACACGGTCGGCTGCGACACCCCGGCGAGCCGGGCCACGTCGTGGCTCGTGATCGGCATCGGCTCCTCTTCCGCGCAACGGCTTGTGCATACGGATCCTAGCGGAAATTCCGGACCGGCCTCGCGCGGCTCGCCAGAAAGCCGGACGCTGGAGTGCCTTGACAGACCGCCGCGCCGATGGTCGTATGCATACGTATAAACAATCAGCTTTCGGAGGGGTGCCATGCGTACCGACGACGGGCCGGTGCCGGCCGGCGAACTGGCCCGCCGGACGATCCGGCGGGCAGATTTCGTGTCCTGCGACCAGGCGTTCATCGACTGCCGGACGCCGGGGTCGGACCGCAAGGAGAACTACTCGATGATCGGCCCGGGGGTGACCCAGAACGCGGACCAGGTGGTGAACCTGCGCGAGCCGCACGGGTTCAACATCGGCGCCGCCGCGATGCCGCACGGGATCACGAACAACCTGCACCTGCACTTCACCGCGGAAGTGTTCCTGTGCTTCCGCGGCGAGTTCCTGCTCCGCTGGGGCGCGGACGGCGACGAAGGCGAGCTGGTGCTGCGCGAGGGCGACATCGCGTCGATCCCGACGTGGATTTTCCGCGGGTTCACCAACATCGGCCCGGACGACGGCTGGCTGTTCACCGTCCTCGGCCACGACGACACCGGCGGCATCATCTGGGGTCCCTCGGTGCTGCGCGAGGCCGCGGGCCACGGCTTGTATCTGACCGCGGACAACCAGCTGGTCGACACTCTCGCGGGGGACGAGGTTCCCGACCCGGCGGAGCTGATCCAGCCGATGGCCCCGGCGGACATCGCGGCCCTGCCGTCCTACGACGCCGCGAAGCTGCGCCGCCGGGTCGCCACGAGCGACGATTTGCAGTGGTCGAGCCGAGCTCTGCTGGGCACCGCGGTTTCCGGCGGGCGCGTGGAATTGGCCCCGGTGATCGGCTTCGGCATGACCGAGGATCGAGACCAGGAGCCGCGGGTCTACCACCCGCACGGGCACAACGTCGCGTGGCTGCGCGCCGAGCCGGGAGAGGGCATTCCGCTGCACCGGCACGACGAAACGCAGGTGCTGCTGGTCAAGGACGGCGAATGGGAGGTGACGCTCAACCGGCACGACGAGGTGAGCGTGCGCCTCGGCCCCTGGGACATGGTCTCCGTGCCGCGTGGTGCGTGGCGCAGCATCCGCAACGTCTCCGGCGAACAGGCGACGCTGCTGGTCGTCAACAGCGGAGACGGCCGCGTTCGGCTCGACTGGGACGACGAGGTCGTCAAGGCGGCGGCCGACGCCGGGGTGGGACGGGACCACAACGGTTACCTCGCGCCCTGGCATTTGCTGCCTCGCGCGGCCGGCCGGTGACCGCTCTGCCCGTGGTGCTGGTCCCGGGAATGCTGTGCGACGCCGACGTCTGGGCGGACGTGCGGCCACAGCTGCCGGGGCCGGTCGTCGACGCGGAGATCACCGCGCCGGACATCGGCGGGATGGCCGAGCAGATCCTGGCCGCGGTCGAGGGCCCGTTCGTGCTCGGGGGGCTCAGTCTCGGTGCGATCGCCGGCTTCGAGGTCGCCCGCCGGGCACCGGAACGGCTCGCCGGATTCTGCGCCGTCTCGACCAACGCCGCCGCGCCGACCGCTGAGCAGCTCGCTGCCTGGGCCGGGTTCGACCGCCGCACGCGCGACGGCGAGTTCGATTCGGTGGTCGCGGAGGAGATCCTGCCGACGATGTTCTCCGGCCCGGATCCCGTTCTGCACCGGCGTTTCCTCGCCATGGCGAAGCGGGTCGGCCCCAGCACGTTCCGCGCCCAGCTCGCCGCCCAGGCGACCCGGCAGGACGCGCACGCGGCCGTCGCGGGCCTGTCCTGTCCGATGCTCGTGGTTTCCGGAGCCCGGGACCGATTGTGCCCGCCCGAATTCCACCGCTCGATCGCCGCGCGAGCGCGAAACGCCTCGTTGCGGGTGCTTCCGGAAGCCGGGCACCTGCTGACGTTCGAGGCACCCGGTGCCGCGGCGGCGGTGCTGGCCGACTGGCTGTGCAGTCTTTCCCCCCTCTCGAAGGAGTCCTGAATGCCCAAGACCTTGAAATCCGCCGTCCCGGCCGAGCAGGTCGCGGCCGAGCGCACCGACGTCAGCGACCGGGTCCGCGCCCTCATCGCCGACATTCGCGAACGCGGGGACGCCGCGGTCCGCGACTGCTCGGCGAAGTTCGACGCGTGGTCGCCCGAGTCGTTCCGGCTTTCCGCCGAGGAGATCGAGAAGATCGTCGCCCGCGTTCCCGGCCAGGTGCTCGACGACATCCGGTTCGTCCAGGACCAGGTGCGCACCTTCGCGCAGTGGCAGCGGGATTCGTTGCAGGAGTTCGAGATCGAGACTCTCCCCGGTGTCCACTTGGGACAGAAGCATGTTCCGGTCGCCGCCGCGGGCGCCTACGTGCCCGGCGGCCGCTATCCGCTGACCGCTTCGGCGCACATGACGATCGTGACCGCGAAGGTGGCCGGGGTGCCGCGGGTTGCCGCCTGTACGCCGCCGATCCGCGGGGAAGTGCCGGAGGCGACCGTCGCCGCCATGCATCTGGCCGGAGCGGACGAGATCTACCTCCTCGGCGGAGTGCAGGCGGTGGCCGCGATGGCGGTCGGGACCGAGACCGTCGGGCGCGTCGACCTCATCGCCGGGCCGGGCAACGCTTATGTCGCGGAAGCGAAGCGCCAGTTGTTCGGCGAGGTGGGGATCGACCTGTTCGCCGGTCCGACCGAGGTGCTGATCGTCGCCGACCACACCGCCGATCCGTTCGTCGTCGCGGTGGACCTGTTGTCCCAGGCCGAACACGGCCCGGACTCCCCGGCAGTGCTGATCACCACGTCCGAGGACGTCGCTCGCGAGGTGCTGGAGCACGTCGAGGCGCTGCTGCCCGGGATGCCGACTCGCGATTTCGCCGGTCCGGCCTGGCGCGACCACGGGGAGATCCACGTCGTGGACGACCTCGACGAAGCCTTCGCGCTGGCGGACACCTACGCGTTCGAACACGTCCAGGTGCTGACCGAGGAACCGCGGCAGGCGTTGGAGAAGATGCGGGACTACGGCGCGCTTTTCCTCGGCCCGGGCACCTGCGTGTCCTACGGCGACAAGGTGATCGGCACCAACCACGTCCTGCCCACGCGCGGCGCCGCTCGGTACACCGGCGGGCTTTGGGTGGGGAAGTACCTCAAGACCGTGACCTATCAGGAAGTCACGAGCAGCGAGTCGAGCGTGCTGCTGGGCGAGGTTTGCGGGCGCGCGGCGCGCGTGGAGCTTTTCGAGGGGCACGCCCGTTCCGGCGACGTGCGCGCGGTCGAGTTCCGGCGGCGGGAGCTTTCGTGGAACCCGGCGTGACGGGCCAGCTCGCCGGGCGCACGGCGCTGGTCACCGGCGGCGGAAACGGTTTGGGCCGGGCGATCGCCTGTGCGCTGTCGGACGCCGGTGCGCGAGTGGTCGTGGCCGGACGGCGAAAGGACAATCTCGAGGAAACGGTGGCGGCGCTGCCCGGACCGGGCCGGGCAGCCGTGTGCGATGTGGCGGATCCGGATTCGGTGCGCGCTCTCGCCGACGAACTCGCCGACGAGGAGATCTCGGTGCTGGTGAACAACGCCGGGGTCGCCGGGCCGGTCAAGCCGCTCGTCGACGTCGAACCGGAGGAGTGGGACGAGGTCTTCGGGGTCAACGTGCGCGGGGTTTACCTGGTGTGCCGGGCGTTCCTGCCGCCCATGGCGGCGCGGGGCACGGGCGACGTCGTCAACATCGCCTCGGTGAGCGGAAAACGTCCGCTGCTGCGCCGCACTCCGTACTGCGCGTCCAAAATGGCCGTACTCGGCCTGACGGCCACGCTCGCCGGCGAGGTCGGGCCGCAAGGGGTGACGGTGAACTCGCTGTCGCCCGGGCCCGTCGAAGGTCCGCGGATGGAACGCAATTTCCGGCTGGAGGCCGAGCGCACCGGCGTCAGCTACGACGAGGCCGAGCGAGCGTTCACGAGCCGTGCGGCGTTGGGCCGGATGGTCACCGAGGAAGAGGTGGCTTCCGCGGTGCTCGCGATGTTGGCGATGCCGGGCCTGTGCGCGGCCGACATCGACCTTTCGGCGGGGATGGTGGCGCGGTGAGCACGCTGAAACAACGGCTCCGGTCCGGGGAACGACTGCTCGGCGGCCTGCTGCGGCTGCCCGCGGAGACGCTGGTCGAGATGGCCGGAGTGGCCGGGCTCGACTTCGTCGTGCTCGACTGCGAGCACGGGCCCGCGGACCTGGTGCCGCTGCAGCAGCACGTCGTGGCCGCCCAAGCGCACGGGCTCGGCGTCCTGGTCCGGGTCGGAGCGGCCGAACCCGCGCTCGTGCTGCGGGTGCTCGACCTCGGCGCGGACGGGGTGATCGTGCCGCACGTCGACACCGCAGAACAGGCCCGCGCCGCGGTCGCGGCCGCGCACTATCCACCGCTCGGGAAGCGGGGTTTCGCGACCTACAGCCGGGCCGGCCGGTTCGGTGCCCGCGGCATCGCCGAGCACCTGGAACAGGCGGCGGAAACGACCGTCGTGGTGCCCATGCTGGAGACACCGGAAGCCTGCGCGGCCGCCCCCGAGATCCTCGCGATCCCAGGCGTCGACTCGGTTCTGGTGGGGCCAGCGGACTTGGCGGTGGCGCTCGGCGGTGCCGCCGAACCCGCGGTCGCGCAGGCGCTCGACGCTGTCTCGGCAGCGGCGGAGTCCGCCGGCAAGCCGATGACGAGCATCGTCGGCACTCGGGAACAGGCTCGGCAAGCACCGCATGGGCTGGTGATCTACAACATCACGCACGTGCTGCTCCACACTCTGGCGGAGCTCGCCGAGAGGTCGCCGTTCGGCTGATCGGCGTCCGCGCGATGGTCGGACGGCGCCCTGGTGCGGACGGGTGAATCGCCAACGACGGTGCGCTGCACCCAGCCGAGGCGGTGCACCAGGCGAAACACCCGTCGCGCAACCGACTTCTCCGGCTCGGCCGCCGATGACCGGGGCGGCCGAGACCTTGAATTCACCAGATTCGTGAAGGCGGGTCAGTGCGCTCCGTCCAAACAGGACGGGCAACCCGGCAGGCGTGCACCATGATGGAGGAACCTTTCGTAGCGGGCTTCTTCCTCGAGCGGTGCGGGAAGGTCTGCGGTCAACAGCGGCCGCTCCGGGAGCGCGTCGAGATCTACCAGCGCGCCGTCCTTGATGACCGCGTGGATGCTCTCGTAGTTCTTGGCCCCCTGCAACGGATCCGCGTCGAGCACCACCATGTCGGCGATCTTGCCCGCTTCGAGTGTACCGAGATCGTGGTCGACCTTGTAGGCTTCGGCGACGTTGCGGGTCGCCGCGTGCAGCAAGTCCATCGGCGACATGCCCTTTTCCTCCATGGCCCGCAGCCAGAGGAAGTGACCTGTCGCCAGTCTCCCGAGAGCTTCGTCCTCGGGCAAGCCGTTCCAGGTGCCCTTGATGAGCGGCTCCCGCATGACCTCCGGCGCGAAAACGCCTCCGTCGTTGGCGAGCAGGATCTTCGCGCCGGAGCTCACGAGATTGCGGGTATTGGCATCCGCGGCCTTCCACATCGTCCATTCGGGGTCCGAAATGGACTGCTTGAGGATGGAAAGGCCGTTGTCCGTCAAGGGAAAAATGACGGCACAGCAGTTTCGCCGCGTGAACAGGTCGAGAGTCTCCTCCGGGATCTCAGTGGGCCCGGTCATGTTGCAATGCTGGATGAGGTCGCAACCGGCCTCGATCGACATTCGCAGGCCCTCGACCGTGGAAGTGTGCGATTGCGCGGTCAACCCGGCGCGATGGGCTTCTTCGACGATGACGCGCTGCGTGCGCTCCGAGAACTGGATGAAGGCGCCGGCAGCCGTCGCGCCGTGTTCGTTCGACGCGTATTTGACGAAATCGACACCGCGTTCGAGGTACTTGCGAACCTCTTCGCCCACCGCCTCGGGGGTCAGCCACATCAGATGCCGGCCGGTGTTTTCCACCCACGTCGCGTTCACCCGGTCGACGAGGTGAGAGGTCCCGATCCCCGGGACCCTGCCGTCGAAATCGCCGGAGAACGGGCCGTCGAGCCCGATGATGTTGCCGGCGCAGCGAATCCGGCTGCCCGCGACCTCGCCCCGGTCGATCTTGTCGCGAACCGCGATGAGCGCGCGCCGGGGCCCCCAGGAGTCGAACACCGTCGTCATTCCGCTTTTCAGGGCGACCTGGGCGGCCTCGGTGATCAAATCCTCGTAACGTCCTTCGTAACGGACGAGTATTTCCAGGAAGATGCTGATGAGGAGGTGCACGTTGGCGTTCATCAGCCCGGGGATGACGAACTTTCCGCTGAAATCCACGGTTTCGGCGTCTGCCGGGACCGGGAGCTCGGCAGGCCTGCCGATAGCCGCGATGCGATTGTTCTCGATCAGGATCGCCTGGCCGTCGAGGGCCTTGTCGGAAACACCGTCGATGACGGTCGCACCGGTCAGCAGGAGTGCCATCGTCTTCCTTTCCTGACTTCGTTGTCTGGCAATGTCATGACCCGGCAGGCACCGTTCAGACTTCCGGAAATACGGTCGGAAGCGTCGCGGTGCTCTGCGCGACCGAGTATGCCTCGGCGACGCGCTCGGTCACCGACGGATCGCCGCGCGTCTCGAGCACCGGTTCGGCGGCCTGAGCACCTTCGCGAGCCGCGCGACTGAAGCGAATCGCTTCGGCCCAATCCGACAGATAGGTCACGTCGGCGTGGACTGGCGGCTCCAGCGAGAACGACGCGCCCGCCTCCCGGTCGAAGCGCAACGTCCAGTACACGGTGCCACCCGGTCCGTCGCTCAGCTCGTAGGCGATCGCGTAGTCGCGGTCCAGCCGTGCGCACGCGGCAGCGACCTCGGCCGAGTCGCCGAGCAACTCGTTCATCCGGTCGATGTGTTCCTGGGACATGAAGATCAGGTCGGCCAACGTTGCTCCCAATCATCGGCGATGAGAGCCGTAGCGTATGACTGCGAGTCCCGCGCGGCTCTGTACAAAAGTCGCGAGAACACGGCGGTGCCCTCGACATTTGTCGATACGACGCGCTGTCGTCGCGACGGGTGCGCCGTCCGCATGCACGCGTAGTCGCCCTTCCTGGTCGGGAGTCGCTGCTGTCGTGCCGATGACCACCGTCATTCGTTGTCGGCGGACCGGTTCGGCCGCGACAGTTGTCTATCGCGGAAGGAGGTGTTCGCCGAGCACGATCGGCAGGACCGCGAATGCGAGGAAACGGCCCCGTGAGGCAGCGGGCACCGTCAGGGAGGACATGATGAGCGCGGAAATCGGCGCGGATGCCGTGGTGGTGGGCGCGGGGGTGATCGGCTCGGCCGTCGCGCTGGAGCTGGCCAGGGCGGGACGCCGGGTGGTCGTGGCCGACCGGGCGAGCGGGGCGGGCCAGGGCTCGACCAGTGCGTCGAGCGCGGTGATCCGGTACAACTTCTCCACCCTGGCCGGGGTGTCGGCGGCCTGGGAGGCGCAGTTCTGCTGGTCGGACTGGGCCGATCATCTCGGTCACGACGTCGGGGACCTGGCCCGGTTCGAGCGCAGCGGCCTGGTCGTGCTCGACGTGGACGTGGTGCCGCGGTCGGGGTGGGTCCCGCTGCTCGACGAGGTCGGCGTTCCGTACGAGGAGTGGGACGGCGCGACGCTGGCGCGGCGGGTGCCGGGCATCGACACCGGGCGCTACTGGCCGCCCAAGCGCATCGACGACGAGGAGTTCTGGTCCGACGCCACCGAAACGCTGGGCGGCGTGTACACCCCGGATGCCGGTTACGTCACCGATCCGCAGCTGGCCGCGCGGAACCTGGCGGCCGCCGCGGCGAAGGAGGGCGCGGAGTTCCGGTTCCGGGCCGCGGTGACCGGGATCGAGTCGGCGGACGGCCGGGTGCGCGCGGTCGTGCTGGCCGACGGGACGCGGATCGCGGCGCCGGTGGTGGTGAACGCGGCCGGGCCGTGGTCGGGGAAGCTCAACGAGCTGGCCGGGGTGGGGGAGGACTTCACCGTCGGCGTGCGGCCGATGCGGCAGGAGGTGGCGCACGTGCTCGCGCCCGAGGGCTACCACCCGGCCGGCGGCGTGGGGCCGGCGGTGGCCGACATGGATCTGGGCACCTACTTCCGCGGCGAGGTCGGCGGCGGGCTGCTGGTCGGCGGAACCGAACCGGAATGCGATCCGTTGCAGTGGCTCGACGATCCGGACGAGGCGAACCCGAATCCGACCATGGCCGTGTTCGAGGCGCAGGTGACGCGCGCGGCCCGGCGGCTGCCGGGAATGCGCGTGCCGAACCGCGCGCGCGGCGTGGTCGGGGTCTACGACGTGGCCGACGACTGGACGCCGATCTACGACCGGACGGGCCTGCCGGGGTTCTACGTGGCGATGGGCACCAGCGGCAACCAGTTCAAGAACGCGCCGGTGGTGGGCCGCATGATGAGCACCCTGATCGAGCAGGTAGAGGCGGGAGCCGACCACGACGCGAACCCGGTGCAGTACAAGGGCGTGCACACCGGGCTGCGGGTCGACCTCGGCGCGTTCTCGCGCAAGCGGGAGCGCAACGCGGGCAGCTCCGGAACCGTGATGGGCTGACCTCCGTCCATCGTGGACGGTGGTAGCGTCGGTGTCCGGCGCGCGGCCCGGGAAGCGATGGGTGCTTATGTTCGACGGTGATCTTCAGTCCATTGTGGACGATCTGGCCGAGCGCCTGCACCGCTCGGTGGCCATCGACGACCCCTCGATCCGGCTCCTCGCGGCCAGCCGCCACTTCGGCGACGAGGACCCGGTGCGGGTCAGTTCGGTGCTCAACCGGGCCGTGGAGTCCCCGATGGTCGACCGCCTCCTCGCGCTGGGCATCGCCCGCTGGACCGCGCCCGGCGTCGTCCACGTCGAGGGCACCCGGCCGAGACTGTGCGCGCCGGTGCGATGCAGCGGGATGCTGCTGGGTTACCTGTGGCTCATCGACGAGCACGGAGTGTTCAGCGAGGCCGAGCTGACGGCGGCTGCCGAGGCCGCGGCCGCCGCGGGCACCGTGCTCTACCGCGGGCTGCTGCTGCGCGAACGGACCAAGGCCCGGCACGAAGGCATCCTGCGGGAACTCGTCTCGCCCGACACCGCCGTGCGCGCGCAGGCGATCGAGGACCTGCGCGCCGAGCAGCTGTTCGACGAGGACCGTGCCCACTTCACCGTCCTCGCCGTGCAGTGCCGCACGGCCGCGCCGCCGCAACAGGTCGCCTTCGAGGCGGCCATCGAGGACGGCGTACGCGCGGTCACCGACGACGTGGCGCTGATGGTGGCCAACCCGTCCCGCGGCTGGATCCTGCTCGTCCAACGGCAACCCCCGGCCCGCACGCTGGTCGAGTCGGTGGCCGAGCGGATCACCAGCCGGTTTCAGCGGCTCACCGACCGCGACTCGCGTCCGGTCTTCGGTCTCGGCGGCACGGTCACGAGGCTCGACGCCGTGCTCACTTCGCATCAGCAGGCGTTCCTGGCCGCGCGGGCCGCGCTGCTCCTGCCCGGCATCGGTGCCGTGGCCCGCTGGGGCGAGCTGGGACCCTACGAGCTGTTGCTGAAGCTGCCGATGGACGACCTGCTCAGTACGGCTCAAGTGCCGGCGCTGGCGGCGATCGAGCGAGAGGACGGCCATCACGTCCTGCTCGACACCCTGACCGAGTTTTTCGATCGCGGCGGCAACATCCGGCGCACCGCCGACTCCCTGCACATCCACCGGGCCACGCTGTACCAGCGGCTCAAACGGGTCGAGCAGATCACCGGATACAGCCTCGACAACGGCGACGACCGGCTCGCGCTGCACCTGGGCCTCAAGCTGCGCGCCATCGCCGCCGCGTACCGCCGCCAGCTCGGCGACTGACGCGTCAGCGCGCGGCGCGACCCGGTGCGAGGCGGGTCTTGAGCCCCTCGATCACCGTGGTGACACATCGGCGGAAGGCCTCGTCGAGGTCATCCTCGGCTACGTCCGCGGCGAGCGCCCGCAGCGGGGAGTCGTGGGGCACCCGCAGGTCGTCCGCGACCGCGGTGAGATCTGCCTTGCCGAGGCGCCCTCGTCTCGCGGATATCGCGCCGCCGATGGCACAGGAACCAATGAGCTGCCCGGCGTCGGCTGCCTGGTTGATGGTGAACCCCGCATCCAGCAGAACCGCCAGCAACGCCTCGCTGAGGGGCGCGAACATCAACGACGCCCCGATCGAGAGCACGTCGAGCGTGTTCGCGTAGTCGATGAAGTGCCCCCGCAGGACGAACGCGGCCTCGACGACCCATTCCTCCCAGGAACAGGCGTCGCGCGGCGGGACGTCGAGCCGGCGCGACGCACGGCCGACGAGCTCCGACACCAGCTCGGCGCGGGACGAGAAGTAATGGTAGATCCCCGCGTGCGTGACGCCGAGCGACGACGCCAGCGCCGGTATCGAGAGATCTTCCGGAGCGAACTTCTCCGCGGTGGCAAGGATCTGTTCCCTGCTGATCGTCGGTTTGCGGCCGCCGCGGCGCCGACGAACAGACGGGGGGCCGTTCTCGATGTCTTGACTCGCCATAGCACCCAAGGGTACATAACCTTCATCTGTAAGTTACAGATGAAGGTTGAAGCGGGAGGGCTGGAAATGGCTCAGGACTACCCTTTGACGCGTCAGGTCGACGAGGTCGCCGGTGTGCCGGGCGCGCAGGTGGACGATCCCTACCAGTGGCTGGAGGAAGACTCGCCCGAGGTCGCGGCCTGGCAGGAGGAGCAGAACGCCGTCAGCCGAGCGCATCTCCACGCGTGGCCGCATTTCTCCGAGGTCCGCCGCGCGGCGCTCGAATACTCCGGACCCGACTTTCAGTCGATCGAGAACGGTGCGCCGATTTACGCGGGCGGTTTGTGGTTCAGCATGGGCACGTCCGACGGCGGGGCACACGCGGTTGTCGTCGTGGCGGAAGCACCCGGTGAACCGGTCCGGTGTGTCCTGGATCCGCGATCGGTCACCGGTGACGACACCGCGCTGCTGGCCGGATTCAGTCCCTCTCCGGACGGCAGACTGCTGGCGTTCTGGGTCTCGAGCCGCGGGAGCGAGCACGTCACGCTGCACGTCGTGGAGGTCGAGACCGGCCGCGAGCTCTCCCTGGGGCCGAGCCTGGTGTACGACGGGAGCGTCGCCTCGGCGGCCTGGCTGCCGGACAGCTCTGGGTTCTTCTGCAATCCGCTGACGGACGATCCCGGCCAGTTCGTGTTCCGGGTGGTGCTGCAGCGGATGGACGGCACCAGGCAGGTGGAGATTCCTTCGGTCGACGGGACATTCGTCAATCTCGCGGTCTCGGCCGACGGTTCGCGCGTGATCGTCAACGACCCGGTGGCCCGTAAACCACTCTTCGTCCGGGACATGGAGTCCGGTGCCTGGACGCCTCTGCTGCGGGGGATCGAGGGAGTCTTCAGCGGAGTCGTCGTCGGCGAGCACTTCTACGCGGTGACGAGTGTCGGCGCGCCGCGCGGCAGGCTCGTGAAAATCCCGCTGGCGTCCGCTGATGACACGAGCACCTGGGCGGAGCTGATCGCGCCGTCGGACGCGGTCCTCATCACCTGCCTGTACCGGGGCGACGCGCTCATCGTGCACGAGCTGGTCGACACCTACGCCCGAGTGCGGCTGCTCGCGCTCGACGGGACCGACCGCGGCGAGATCGGCCTGCCCGCGCCCGGATCGGCGGGATCGATTTTGCAGCTCGCGATGGGCGATCGGCGGCCCACGGGTTCGACCTACGTGTTCCCGTTCGAAACCTTCGATTCCTCACGCGCCTGGTACGCCTACGACGTAGCGGCCCGGGAGTTGCGGCAGCTGACCGTGCCGCAGCGGCGGATAGCCGGTACCACGACACGGATTGAGCGGTGCCTCGCCGCCGACGGCACGCCGCTGACCTACCATCTCGTCCACCGTTCGGATCTCGACACCTCGCTTCCGCATCCGGTCCTCGCGCACGGTTACGGCGACGGGCGGGCACCCTGGCTGCCGACGTTCGCCGGCATTTTCCAGCCCTTCATCGACGCGGGCGGCATCTACGTGCACCTGAATCTGCGTGGTGGCGGCGAGTACGGCGAGGACTTCTTCCGCGCCGGCACCATCCCGAACAAGGCCAACACCTTCCGCGACGCGCACGCGATCGCCGAAGACATGATCGCGAAGGGGATCAGCGAACCGCGGCGGATCGGCGTTGTCGGGGAAAGTTCCGGCGGTCTGCTCGCCGGGGCCGTGGCGACCCAGCGCCCTGACTTGTACGGCGTCTGCGTCCCGCGGGTGCCGATGGCCGATCTCCTTCGCCTGGCTGAGGAACCCTACGGCCTCGCGGCCGTGCGGACGCTGTGGGGCGACCCGACGACGGTCGACGGAGTGCGAGCCTTGCTGGAAATCTCGCCGTACCACCTCGTCCGGGAAGGCGTGGCCTATCCGGCCATGCTGGTGGAAGCGGGGGATGCCGACCATCGGTGCCCGCCGTGGCACGCGCGCAAGCTCGCCGCCCGGTTGCAGAACTCGACTTCGGCGGAGCAGCCGGTGCTGTTGCGAGTGTGGAGCGACACCGGCCACGCTTCGGGCATCGACCCCGCGGTGCGCGCCGAGCAGGTCGCGGAGTTCATCTCGTTCGCGATGATGACGTTCGATCTCGAGCCGGGCGGCGGTCGCCGATGACCCGCGACGATCGTGCGGCGTCCAGCGGAAAGGACGCGACCGTTGTCGATTCCCGGGCGGTCACCTCGGCGTTTACGTTTGCCCGCATGACGCGACACAGTGATCCGGCTCACCCTCTGGCTGACGAGTTGTGGGCGCACCTGCGGCGTACCCGGCCGCAGTTCGCGCTGCAGGCGGGCGAGCCGGTCATCCAGCTGCCGCGCGGCACCCATGAGGAGGCGAGCGAGGCCGCCGCGCTGGGCCGCCGGCTGCTGGCCGGGCTCGGCTCGCGGTCCGATGCGGACACCTCGACCGCCGCCGTGGTGCGCGAGGTGGCCGCCACCCTGGCCAGCGGCGACGAGGACTACTGGTGGAGCTTCCCGGTCGCGCCCTATCAGACCTACGAGTGGACGTTGTTCGGCCAGCAGGTGTTCCGTCCGTTCACCTTCGCCACCGGCGACGACGTGCGGCGCTACTTGTCCCTCGCTAGTGACTTCACCCGCGCCGTGAAAGCCGCCCGTGCCAAGCTCGCCGGTCAGGCCGAACGGGGCATCCAGCTGCCACGTCCGGCCCTGCCCGGCTTCCGGACCGCCGTCCGCGCGCATCGTGCCGCCGCCTCGGAGTTCCTGCGGCCAGCGGAGTCCCGGGTGGCCGGGCTCGATGCCGCCGCGCGCGGGGGCCTGGTGGACGGCGTGGACCGGCTCATCGCCGACGAGCTGCTGCCCGCGTTCGACGCGGTGCTGGCCTATCTCGACGGACCGGGCGCGGACAGTGCGGTCGAGGGCATTGGACTCGGCCAGTACCGGGGCGGCGCCGAGGCGTACGGCAGGCTGGTGCGCCAGTACGCCACCTATCCCATCGAGCCCGCCGACGTGCACGAGCTCGGCCTGGCCGCGGTCGAGCAGCTGACCGGGCAACTGGCCGAGATCCGCCGTGAGGCCGGTTTCGAGGGCGACGAGACCGCCTACCGGGCCCGTCTCGCAGCCGACCCGCGTTTCCACGCCCGCGGCCCCGAGGACGTCGCGGCGACCTATCGCAGGCACATCGCCGCCATCGAACCCCTGCTCGGGCAATGGTTCCGGGTACAGCCGCGGGCGGAGTACGGCGTGCAGCGGCTCGACCCGGAACTGGAAGCGGGCATGACCTTCGGCTATTACGAGCCGCCCATCGCGACCAATCCGGTCGGCCGTTACCGCTTCAACGGTTCCGGCCTCGCCGATCGCGCGCAGATCTCGGCCACCGCGCTGATCTTCCACGAACTCGTGCCAGGGCACCACTTCCACCTGGCGCGACAGGCCGAGGACGACACCCTGCACCCGTTGCAGGCGCAGGGCGCGGCGGATGCGTTCGGTGCCTACACCGAGGGCTGGGCCGAGTACGCGGCCTCGCTCGGCTTCGAAATGGGTCTCTTCGACGATCCGTGGGACCGCTATGGCGCCTGTCTGCACCAGCGGTTCGTGGCGCAGCGGCTGGTCGTGGACACGGGAATCAACCTGCTGGGCTGGTCCGAGGACAAGGCCCGCGCATACATGTCGTCGGTGACGATGGAATCACCGGCGCAGGTGGCTTCGGAGATCCTGCGCTATGGCACCGATCTTCCTGCCCAGTCGCTGTCCTACCGGCTGGGTTTCGAGAAGTTCTGGCAGCTGCGCCGTACGGCCGAACGGGAAATGCGCGGCCGGTTCGACGTACGCGAGTTTCACGAAACCGTGCTCGGCCACGGCAGCCTTCCGCTCACGGCCGTCGAGCGCAACGTGCACACCTGCCTGAGCCGCTGACCGCGACCGGAACCCGGTGCCGGGAACCCGGCCTGATGCGCGAACCCCCGTATGCCCGCCAAGTTCGTTCTCCTCCGAGGAGGCTTTCAATGTCGAAATCCCCGCTCACCATGGAAAAAGCACCGCGAACCGGGTCTTTCGCCGCGGGTGTCCTAGGTGCCGTCATCCTCGTCTACAGCCTGCTGGAGTCGATGCTCGCTCCGGCGCTGCCGATGATCCAGCAGGGCGTTGGCGCGTCCACCGCCGGGGTCAGCTGGGTTTTCACCGGGCTGTTGCTCTCCGGCGCGGTGTGCACGCCGCTCATCGGACGGCTCGGCGACATCCGCGACAAAAAGGTGGTCTTCCTCGTCGTGCTCGGCGTGGTCGTGGCCGGAGTGTTCCTCAGCGCCGTCGCCACGTCGATCGTGGTGCTCGCGGTCGGCCAGGTGCTCCAGGGCGCCGGGCTCGGCTTGGTTCCGGTGGGGATCGGCATTCTCCGGGATACGCAGTCCGACGGGACGGCGCGGACCGGCACCGGGCTGGTCATGGGAATGTCCGCATTGGGCTCGGCCGCCGGTGTGCTGGTCTCCGGCCCGATCCTGACGGCGCTGCCCTACACCTGGCTCTACTGGCTCCCGCTGATCGCACTGGTGCTCCTCGGCCTCGTGGCGGTGCCCGTCCTGCCGGCCACCCGGCCCAGCGGCGACGGCAAGGTCGACTGGGCAGGCGCGGCCCTGCTCAGCGCCGGGTTGTTCGCGGTGCTCATCGGCCTCACCCAGGCTCCCTCGTGGGGCTGGTCGTCGGCGAAGTTTCTCGTGCTCATCGCGGTGGGGGTCGTCCTGCTGGCCG
This sequence comes from Amycolatopsis echigonensis, assembly GCF_014174495.1. Taxonomy (GTDB): domain Bacteria; phylum Actinomycetota; class Actinomycetes; order Mycobacteriales; family Pseudonocardiaceae; genus Amycolatopsis; species Amycolatopsis echigonensis. The sequence continues at coordinate 24,075 of NZ_JACJHR010000057.1, forward strand.
TGTTCACCGCGGTCGAGCTTCGGATCGACCGGCCGTTGGTCGATCTTCGCACCGGCGGGAAACCGGTCGCCGTCGTCTGCCTGGTCGCGTTCGCGGTCGGCTGGGCGACGTACGCGGTCTACCTCGCACTCCCGACCATCGTGGCAGCGCCTCCGGCCGTCGGATACGGGCTCGGCGAGACAGCGACCACGGCCGGGCTGTTGCTCCTTCCCCTGGGAGTGGTCGGCGGTCTCTCCGCGGCCCTGACCGGGCGGCTGGAACAACTGCTGGGCAGCAAGACCTTGATGGTCCTGTCCTGCGTCCCGGTCGTGGCCTCGTCCGCGATCCTGTTCCTGGCCCGCCACGACGCCGTTGTACTCGCCCTCGCAGCGGGGCTGGCGGGACTGGGCGTCGGCATCGGGCTGACCCAGGCGATCAACATCGTGTCGTCGTCCGTGCCCGCGGAGCGGCTGGCCAGCGCCATCGGTTTCGTCCTGATCGTGCGCACTATCGCGGGGACACTGGGCGCGCAGGTGTCCGGCAGCGTTCTGGCGAGCGACGTCGTCCCGGGCACGCCCTTGCCGACATGGTCCGCCTTCAGCTCAGCCTTCGTCATCGCGACTGTGGTTGGTTTGCTCGCGGTCGCTGCCGGTCTGGCTCTTCCCAGGCGTATCGCCGCCGCTGTATGAGCAGAAACGCTTGTCTGTCCGGCAAGAGACGACCGGATCGTCCGCCACGAGCACCGGGGCGGACGATCCGGCCGCAGTGAGCGGGAACCGTTTTGCTTGGCGGCTTCGCCTGAGGCACTGGCCGCTGTGGACGGACGGTGTGCCGGATCGCGGGCCGATGGTCGTCGCCCGTCACGCCTGACGCCCCTCGCTCTACGGGTGCGGTGATGGCGTAGGTGGAGCAGGCGTGGCGGGTGCGTTATCGCGAGCGGGCGGCAGTGTCGGATTTCGGGTCGCTGCGGGGCTGCGACCGGGTATGCCGGGAAGAAGCAGACCGATTGACTGGTTCGGAAGGCGTCCGAGCGACGGGACCGGGCAAGGCCGATTTCACTGATCGTGTCCCACATAGATGGTCTTGGACCAGGTGTAGAAGTCGGTTGCCGTCGGCCCCTGTTCCCGGAAGGTGTTGGAGGACGAGCACTTCACCCCGCCGAAGGGCACGTTGAGGTCGAGCCCGGTGGTCGGCCGGTTGATCTTCACGACACCGGCTTCGGCGTGTGCGGCGAAGTGGTGGGCGAGCGTGAGGTCGCGTGTGCACAGGCCTGCGGTAAGGCCGTAGGGGGAGTCGTTCACCAAGGCAAGGCCCTCGTCGTAGTCGTCGACCTGGATCACCGCCACAACCGGGCCGAAGACCTCGTTGCGCGCGACGTCGTGGTCGTGTGCGACGTCGGTCAGCACAGTGGCCGACAGGAAAAGCCCGTCTGCCTTTCCGCCCGTCGCGACGGACGCGCCCTGTTCGCATGCCCGCTCGATGGCGGAGAGATCGGTGTCCAGCTGTGCCGCGCTCACTACCGGTCCGATGGTGGTGCCTTCGGCCAGACCGTCGCCGGGGGAGAAGCGCTCGGCTTCCTTCACGAGTGCCTCGGTGAAGGCCGCTCGCACGCCCGGCGTGCAGTAGACGCGCGAGGTCGCTGTGCATGCCTGGCCGGTGAGCCCGAACGCGCCCGCGGCGACCGTCCGGGCCGCGACTGCCGGATCGGCATCGTCGAGTACCAGGTACGCGTTCTTTCCGCCCATTTCGAGCTGGACGCGCGCTCGCCGGGCGGACAGCGTCTGGTGCAGCCGCAGTCCGACCTCGGTCGACCCGGTGAAGGACAGCGCGCGTACCCGCTGGTCGGCGGCGAGCGCGGCACCGACCACGGACCCCTTGCCGTGCACGATGTTCAGCACTCCGGCCGGTAGGCCGGACTCCACCAGCGCGGCCGCGAGGTGGGTGGCGGACACGGGAGTCAGCTCGGCTGGCTTGAGCACGACCGAGTTGCCGCTGACCAGTGCCGGGGCGAGCTTCCACGCGGGGATGGCGATCGGGAAGTTCCAGGGCGTGATCAGCCCGACCACGCCGAGTGGTTCGGGCCGGGTGAACACGCTGGTGTCGGGTGTGCTGCTGGGGAACACGTCGCCGGTCCGCTGCCAGCCGTGCGCACCGAAGTATCGCAGGACGTCGATGGCCCGGCGCACCTCGCCGCGGGCCTCGGCCAGGGTCTTTCCCTCCTCTCGCACCAGATCGGCGGCGACCGTCTCGTGCCGCGAGCGCAGCAGCTCGGCTGCGTCGAGGAGGATCGCGCCGCGAGCCGGAGCCGGAGTGGCCGCCCAGGCGCGCCGCGCGTCCTCCGCCGCGGAGATCGCGGCGTCCACAGTGGACTCGTCGCCGGCGGGCGCGCGGACGGCGACTTCGCCGGGGCGCGCCGGGTTGTGCCGGTCCCGAACCGGGTCGCCGGTCCACTCGCCGCCGATGAGGTGTTGCACCGTGGTGGTCATGAGGCTCCTTTTCCGGACGTCACAGAGTCGGCACCAGGCCGCCGTCGCAGCGGATCGCGGTGCCGGTGAGGTAGGAAGCGGGCGCGCCGCACAGGAACGCGGCGGCCGCGCCGAACTCCGCCGGGTCGCCGTAGCGGCCCGCCGGGATGGTCGCGAGCGCGGCTTGACGGACGCTCTCGGCGCTCCGGCCGCTGCGTTCGCCGTTGGCCTGGTCGAGCGCCGCGACACGATCGGTCGCGATCCGGCCGGGCAGCAGCAGGTTGACGGTCACGCCGTCGGCGGCGACTTCGCCCGCGAGGGTCTTCAGGTACCCGGCCAGCGCGGCCCGGCCCAAATTGGACAGGGCGAGATTCGGGATCGGCGCTTCGACGCCGCTCGACCCGATCGCGAGGATCCGGCCCCAGCCGCGCTCGCGCATGCCCGGCAGCAGCGCCGACACGAGGCGCACGTGCGGGCGGACCAGTGATGCCACGGCGAGGTCCGCGTCGGCGACGGTGGTGTCCGCCGCGGTGCCCGGCTTCGGGCCCGGCCCGTTGAGCACCAGGACGTCGACCGAGCCGAATTCGGCGAGGGCCGCGTCGACGAGCTGCTGCGGCCCGTCCTCGGCGGTCAGGTCGACCTCGACCCCGATCGCGCCGGGCAGCTCCGCCGCGATGGCGCGGGCCCGTTCCCCGCGCCGCCCGCTGACCGCGACCCGAGCGCCCTCCGCCGCGAGGGCGCGAGCTACCGCCTCGCCCAGTCCGCCGGTCGAAGCGCAGACCACCGCGGTACGGCCGGTCAGTCCCAGATCCATTACGCAACCTCCGTCATCGTCGAGACCGCGGTGACGTGCCGGTGCAGCTGCTCGCGCAGTGCCTCCGGCAGCGCCGCCGCGGGCGGGCGCACGCCCGCGTCCATGATGAGGCCGCGTCGGCGCAGGCACTCTTTGCGGATCGCCAGTGCCACGGTTGCTTGCTGCTCGAAGTTCACCAGCGGCAGGTACGGCAGGAACGCTTCCCTGGCCGCGGAATACCCGCCGGTCCGCCACGCTTCGACGCACGCGAGCAGGCCCTCGGGAAACGAGAACCCGGTCATCGCGCCTGCCGCGCCCGCGGCGAGCTCATCCAGCAGCCCGAGCCCGCCCAGCCCGCCGAACACCGGGAGGTCGAGACTTTCGGTGAGCGTCGCGATCGCGGTGGTCGTCGGCGGGGCTTCGGCTTTCACCGCGACCACGCCAGGCGTCGCGGACAGCGCCGCGGCGAGCGCGGCCGGCCCGACCCGGACTCCGGAGACGAGCGGATAGTCCTGCACGACGAGCCCGGCCCCGGTCGCTTCGTGCACCGCGGCGAGGTGTCGCGACAGCACCTGCGGATCGCCGGAATTGACCTGCACCATCGCCCCTGCCAGCCGCGGCCCGGCGAGTTCCGCGGCGAGCGCGACGTCCTCGATGACCGGCGCGGTCGAGAGCCCGGTCGCGCCGACGACCACGGGGAGATCGACGCTGTCGAGCACGGTCTCCAGAACCGCGCGCCGTTCGGCCGTGTCGAGCCGCGCCGCTTCGCCGAACACGCCGAGCACGGTGAGGCCGGCGACCCCCAACGCGGCGTAGTGCTCGACGAGCCGCGCCAAGCTCGGTTCGTCGACGTCCAAAGCCGAACCGGTGAACGGGGTCGCGACGACGCCCCACACGCCGGGTGCCAGCATCGCCGTCACCGCCCCGGCCACACGGGCGGACGCTTCTCCTGGAACGCCCGCACACCCTCGACGCTGTCCTCGCTGTCGAGCGCGGACATCAGCGCGGGAAGCCGCGCCGCCCAGGCTTCCCGGGCGCTCAGCTGCGTGGTCCGCTGGACGATCTGCTTGATCGCGCGCAGCGACGTCGGCGCGCACGCCAGTACGTCCGCGACCCACCGGTCCACGACCGAGTCGAGTTCGCCGGCTGCGGCGACTTCGTTGACCAGGCCCATGCCGTGCAGTTCGGCCGCGCCGGCCCGGCGGCCGGTCAGCAGCAGCCCCATCGCCTGAGTGTGCGGGAGCCGGCGCACGAGCTGCGCGACCCCGCCGCCGAGCGGAAGCCGGCCGACGCGGGGCTCGGTCAGTCCGAACTGCGCGTGCTCGGCCGCGATCACGATGTCGCAGCCCAGCACCATTTCCATGCCGCCGCCGAGTGCGTAGCCGTTGACCCGGGCGATCACCGGCACGTCGAGCGTCGTGCGCAGGCACAGGCCGCCGAACCCGGTTTCCGGTTCGTCCGCCCAGAACCGCAGCCCGGTCTTCTCGATCGCGTTCGCCGACATGTCCGCGCCGACGCAGAACGCGCGCTCTCCCGCTCCGGTCAGCACGACCACGCGCACCTCTGGGTCCTTTTCGATCGCGTCCCAGATGTCGCACAACCGCCGCTGCGTTTCCGGTGCGACGGCGTTGAGCACCTGGGGCCGGTCGATCGTCACCCGGGCGACGTGCTTGTCGACCTCGAACCGCACCTCGTCGGTCACCGGAGCACCCCCGCGGCCTTGAGCGCGGCGATGCGCTCGGCATCGTAACCGTGCTCTGCCAGCACTTCCTCGTTGTGCTCGCCCAGCCGCGGCGGCACCCGGCGGACTTGCGCGGGCGTCTCGGACAGCCGGATCGGCGCGGCCAGCGCCCGCACCCGGCCCGCGGTCGGATGCTCCATTTCCAGCACCATCCGGTTCACCGCGGTCTGTTCGTCCTCGAGTGCCTCGGCGAGGCTGCGCACCGGGGCGCACAGGATGTCCTGTTCCTCCAGCCGTTTCACCCAGTATTCGGTGGTCTTCCCGGCGAACCGCTCGCGGAAGATCGTCTGCAGCTCCGGTTTGTGCTCGAACTGCAGCTCCAGCGTCGAGTACTCCGGTCGCGCGGACAGGTCCTCGGGGAGTTCGAGTGCGGTGCTGATGTCGCGCAACGGATTCTCCTTGAACGCGCCGACCATGCACACCGCTCCGTCGGCGGTCGGGAACACACCCGACAGCGGCATCGCGGCCCAGTTCACCTCGCGTCCGCGGTTGAGCTGCATGCAGGCTTCCTGCATCTGCATGTGGAGCATCGAGTCGTACATCGTCACCTCGACCTTCTGCCCCTCGCCGGTGCGCGCCCGGTTCACCAGCGCGAGCAGCACGCCCTGCATCAGGTGCATCCCGGTGGTGTAGTCGCACAACGTGGTCGGGTACACCGACAACGGCACGTCCTCGGACGCGCGCCGCCACATGACACCGGAGTACGCCTGCGCGATCACGTCCTGCCCGCCTTTGTGCCGGTACGGGCCCTCTTCGCCGAACCCGGTGCCGGACGCCCAGATCAGCCGCGGGTTGCGGCGGCGGCATTCGTCGTAACCGAACCCGATCCGCTCCATCACTCCGGAGCGGAAGTTGCTCACCACCACGTCCGCCTCGGCGATCAGGTCGCCGACGATCCGCTTGCCCTCCTCGGTGCGGGTGTCGATCGAGACGCTGCGCTTGTTCCGGTTGATGGACAGGAAGATCGGGTTGTCCGGCCCGTCCGGGTCCGGAATGGACGACCGCGACAGGTCGCCCGCACCGGGACGCTCGATCTTGACGACGTCGGCGCCGTAGTCGCCGAGCAGCTGCGTGCAGCTCGGCCCCAGGTAAACCTGGGTGAAATCGACGACGGTGATCCCGTCGAGCGGCAGCGGGGCGTTCATGCGACCTCCAATTCCACAGTGGCGTTCGGGGCGGGCACATCGCCCGGATCCGCGTCCTGGGCGCGCATCCCGGCCTGGATCAGTGCGGGATCGATCTCGCGCACGGTCTGCCCGCGGTCCGCGGCGATCCCGGCGGCGATGCCCGCGGCCTGGCCCATCGCCATGCACGGCGGGATCTCCCGCGAGATCCGCTGTGCTTCCGGTGTGGCCGAGTAGTGCCGTCCGGCGACGAGCAGCTGGTCGACGTCGCGGGGGAGCAAGGCCCGGTAGGGGGTGTAGTAGTCGCGGCCGCGGGCGACTGAATCGGCGAAGTGCCGCCGCTGCGTGATGTCGTCCTTAGTCACCACGTATTCGCCGCGCAGCAGCCGTGTCTGCCGCACACCGATCTGTTCGGCGACGTCGAGGAGGTAGCAGTGCCCGAACCCGGGCAGCTCGGCGCGGACGTAGTCGATCGCCGCGGAAATCCGTTCCCGGGCGTCGAATTCGGCCTCGGTGAGCGATTCCGGGTCGGCCCCGTCGTACCCGGTCAGGTGCGGGCAGTTGCACCACACGACGCCGGGCACCGGGGTCTTGAGCCACCACAGTTCCCAAGCACCGCCGAGCATTCGCTTCACCTTGCGGTTGATCGCCCGTGCCGCGCGGGGGTTCTCCTGCTCGAACTGCTGCGCCGCTTCGGTGTCCACTCCGCCGAGGCGGAAGACGAGTGTGACCAGATAGCTGTCGTGGGCGTAGGCGGCACCGGCCCGGGACGCGACGTCGATGTCGCCGGTCGTGTCGATCACGATGTCGCCGAGCACCGCCTGCGGGCCGGACTTCGTTTCGCACACGACGCCGCGCATCCGGCCGTCCTCGACCACCGGACGGGAGAACCAGCTGTGCAGCCGCAGATGCACGCCGGACTCGCGGACCAGGTCGTTCGACACGCGCTTCCAGCCGTCCGGATCGAACGCGACGGCATAGCAGATCGGCTTCGGGCTGGCGTGCGAGTGGAAGTCGAACGCGCCCCAGCGTCCCCATCGCCGCCACATCGCCGGCGACGAGATCCGGTCCGGCTCGGGCGGGTACACCGCGAGCCCGATCCGCTGCAACCGGTCGACGTACTCGGCGACGATGCCGCGGACCGACACCTCGCTGCCATTGCACATGTCGTCCAGCACCAGCACCATGCCGCCGGACGCGAGCCCGCCGAGAGCCGCGTAGCGCTCCAGCAGGGTCACCGAGGCTCCGGTGCGGGCCGCCGACACCGCGGCGCTGACGCCGGCCGGTCCGCCGCCGACCACCACCACGTCGCTGCGCCGCACTACGGGTGCGTCGAGATTCGATAGGGACATTGCGAGGTTCATCAGCACTCCTCACTCGCCTGCGTAGATGCCGGTGCGGCGCCGGGCCGCGAGATAAAGGGCCACACTGATCAAGCACAGCGCGGCGGTATAGGCGGGGAACATCCAGGGCGAGCCGTACTTGCCCAGCCACACCAGCAGGTACGACGCTGTCCCGCCGAAGAGCGCGACCCCGATGCCGTACCCGAGTCCGACGCCGGTCGCGCGGCACGGCGCGGGCAGCAGCGACGTGCTGACGACGTTGTAGAGCGTCATGTTCAGCACCAGTACGAGACCGCCGCCGAGCAGCACGGCGCTGAACCCGCCCAGTCCAGGCCCGGCGTACAGCAGCATCAGGAACACCGCGGGGACGGCGAGCAGCCGGGTCACGACGAACGTGCGGGACAGTTTCTTGCGGTCGGCCAACGCTCCGGTGAGGAGCGAGCCGATTACCAGGACCACGCCGAGCAGAGTGGTGATCGCGAATACGGACGTCGCGTTTTCCTTGTAGGTGCTACGGGCGAGCGTCGGCAGGCCGACGTTCCACGCGTAGTTGTACGCCTGCACCGCGCCGACGACGAAGATCATCGCGAGCAGCGCCAGCCAGTGCTTGCCGATCCCGCGCCATACCTCGCGGTTGCTGTTCGCGGGACGGTGCTCGGCGGCGGACGTGTGCAGGCTTTCCGGCAGTTGGCGTCGCATGTAGACGATCACGATGCCCAGCACCGCACCGAAAGCCATCGGCACCCGCCAGCCCCACGACTGCATCGCGGCGCCGCCGATTGCGGCGCTGGTGATGAAACTGATCAGAGAGGCGCCGAGGATGCCGAGGTTCACGAAGAGACTCATGATCCCGGCGGCGCGTCCTTCCCGGCCTTTCGCGGTGAGTTCGACGGCGTAGGCGGTCGCGAGCGGGCCTTCGACGCCGGTGGAGACTCCCTGTACGACACGGCAGATCAGGAGGATTACTCCGGACCACACGCCGAGGCTGGCGTAGCCGGGGACGACGGCGATGACGAGCGTCGCGAGTGCCATCGCGGCGACCGAGCCGAGCATCACCCTGCGGCGGCCGAACCGGTCGGCGACGAGGCCGAGCACGACGCCGCCGAGCGGACGGAACACGAAGCCGACGGCGAACACCGCGAGCGCGCTGAGCGTCGCCGCTACCGGATCGTGGTTGGGGAAGAACTGTGGTCCGACGAATGCCGACAGCAGACCGAAGATCTGCCAGTCGTACCACTCAAGGGTCCCGCCGAGCCCGAGCGCCACGAGCGGGCGGCGGGCGGCGAGGGAACGGGTTTGCCGGTGGGGTTCGGTGGAGGTGGAGGCCATGGTTTCCGCCTTAAGGGAAAGCGGTCTGCACAGAGGATCTGCCAGAAGGCAGGGCAAGGGAAGCCGTCGGACAGAATCGCCGGACGACCGCGCTGCGGGCAGGACGGCCCGTCGCGTGCTCAGTGTGCGGTGGTCACCAGGTAGGCGGGGTGATCACCCAGACGGCGACGCAAGTTTCGTCGCCGGAGTTCACGTACCAGTGCGGGATGGTGGAGGCGTACCGGATCGAATCGCCGGCTTCCAGGTGGTGCCGGACGCCGTCGAGGTACACGTCTTTGGCGCCGGAGAGGATGAGGCCGAATTCCTCGCCGTTGTGCCGGTAAGGGGTTTCGCTGCTGTCGTAGCCGGGCGGGGTTTCCACCCAGGTGGCCTCGAGCGCGCCGTTGAGGTCCGGCGTGAGCAGTTCGTAGACGCCGCCGTCGTTTTCGGCGATGCCGTGCCCGTCGATCCGGCGGCGCTCCTGGCGGCGCACGACCGGGGCGCGGTGCCCGTCCTCCTCGATCAGCTGGGCGATGGAGATGCCCAGCCCGTGTGCGATCTGCACCAGCGTGGAGAAGGACGGATTCGCCTTGCCGCGTTCGACCTGGCTCACGATTCCGGTCGAAACACCTGATAGCTCGCCGAGGCGCTCGACCGTGAGCCCGCGATCCTTGCGCAGGGCGCGGATCTTCCCGCCGATGACGTGCAGCATCGAAGCGCCCGGTACTCCGTTCGCTTCGTCCGCCGCCGTCATGACTGCCCGTCTCCCTTCACAGGATCGCTGGTGGATTTCAGCATAGTGACGGTCTTCAGGAAGTCAATGGCTATCTTCAGGATCCTGAAATTCCGCGCCGGGTCTGCTTGGCTGTCGAGCGGTCCGGGTTGGCGGCGGAGGAGCCGCGTCGAATTCCGCGAGAGTCCGCCTGGTGCCTCCGCAGGCGGACCACTTCCCGGACGCCCAGGTCTCTGTCGCCCGGTATGAGCACCCCGGTGAGATTCCTGTTTGTCAGGACGAGCATCAATTGCCGAGAAGTTCAAGTTTTCCGGTGATGGCCGCCGCCGTGTCTCGGACCGCACTCTCCACTTCGGACAGTCGCGAGCGGGGAGCCCGGCCGCCAGTGCGGCGACGCTGATCGCCGCGCAGACCTTGCCCGAGCTGTCGCGGATCGGGGCGGCGACGCCGAGGATGTGCTCGTCCAGTTCGCCGCGCGAGATCGCCACTCCGCGTTTGCGGATGCCGGCGAGCCGGGCGCGCAGGTCGTCCGGGTCGGTGACGGTGCGAGCGGAGAACCGCTCCAGCGGGGCTTGTCCGAGGACCGAGGCGACTGTGCGGGAATCCGCCCACGCCAGCAGCACCTCGGCGGACGCGCCGGCGTTGATGGGCAGGACATGGCCGCGCTCGTAGGACAGCCTGACCGCCTGGGGCGTTTCGACCAGGTCCAGGCGCACCACCGACCGCCCGGACCTGCGGGTGAGCAGTACCCTCTCGCCCACCGCGGCCGCCAGGTCCCGCATGACGGGCAGCGAAACCTCTGACAGGCCGAGACCGATCCTCGCCGAGCGGGCCAGCTGGAAGATCCGCGGGCCGAGCCGCAGTCCGCTGGCGTTCTCTTCGAGGAACCCGATGCGGACCAGGCTCTGGACGTAGCGGTAGCCGGTGGAGCGTGCGACGCTGAGTTCCGCCGCGATTTCCGTACCGCTCCACACCGGCTTGTCGGGCGATGCAGCAACAGGCTGTCGAGCGCGCGGTCGGCGGTCGAATTGCGCTCGCGATAGGTGCTGGTGCTGCGGCTGCGCGGAGACATGCACCACTCCTGATCGCCTCGTCTCCGGTCGCCCAGAAGATCATCCACATGAGGGCCGGTGCCGGGTGACCTCGACATTCACCGACGAAACCCCCCGCCGTCCCCGTCGAAGAGGGCACCTACTCGATTCCGCCTTCGCGTTTGATCTTTGCCGTGACTCCGCCTTTTTCAGTGAGCGCGCTCCACTTCGGCCTCCAGTCGCAGGTCTGCACCGGCGGCAGCCGCCGCTTCGTCAATGCGATCGAGGTCCGAGACCAGCACGAGGCCTGGCGGTTGATCCGTGACTCACTCCGGGTAGTTCCCGGCCTCGAGGTCGTCGAGCAGGCTGGGGTGGGAGGGCTGCCAGCCGAATTTCTTGCGGGTGAGTTCGCTGGATGCGGGCTGGTCGAGGGCGTAGACGGCACCGGCGGGGCCGAAGTGCTCGGCGGGCACGGAGCGGGTGGGCAGGCCGAGTTGGCCGCCGATGGCTTCGGCGAGGTCGCGCATGGGGTCGCCTTCGTCGGCGACTGCGTGCACGACCGTGCCCGGTTCGGCTTGTTCGAGGACCAGGCGGAACAGCCGGACGGCGTCGAGGTGGTGCACGGCGGGCCAGCGCGCTGTCCGCCGTCGCCCACGTAGGCCGAGACGCCCGTGCTGCGGGCGGCCGCGATGAGCGCGGAGGCGAATCCGTAGCGGTGGCCGCGGGAGTGGACCGACCGGGGCAGCCGCACGACCGCGGACCGGACGTCCTTGTTCGCCAGGTCGAGGGTGTACTGCGCGGTCTGTGCGCGCCTGCCCAAGGGTGAATCGGCCAGGGGGCCGGCGGCGACGGAGGGGTCGTTTTCGGTGGACAGCCGGCCGGGCACGATCGGGGTGCCGGAGGCGATGAGCAGCGCCTTGCCGGTTCTTTCGAGGGCGGTGCCGAATGTCTCGACCGCCTGGGCTTCGTCGGCGACCGATTTGACGAGGTCGGGGGAGTGGTTGAAGGCGACGTGGATGACCGCGTCGGCCTCGGCGGCGCCGACGCGCAGGGCTTCCGCGTCGGTGAGATCGCCGCGGAGCACGCTGGCGCCCGCGTCGGCGATCTTCTTAGCTGCGGCGTCGGAGCGGGCCAGGCCCAGCACTTCGTGTCCGGCGGCGGTGAGTTCGGGGACGAGCAGGGAGCCGATTCCGCCGCTGGCTCCGGTGACGAAGACCTTCATGTCGAACCTCCGTGATGGCAGTGACTGCCATCAGCGTAGCACCGCGATGGCAGTCACTGCTATCGCTTAGACTCCCGGTCATGGGTCGATGGGAGCCGAACTCGCGGGGCAGGCTGGCCAAGGCCGCGGTCGAGTTGTTTGCCGCGCAAGGCTTCGAGCAGACCACGGGTGCGCAGATCGCGGCGCGAGCCGGCATGCACGAGCGGTCGTTCTTCCGGCTGTTTCCCGACAAACGCGAGGTGTTCTTCTACGCGGTGGAGACGGCGCAGCGGGAGGCGATCGAGGCCATCGCCGACGCGCCTGAGGGCGTTGCCCCGATCGACGCGGTCGCGGCGGCGCTGGAACAGCGCTGCGAGATCATCCAGCAGCACCCTGAAGCGGCGTTGACCCGGCACAACCTCGTGTCGGCCAACGCGGAGCTGGCCGAGCGGGACTTGAGCAAGCACGCTGAGCTGGCCGACGGAATGGCTGAGGCGCTGGGCGAACGTGGCACGCCGGAGCCGGTCGCGAAGCTGATCGCGCATACCGCGGTTGTCGTGTTCCGCGTGTCCTTCGACCGCTGGATCGCGGACCCGAAGCGGCAGAACCTGTCGGCGATGTTCCGTGACGGCCTCAGCGAGCTGGCGTCGGTCCTAGGCTCCCGCGGCCGCTCAGCGTAAGGTCCGCGGCTTCTCTGCCGGGACAGGTACTAGGTCGGCGGGACCGGTGCGGCGGACATTTGTCGTCAGGTGCGTGCGGCGAACGGGTTCTCCGCAGGCCGCGGCTCAATCACACGTTCCGGTGGGTCAGTGCGGGTGTTCAGTCTCCGACGATGGTGACTTGTTTTATGTGGGCGGCGATTCCCAAGCCTGGATTTCTTAGCTTTCAACCGGCACAGCCACAATTCTTCAGGGTCATGGCCCGGCGTTCCTTGCCGCGATGTGGACAAGATCGCGGCCGACTTTTCCGTGGATGCGATCTTCATCAGCCCCACGGGGATCAAGCGAGATAAGGCCGGGGTACGACAGGGCTTCGTCGCAGATCCCGCTACCGAACGCCACGTCCCGGTGAATTGCAAGAAGGTCTTGCCGACCAGTGTTCGCCCGCGGGTTCAAGAAAGAGCAAAGAACGCGTGGTACATCGAGTTCGGTTCGCAAGTGGGAGAATAGTCCTATGGAACGCGAAGTGCTGATGGCCTTGCTGCGGTCAGGAAGCGGGGAAGCCTGGAGCCTTGCCGCCGATGCGCTCGCTCACGGGGCAGTGTGGGAAGGGTACGGCAGCAATGTCACCGCCAGCTTGAGTTCGATATTTCGCCGACGACGCAAGGTGGCGGAGAGGGCGGGACAGTATTCGGTGGGATTTGATGCTGCAGTGCATGCACTCAACGCATGGGGTGGGCACCGGTTGAAACTCGGGCAGATTGAGGACAAGTCGCGAAGCGGCATGGTTTTCCAGTTGTTTTTGAACACTGAATCGGATGCGGTAGTCGCCTGCTTCGGAATTGAACCTCCCGCTTATCGAGGGAAGTTTTCTCGGCCAGGAAAAGGGACGTAAGCATGATCGCGGGAAGCGGAAACAACACGCGCGCCGGCTCGACGGACGACCCGCGGAAGCAGCACACTCGGAGTTCTGAGCTTGTCATGAGCCCCGACCGTAGTTCCTGGCCAGCCGGGCGAAGGACTTCTGGGGCAAGTTGCTGAATGTGGTGATTAAGCGTGTTCGCCGTCGATGACGTCGTCGCAGCGGCCTGGAATGCCCGGACTGGCACCGTCGGCCTGCGCGGCACCTCGCCGCCACTGCGGGCGGCAAGGATCTGCTCTGCTGACAGGACCCCGCCCCGAGCAGCCGCTGCCTCGGCGACGCGGGTGGCACCGTTTGCGGTCGTGGCTCCGATAGCTGCCGCGCGGCCGCCTACGGCAGACTCGGAGCGGAAGACTCGTCAATCCTCGGGGTTCCAGCTGAGCAGGCGCACGCGGCTGACCGTCTCGAGGTGCTTCTTCATCGCCGCGGCGGCGGTCGCCGCGTCCTGGGCGCGAACGGCCTCGGCGATTGCGCGGTGCTGAGTCAGGGATCGGGGCGGCCGGTCGGGTTGCTGAAGGGATTCGTGGCGGCTTTCCGCGACGCCCGCGCGGATTTCTTTCATGAACTCCGCGAGGAGTGCACTGTGTGCGGCGGCCGTTATGGCGGCGTGGAAGCGGCGGTCGCCGTCTTCTCCTAGTTCGCCTGCTTCGATCTCGGCGCGCATGGCGTCGAGCGCGGCGTCTATTTCGGTGAGGTCCTCGTCCGTGCGGCGCAAGGCGGCGAGTTCGGCGAGTTTCGTCTCGATCGCTTCGCGCGCGTCGAGGACGTCCGGGAGACGGCGGCGCCGGTCGACGAGCGTGGCCACCGGTTCCGGGTCCAGCGTGTCCGTGCGCAAGTAGACGCCGCCGCCGTGCCGGCTCTCGACCAGGCCCTGGACCTCGAGCACGACGATCGCTTGCTTGATCGAGGCGCGGCTGACCTGCAGCCGTTCGGCCAGGTCACGTTCGGACGGCAGCCGGTCGCCGGCCTTCAGGCCCGCGCCCGCCACGTGCTCGCGCAGCCGGGCCATCACCTGCTCGTACAGCCTCGGCCGGGCTACCGGACGGAGCGAATCGGACACACGACCCCCTTGACAGACGATCGCCAGGCTAGCAGAGTGCCGGTTCACTGACCGAGTGGCTAAGTGGCTGAGCCAATGGAGGCCTGCATGTCGCGACCTGCCCCTGAGCGCCTGCACCGCAGGCGCGCCGTCATCGCCAGCACCGTCGGCACGACCATCGAGTGGTACGACTTCTTCCTCTACGGCACGATCGCCGCACTGGTCTTCCCGAAGCTGTTCTTCCCGGGCAGTTCGGCGGGCACGGGCGTGCTGGAGTCGTTCAGCACGCTGTTCGTCGGGTTCGCCGCCCGCCCGGTCGGCGCGGCGATTTTCGGCCACTTCGGCGACCGGATCGGCCGCAAGGCCACTCTGGTGACGACGCTGCTCATGATGGGTTTCGCCACTGTCCTGATCGGAGTGCTGCCCGGATACACGGCCATTGGCGTGGCCGCCCCGATTCTGCTGACCGTGCTGCGGGTCGTCCAGGGCATCGGCGTCGGCGGCGAATGGGGCGGCTCGGTGCTGATGTCGATGGAGTGGGGGAGCAGGAAGCGTCGCGGGCTGATGGCGAGCCTGCCCCAGCTGGGTGTCCCGCTCGGCCTGCTGCTGTCGACCGCGATGGTCAAGCTCTGCACGTCGATCAGCGACACCGGATTCGAGGCGTGGGGCTGGCGCGTGCCGTTCCTGTTCAGTGTCGTGCTGATCGGCATCGGGCTGTGGGTCCGGCTGAAGGTGGTGGAGAGCCCGGACTTCGCTGCCGTGAAGGTGAACCGCACAGTCGAACGCCGTCCCGTGTGGACGGCCATCCGCAAGCACCCGCGGGAGATCTTGACCTCGGCGTTCGTCCGGCTCTCGGAGCAGGCGCCGTTCTACCTGTTCATCACCTTCGTGCTCACCTATGGCACCAAGGAACTCGCGATGCCGCGCGGGGAACTGCTCAACGACACTCTGATCGCGGCGGCGATCGGCCTGCTCAGCGTGCCGCTGTTCGGGCACCTGTCCGACCGTTTCGGCCGCCGGCTCGTCTACGGGATCGGCATCGTCTGCACCGGCCTGTACGCCTTCCCCTACTTCGCTTTGCTGGACACGCGGTCGTCCGGCCTGGCGCTGCTGGCGATCGTCGTTTCGTTGCTGGTGCACGACGTCCAGTACGGTCCGCAGGCGGCGCTCATCGCCGAGAGCTTCGGCGCCAACGTCCGCTACAGCGGTGCCGGGCTCGGTTACCAGCTCGCGTCGGTGATCGCCGGCGGCCCGGCGCCTCTGATCGCGGCGGCCCTGCTGCAGGGCACCGGCTCCAGTGTCGGCATCAGCTGGTACATCGTCGGTTGCGCCGTGCTTTCCCTGGCTGCGCTGCTCCTGATGCCCCGGCGGGCCCCGGAGGCCGCTCCGGTCTCCGCTGTCGCGGCTCCCGAATCCTCGAAAGCCTGAAGGCCGCCTCGGCCGCCGAGTTCGCAGCTCGGCGGCGCGAGGCTCTTTCTTCATCCCAAGTGGCTCATCCACTCATCCAGTTAGGAGACAGTCGTGACAGCCTGGACGGAGCACCCCGGGGCCCTAGGCGGCCTGCGCGTGCTCGACCTCTCCCGGATCCTGTCCGGCCCGTTCTGCACGATGACGCTGGCCGACCTCGGTGCCGACGTGATCAAAGTGGAAGACGCCCGCGGCGGCGACGACACCCGCGCGTGGGGTCCGCCGTTCCAGGGCGACACCGCCGCGTATTTCCTCAGCGTCAACCGCAACAAGCGCGGCATCGCCATCGACCTGAAGGACCCCGACTGCCGGCAGCTGCTGTGGGAGCTCGCCGCGACCGCTGACGTCGTGGTCGAGAACTTCCGGCCCGGCACCGCCGCCCGCCTCGGCTTCGGTTACGACGACGTCGCCGGGATCAACCCGCGCGTCGTCTACGCCTCGATCTCCGGCTACGGCCAGACCGGCCCGATGTCCGGCGAAGCCGGGTACGACGCGATCGCCCAGGCCCTGTCCGGGGTGATGAGCGTGACCGGCGAAGCCGACGGACCCCCGGTCCGCTTCGGCGTGTCGGGCGCCGACCTGGCCGCCGGGATGTGGGCCACCGTGGGAATCCTGGCCGCGCTGCACGAGCGCGAGCGCACCGGCCGCGGGCAGTGGGTGGACGTTTCCCTGCTGGACGGCCAGATCTCGTGGCTGACCTACGTCGCCTCGGGATACTTCGCGACCGGCGTGACCCCGGGCCGGTACGGGTCGGCGCACCCGACGATCGTGCCCTACCAGGCGTTCCCCACCGCCGACGGCCATCTCATGGTCGCCGCGGGCAACGACGGCCTCTGGCGGCGGTTCGCCTCGGCGGTGGGATTGGGCGACCTCGTCGACGACCCGCGATTCGCCACCAATCCCGACCGGGTCCGCCACCGCGAAGAGCTGATTCAGCTGATCGAGGAAGCGCTCGAGGCACGGTCCGCCCAGGAATGGGCGAAAATCCTGGCAGAGGCAGGGGTTCCGGTCGGCCCGATCAACACCGTCGGAGAAGCGCTGGAACACCCGCAGGTCGTCGCGCGCGGCATGGTCACCGAAGTCGAGCACCCGAGCGCCGGGACCGTTCGCGCGGTCGGCTCGCCGGTCAAGCTCTCGGCCAGCCCGCCCCAGGTGCGCACCCCGCCGCCCGGCCACGGCCAGCACACCGACGACGTCCTCTCCGCGCTCGGCGCCGACCCCGAGCTGCTCGCCGCCCTCCGGTCCCGGGGAGCGCTGCGATGACCGCCGACCTTGCGAACGGCGTTGAGTCCACTGTGGATTCCGGGATCGCGGTGCTGGTCATCGGTTCCGGACAGCGGCGAAACGCGCTGCCCGGCCGGGGCTGGACCGCCATCGAAGAGGCGGTCACCGCGCTCGGCGCCGACCCGGATACGCGGGTGATCGTGGTACACGGGCGGGGCGGCACGTTCTGCTCCGGTTCCGACCTGACCGAATGGGCAGGCGCTACCGCTGAGTTCGTCGAAGACTCCTTCGCCCGCATGGAATCGGCGTTCCGGGCGGTGGAGCGATGCCCGGTCCCGGTCGTCGCGGCGATCACCGGAGCCGCTGCCGGGGCGGGCTGTCAGCTCGCGCTCGCCTGCGACCTTCGGCTGGCCGCGGACACGGCCCGCATCGGCATGCCGATCGCCCGGCACGGCATCCTCGCCAGCCCTGCTTTCGCCGCGCGGCTGAGCACCCTCGCCGGACCCGGCCTTGCCCGCGAACTGCTTTACACCGGCAGGCTCCTGGACGGCCGAGCCGCCGCCGCGGCGGGCCTGGTGAACCGATGCTGCCCGGACACCGCCCTCGACGCCGAGGTCGACCGGCTCGCCTCGGCGATCGCGGGACAACCGCGTCCGGCGGTCCTGGCAGCCAAACGCGCGGTGTCGGCCACACTGGCCCCCGTTCGCGCGGCCACTGGGCACTCACCGGACCCGGCGGTGTCCATGCCGGAATTCCACGCCGCGATGGCGGCGTTCGGTGCCGGGGATCGTCCAGACGAACGGTTTCGATGACGCGCTCGCACCACCGGCATCGCGATCACGATCTTCATAAGCGACGATCCGAGCAGACGCCACCGACAAAACCTTGCCGTCGCGAAGCGCGACTTAACCCGATCGAGGAGTCGTAGACCGTTCCCCGGGCTTCCTTACGGCTTCGTTGGCTCGTTCTCTGTCGGCGTTGGCTCAGCACCTCCGGGCCACTGCGCGGTAGACCAGTCGTCAGACCACCTCGTGGCCACTGGACTTCAGGAGCCGCATGGGTTGCTCGCCAGGTCCCGGCGGGGCTCACCGGCGACCACGGCGAAGGCGCGGGTGTGGCGCTGCGGAGCATGCCTCCAATGTTGACGGTGACCGCCACGGGCTGTCGTGACCCGTTGGCGGTCACCGATCCGCAGTCGAGGTCGAATTCGGGCCGTTCGGCGAATTTCGACTCCGGACTGAGTTCGAGGAATCCGTTGACGGGAGCGGTCTTGTTGCGCCGAAGGTGCGGTAGAAGCGGGAGATCGCCGCGGCGGCGGGGCGCCAGCCGTCGGGGTCGTCGGGCGAGTGGGCGTAGGTGTGGCGCAGGACCATGATCTGGGGCTGGGGGACTTCGGGGTGGTTGGCGACGGCGGTATCGAACTTCTGCTTGAGGTCGGCGACTTCCTCGTCGCCCTTCATCAGCGGCGTGACCATGACGTTGCAGTCTTGTTCGACGGCGAAGTCGACCCCTTCCGGCATGATCGACGAAGCCCACCGCAGTGCGGCGGATACCCGTTTGCTGAAGCGCCGCTTCTACGCGAGCTTTGCCGACCGTGACGCGACGCTGCTCGCGATGTTCGACGAATTCAGCATGCTCCTGATCGATGCCTTCCAATCCGGTGCCCACGGGGGGCATGGTCACCGCGCTGCTCATCGTCGCGGTCCCGCCGCGGTCGAGCCGAGTACCGGGTTCGGCGTGCGGCCGCGGGACGGCCTGGAGTGACTAGGGGAGCAAGGCTCGCACCCTCGCCGGGTCCGGTCCCTCCGGTCCGATGAGGACGACGGCGTCGTCGAATCCCGCCTCGGCGTAACGCTGTAGAACTTCGGCGGACGGCCCGAGATCGTCCGTCGCGGACATCGGGATTGCGCACACGATCGCCCGGCGGCCGCCGGCGGCCCGGTATCGCTGGTGGGCGGCGATGATCTGATCGGGGTCGCGGCGGTAGGCAGAGGCCAGCCATCCGTCGAATTCGCGCGCTGCCCGCTCGACGTTGGCGCCCCAAGAGCCGAGCAGCAGCGGCGGACAGCCGGCCTGTCCGGGCGGGGCGAGGTCGGCCTGATCGTCTCGTCCGAGCTCGAGCAGATGGCGCAGTCGCGGCAGGTTCTCGGAGAAGACCCGGAAGCGCGCCCGGTAGTCCCGGTCGAAGGCGGCGTAGTCGAGGTCGGTCGATCCAGGGCTGACCCCGAGTGCCAAGCGGTCGCCGCATACTGCCCTGAGCGACAGGATCCGGTGTGCGAGGTCGGCGGGATGGTGCAGCGGTACCTGCAGGGTGGCGGTGCCGACCTCGATGTTGTCGACCGCGGTCGCTGCGGTGGCCAGCGCGACGAACGGGTCCGGCGCCAGGAAGCCGCGTCCGATCACCTGCGCGGCCCACAAGCTCTCGAAGCCCTCTCCGGCAAGCCGTTTCGCCCATTCGCCGATGGCGATCGGCGGCCCGGGGCCGAGGCGGGCGAGGGTGGCGCCGAGCCGCATCCGCGCTCCTTTCTCGGGCCGGGTCAGCGGAATCGCTCCGCGGCGAACCGGGCGTACCAGCGCAGCGTGTCCGGGTCGTCGATCGAGGACAGGTTCGCGGCCTTCTCCAATTCCTTGCCCGCCAACAAGTTCTTGACCGGCACTTCGAGCCGCTTGCCACTCAATGTGTGTGGCACGGCGGGCGCCGCGACAATCTCGTCTGGTACGTGCCGCGGCGTCAGCCGAGTTCGCAGGGTGTCGACGATCCGCCGTTCGAGCGCTTCGTCGAGCCGGTGTTCCGGTGCGGGGACGACGAACAAGCCAAGCCAGTATCCGTTGTCCGGCAAGTCGATCCCGACAACCAGGGAGTCGGCGATCTCCGGGATTCCCTCCAGCACGTCGTAGAAATCCCCGCTGCCGAGCCGCACGCCGTCCCGGTTGAGCGTCGCGTCCGACCGGCCGTGGACCGAGACGCTCCCGTCGGCGTGGACGGTCACCCAGTCGCCGTGCCGCCACACGCCGGGCCAGGTGTCGAAATAGGACTCGGCGTACCGGACGCCGTCCGGATCGTTCCACAGCCGCACCGGCATCGACGGCATCGGCTGGGTGATCACGAGGTCGCCGACCTCGTCGACGACCGGTCGACCGGTGTCGTCCCAGGCCGCACAGTCGACGCCGGCGAGGCGGCCGCCGATCCGGCCTGCCCGCACCGGGGCGTATTCGTTGCCGCCGACGAATGAGCCGGAGATGTCGGTGCCGCCGCTGGTCGAGTCGATCCGCAGATCCGGGCTGACGTGGTCGGCCACCCAGCGGTAGCCGTCCGCGGGCAGCGCCGAGCCGCTGACCATCAGGTGCCGCAGCCGGCTCAGGTCGTGCTCCGCTCGGGGAGAGACGCCGGTCGCCGCAGTCGCCGTGACCACCGCGGCGCCCAGCAGCATGACGTTCGCGCCGGTGCGGGCGGCGACCTCCCAGATCGCGCCCGGCGGACGGGTGGGGCTTCCCTCGTAAAGCGTGATCGCCGCGCCCTGGCTCAGCGCGCCGAGCTGCATGTTCCACAACGCCCAGCCGGTCGAGGTGCAGGCGAACATCCGCTCCCCGGCGCGCAGCCCGCAGTACAGCCCCGACCACTTGAGCCCTTCGAGCGTGATTCCGCCGTGGCCGTGCACCAGGCCCTTGGGCGATCCGGTGGTGCCGGAGGTGAACAGGACCCACAGCGGATCGGAGAATTCGACCGGTTCGAACGCCAGCGGTTCGGGCCGCGAGAGCAGCTCGTCCCACGGCGTCGCACCGTCGGGATGCGGCTGGTCGAAGACATAGGGAACGTGCACGAAGCGACGCAGGCCCGGAAGGCTCTCGCGCAGGCGGGCGACGACGTCGCGGCGGTCGATCTCCTTGCCGTTCCAGTGGTATCCGTCGGCTGCGATGAGCACTGCCGGCTCCAGCTGCGCGAGGCGGCCGATGGTGCCGTCGGCGCCGAAATCCGGGGAGCAGCACGCCCACACGCCTCCGACCGCGGCGGTCGCGAGACAGGCGATCACCGCGTGTTCGGTGTTGGGCAGGTAGGCGGCGACCCGGTCGCCCGGCCGGACGCCCGCCCGGCGCAGCCAGCCGGCCGCGGCCGCCACCGCTTGGCGCAGCTCGCCGAAGGAGAACTCGCGTTCGGTCAGGTCGCCTTCTCGGACACAGATCAGCGCGGTGTCTTCGTCGGCGCCTCGGCGGAGCGCGTGGTGTGCCCAGTTCAGCCGTGCCCCGGGAAACCAGCGGGTGTCCGGCATGGGGCCAGCGGTCCGCACTCGCGTCCAGGGCGCGGTGAACTCGACGGCGTAGTAGTCGACGACGGAGGCCCAGAACCGGTCCAGGTCGGCGACTGACCAGGCCCAGAGCGCGTCGTGGTCGGGGAACGGCTGCCCTTCGCGCTCCTCCAGCCAGTTCAGATACGCGCGGAGCGGAGATTTCGCGATGCGGTCCGCCGTGGGGCGCCAGAGCACGTCCATGCCCGGAACATAGCCGGGGCGGGCCGAATTTCGCGGCGCTGTTGTTCGGGATTTGAGAATCGCGTGTGCCCGGGTTGAGACGGCCGCGCCACGATCGGCTCCGACGACGATGTCCCGAGGAGGCCGGACGCATGAAGCTCGCTCTTTACCTGCCCAACTTCCGCGACGAGGTGACGCTGAAGGAGCTCGAGGACCTCACCGCGCTCGCCGAAGACCGCGACTTCGACTCCGTCTGGACCCTTGACCGGATCTGCGTGCCCGAGTCCTCCGACCGCGGGGAGCTGCAGTACCCGTTCGGCATGATGTCCGACCTGCCGAACGCGCTGCCGGTCGTCGCGCGCGGCAAGTGGTTCCAGGGCATGACGCTGATCCCGTGGCTCGCCGCGAAGACTCAGAAGGTCCGGATCGGCATGAGCATCATCGACACGCCGTACCGGTCTCCCGGCGTGCTGGCGGCCGAGCTCGCCACCCAGGACCACCTGTCCGGCGGCCGGCTCAACGTCGGCGTCGGCTCCGGCTGGATGCCCGAGGAGTTCGCCGCGGCCAGCGTCCCGCAGCTGTTTCCGCGCCGGCACGGCCACGTCCGCGAGACGATCGAGATCATGCAGGGCATCTGGTCCAACGAGCTGTTCGAATACCACGGCGAGTTCGCGGACTTCCCGCCGTCCGGCTTCGGCCACAAACCGGTCCAGCAGCCGCCGCCGATCTACTTCTCCGGGCTCAAGGACCCGAAGCGCTCGGCCAAGCGCATCGCGAAGTACGGACTGCAGGGGTGGATCGGCATCCAGGACAGCCCGGAGGACATCAAGCGCTGGAAGGGCGAAATGGAGCGCGAACTGGGCGAGCTCGGCCGCGGCTTCCCGGACGGCTTCGACATGTGCAGCATGATCTGGTTCGTCATCACCGACGAGCCGATGGACCAGACTCCCGCGGGCAAGGCCACCAACCTGCTGGCAGGCAGCGCACAGCAGATCGAAGACATCCTCAAGCGGTACAAGGAAGCCGGAATGACCATGCCGCTGCTGTGGCCGCCGTTCCGGGACGTGCCGACCGCGAAGACCATCGACGACATCAAGCGGCTGACCGAGGAGATCATGCCGAAGGTGAACGCCGCCTAGCCGCCGCGTTCATGTGCCCGGGCGACACCGCCGTCGCCCGGGCAAGACCGCGTGCTTGGCCCGCGCTGTCCTGGTGCGGCACGATGAGGGGTGGCCGCCGCGCGGCGGCCGAGTGTCCGGCGAAGGGGCCCGCGATGACGGTCAGCGCGACGAAGCCGGGGCGGCTGGTGCTGGTCGTCGACGACGATCCGCGGGTGCGCACGGTCGTCGCGTGGCAGCTGGAGGCCGAGGGCTTCCGGGTCGCCGAAGCCGCGGACGGCCGCCGGGCTCTGGAGGCCATCGAACGGGAGCCCCTCGACCTCGTGGTCCTCGACCTCGCGTTGCCCGGGATCGGCGGTCTCGACGTGCTGCGCCGGCTGCGCGGGGGCGAACGGGATTCGGCGCTGCCGGTGATCGTCCTTTCCGGCCGCAGCGGCGAGACCGATCGGATCGTCGGCCTCGATCTCGGCGCGGACGACTACCTCGTGAAGCCCTTCTCGCCCGGCGAGCTGGTCGCACGAGTGCGTTCGGTGCTGCGCCGTTCCGCACCCGCCGAACCGGTCGCCGCGGCCGGGCTGCGGATCGACCACGCCGCCCGCGAAGTCTTCGTCGACGGACGCGAAACCGCCATGACTGCCAAGGAATTCGACCTGCTTGCCTTCCTGGCCGCACACCCGCGGCAGGTGTTCACCCGCGCCCAGCTGCTCGACCGGGTCTGGGCCAGCGCCGCCGAGTGGCAGAGCGAGGCGACCGTCACCGAGCATGTCCACCGCTTGCGCCAGAAGCTCGGCCCGCGTCCGGTCCGGACTGTGCGCGGCGTCGGTTACCGGTTCGAGCCATGACTCGCACGCGCGAGGCGACTTCTGACGCCGAAGCGTTGCTGCGGGCCCAATCAGGCGTCCTGGAACGGATCGCAGGCGGTGCCCGGCTGGCCGACGTGCTGGCCGAGGTCGCCGTCACGCTGGAACGGCTCATGCCCGGCTGCCACTGTTCGATCCTGTTGCTGGACCGGGACTCCGCGACCTTGCGCCACGGCGCGGCCCCGTCCCTGCCGGCGGCGTACTCCTCCCGCATCGACGGGCTGCCGATCGGCAGCGACGCCGGATCGTGCGGTGCCGCCGCGTATCTCGGCGTGCCGGTCGTCGCGGAGGACGTCACGACCGACCCGCGCTGGGTGCGCTATCGAGACCTCGCCAGCGCACACCGGCTCCGGTCCTGCTGGTCGACGCCGATCCGCGGCCGTGCCGGCGTGGTCGGCACCTTCGCCGTCTACCACGAATGCACCCACCAGCCGACCGCCCGCGAACACGGCTTGGTGCACCGCCTGACCCATCTGGCCTCGGTGGCCATCGACCACGACTCGTTGTTCGGCGCCCTCGCCGACAGCGAGGAGCGCTTCCGGCGCGCGTTCGACGACAACGTGATCGGCATGGCGATCACCGAGCCCGACGGTGCGGTGACCCGCACCAACGAGGCATTGCGGGAGTTGCTCGGCCGCACCGAAGACGAACTGGTCGGCATCCGCCTCGATCAGCTGCTGACCCCGACGGGACCGGACGCTTCCTTGTCGCATCCCGACGGCCGCACCCTGGACGTGGTCGTTTCTGTGTCGCCAGTGGTCGGCCCGGACGGCACGCCGGTGCGGCTGATCGCCAACGTCCTGGACGTCACGGAGCGGCGAGCGGCGGAACGGGAACGCCGTCGCCGCCACGAGGCGGAGGTCGCCCAGCGGGCAGCGGAGCACGCCAGCCGCGCCAAGACCGACTTCGTCGCGGCTCTGGGCCACGAGCTGCGCACCCCGTTGCAGGCCGTCACCGGGTTCACCGAGCTGCTTGGTTCGCTCGACCTGCCGCCGGACCGGCGCAAAGCGGCGCTGGAACACATCGCCACCGCGGCCGGCCACATCCTGGCGATGGTCGACGACGTCCTGGACGTCGCCCGGATCGAGGCCCGGTCCCTGCCGCTGCACCCGGCCGACGTCGACGTCACGGACGTGGTCACCAGCGTGCTGCAGCTGATGGAACCGTTGGCGGACGCGGAAAACGTCCAGCTGGCCAGCTCCGGCGAACCGGCCCGGTGCTGCTGCGACGAACGGCGGCTCAAGCAGATCCTGCTGAACCTGGTCTCGAACGCGGTCCGGTACAACCGGCCCGGCGGAACCGTCGAAGTCACCACTCGTACGGACGCTGGCCGGGTGGTAGTGGCCGTCGCGGACAGCGGCCGAGGCATCGCGCCCGAGCACCTGGAACGGCTGTTCACGCCCTTCGATCGGCTGGGTGTCGACAGCGATCAGGGCGTCGGGCTGGGGCTGCCGCTGGCGAAGGGCTTGGCGGAGGCGATGGGCGGAGAGCTGACAGTCCGCAGCAAGGCGGGGGAGGGAACGTCGGTCGAGGTCTCCTTGCCGCGGTGAAGTCGTATGCACGCAGGGGCCTGCCCGGCACGCTCCTGCCAACGTCCGGACGTGTTGCCGCGTAGTTAGCCGTTTTCGCGAAGGAGCCCAAGGTCACTGCGCTGGCACCGACAACGGGTGTTGGTTAGGCGGCTTCGTCGGATGGCGTGGACTGTCGGTGCAACGGTGTTGTGGGCCGGTGGGCGAGGTCGATGTCGAGGGCGAGTTGCTGTGCTGACGGGCGTCTCGGCTGGCGTGCTCGGGTCGGTTCGGTGCCGTGCGTTGGTGTTGTGGCCGAATGCGCTGCGGCGGCGGGCGGGGTTGCGGGTGGTTGCTGCCTGCTTGCTGCCGGTGAGTGCGGGTGTCGGGCGAGGTGGTGGAGTTTGCGGAGGTGCCGTTGGACAAGTCCGGCGCGGCGGGCTTCCTCGAAGAGGGCTCGGGCTGCTCCGTTCCGCGTCCGTCGGCTGGGCTCGCGGTGATGGGTCATGGTTGTCCCGGGGCAAGGGCGGGCAGGGAAAGATCACATGTGTGTCTCGGTCCGGTCAGCAGGTAGGGCTGGCGGGTCGTGAAGAACGTGCTCGTCGGGCTTCCGGCGTCGCGCGCGCCTGGCGTGGTGAATCGCTGACGGGTGCGGTCCCGCGGACCCGGGAGGCGAAATCTCTCGCTGGAGAAACGCTGTGCTGGTGTCTCGCACAGCGTTTCCCCTGGTGGTGCCCCCGGCAGGGCACACAGCAGATGGGAACAGCTCCGACCAGGGCTTTCTTGAAGGGGCGTCTGGTCGTTGAGCACCGCGTATCGCTCGATCGGACTAGCGGGTCAGTCTCGGCTCAGCTTGTCGGTGACGACGAGCCGACGCCAAGGAGCCGCGTGTGATCTGGCGGACTCCGCTGCGTCGAGCCGTGTTCACGCGGTGGACGCCCTGCAGCGCATTGCGCCGTGGGGCGTCTGAGATCGCGTTCCGTTCTAGTTCAGCTCGAACACGTCGTGCTGCGCGACGTGCCCGGCCAGACCTGCCGTTGTGAAGCGGCCCCGCCGGGTGCGTCACCACCACGGCGGGGCCTTGACCCCCACCCTGTAAGGAGGGCGAGGACCCAATGAGCGACGCTACAGAAACTGCACGTTTAGGCGAGGCTGGGCTTTCGCCCAATGTTGGAGTGGCTCAACATGCGACCGATCCGGCAACAGTTGTCCGCACTGTCACTGTGATCATGGGCGTCGTCGTCGCCCTCACCTTCATGTTTGGCTTCGGCAACGTCCTCAATCTGGCGCTCCGGCTTGGCGTGCCCGCCTGGGTTGCACCGCTCGTGGCTCCTGCGGTTGATCTCTCAATCGTTGGGCTGCTGCTCGGCACACGGCACCTGGCGCTCACCGGTGCTTCGCCGGAGGTGTTGCGGCCTGCCCGCCGGCTGCTGATCTTCGCGAGCGTGGTCACGCTCGCGCTGAATGTGGCAGAGCCTCTGGTCGCGGGCGAGTTTGGCAAGGCGGCGTTCGACGCGGTAGGACCGCTCCTGTTGATCGGTTGGTCGGAGGTCGGCCCCGGCCTCTTGCAGGCGATTGGCGCCACGAGTCGTGTGCCGGTCGCACGCGAAGTCGATCGGCCTGAGCCAGTTGTCGATGCGGATTCGGGTGATGGTGCGCCGGAGACGGGGCTCGAACTCGACGAGGACGTCCTGCCGAAGGGTGAGGAGCGAGCAGTCGTTGGGCGCACGCCGGAGGCTCTCTTGGCTCAGGCCCGGCGAGAAGACGCGGCTCACCGTGCGGCTCACCAGAAGCCGATCTCCGCTGACACGTTGCGCGTCCGTCTCGGGGTAGGGGCCACTCGGGCCCGTCAGCTCGTCAAGATCGTCCGGTCAGAGTTCGAGGAGCAGGTCGCCGTCGAGCGAGCCACGGGTGATGTGGTGAACGAAATGGAGGAGGCAACCACCATGGCTGCATGAACCGATCGTGTAGTGGCTCGGAACAGCCGTACCCGTGTGCCGGGCAAGCGGCGGACCGCGGCAGACCTGTCGCGGGTGGTGTCAGGAGCCGGAGATGGTGATACGTCGCGGCTTGGCCGCATCACTCTTGGGCACCCGCACGGTCGGCCAGGCTGGCGTCGATCTTGTCGACCTCCCCACGTCCCGCGGCAGCGACACGCGGTAGTCGCGGAATCCGTCGCTCGATCCACGGATCAGAACCGGTTACGCGGGTGACGGATATCACGCAAACGTTGGGCTCAGCATGATCACGTTGTGGAACACGCCTCGGCACGTGTTCGTCGTACAGAGGACGGGACTGTGCGGCGCCCTTTTCACCGTGCCGTACCGCGGGTGGCTTTCGATGCCCTCGTGGTGCTGCGGCAACCCATTCGGCGGC
Source organism: Amycolatopsis echigonensis (assembly GCF_014174495.1). GTDB lineage: Bacteria > Actinomycetota > Actinomycetes > Mycobacteriales > Pseudonocardiaceae > Amycolatopsis > Amycolatopsis echigonensis. Next base: position 51,432 of record NZ_JACJHR010000057.1, read on the forward strand.
CCGATAGGACCACAGAGCCGCACGGTCCTTCACCGGATCTTCCGTGGACGGTCGGGGAAAGGATGGTGGAGAAGATGACCGTCTCGGACACCACGAATGAGCTGGTGCCGTTGCGAACCGATTTCGATCGAGTGTGGCATGGGTACGACCGCGACCAGGTGCAGTTCTACGTGAACGCGGTGGAAGCCGATATGCGGCTGCTCGCGACGGATCGAGATGCCGCCGCGGCGCGGGCGGAGGACCTGGCCCGGCAGTTGGAGGCAGCCCGGTCCCAGATTCGCGCGCTGAACGAGCGGGTGGATCGGATTAGCCGGTCGCCGATCGAGGCCGACGCGCTGACCGAGCGGCTGCGGCGCATGGTCGAACTCGCGCACGCGGAGGCTGACGAGATCACCGCACGGGCCCGCGCTGCTGCCGAGCAGAGTTGGGATACCGCGCGGCAGGCCGCGGAGCGGTTGCGGTGCCACCATGAACGGCTGGTTGCCGAGGTCGATGCGCGGCGGGCGCAGATGGAGGCCGAGCATCGCGAGCTGATGAGCCGCGCCCACCAGCAGGTCGAGGCCATGACCCGGCACGCCGAACAACGGCGCCGCGACCTCGACGAGCAGGCCGCGCAACTGCGGAACCAGGTCGAGGCGGACTTCCAGATCGCGATGCGAGCGCGCCGTGAGGAAGCGCGACGTGAACTCGCGGATCAGCGCGCCGCGGCGCACCGCGAGGCACAACGACTGATCGACGAGGCCACCGCGCACGCGGCCCAGATCGTGGCCGACGCCCAGCGCCGCGTCGACGACCTGGAAAACCGGCGCACCCAGCTGGCTGCCGCGCTGCGCACCACCCAGCAACTGCTCGCCGACGCGGAGCCGCTGCTGGCCCCGTTACCGGAGGAAACCGATCCCTCAAGCGACGAGCAGGCCGACCGGACACCTGATGTGTCCGCTCGCCGTGGAAGTGTTGCCGCCTGAGCGCCACGCGTGCCGCTCCTAGCCTGTCCCGGTTGCCCGCTCGGCCGACGGGCAACCGACGCTCTGGCTGACGATGATCACCGCCGCGGCGAGAATCATGCGCTGGTGACGTGCGCGACGAACCGGGTGGCGAGGTCGCGCAGCTTGATGTTGTCGCGTTGGGATTGCTCGACCAACAGGGTGAATGCCTGGTCGGCGTCGATCCGGCTGACCGCCATGAGGATGCCTTTGGCCTGGTCGATCACCGCCCGGCTCTCCAGCGCGGTCCGCAAGTGCTCGGCGGTGTGGCGGGCGTGTTGGTAGCGGTGGTAGACGCGCAGTGCCGCGGTGACGGCGCTGGTGTAGAGGTCGAGCAGTTTCTCGTCCAGTTCGGCGAAGCCGTGGGCGTGAGTGCTGTAGCAGTTCACCTCGCCGGCGTGCCCGTCGTCGATGACGATCGGGGCGGACAGGAAGCTTGCGTATCCTGCCTCGGTGGCGTCGCGAGCGAAGTCCGGCCAGCGGTCACGGGCCTGGGCGATCGACACGCGCACCAGCGTGCCCGATGCCGCGGCTTCGAGGCAGGGTCCGTGTCCGAGGGCGTATTGGTCTCGGTCGAGGCTCACGACGACGTCGCTGGTGGTGGCCGCGGTCCGGGCGTTGCCCTCGTCGAGCAGAGTTACGGTCGCTTCGTCCACGCCCGGTACGGCCTTGGTGACCTGGGCGCACACCTGCTGGAGCAAGACGGTGAAGTCGTCCACGCTGCCCAACGCCGCGGTCAGGCTTTCCAGTGCGCCGGTGACCTCGTCCAGCACCTGTGGCCACATCTCGTCCCGTGCGCGGTCCATGATTGCCTCTCGTCGGCTGCCGGGCGTCGCAACGCCTGACTACCTCGGGTATCCCCGTCAGGCCGCCTGTTACCCATGAACCCTGGGGTGCATCCGGTGCGCCAGCGCAGTCGATGCACCTTGACCTGCGGGAACCGGCGGTGACACGCCTGCCGGGCATCGAGTCGCGGATCCGGTGAATGCGGGTGCGGAGGCGGTCGGTCGTGCGGTCAGTGGAGGTGGCGGCGGACGGGGCCGACCCGGAGGTCGGGTTGGCTGCGTGCACTGCGGCGGTGGACCCGTACAGGAATGGAGATGGGCTCTCGACCTGGTGGCGGGGCGGGGTGGTCGCGGTCGTCGGTCGCGCGTCGGCGTGGATCGCGCAGCTCGGCGTAGGCGGCGAGCACCTCGGTCAGGCGTGCCGGATCGTTGGGTGCGTGCGCGGCGTCGGGGTGCAGGTGGCGCACCAGGGCCCGGTAGGCCGCGGCGATCTCGCTCGGCGTCGCCTCCCGCGAGACGCCGAGTACCTCGTACGGATCGGGTACCGGTGACGGTGACATGGTCATCCGCTGCGTCAGGGATGGTCGGTCCTGCTCGCCGTTCCCGTGGTGTCCTCGGGCACGGCGTGCAGATGGCTGACGGCGGTGTAAGCCTCGCGGGCGGCACCTTCCGCCTCGCCCAACGCGTGGCGCAGCGCGGCCAGTTCCCGACAGGTGCGGGCGACGTGCTCGGCCGGGTCGACATCGTCGTCGGCATGCAGCCGATACCGCTCGGGATAGTGCCCGACCTGCGGTGCCAGCGCTGCGGCCAGGTCACCCAGCGCGCCAAGCAGGTGGATCAGCTGCCAGGTCTCCTCGCGCAGGCTGGCAGGGTCGGGCCCGTGGCCGGCTGTCACGCGGTGACCTACCGCGTGCTGCACGGCCTCGGTGACCCTCGTCAGCGCGGCGGCCAGCGACGCGCCGGGCGGTGATCCTGAACGAGTGCGGGAACGGGGCATCGCACGTTGCTCCCATCGATCACGGCCAGGACTGATCGTCGGCGGGCTCGTCGGGCAGCGGCACGACGCGCCGCTGATCGGCCACGTCGGCCGGGTCGGCCTCGACCACGTCAATCGGTTCGGTGACCGGGTCCGCGCCAGGCTCGTCCTCCAGGTCGGGTCGGGCGGGGCGCAGCTGGTCGGCCACGTCGTTCCAGGGCTTGTCCAGGCTCATCGTGATTCCTCCCGTCGCGGAGTCGTCCCGTCGCGGTTGGTACCGGTACCGGCCAGGTCGTCGAGGGCGGGGGCGAGCAGCAGCGCGCCGGTGGTCAAGCAGCCGTGCAGGGCCCGCAGGTCGGCGTGGATCTCGTTGCTGACCTGCGGGCCGTGCTGCTTGGCCAGGGTCGCGGTGTGGTCCATCAGGGTCTGCACCAGGTCGGCCAGGGTGGTGGCGATCTCGTGCGTGCCGGTGATCACCGCGGACACCTCGGCCGCGCCAGGGGAACCAGTGCGCAGGGCGGTAGCGGCATCGGCGAGCCGCCGCCGGGCATCGGCCAGCGCCCCGCCGATCCGCGATCCGTCGATCCGCGTCCCGTCGGTGCGTGCCACCTCGGTCCGCGCTGCGTCGGTCGGCGCCGCGCCGTCATGCCTGGTGTCGGTCATCGGTTCCCTCCCTTCCGCACCTCGTCGGCTTCCCCGCCGCGGCCCCGGAAACACCCCGCCGACCGGGCGCGTCGGCGGGCCGGCGAGGGCGTGCGCTCAGGCGTTGATCTGCTTGCTGTCGCTGCCGGCGCTGATGGCGATCTTGCGGGGCTTGGCCTTCTCGGCGACCGGGATCCGCAGCGTCAGCACGCCGGCCTCGTAGCCGGCCTGGATGGTCTCGGTGTCCAGAGCCTCGCCCAGGAACAGCTGCCGGCTGAACACGCCGCGGGGCCGCTCGGCGACCTGGTACTCCACGTGCTCCTCGGTCTGGCCGCCGCGTTCGGCCTTGACGGTCAGCACGTTCTTCTCGACGTTCACCTCGATCGAGTCCGCGCTGACGCCGGGCAGGTCGAACGCGACCACGTACTCGTCCCCGGTGCGGTAGGCGTCCATCGGCATCGCCGCGGGACGGGCCGCGGTCCCGTTGGCGCCGAAGAACTGCTGGGTCAGCCGGTCGAGCTCGCGGAACGGGTCGGTACGCATCAACATGTCACAGTCTCCTTCCACACCAATCAGGTTTTCGATCAGGTCAGTTCCGATCGGGCGGGGTCGCAGCCCCGCCGTTCATTCTTGCTAACGGCCCGCTCAGCTTTTCTGTTCCCCGTGACCACAACTTTGGCTACAAGGCGAGGGAACCTGGGTGCCCGGACACGCCGAAGCCCGCCCTGGCGATGCAGTGGCGGGCCTCGTGGACTCACATGATCAAGGAAGGCTGGACGTTGTCCCCAACGACGACCGTGACCGGTGCTGGCCGTGGCGGGTCGGTCGGTGCGTCACGAGACGCAGTGCTGGCATTCCTCTCCGGTGTGCCAGCCAACGACGAGAGCCGGCCGCCACGGGCAGGTTGACACGAGGGCACCCCGGTACGGTCGTGCCGTTACCACCTCCTTCGCGTTCACCGGTGCTGCGATCCAGGAAGAGGGGTCCGCGCGGTCGGCGCGGCGTCGCGCAGCGGCGGCGGAGGAGACCGTTCGCGAGCTCCGACTCGCCGCGCGGTCCGCGCGAGATCACCGCTCACCGTGTGGGACAGCGGGTCGCGGCGCGAGGACGCCTCGTCGCCGCGGTGGCGACGTGTGGGCGCTGGTCCTGGTGGCCGGTCTCGCGGCGGGAGAGGCCGGGTCGCGGAGGAGCCGAAGCTGGCGGCGACGATCGCGTCGAACTCCGCGCGCACCCACGCGGGCTCCGCGCAGATCAGGTCGGCGAAGCGAGCCGGCCCGACCTCCAGGGGCCACGCGAGGTCGGTTCCCGCCCTGCGGGCAATGCTCGTGCCGTCCATCTCGATCACTCCCCAGCTGTGTGTCCACCAGGTTCTGACCGATAATTTTCTTATAGCGAGCGCTGTAGATTATGTCAAGGCGTCGCTGGAGGTACTGTGGTTCGGAGAGTGTCGGGTGAGGGTCAGGTCGACCCGTGGTGTCCGTGGGAGGCCCGCTCGTGACCAGGACTGATCTGCGCGATCTCGATGATGTCGACTATCCGGCGTACACCACGGGGCAGGCCGCGATGATGCTCGGTGTGCAGCAGGCGTTCCTGCGCAGCCTGGACACCGCTGGGCTGGTGCGTCCGCAGCGTTCCGGTGGTGGGCACCGCCGCTATAGCCGCCGCCAGCTGCACCTCGCCGCGCGCATCCGGGGGCTGCTCGACGACGGCCACGGGATCGTCGCGAGCGCCCGGATCATCGTGCTGGAAGACGAACTCGCCGCCGCTCACGCCCAGATCGCCGAGTTACGCAGCCGGCTGGAAACCGCGACGCACCCCTGATCGCCCGGCACGTCACGCGTGCCGCGTGGTCGTGTCAGGGGCCGTGGCCTTCTGAACCTGGCTCGCCACCGTCCGGGTTCGGTGGTTGTTCGCGCCGGACGCGGCCGTTGCCTGCGGGGTATGACGGTGCGGCCAGGGCCTGGGCACGGCTGGGGTGGACGTCGAACGTGGTGGTCAGGTCGAGCAGGGTCAGCGGCAGGAGTACCGGCCGGTGGGTGGCGACGACCCGGAACGCGATCCGGTGCTGGTGTGCGTGCTCGCGGGCCTGCAGGAGCGCGCTGATGCCGGCGGCGCCCAGGAACTGCACGTCGGTGAGGTCCGTGACGAGCACGGTGTGCCGGGAGCCGGTCAGAGCGTGGGTGAGTCGGCTCCGCAGTTGGGGCGCGGTGAGGAGATCCAGCTCGCCGTGAACCTCGGCGAGCAGCGCGCTGGGTGTGGGGCTGCTCAGCGCGACCCGCAACACGGGACACGTGCCGTGGCCGGCGGGCGCGTGGTCCGGGTGGTCGGGCTCACCGGCGCCGGGCGGCCGAATGAGGCGGTCGGCCATGACATGCCCCAGGGAGGTCGGCTGGGACGTCGCGGCGGCAGCGGGTGGGCAGGAGACACGGCCAGACCTCCGTCTCGCGATGCGGCGGAGGGACGCCGGCCGTGGCCCGCGCCGGGTCGTACGGTACGCGAGCCGTCGCAGGTGCGGATGGGCCTGGTTGTCCTGCTCCACCTGAGTGGATTTGCAGCACGTCCCGGCTGACTGCACAACCGCGAGCTGAGGTCATGCTAGTGGCGGTGGGTGCCCGCTTTCCAGAGGGCGAGGCACTGTCATAGCGGGGCTGGACGGGTTGCGGTCGGCGCGGGCGGTGCCAGACTGGGGTCGTCGGGGGCGACCTCGATCATTCGATACGGTCATCGACGGTCGGTGTTCAGCAGCGCAGCATCGGATGCGATGAAGGTCGCCTCCGGCGCTCCCGCGGCAGGCCGGGGTGAGTCCGCGCGACCATGGCCGTTGCCGCGACAAAGGGGTTTGTGCGCATGACCGGCGAAACCGAGCTGCTGACCATCGCCCAGGAGCTGGCCGAGGTGTCGCGGCTGGTCGAGGACGACGACGTGACGGGCGCACTGGGGCGCTTTGCCGAGCGGGTGATGCGCACCGTGCCGGGCTGCGCGGCGGCCACCGTCACCGTAACCGGCGTGCGGCCCGAGCAAGCGGACGTGGTGGCGGCCTGCGCGACGCCGGGTGCAGCGGCACCCGCGCAGGACATGCTGACCGGCGACGGCCCGCTCGTGGAAGCGTTGCGGTATCGCGAACCCCGCCGGGTGGACGACACACGCACCGATCAACGATGGCCGCGGTTCAGCGCACGCTTGGCCGACCAGGGGTATCGCAGCGTCCTGGTGTTGCCGGTGCCGACCCGCCGCCGCGGCGGCGGGTCGGCGGTGCTGACGGTGTTCTCCGATGAGCCGCACCGGTTCGACGAGACCGTCCACGATGTCGTGCTGCTGCTGACGGTGCACGCTGGCGTGGTGTTCGACAACGCGCAGCTGTTCCACGACAGCCGCCGCCTGGTGGACCAGCTCAAGGTGGCGCTGGAGACCCGGCAGACGATCGGGCAGGCCCAGGGCCTGCTGATGCGCCACTTCGGCTGCGACGCCCAAGGCGGGTTCGGTCTGCTGAAGGGAGCCTCGCAGAACACCAACACGAAACTGCGGGATGTGGCCGAGACGCTGGTCTCCGCCCACGAACAGGACAACTTCGAAAGCGCCCTGGCCAAGTTCCGGCTTGACGCCGCCACCGCGGGAGCCGCGACGAGCTAGCAGCCCGGTTTCTCGCAGCCACAGCAACGCCCGCGCCACCGACCCCGGCCCTGCTGGGCGGGGCAGGTGGCGCGGGCGTTGTCGGGTCGACCGCCTGCGGGTGGTCACTTGCCGTTGATCGCGATGCGGCGCGGCTTGGCCGCCTCGGTCTTCGGCACGCGGACGGTG
>NZ_JACJHR010000058.1 GCF_014174495.1 Amycolatopsis echigonensis
GGGAAGGCCCGACCCGCTCGGGTCAGGCCGGAGAAGGCGCGGAGCCGGTGAGTGCTCCGCGGGTGATCATCTGGACGCCGGCCGCGAGTTCCGCTCGGACGGCGTCGACGTCGCGCAGGTCGTCCTCCAGGCCGCGGGTGAAGGTGAGCAGAACGGCTGCGGCCTGCCGCGCGGTGTCCGGGACCACCTCCGCCAGGGCCGAGGCCAGGAGTTCGGCCAAACCGTCGGTGTAGGACGTGACCAGGCCGGGCGCCTGAGCGGTGGCGGCCGACAGCAGTTCCTGGGCGTGCGACGGACTGTCCTGCCACAGCCGGATGGCGACCTCGAGCTTCACCGTGAGCACGGCGAGGACCTTCTCCCCCGGTGTGCTCGCGGCCTCGGCCGCCGTCCGCGCCGCCGCCGCGGCCTGCTCCAGCAGGGACTCGACGACCTTGACTATCGCGTCTTCCTTGCTCCCGACGTACTTGTAGACCGTCGGGCGCGACATCTGCGCCTCTTCGACGAGGTCGGAAATCGTGGTGCGGCGATAGCCGTTGCGGCAGAAACACCGGTAGGCGGCGTCGAGGACGAGCTGTGCGGAGGAGACCTTCGGCATGCCTACATTTTTAACACGATTACGCAAAAGTGTAAAGCACGCGGTGCCTCAGACCACACCCTGAAACGACAAATGGGCGGCCGGCAGAGCACCGGCCGCCCACTCTTCCCAGGTCAGACGAAGCGACGCCGCCCGGCCAGCGCGCCGAAGACCATCTGCGTCACCATCACCGCGAGCAGCACGATCAACGACACCGTCCAACCGCCCGTCGCGTCGTGCAGCAGGCCGAACACGAACGGCCCCACGGCCGCCAGCAGGTACCCGATGCCCTGTGCCATCCCCGACAGCCGCGCCGTTTCCGCACCGGTCCGGGCTCGCAGGGCGATCACCGTCAGGGCGAGCGAGAACACGCTCATCCCGATTCCCAGCAAGAGGCTCCACAGCAGCGGCGAGAACGCGGGCGCGATGACCAGTCCGAGCATCCCGGCCGCGCCGAAGACGCCCATGCCGACGATCCACGGGCTCTGGCTCTTCTGCCGCGCCGCGATCGGCGGGATCACCAGGCTGATCGGCACCGCGATCACCGAGATCAGGCCGAGCAGCAGGCCGGCGTCGCCCTTGCTGACGCCCGCGTCGATGAAGACCTGCGGCAGCCAGCCCATCACGACGTAGGCGATGAACGACTGCAGGCCGAAGAAGATCGTGACGATCCACGCCAGCGGGCTGCGCATCAGCGACCGGGCGGGTGCGGAGCCCGCGGCCGGACGCGGCGGACGGCCCGCGCCGCGCGAAGCGATCAGCCACGCGACCAACGCGATCGCCGACAGCACGCCCCACGACCCGAGCGCGGCACGCCAGCCGCCGAGGGCCGATTCCAGCGGCGGGCTCAGCGCGGAACCCGCCGCGCCGCCGCCCTGCAGCGCCGCGGTGTAGACGCCGGTCATGAGCCCGACGCGAGCCGGGAAGGAATCCTTGATCACCACCGGGATCAGCACGTTGACCAGCGCGATCCCGGCGGTGGCGACGAGCGTGCCGCCGAGCACGACGTACGGTCCGTCGAGTACCCGGACCACCAGGCCCGCGGTCAGCACCGTCAGCGCGAGGCCGATCGCCGGGCCGATGCCGAGGCGGCGCGACAGCACGGGAGCGGCCAGGCCGGCCCCGGCGAAGCAGAGGCCGGGCAGGGTCGTGAGGATGCTCGCCCACACCGTGGACGCGCCGAGGCTGCCCCGCATTTCCGCGAGCAGCGGGCCGACGCTCGTGATCGCCGGCCGCAGGTTCATCGCCGTCAGCACCACCGCGATCGCCAGCAGCACGCCGCCGGCCACCACACCCGGCCGCCGACCGGCGGGCGCCTCCTCGAGGCTGCCTTCCAGCTCGAGCTCGAGCCGGTCGGAATAGGTGGCGGTGGACACGGCTGCGGCGTCTCGGGAATCGGCGGACATGTGCGCTACTATTCCATACGTAGGATGATTGGATGAAGGGATCAGGCTGTGCCGTTGGCCACCACCCGCCGCGCCGGACTCGTCGACCAGGTCATCGACCAGCTGCGCGAGGCGGTCACCGCAGGAGAATGGCCGATCGGGCACCGGATCCCGACGGAGCCGGAGCTGTCCGCGCAGCTGGGCGTCGGACGCAACACGGTCCGCGAGGCCGTGCGGGCGCTGGCGCACACCGGGATCTTGGAAGTCCGCCAGGGTGACGGCACGTACGTGCGCGCGACGAGCGAGGTGTCCGGCGCGATCCGCCGCCTGTGCGGGACGGAACTGCGCGAGGTACTGCACGTACGACGGCTGCTGGAGGTCGAGGGCGCCCGGCTGGCCGCGACCGCGCGGACTGACGAAGACCTCGCCGAACTGCGTGTCCTGCTCAACCGGCGCGACACCGACTGGGACGAAGGCCGCCTCGACGATTTCGCCCGCAGCGACGCGGAATTCCACCAGGTCGTGGTCCGGTGCGGGCACAACGGGCTGCTGCTGGAGCTCTACCGCGGCCTGATGGAGGCGATCACCGCGAGCGTGGCGTCCACTTCGGACAATCCGGAGCACGCGGAGATGATCCGGCACCGGGAACTGGTGGACGCGATCGAAGCCCGCGACGCCGAACGGTCCGCCGCCGAAGCGGCGGGATTCCTGGACGAGCTGATCGCGCGCGCCGAAGGCTTGTGATCAGTCGACCGGGGCGAGCGCGTCAGCCAAGCGTTCCGCACCGCGGCGCGTCGCTTCGGCAGCGTTCTTTTTCAGCGCCTCGCACTCCCGCAACGCCGCGTCCGGTTCGTCGGTGCACAGCACGAACACGTCGTCCACCGCGGTATAGATCCAGTCAGCGTGGTCCGGGTCGGCGTCGGCAAAGGCGGTCGCGACCACCTCGAGCCCGGCCGAATCGTCGCGGCCGAGCAATGCCTCCGCTGGTGACGAACGTGTCCGCCGCACCCAGCACGAGCCGCAGCAGTGGCCCCGGGGAGAAGCCTTACGGCAGCGTCAGGATCTCCGCGCCGTCCGCAGTCACCACGAGCGTGTGCTCGAACTGGGCGGTCCACTTCTTGTCCTTCGTGGTGACCGTCCAGTCGTCGTCCCACAGGTCGTACTCGATGGTGCCGAGCGTGATCATCGGCTCGATCGTGAAGGTCATGCCCTCTTCGATCAGCGTCTGCACCGAGGGCTCCTCGTAGTGCAGCACCGTCGGCGCGGTGTGGAACGCCGGGCCGACGCCGTGGCCGGTGAAGTCGCGGACCACGCCGTAGCCGAACCGCTTCGCGTACGCCTCGATCACGCGGCCGATCACGTTGAGCTGACGGCCGGGCCGGACCGCCTTGATCGCGCGCGCGGTCGCCTCGCGGGTGCGCTCGACCAGCAGCCGCACCTCTTCCGAGACGTCGCCGGCAAGGAACGTCGCGTTCGTGTCGCCGTGCACGCCGCCGATGTAGGCCGTCACGTCGATGTTGCAGATGTCGCCGTCCTCGATCACGGTCGAGTCCGGGATGCCGTGGCAGATCACCTCGTTCAGCGAGGTGCAGCACGACTTCGGGTAGCCGCGGTAGCCGAGCGTCGACGGGTACGCGTGGTGGTCGAGCAGGAACTCGTGCACGACCTTGTCGATGTCGTCGGTGGTCGCGCCCGGCTTGACCGCCTTGCCGCCCTCCTCGAGCGCCTGCGCGGCGATCTTCGACGCGACCCGCATCGCCTCGATGACCTCGGGCGTGCGCACTCCGTTGCCGGTGTCCCGTTTCGGCGCCGGACGGTCCACGTACTCGGGACGGGCGATGTCGGCGGGGACGGCACGGCGCGGCGTCTGGACGCCGGGCTTCAACGGGGCGCGAACGGACATGTCCCCCAGCCTACGACCTCGTCCGGCCGCGGCGCAGCCAGCTCAGAACAGCACCGTCGCGTACTGCCCGACCTGTTGGAACCCGATCCGCCGGTACGCCGCGAGCGCGGGCGCGTTGAACCCGTTCACGTACAGGCTCGCGGTCCGGCCCAGGCCGTGGACCAGGCGATTCACCACCGCCGCGGTGCCCGCGGTGCCGAGCCCGCTGCCGCGCCGGTCCGGATGCACCCAGACGCCCTGGATCTGGCCGACCCGCGCCGACATCGCGCCGATCTCGGCCTTGAACACGACCTCGCCGTCCTCGAATCGCGCGAACGCGCGGCCGGTGGAGATCAGCTCGCTGACCCGGGCCCGGTAGCTGGCCCCGCCGTCGCCCGCGCGCGGGTCGACGCCGACCTCCTCGATGAACATCGCCACCGCCGCGGGCAGATAGCGGTCCAGTTCGTGCGGGCGGACGGTGCGGACCTGCGGATCAGCGGGCACCAGCGGGTCGCCTTCGAGCGCCATCAGCGGCTGGTCGCCGCGTACCTCGCGGGCCGGTCCCCATTCCGGCGACAGCTCGTCCCAGAGCCCGAGCACCTGCGGCGCCGGTCCGACGAGCGAAGAGCAGGTGCGCTGGCGGCGCAGCGCCCGGTCAGCGAACGACCGCAGCGCCGAAGCGTTGCCGCGCAACGGGATCAGGTTGGGGCCGGCGAAGCACAAACCGGTGAGCCGTCCGGCGCGCACCGGACGGGAATCGGCCGCCCACAGCTCGCCACCGAGCCGCCACGGGTCGAGACCGGCCGCCTCGACCCGGGCGCTGACCATGCAGCTGCCCACCGGGTCGGCGGCGAGTGCAGCGCGCACCGCCGGATAGTCCCGATCGTCGAGCAGCCGTGCACCTGCAAGCCGCAACACAGGGTCCAGAGTGCCAGATGAACCGGGTGAACGGAACGCGAGCCGGCCGACACGCTGAGATGAACGGCCCTCGCACCCGAACGGCGGAGCCTCTTGCCCAGCGGTCCGTGAAGGGCTCCTTGAGGGAATCAGATTCCCTCAAGGAGCCCTTCACGGAGCTTCAGTCGTCGGCTCAGTGCTGCCGCGGGACCAGGTGCAGCAGCCGCGAAGCGTGCGGGGCCAGTGTCGCGGTGAAGCTGTCCCGGCTCACGCCCAGGTTCCGGTGCGTCCACAGATCCCGCACCGCCGCCGGGCCACGCAGCCCTAGGTCCTGCCACGACGCCGTGACCGGGGCTTCCGTCGAACCGAGGTTGAACAGCGCGACCGTCACCCCGCCCCGGCCGTCGGGGCTGAACCACACCTGCTGCTGCGTTTCCTGCGAGACCGGACGCGCTGGTCGGCCCGCCTGGTCAACGGCCAGCACTTCGCGGTTGGTCAGCAGCTTCAGGTCGTCCGGGTCCAGCTTGGTCAGGTCGGTGCCGAGCAGCAGCGGCGAGGCTTCGATCGCCCACAGCGTCATCACGCTCTGCCGCTCGTCCGGGGTGATGCCGTTCGCATCACCGTTGCCGACCTCGATGGAGTCCAGGTCGTTCCAGTGGCCGGGGCCGGCGTATTGCGTCCACTGGGGAGCGTCGGCGAAGCGGAGCTTGACCCGCACGTCCCAGTTCGTGAGGCCGACGCAGTGCGAGTAGCACTCGATGTCGCCCTCGATCCGCCAGCCGTTGCTGTAGCGCTGCCAGGTCGCGGCCTCGGCGATGCTGAGCGAGTTCGACAGTTCCAAGTGGATCGGCCGGCCGGTGGCCTGGATCGCCGCGTGCCACTGCCGGATGTCCTCCCGGTTGTCCGCGGGGATCTTTCCGCCGCCGGGGCCGACGAAGTCCATCTTGACGTAGTCGACGCCCCACGAGGCCAGCTGCCGCGCCTGCGAGCGGACGTACGCGGCCGCGCCGGGCTTGCTGAAGTCGAGTTTCGCGGATTTGTCGTCCGCGGTGTTGCCCGCGCCGGGCATGACGATGTCGTGCACCCGGTACGGCGTGCCCTCGACCGGCGAATCGGCCGCGACCGCTTGCGCCGGGACGCCGGGCACCAGGTAGATGCCGAATTTCAGGCCGCGCTGGTGCAGGTACCGAGCCAGCGAGGCGATGCCGCTGGGGAATTTCGCCGGATCCGGCGCGACCCGGCCGAACTCGTCGACGTGGTCGGTCCAGCCCGCGTCGATGTTGAGGTACCGGTACCCGTAGGCGGCGAGCCGGTCGTGCAGGACGTCGGCCTGGGCCTTGAGCGTGTCCTCGGTGAACTTCCGGCGCAGCGAGCTCCAGCTGCTCCAGCCCATCAGCGGCGTTCTCGCCACCGGCGTCCAGGACTCGATCGACTGATCGTCCGCCGCCGCGGTACCGGCGAGCGCTCCGAAGAGCACCGCTACCGCCGAGGCCAGCACACCGATCCGACTTCGCTTCATCGCGACCACCTCTCCCGGGGATCGCTTCGTTGTACGCGCGCCAGAGCTCCGACAGCAATGATTCATCGGATCAATGACCGCTAGCCGGGACGGAAGCCGCCGACCGGATCAACCCTGTTCACCACCGTGAATGCGGAGAATTCTCGCCAGCGGCCTCTCGACACGACGGCGAATAGATCCTATCTTTCTCTCGGCGCGGACTCGCGTCGTTCACTGGCGAACACGGAGGTCCCGGATGAAGCTCAGACCAGCGCGCTCCCTCGGGTTGGCCGCGGCGGTGGTGGCCGCGACCGCGCTGCTGCCCGCCGGTGCGGCCGCGGCGTGGCCGGGCAGCCAGGACGTGTACGTCTCGCCGTGGGGCAACGATTCCGGGTCCGGCGCCGTCTGGTCGCCGGTGCGCACTCTCCCCCGCGCCCAGCAGCTCGTCCGGCAGCGCGCCGCGCACCTGAACTCCGACCTGACCGTGCACGTCGCGTCCGGCACCTACCGGCTCGACAACCCGCTCGAACTCGATGCGACCGATTCCGGCACGAACGGCCACCGGGTGGTCTGGCAGGGCTCGCCGGGCACCGTGGTCAGCGGCGGCAAGCAGGTCACCGGCTGGCGTCCCGTCGCCGGACGTCCTGGTCTCTACTCCGCGCCCGCGCCCGCCGGGCTGGACAACACTCGCCAGCTGTACGTCGACGGCGTCCGCGCGCAGCGAGCGTCCGGACGGCTTCCGGTGAGCGTGCAGGCGACCGACACCGGGTACACCGCTTCCGCGGACACCATGGCGCACTGGCGGAACCCGAGCGACCTCGAGCTCGTGTACACCAGCGGCGAGGCCTTGTGGAACGTCGAACGCAACGGCCTCGGCCAGTGGACCGAGCCGCGCTGCCCGGTCGCTTCGGTGCAGGGCACGACGATCACCATGGCGCAGCCGTGCTGGGACAACTCGACCCGCCGCGTGATGTTCGCCGACATCCCCGGCCGTTCGGTCAACATGGTCGGCCCCGGCGATCTCACCAACGGACGCCAACCGTCCTATGTGGAGAATGCCTTCGAGCTGCTGGACACCCCCGGCGAGTGGTATCTCGACCGTTCCGCGCACACCGTGTACTACCTGCCGCGCAAGGGCGAGAACCTGCACCGGGCCGACGTCGAGATGCCCGCGCTGGAGAAGCTCGTGGACGGCCGCGGCACCGCCGAAGCGCCGATCCACGACATCTCCTTCCGCGGTATCCAGTTCTCCTACGCGACCTGGCTCGAACCGTCGTCGCCGGAAGGCTTCTCGGAAATCCAGGCCGGCTACCGGATCACCGGCGACCGCGGCTGGGCCACGCAGGGCCTGTGCCAGTTCACGCCCGGCGGCACCTGCCCGTACGCGGACTGGACGAAGGAACCCGGCAACGTCTCGATGTCGCACGGGCAGCGGATCGAGTTTCAGGACACGGTCTTCGCACACCTCGGCGCGGCCGGGCTCGACCTCGGCGAAGGCGCGCAGGACAGCAGCGTGTCCGACAGCGTGTTCACCGACATCTCCGGCAACGGCGTCGAGATCGGCGGGGTCAGCAAGCCCACCGCGGCCGGCGCGGACCTGACCGCGCGGGTCAAGGTGACCAACAACCACCTGTACGGCATGCCGCGCGAATTCACCGGCGGGGTCCCGATCGTCAACGGGTACTCGCAGGACAACGTCGTGTCGCACAACCAGATCGACCACGTCGCGTACTCCGGCATCTCGATGGGCTGGGGCGGCTGGCCGGACAAGATCAAGCAGGCCGCGACGCCGAACGTCTCGCGCAACAACGTGGTGTCGGACAACCTGATCCACGACTACATGCTCTCGCTGGACGACGGCGGCGGCGTCTACACCCAGGGCATCACCGGTCCGTCGCAGGCCGAGGGCGAGAAGGTGACCGGGAACGTCATCTACGACCAGTGGGGCCTCGGCAAGTCCGTCTACACCGACAACGGCTGCACCTACGAAACCGTTTCCGGCAACGTGCTCTACCACGCGGCGTACGCCAACGTCGCCTCCACGCACGTGGACTACCGCGACTCGCTCGGCAACAACGACCCGACGGTCATCTCCGACAACTACTGGGAGCAGGGCGATCCGGACGGCGCCAAGAAGGGCGTCCTCACCTCGGGCAACCACCTGCTGAACAACCCGGCCGCCGCACCTAAGTCCATTGTGGACAACGCAGGCATCGAACCGGGCCATCGTTCGGTGCTGAACCGCCGGATCGACGGTGACTCCACTCCGCAGGCTCCCACGCGGATCGGCACCTTCTCGGTGTCCGGCCAGCTTTACGCGACCTGGAACCCGACGGTCGCGGAGAACGGCGCGCCGGTGCAGGACTACCTGCTGACCGCTTCGGACGGCAAGAACAGCGTGACGAGTTCGGTGTCCGCCAAGGACTTCGCGCGCACTGGATATGCCGTGATCCCGGAGCTGACGGACGGCCAGACGTACACGGTCACGGTCGCCGCGCGCAACCGGTTCGGCACCGGTCTGCCGTCGCTGCCGTCGGCGCCGATCACCGTCGGACAGCCGGGCACCCAGCTCGCTGCCGCGCCGACCGGGGCGAAGGTTCTGCCGAGCGCGGACGCGGCGAGCATCCACTGGACGCCGCCGAAGGAAACCGGGTCCACCCCGGTGATCGGCTACCGGATCACCGTGTCCGACGGCCGCATCATCGAGGTCACCGGACGCGACACGATTGTCAGCCAGCCCACGCAGAAGGGCATGACCCGCGTCGTGGACGGGCTGAAGTCCGGCACCGCGTACACGTTCACCATCGCCGCCGTCACCGGAACCGGCGTCGGCCCCGCGGTGACGGTGCAAGCCACCACCGCGTAACCCGGTGATCGGCGCGTACCGGACCTCCCTGCCGGTGCGCGCCGATCATCCCAGGCGGAACGCCCTCCGGTACGCCCCCGGAGTCGTCCCCACCTGCGCCCGGAACCGGCGGCGCAAGTTCACCGCGGACGCCAAGCCGACTCGCACCGCGATCGCGTCCACCGGCAGGTCCGTCTCCTCCAGCAATCGCCGCGCCTCGGCCACTCGCCGCGACAAGAGCCACGCACCCGGACTCGTCCCGAGCTGACCGGCGAACCGGCGGGCCAGCGTCCGCGGGGAAATCCTCAAGCGGGCAGCCAAATCCTCGACCGACAGCGGCGTGCCCAGACGTTCTCCCGCCCACTCGAGCAGCCCGTCCAAGGACGCGTCCGCGGACACCGGCCGCGGCACGTACTGCACCTGGCCGCCCTCGCGGTGGGTCGGCATCACCATGTGCCGCGAGATGAGCGCCGCGTGCGCCGCGCCGTGATCGCGCCGGACCAGGTGCAGGCACAGGTCGATGCCCGCTCCCGCACCCGCGCTCGTCGCGACGTCGCCGTGGTCCACGTAGAGCACATCCGGTTCGACCCGCACTTCCGGGAAATCCCGGCGCAACTGGTCGATCCGCGCCCAGTGCGTCGTCGCGGTTCTGCCGTTCAGCAGCCCGGTCTGGGCCAGCGCGAATACGCCCGAGCAGATCGTGACCAGCCGCGCGCCTCGTTCGTGCGCGCGCAGCAATGCCCGGCGCACCTTCGGCGAAAGCGGCGTTTCGACGGGCGTCCAGCCGGGGATCAGCACCGTGTCGGCCTTCGAGAGCGCGGAAAGCCCGCTGGACACGTGGATCTCATATCCGGCCGTGGTCGGCACCGGACCGGGGTTTTCCGTGCACACCTCGAATTCGTAGTGCTGCGGCACGCCGTCCCTGACCGTGCCGAACACCTCCATGCCGCAGCCGAGTTCGAACGTCGACTGCGCCGGCCGGACGAGAGCCACCACGCGATGCATGGCAAGAAAGTACTCTATGACGTCTTTCCTGACACTGTCCCGCGTTCGCCGGGGAAGCCAAGCTGGGGCCCATGCACTCCGAAATCCTTGCCCAGCCGGGCTACACCTCGGTCCCGGTCGGCGAAGCACCGGTGAAGCACCTGTTCCCCGGCATCCGCCTCCGTCCGCTGTGGAAGGGCGAAAACGGCGCGCACGCCAACGTGGTCGAGTTCGATCCCGGCAGCACCTGGCCCGAACGCGACGTGCACGAGCCCGGTCCCGAAGAGGTCTTCGTCGTCTCCGGCACCTTCAACGACGGCGCCCGCGACTACCCGGCCGGCACGTTCATCCACGCCCCGGCCGGTTCGTGGCACGTCCCGGCGACGGAGACCGGCTGCACGTTGTTCGTCTTCTACCCCGAGGGCTAAGCGCCGCGGTAACTCCCGACCGTCCAGGCGTTCCCCTCAGGGTCGCGGACGGTGAACGTGTGCGAGCCGTAGCCGGTGTCGTGCAGCTCCAGGCTGATTTCGGCACCGGCTTCGCGCACGCGGGCGTAGATCTCGTCCACGCGATCGGAGACCACGTACGCCGCGCTGGCACCGGGTTTCATCTCGTCGTGGACGCCGTCCGCGGGGCCGCCGCAACTGCCCAACATCACGGCCCCGCCTTCCGGCCACCGGAGTTCAGCGTGCGCGACGCCGTTTTCGCCGGGTACCACGAGGGTCTCTTCGAAGCCGAGAACGTCCGTGAGGAAACGGATCGCGCCGCGCGCGTCGTTGTAACGGAAGGCGGGCCATACCGTCGGTTGTGGTGTCATGCCCCAGATTCTGCGGCGGCGGACTTCGTCTCGTCTTGGAGAAACGGGAGCTCCTCCGCCATCCACGTCCGCGGCGAGCAACCCGCCAGCGCGCGCCACTCGTTCGAGAAGTGCGCCTGGTCGTAATACCCAGCGGCGTAAGCGATTCCGGCCAGATCACGGTGCCCGGCACGCAGCAAGCGGACCGCGCGCTCGAACCGCAGCACGCGCGCTGCCTGCTTCGGGGCCAGCCCCAGCTCGGCGCGGAACCGCTCCCCCAGATGCCGTCGGCTCCAGCCGACCTCGTCCGCCAGCTCGCCGACGCGCAACTGCCCGCCGCTGCGGCGCAGCTCGTGCCACGCGCGGTCCAGCTCCGGCGGCGTATCAGCGGGTTCGACCGCCCGCGCGGCCAGCACCTGGTCGACGATCGCGAACCGGGCGCGCCAGTCCTCGGCCTCGGCCAGCCGGTCCGGCAGACGAGCGAGGTCGCCGCCGAAGTCGGCGAGGTCGGTCACCCGGCCGGTCAGCTCGGCGGCCGTGACACCCAGCAGCGTCCGCGCTCCGAGCGGATCCAGCTCCAGCTGCACGCCGCGCTGCACACGGTCCTGCGTGATCAGCGCGGGTTCGGTGTGCAGGCCGCCGACCACGCTCTGCAGCTCTCCGGGCCCGGCGAGCCCCGCGTACCGGATGGGCTTCTCGAGGCTGATCACGAGCGTGAGATGCCGCGACGGCAGCCCGCGGTGCACTTCGAGGGTGACGTTCTCCTGTGCGTAGCCGACGTAGCGCGTGACCAGCCCCCGCAACACCGGATGCGGCGGACGGGCGGCCCAGCTGTGACTCACGCGACCAGGCTAGCCCGGACCGGCCGGGATTCTGCTACCACGGGAGAGCGGTCCCCACGATGAGGAGAAGCCCGATGACGATCCAGGAACAGGCGCAGCAGCTCGAACTGCTGGCCGACCAGGTGCCGACCGGAATCGCCCTCGCCACCAAAGGCGAGCTGGAAGATCTGCAGGCTCAGGTCGTCGGCCTGCTCGGCGAAACCGGCAGCGCGACGGCGATCCAGGGCTCGGTGCAGATCGCGATCCGGCAGATCGACGAGGTCGCGGCCTCGCTGGAAAACGTGCGGATCCAGATCCGCGAAGCCGCGCAACATCATTTGCGCGGCTGAGTCGGTGTCCGGCGGCGACTGGCTGTTCCCGTCCGGCAACGCCTCCCGAGGCTCCGCCCGCCGATTCTCGCGCACCACGTCGGGGCCCAGTTGTCGCACCGCAATCTCACGGCGAATCCGCGGACCGTCGCCACGGCGGCGCGGAACAGATCGCGCGGGGCCTCGAAATCGGCCGAGCCCGAGGCCGCTTCCGGACGCCAGATCCCCGTCGTCCTGCTGGAACGCCGCTCAACCAGCGAAGGGCTCCCCGGCCAAAACCGAGGAGCCCTTCCGCACCCCAAAACTCAGCCGACGGTGACGCTCGGCGAACCCTCGCCGATCGACTCGCCGGATTCCTCGGCGATGCGCATGGCCTCTTCGATCAGGGTCTCCACGATCGCGTGCTCCGGCACGGTCTTGATGACCTCGCCCTTCACGAAGATCTGGCCCTTGCCGTTGCCGGAGGCGACGCCGAGGTCGGCCTCGCGGGCCTCGCCGGGGCCGTTCACGACGCAGCCCATCACCGCGACGCGCAGCGGGATTTCCATCCCCTCCAGTCCGGCGGTGACCTGGTCGGCGAGCGTGTACACGTCCACCTGCGCGCGCCCGCACGACGGGCACGACACGATCTCCAGCTTCCGCGGCCGCAGGTTCAGCGACTGCAGGATCTGCGTGCCGACCTTGACCTCCTCCACCGGCGGCGCGGACAGCGACACCCGGATGGTGTCGCCGATGCCCTGGCGCAGCAGCGCGCCGAACGCGACGGCGGACTTGATCGTGCCCTGGAACGCGGGCCCGGCCTCGGTCACGCCCAGGTGCAGCGGGTAATCGCACTGCTCGGCGAGGATCTCGTAGGCACGCACCATCACGACCGGGTCGTTGTGCTTCACCGAGATCTTGATGTCGTGGAAATCGTGCTCGGCGAACAGCGAGGCCTCCCACATCGCCGATTCGGCGAGCGCTTCCGGGGTGGCCTTGCCGTGCTTCTCGAGCAGCCGCTTGTCCAGCGACCCGGCGTTGACGCCGATCCGGATCGGCGTGCCGTGGTCCTTCGCGGCCTGCGCGATTTCCTTGACCTGGTCGTCGAACTTGCGGATGTTGCCCGGGTTCACCCGCACCGCGGCACAGCCTGCCTCGATGGCGGCGAACACGTACTTGGGCTGGAAGTGGATGTCGGCGATCACCGGGATCTGCGACTTCTTCGCGATCGCGGGCAGCGCCTCGGCGTCGTCGGCCGACGGGCACGCGACGCGCACGATGTCGCAGCCGGCCGCGGTCAGCTCGGCGATCTGCTGCAGGGTGGCGTTGACGTCGGAGGTCAGCGTCGTGGTCATCGACTGCACCGAGATCGGGTGGTCGCTGCCGACTCCCACCGATCCCACCATCAGCTGGCGGGTCTTGCGGCGCTCGGCGAGAACGGGCGGGGGCAGAGCGGGCATACCTAGCGCGACGGTCACGCTTCCAGCGTACCCACCTCGCCCGGGTCCGGTTCAACGAAGTCAGCCGACGCGGTGAGCAGCGTTACCCCCGGTCGGGCGGCCGGGCACGGACGCGTGACCCGGCCGATGCGCGCGGTTACTGCAGGCGGATCGGGTTGACGATGTCCGCGGTCACCGTGAGCAGCGTGACGCCGCCGCCGATCACGACCAGCACCATCGTGATCGCGGACAGTTTCGTGTAGTCGACCGGGCCGCCCGCGGGTTTGCCGCGCAGGCCGCGCAGCCAGTCGCGGACCCTCTCGTACCAGACGATCGCGATGTGCCCGCCGTCCATCGGCAGCAGCGGGAGCAGGTTGAACACGCCGATGAAGAAGTTCAGGCTGGCCAGCAGCAGCAGGAAGACCTGCCAGAGCCCGGCCTCGACCGCCTCGCCGCCGAGCCTGCTCGCGCCGACCACGCTGACCGGGGTGTTCGGGTCGCGCTCGGCGCCGAAGATCGAGTTGAAGACCGCCGGGATGCGCTTCGGGAAGGCCATCAGCCCGTCCCACGTGCGGGCGAACATGTCGCCGGTGAACGAGGCCGCGCCGCCGAACGCGCCGACCGGGCTGTAGTGGATGGTCTTGGCCACCCCGACGCCGACCGCGCCGACCGATTCGGTGCCGCCGTTCGCGGCGGGGCGGGTCACCTTCGGCACGTCCACAACGAACGTCTGCTGCTTCCCGCCGCGCTCGACGACCACCGGGACCGGTCCGGAGACCGCCTTGACCTGGGTCACCATCTCGTTCCAGGTCGGGGTGGGCTTGCCCGCCACCGAGACCACGACGTCGCCGGGCAGCAGGCCCGCCTTCTTCGCCGGGGCCGGGTCGCCGGGCTGGCAGACCGGGTTGTTGACCTGGTCGACCGTGGTGCCGCCGCGCACGCAGTCGGAGATGGTCGAGACGATCGGCTTCTGGTCCACGTTCGGCAAGCCCATCGTGGCCGCCATGGCGAACAGCACGACGAAGCCGAGCAGGAAGTGCGTGATGGAACCGGCCGACATCACGACGGTCCGCTTCCACGCCTTGAACCGCCACATCGCGCGCGGCGCCTCTTCCGCGGTGACCTCGTCGAGCGCGGTCATGCCCGCGATGTCGCAGAAGCCGCCGAGCGGGATCGCCTTGAGGCCGTACTCGGTCTCGCCGCGCCGGAAGGAGAACACCGTCGGCCCGAAGCCGACGAAGTACCGGCGGACCCGCATCCCGAACATCCGGGCGGTGACCATGTGGCCCGCTTCGTGCAATGCGACCGAAACACAGATCGCGAGCGCGAAAAGCACCACGCCGATCACATAGGCAAGCACGGGCCTTGCACCTCACCCCTCAGCCGCGGCCCGCGATGCGGTGGCGGCAGGTTCGTCGTCTTCCACGGCTTCAGGCGGTGAGACCACCCGGGAAGTTCCGGGTTCGAGTATCCGCCGCCAGCGTGAAACCAGTGTTGCATCGACCGGCGCGGCTCCGCGCACCGGTCGCGCTCATCCCAGCAGCTCGGCGGCCCGCGTGCGAGCCCACTGCTCCGCGGCCAGCACGTCCGCGACGTCGCGGGGTTCGCGCCGCCATTCGTCCGCGTCGGACACCACCTGCGACACGGTGTCCACAATCGACAGGAAACCGGCCTTGCCCGCCAGGAACGCGGCCACTGATTCCTCGTTCGCCGCGTTGAAAACGGCGGGAAGGCAACCGCCCGCGGTACCCGCTTCGCGAGCCAGCTCCACGGCCGGGAACGCGTCGTTGTCGACCGGCTCGAACGTCCAGCTCGCCGCCTTGTCCCAGGAGCACGCGGCGGCCGCGCCGGGCACGCGGTGCGGCCAGTTCAGCGCCAGCGCGATGGGCAGCCGCATGTCCGGCGGACTCGCCTGGGCGATCGTGGAACCGTCGGCGAAGGTGACCATCGAGTGCACGATGGACTGCGGGTGCACCGTCACGTCGATCCTCGCCGGTTCGATGCCGAACAGCAGCGACGCCTCGATCAGCTCCAGGCCCTTGTTCACCAGCGTCGCCGAGTTGATGGTGACCAGCGGGCCCATCGACCACGTCGGATGCGCCATCGCCTGCTCGACGGTGACCTCGCCGAGGTCCGCGCGCTGCTTTCCGCGAAACGGCCCCCCGGACGCGGTGAGAACGAGCCGGGCGACCTCGTTGTCCTCCCCGGAACGCAGCGCCTGCGCCATCGCCGAATGCTCGGAGTCGACCGGCACCAGCTGTCCCGGCTTGGCCGCGGCGAGCACCAGCGGGCCGCCCGCGATGAGGGATTCCTTGTTGGCCAGTGCGAGCGTCGCGCCGGTGGCGAGCGCGCGCAGCGTCGGGTCGAGGCCCTGGGAACCGGGCACCGCGTTGAGCACGACGTCGACCTGCACCGATTCGATCAGCTCGGCCACCGCGTCGGTGCCGGCGAGGATGCGCGGGAGGCGGAACTCACCCTTCGCGTATCCCCTGCGCTGGGCCTCGGCATACAGCGCGAGCTGCACGTCTTCGACCGCCGTGGGCTTCGTCACGGCGATAGCCGCTACTTCGTGCGCGATCGCCTGCTCGGCGAGCGTCGCCGGGTCGGATCCGCCGGCGGCGAGGCCGGCGATCGTGAACAAATGCGGGTTACGTGCGGCGACGTCGAGCGCCTGGGTCCCGATCGACCCGGTGGAACCCAGCACGAGGACGCTTCGCGAAGTAGTCATCAGCAAGCATTATGGCCCGGGTCCTGTCCGTGCGGCGGCCAGCGGTGTGGGATCATGCGGGGGCACAATGTCAGGCGGTGTGAAGGAGTGGTCGTGGCAGGCAAGGCGGTCGAGAAGCGCCCCGAGGTCGACCCGCGCGACGAGCCGTCGGCGGAGTGGGGCTGGCACGGCTCGTTCCCGAAGGCCACCCGCATCGCGGGCTGGGTCTCCGCGGTCATCCTGCTGCTGATGCTCAAGGGCAACCACGAGAACAACACCGAGAACGTGTGGCTCGTCGGACTGGCCGCGTTCATCGTCCTGCTCCTGCTGCTCGACCTGCGCAAGAGCCGCACCGCCTGGCGCAAGTAAGCAGTGGTGCCCGGACCGCGCTTTCGCTAGTTTCCGGGCCCATGAAGCCACGCTGGGCCGCACTCGCGGCCGCCGTCACCGCCGGTTTTTCCCTGTGCGCCGCGGCCCCGGCCAGCGCTGCCCCTTCGGCGAAGCCGCCAGTGGTGAGCTGCACCTTCACACCGACGCCGGACAACCCGGCCGCGCGCCCGGTGCTGCGTCCGCTGCCGTTCGCGCTCACCCGCGGGACGGTCGACGTCACCTTCCACTACAACTACGGCCCGGTCACCGTGCGGCTCAACCGCGCCGGGGCGGCCCCGTGCGCCGTCGCGAACATGACCAGCTTGGTGCTGCAGCACTTCTACGACCGCTCGCAATGCTGGCGGCTGACGAACTCGGCACGCCTCGGCGTCCTGCAGTGCGGCGACATCTACGAGGTCGAAAAAGGCGGTCCGGGCTACAAATTCCCGGACGAGGTGACCGGCGCGGAGACCTATGAGCGCGGCACCGTCGCGATGGGCAACCAGGGTCCGGGCACCAACGGGTCCGAGTTCTTCATCGTGCACTCGTTCGCGCACATCCCGGCGAAGTACTCGGTGCTCGGCAAGGTGGTGCGCGGCATGGAGGTCCTCGACCGGATGGTCGCCGACGGCATCATCCCGACCGACCCGAACGGCCCGCTCGACGGCGCGCCCAAGCATCCGGTGAAGATCCGCTCGGTCAGCTTCGGCTGGTGACTGCCGGCCCGTAAGCGTGGACTCGCCGGGGCGGCGGAAGTCCGTAGCGATCTTCGTAGCCGCGACAGCGGCACCCCTGGAATCATGACCGGCATGAGCACACCCCCGGACGGGCTGCCCGTCTACCGAGTCCTCACCGGCCCCGACGACGCCGCCTTCTGCCGCCGGGTCAGCGAAGCCCTCGCGCTCGGCTACCGCCTGCACGAGGGCCCCGCATTGACCTTCAACGGCGAGAACGTGATCGTCGCTCAGGCCTTGCTGTGGCCGGAAGGGGCTAGCGGTCGCTCCGCGGAGAAACCAGCTCGCTAGGGCCGCCACCGGATTCCCCGGCCACCGCGGCCAGTTCCTCGCCCACCGACTCCGACGACTTCTTCTTGTCCTTCGTCAGCAGCGACGCCACCGCGCCGATCAGGCACACCACGATCGCGAAGCCGAACGCCACCGCGAGGCCGTCCTGGAACGGGCCCGAGATCAGGTTCGGGAAGAAGCTGCGTCCGGTCAGGAAGTTCGCCTGGTCCGCGGGCAGGTGTGCGAGCTGGCCGCCCAGCAGCTGCTGGATCGGGTTGTAGCCGAGGAACGCCGCGAACAGCACCGCGACCGCCGGCAGGTGGGCGACCTGTTGCGCGGCCGCCGCGGGGACGCCGTGTTCGGTCAGGCCCTGCGACATCGCGACCGGCAGGTGGTCCGACAGACCGGCGATGATCAGGCTGAAGAAGAAGCCGATCGACAGCACCATCGCCGCGTTCTGGAAGGTCGTCATCATGCCCGCGCCGGACCCTCGCGCGTCGGCGGGCAGGCTGTTCATCACCTCGGCCCGGTTCGGCGAGGAGAACATGCCCATGCCGATGCCGTTGAGCAGCAGGATCCCGGCGAACGCCCAGTAGTCGAAGTTCACCGGCAGCAGCGTCAGCAGGAGGAAGGTCGCCGCGGTGATGACGAGGCCGCCGGAGGCGAGCGCGCGGCTGCCGATCCGGTCGGACAGGACGCCGGACGTCGGCGCGGCCACCAGGAAGCCGATGGTCAGCGGCAGCATGTAGATCCCGGCCCACAGCGGCGTCTGCTCGAAGGTGAAACCGTGCTGCGGCAACCAGATTCCCTGCAGCCAGATGATCAGCACGAACTGCAGCCCGCCGCGGCCGAGCGACGCCGTCAGGTTCGCCAGGTTGCCCCAGCTGAACGAGCGGATCCGGAACAGCGACAGCCGGAACAGCGGGTTCGGCACCTTCGTCTCGATCACGACGAACGCGATCAGCACCGCGGCCCCGCCGATCAGGCAGGACAGCACCATCGGGCTGCCCCAGCCGGTCTGCGAAGTGCCGTACGGCTGGATTCCGTAGGTGATGCCCACCAGCACCGCGATCAGGCCCGCGGCGAAGGTGATGTTGCCCCACCAGTCCATCTTCGCGTGCTGACGGACGCCGGTGTCGTGCAGTTTGACGTACGCCCACACCGTGCCGATGAGGCCGAACGGCACCGAGACGAGGAAAATCAGGTTCCAGTTCACCGGTGCGAGCACGCCGCCGACCACGAGGCCGAGGAACGAGCCCGCGATGGCCGCGACGCCGTTCATGCCGAGCGCGAGCCCGCGCTGGTTGGCCGGGAAGGCGTCGGTGAGGATGGCCGACGAGTTCGCCATCAGGAACGCGCCGCCGACCCCCTGCACGATCCGCCAGCCGATCAGCCACAGCGCGGCCGCGTCTCCGCCGAACCAGGTGATCGCCAGCATGATCGAGGAAACGGTGAACACGGCGAAGCCGAGGTTGTACATCCTGGCCCGGCCGTACATGTCGCCGAGCCTGCCGAACGCCACCACCAGCACCGCGGTGACCACGAGGAAGCCCATGATCATCCACAGCAGGTAGCTGGTGTTCGACGGTTCCAGCGGGTTGATGCCGATGCCCTTGAAGATGTCGGGCAGCGCGATCAGCACGATGGAGGAGTTGATCGTCGCGATCAGCATCCCGAGCGTCGTGTTGGACAGCGCGATCCACTTGTACCGCGGACCGAGTTCCGCGATCGAGTACGTCCTGCGCTCCGCCACTGTCGAAAACCCCTCTCTCAGCTGTTCCCTTAGCTAGGCTAAGCAAGTTGCTTGCGGTAGGCAACCAACAAATGAAAACGACTGGGAGACAAGGGTCACAAACGGATGACTATCCTTTGTGGACTGTTTACTTTCACTCGGTCGAGTTACCGCTGGACGGGACCGCCGACGACCTTTCCGGGATTGAGGATCCCGTGCGGGTCGAGGGCGTTCTTGACCGCGCGGTGCAGGTCGAGCACCGCCGGTCCCAGCTCTTTCTCGAGCCCGGGCCGCTTCAGCAGGCCGACGCCGTGCTCGCCGGTCACCGTCCCCCCGAGTTCGAGCGCGTCGGCGACGATGTCGTCGAACGCGGCCTGCGCGCGGCGCTGCGCGTCGTCGTCCCCGCTCGGCGTAATCAGCAGCGGATGCAGATTTCCGTCGCCGATATGCGCGATATTGGCGATTTGCGTATTATGCCGCTGCGCCGCCAGATCGATCCGGGCGAGCATTTCCGGCACCAAATGCGTCGGCACGCAGACGTCCTCGGTGAGCACCGGGCCGAGCCGTTCGAGCGCCGGGTACGCCAGCCGCCGGGCAGCGAAGAGCGCGTCCGCTTCGGCCTCGTCGGTCGACTGCGCGGCCCAGGTCGCGCCCGCTTTTTCGAAGCACTCCACCATCACCGCGGCCTCCTGCCCGCCCGGCACGTCGCTGCGGCCGAGCAGCACGACGTTCGCGTCGGCGGACAAGCCCATGTTCTTCCAGGCGTCCACCGCGGCCAGGCAATGCCGGTCCACCAGCTCCAGCGCCGAGGGCACGATCCCGGCCGCCCGGATCGCCGCTGCCGCCTCCCCCGCCGCGACCGTCGAGTCGAAGTACCCGGCGACGGTCGCCTCCGGTGCGCGTTTCGCCCGGAGCCGCACGGTGATTTCGGTGATGACGCCGAGCGTTCCCTCCGATCCGACCATCAGCCCGGCGAGGTCGTAGCCGGCCACGCCCTTGGCCGTACGGCGGCCGAGCCGGACGAGTTCGCCGGTGCCGGTGACGACCTGCAGCCCGAGCACGTAGTCGCGCGTCACGCCGTACTTCACGCAGCACACGCCGCCCGCGTTGGTCGCGACATTGCCGCCGATGGTCGACCACGGCGAGCTGGCCGGGTCCGGCGGGTACCACAGCCCGTGTTCCGCACACGCCGCGCGCAGATCGTCGTTGACCACGCCGGGTTCGACGACGGCGAGCCGTTCCACCGGGTCGATCTCCTTGACCGCGGTCATCCGGTCGGTCGCCAGCACGACGCATCCGCCCAGCGCGTTCGCGCCGCCGGACAGTCCGGTCCCCGCGCCGCGCGGCACCACCGGCGTGCCGTGTTTGAGGCACTGCCGCACGATCGCCTGCACCTCGTCCGCCGTGCGCGGGCGGACCAGAACCGCAGGTTCGCCGTACGGGGCCCACTCCGCCTCGTCGTGCGCGTAGCTGCGCAGCACGTCGGGATCCCGCACGATCCGGTCGTCCGGCAGGACGGTGTGCAGGTCGTCGATCAGCATGGGGGCTCCCGCGTTGTTCCGGTGTGCTTTCCCCGTCAGGTTAGGTCGAAATCCGGGCTGCTCGTTCGACGTATCAGTGAGAGCGAGCTTCGAGGAGGCAGCCATGGACAGCACCGTCACCACCGTCACCCGTCGCGGGATCTCGATGCTGCGTGCCGTCGCCGCCGGGCGCGGACGGCTGACCTGCAGTTGCGAGCCGGATCTGTTCGTGGACGGCCTGCCGTGCAGCGACCAGTTCACCGCGCACGCACTGGCGCACGCCGGTCTGCTGCGTGCGAAGGAATCGGGGCCGTTCGGGCAGCCGGTGCCCGCCGTGCTGACGCCGGCCGGGGAAGCGCTGCTCGCCGCTGCCTGACCCGGCTACGCTGACCAGCGAGAAACGGGAGGGCGGAGCAGATGGCGTCCGGAGCATCCGGAACGGAGTCGGCGCGGCGCAGGCGGCGCACCACAGTGGCCCTCAAGGAGTCGCTGCGGGAACTGCGCAATCAGCTGTCGCTGCTGAACCATCAGGTCGGCGGACGGCTGAACCTCAAGGACGTCGACCTCGACTGCCTCGAACTGATCTCGACCGGCGGACCGCTGAGCCCGAGCGCGCTCGCCCGCCGCGCGGGCCTGCACCCGGCGACCGTGACCGGCATCCTCGACCGCCTGCAGCGCGGCGGATGGGTGGTGCGGGAACGCGATCCCGACGCGGCCGACCGGCGCGCGGTCACCGTGCGGGCGGTGCCGGGACGCACGCTGGAACTGTTCCGCGTGTACGGCGGGATGAACTCGGCGATGGACGAACTGTGCGCCGGCTACACCGAAGACGAACTCGTGCTGATCGCCGGATTCCTGCGCCGCACCGCCGAAGCGGGCCGGGCCGCGACCGACGAACTCTCCGCGGAATGACAGAAGGGCCCCGCCGCTTCGCCCGAGCGCGAAACGACGAGGCCCCGGTACCAGTCGCTCAGCTGTCGAGCGTGCCGTACACGATGATGTTGTCGAGATAGCTCTTCTTTTCGGCGTCGAACGCGCCGCCGCAGGTGATCAGGCGGATCTCCGAGTCGGCGGTGTTGCCGTAGACGGCCTCGGTGGGGAACGTCTTCTTCGCGATCTGATCCACCTTGGTCACCGTGAACGAGGCCTTCGACCCGTCCTTGCGCCCGATCAGGACCTTGTCGCCCTTCTTCATCTCGTGCAGCCGCCAGAAAATGCCCTTCTGGTGGTTGCCGTCGATGTGGCCGAGGACGACCGCCGGTCCGACCTGGCCCGGTTTGGGGCCGAAGTGGTACCAGCCCGCCTGCAGCGGCTGGTCCACCGGCGGCACCTGGACGGTCTTGTCGTCGTTGAGGCCGAGCGGCACCAGCGACGAATGCGCGTCGATGCTGGGAACGTCGAGCGAGACCGGGTCCGCGACGTCCTGCACGGCCGCCGCGGAACTCGCCGGGGCCGCGGCGGGCGGGGTATCCGCCGAACCGCAGCCCAGCAGGGCGAAGTTCGCGACGAAAGCCAGCAGGAGCGCGAAAAGCCCGAACCGGGAACGCGTCACCGGGCGGTCACCGCGGCCAGCGTGCCGTCGCCGGTCTCCGGCGCGCCGACCGGCACGACCTTGACCTGGCCGGGGCCCTGCGCGGGCGGGGTGCCCGGCTTGCTCGGCTCGGTGGGCTGGGTGGTCGGCGGCGCGGTGGTCGGGTTGCCCGCGACCTTGGCGCAGGTGGCCGAGGCGAGGACGATGTCGCCCTTGCCGAGCGCGCCGGTGACGTCGCCGCCGAGGAGCTTGATGTGCAGCGCGTTCACGGTGAGGCTGCCGTCGGAGTGCTTGATCTGCTCGTTGACGATCACCTGCACCACGCCGTCGATGCCGAGCTTCTGGTTCGGGTTGGCCGAGACCGGGAGCTTGAGCTTGCCGATCTTGCCGAGGTTGAGGTCGGCCAGATCGGCCGAGGCGGTGATGCCGTCCGGAGTGGACTTGCACTCGGAGCTGATCACGCGGGCCGTGGGGGTGGAGCCGGCGAGCGGGGCGAGCACCGGGAGCGCGGCGTCGACGATCGAGGCCTTCGCGTCGACCGGGCCGCTGCTGCCGTCCTGCTTCGAGGAGCTGCTGATCGCAGTCGCCGTGACGAGGCCCTTCAGCGGCACGTCCGCCACCTGAGCGGACGCCTGGCCCTCGGTCGAGGAGGACGCGAGCTTGCCGGTGTCGACCGTGATCCCCTTGCCGCCGAGCACGCCGGGCAGGAGCGAGACCGACGCCGACGCGCCGTAAGCCGAGCCGGCGGGCGACTGGGCGGCGAACGCCGACGGGGCGACGGCGGTGGCGAGCAAAGCCAGCGCGGGCACGGCGACCGCGACGGTCCGTCCGCGCAGCAGGGCAGAACGCATGAATTGTCCTTCCGAACATCAAGAATGAAGCCGCCGCACGGATCCCCGAATCCACGCGCGACCGAGCACAACTGTCGGTCACCGGCAGGCCGCGACATTATCAAGCCGCCCGGGAAACGCAAAGCAAGATCCGTCGCACAGAGCGCCCACCCGACGGTTCAGTGACCACAATTATCGCAATTTCACCACTAAAGAGTGATGTAACGCGGCGGCCTCCCGGCCGCTATCTCACGCTGAGCTACCGGAACCGGGGCCCCGATGGCGGATTGCCCCGCGCTCCACCCAGAGGGGTGATCCTTCGGAGGGTTCCCACCGGGCACCCGCCGTAATGTGACCGCTACGACAGTACGGCAACCATTCCACGGTTCGCCAATTCGTCCCGCAACCGGCGCCCGCGCGGACGGAAATTGTCCACAATGGAATCAGCGGGAGCTGAACGAGCGAACGGGAAAAAGGGTACGGTTCTCTTTCCCACGTCGGTGACCAGGGACAATGCGCGATTGCGGACAGTCCGAAAAGGACTCCGGGCGCGTTCTGGCGCTTCCTCGGCCACTCCACGGTGCCGGTGACCTGAGAGAAAATCCCGTTCCGGTCCGGAAACCCCGGCGCGCGCCCCGTTCGTCGACCATCTTCCACAGCACGCGGCAGACGCCGGTGCCGGTCGGCGTCGCCGGGACGCTCATCTCGACCAGCTGCCCCGGTTCGACATCCGGAACCGGCACGCGCGGCGGCGACGGGCACAGCACCGTGGTGCCGCCCGCGACCTGCAGACAGCGGCACCACGGGACCGAGCCGGTGTTCTTCAGCCACCCTTCGACCGCTCCTGCCCAGTGCGCTGGGCCACTCGCGTCGCTGCCGACAGAGCGGATTTCGACGCCGCCACACCGACTTCCGTGCGCATGCGGTAGTAGGACGGGTCCCCCGCTTCCCGCTTCAGGTCCAAGAACGCGCACCAGAAACGGGAGCCAGGGGCGGCGCAACCCCGGCCAGCCCGCCGGTTCTGCGCTCATCCCAGCGCGCCGTCCGTTTTGCCCTCAACCGATCGCTGTCCACGGTCAAGAGCAGGCGTTGACCACGGCTCAGTCAGCCGGACCGCGCAGGGTCAGGACGACCCGTAAGACGTGTTCGACGGCCGACTCGAACATCGCGCCGCGCAGTTCGCCGCGCGTCTCGAGGTTGCGCGCGGCGAAGCCGAGCATCTGGTCCGGTCCCACGCGGCGGACGAGGAGAGCCGCGACCTCCTCGAGGTCGAGGCTCGGGTTGTCGAGCCGGGCGAGGGCGAACTCGATGATGAGCTCTTCGTCGGTCACACCTGCCAGGATAATCGCGAACCGGACGTCAGCCGTGGCTCTGATAGCGCCCGTACGGATAAGCCTCGACCAGGGTGACGCGCACGAGCGCGCCGCTGGGCACCTCGTACTCCCGTCGCTCCCCCGGTTTGGCGCCGTGCAGCGCCCGCCCGAGCGGTGAGTCCGGCGAGCAGACCTCGATGCCGGTCCCGACCTCGTCGCGCGCGGCCAGCAGGAATGTATCGGTGCTTCCGTCGTCGTAGCGGACGGTCAGAACCATCCCGGGCTCGGCGATCCCGTCGTCGGGCGGGTCCTCGCCGACGACGGCGTTGTGCAGCAGGTCTTCCAGTTGCCGGATCCGTGCCTGACGGTGCTGGTCGCGCACGAAACGGTCTTCGTCACCGAAGTCGGGTTCGCGTCGCAGGGCGGCGAGTTCCGCGACGAGGCGGGCGTGCGCGTCGGCGGTCAGCCAGGGACGCGAAGAGGTCGTCGACATGAAGGGGTGCCTTTCGGAGGACGTCCGTGGGGGCCGGGCAAGCGGGAGGCTTCCGGCCCCCACGGACTTTCGAGGAGTCCCGCGGCGGTCAGCGGGGCTCGGGCTCGGTGCGGCGGTCGAGCACGCCGGCGTCGGCGGCGAACCAGCCCGCCGCTTTCACCAGGATGTCTCTTTCGGTGCGCAGCAAGGCGTTCTCCGCGCGGAGGAAGAGCAGTTCCGCGTGCTCGTCCTCGCTCAGCGGCTGCCCCACGGGCTCGGCGGACATGCGCGGGTCACCGCAGCGGGTCGAACGGCCGCAGCGCTTCGGGCTGCCTGCCGGTGACGATCTGCTCGGCGAGCAGCTTCCCGGTGATCGCGCCGTGGGACAGGCCCCACATGCCGTGCCCGCCCGCGACGTACATCCCCGGCGCGCCGGTCTGGCCGATCACCGGCCGCCCGTCGGCGCTGACCGGGCGCGAACCGACCCAGGCGTCGGTGCGCTGGTCCCAGCGCAGGCCCTTGAGCAGCGGCCGGGCCGAGGCGACGATCGCGTCGACGCGCGCCGGGTACAGCGGGTCGTCCGGCTTGCGGAACTCCATCGTCCCGGCCACCCGCAGCCCGCCTTGGTACGGCGTGCACGCGACCCGGATGTCCGGCAGGTACATCGGGCCCGGCACCGGCTCGTCGGTCGGCACGGTGAAGGAGTACCCGCGGCCGGCGCGCACCGGGACGCGTACGCCCCACTTCTGCGCCAGTTCGCCCAGCCACGCGCCGGTGGCGAGCACGACGGCGTTGGCGTTGACGGTCTGCCCGTTCGCCGACAGCACGGTGTAGGCGTACTCGTGCCGGCGGATCGCGGCGACCTCGAACCGATGCCGGATCGTGCCACCGCGGCTGACCACCGCGCGGGCCAGCGATTCGACGAACCGGCCCGGGTCGACATAGCGCTGGCCGTCGATCCGGAGGCCGGCCCCGATCCGGTCGGTGACCTGCGGGAAATGCTCCCGCAGTTCCGGTCCGGCGAGCTGGGTCCAGGACACCTTCTGGCCGGCGTCGCCGAGCCGGTCCAGCTCCTTGACCAGCGTTTGCGCTTTCGCGGAGGTCTCGAAGAGGGCGGTGATGGGCGCGTCGACGGTCGGTGCTTCCACGCCGTTCGCGGTCAGGATGTCAAACGCTTCAAGGCATTCCTCGTTGAACGGCAGGTTCGCGCGCACTGCCCGGGTCCAGGACCGGTGCGTGCAGTTCGCCGCGAAACGGGCCAGGAACTGCCACAGCCGCGGGTCCGGGCTGGCCGGGACGTGCAGCGGTGCCTGCCGGTCGAGCAGGGTGCGCAGGCCGTAGCGGAGGACGGCGGGTTCGTTGAGCGGAATCGACAACCCGGGCGAAAGCCAACCGGCATTGCCCCACGACGAGCCCGCCGCGATGCCCTCGCGGTCGACGACCGTCACCCGCACACCGCGTTCCTGCAGGAACCAGGCAGTCGACAAGCCGACGATGCCCGCGCCGACCACGATCGCCGAACGCGGTCCGCCGTCCAACCGGTCGAGATCGCCCATGTGTTCCTCCGCCGAAGCCGTGCCGCTGGTGGTGCTGCTGCGGCCAGGATGACCCGGATCCGGCGGCCGGTCTTTGTCGAGTTCGGCCAAACGGGGCAGGCCGGTTTGTCCGGATCGGTCAATCCTGCGGATCGGCGACGGCCAGCTCGATGATCATCGCCAGCCGCTTCGCGGGCAGATCGAGCCGCAGCGGCGTCACGTCGGCCATCTTCCGCAGCCGGTAGCGGATGGTGTTGGGGTGCACGCCGAGCCGTTCGGCCGCTTCGGTGAGGTCGCCTTGGGTCTCGAGCCACGCGCGCAGGGTCGCGACGTAGCTGGTCGAGTGGGCCGCGTCATGCCTGGCCAGGTCCGCGATGGGACCGCGGGCCGGGGCTCGTCCCGCTGCCGCCGCCGCGCGCAGGCGGAGGATCAGGATGTCGTCCCAGGACTCGTCGTACGCGACGGTCGCGCCGGGTTTCGGACGGACGTCGTGCAGCGCGAGGCACTCGTCGGATTCCCGCCTGCTGGCGGGCAAATCCGCGGTGGACGCGGGCGCGCCGATGCCGGCCGCGACCGTGACGTGCGCGGGCAACGCGTCGCGGATCCCGTCGATCCACGCGCGGGCGGTCTCGACGTCCTCGCCGGGCAGGACGGTGTAGACGGTGTTGCTGAACAACGTGCTCCGGCCCGGCCGCGACCAGCCGAACCCGGTGGTCGCGCGCTCGAACGCGAGCAACAGCGCGGCGTGCCGTTCGTCGGCGATGTGCGCCTGGAGCGCGACCACGCGGAACCGCCCGGGCGGCAAGCCCAGCCTGCTCAGCACGGCCGCCGCGTCCGGAGTGCCTTCCAGCAGCCGGATCACCAGGTCCGACTCGACCTGCCGTTCGAGGTCAGCACTCGCCCGTGACCGCAGCAAATGCAGCCCGACCGTGCGGGAACTGTCGTGCAGGACAGTGCGCCGGACGTCCGACAGCGGCTCCTCGCATTCGACCCAGATCGACCCGAGCGTCTCGCGCCCGGCCCGGACCGCGACGACCATGCGTCCGGTGAGCCCGTGCTCGGGATCGGGTTCGACGAACAACGGCTCGTCCGAAACGGCGAGATGCGCGAACACTCCGCGGCGCTCGAACAGGTCGCGCACCTGGTCCGGCACTCGCCGCCCGAGGATCGTCTCCAGCCGCACCCGGTCCGCGCCCTGCTGACGGCTGGAGTACGCGAGCACCCGAGACAGCTGGTCCTCGATGGTGACCGCGCTGCCGAGTGCGTCGGCGAGGCTGTCGGCCAGCGCGAACAGGTCAGTCGGGCCGCGGCCGGATTCCGTCTCGCGCCCTTCGAGCACCAGGCCGTAAACCACACCCGCGAGCTGGCCCCACGACACTTCCGGGTCGACGAGCAGCACCGCGACCGGGCCGTTCTCCGCTTGCGCGACCTCCTCCGGCCCCGGCGGCGTTGCTCCCCGCACCAACACGACCGACGCCCGCGCCGAGGTGGCCCGTTCGATGGCTTCCAGCATCGATTCGACGCCCACCGCCAGGTAAACGTCGCCGCGCAGCCCGCGCGGATCGGCGGGGTCGTCCATCACCACGTCCCGCAACGCCGCCTCGCGCGCGACGGGACAGCAGCACAACCGCGCGCCGTACCCGCCGAGGACGTTGACGAGCCGATCCAGCGTGACCATGCCCTGTTCATACCTGACGCGGCGCGCCCGGAGTCGTATCGTGCAGGTCATGCGGGCGCGGGTCGAGGACGTGCACGAGCTGGCGCTGGGGATGCCCCACGTCACGGTGGTGCGCGGCTCGCAGGAGAACCCCGTCTACCAGGTCGGCGGCAAATCGTTCGTGTTCTTCCGGACACCGCGGCCGGACGCCTTCGACCCGGAAACCGGCGAACGGTATCCGGACGTGATCGTGTTCTGGGTGCCGTCCGAATCGGACAAGCAGGCGCTGGTCCAGGACCCGGACAGCCCGTTTTTCACCACCCCGCACTTCAACGGCCACCTGTCGGTGCTGGTCCGCGCCTCCCGCCTCGGCGAACTGACGCGGCAGGAGCTGGCCGAGGTCGTCGAGGACGCCTGGCTGTCCCGTGCGTCACCGCGCCGTCGCGAGGCGTGGCTGGCGGGGAACCGGTCTCGGTAAGCGATCAGGAATCAAGAAGCATCCGGGCTGGCGCCCGACTTAGCGTTTACGGCATGACTTCCTTCGACTTCGTCACCCTGGACGTTCCCGATGTCGCCGCCGCCGAACGCTTCTACACCGCCGCGTTCGGTCTGGGCGACCGTCTCCGCTTCCGGCAGGCCACCGCGCCGAGCACCGGCTTCCGCGGATTTACCTTGTCGCTCACCGTTTCCCAGCCGGCCAACGCCGTCGCTTACCTGGACGCCGCTCTCGCCGCGGGCGCTACTTCCCTGAAACCGGCCGCTAAGTCGTTCTGGGGTTTCGGCGGAGTGGTGCAGGCCCCGGACGGCGCGATCTGGAAGGTCGCGACGTCCACGAAGAAGGACTCCGGCGCGGGGGTCCGGGAATACGACCAGATGGTGTTGCTGCTGGGCGCGTCGGATGTGGCGGCGACCAAACAGTTCTACGTCTCGCACGGGCTCGCGGTCGGCAAGAGCTACGGGCGCAAGTATGTGGAATTCGAGACCAGCCCGATCAAGCTGGCCCTTTACGGCCGGAAGGCGCTGGCGAAGGACGCCGGGGTGCCGGAGGCGGGTTCGGGCTCGCATCTCCTGACCATCGGCGGGAACGCCGGACGGATCACGGACCCGGACGGATTCGCTTGGGAGACTTCGGTTCTGGCCTCGTGAGTGTTTGTCCCGGTTAGAACCGGGACAAACTCACTAGAAGGTAACCGGCGTTCAACGAGCCCCGTCCTCCGGGCAATAGCCGGAACACAGCAGCACCATCCGCGAAAACCGCCCGTCCGCGTCATCGTCTACATACGCCTGTTGTTCCACCGCGAACCAGCCGTCGCCGAGCCGTTCCGCGCGCACTCGCGCTCGCCAGCGCAGGTGCAGGCGCGGGCCGACCCGGTCCACCTCGCCCTCGGCGAGTTCGAAATCGTCGACCTCGCCGAACCAGTGGGTGAACGCGGCGGTGATCTCGGCCGGTCCGTGGAACTCGCGCAATCCCGGCGGCAACAAGGCCGTCAGCTCCACCGCACTGTCCATTGCGGACGACATCCGCGCGAAATCCTGCCTGCTCAATGCTTCGATGAAGGCGCCCGCCCGGGAGATGCGGGAGGCCTGGAGTTGTGTGGTCATGCCTCAGGTTTACGGCTCGACCCAAGCCGCCGGATCGGGTAACTGCCCGATCTTTCACCCGGTCAGACCGCGGTGCATCGCGACGAGCGCGGCCTGCGTCCGGGTCGTCACGCCGAGTTTCGCGTAGATGTGTTCCAGATGCGTCGAAACCGTCTTTCGGGAAACAGTGAGCGCGGCGGCGATCTCCGGATTCGACAGCCCGCGAGCCAGGTGCAGCAGGACCTCGGTCTCCCGGGCGGTCAACCCGGCCGGCGTGCGGCGGACTCGTTGCCCCGCCGCAACCAGAACCGCGCTCACCGCATCGGCATCGAGGCGTCCGGAGTGGGCTTCGGACGTGAGCAGCCGCGCGGCCGCGTCGGAAGCGAGCGCGGCGCGGTGCGGGCGCGGTTCGCCGAGCGCGTGGTAGACGTCGGCGGCGGCGAGGACCCGCGACGTCATCGGCAGGGCGTCGCCGGAAAGTCCGTGCGGGTAGCCGGAACCGTCGAGTCGTTCGTGGTGCTGGGCCGCGCAGCGGGCGACCGCGGCGAGGCCGGGCATTCCGGCGAGCATCCGTTCGGTCAGGTACGGATGCGTGCGGGCACGTTCGGCCTGCGCGAGCGTCCACGGCTGGGTCGCGTTCCAGATCGCGCTCGGAACCCCGATCATCCCGATGTCGTGCACCCAGCCCGCGCGGCGGACCAGCCGGACGTCCGGCGCGGGGAGGCCGAGCCGGGTCGCGCCGTCCGCGGCCAGCGAAGCGACTCCGCGGGAATGCCCGAGCCGCGGCGGCGATTTGAGGTCGGCGAAGTCGGCGAACGCCTGCAGGGCGCGGTCGAGCTCGTCCTCAGCCAACGCCGCGCCGAGCCGCGGGTCCAGGGCGATCACCTCGTCCCATGCCCTGATCCGGTCCAGCCCGGCCAAGATGTCGCCGCGGTGGTTCAGGAAGCAGTCGACCAGCGCCGGGTCGAATTGGGTGCCCCGGCGTTCCCGGGCGACGGCGACCGCGCCGTCGACGCCCGCGGTGTCGTGGAAAGCCTCGACGTTGTCGGCGAGCTGGACCAGCCGGATCGCCAGGTCGAGGTCCGCGCCGCCGGCGTCACCGGGGACCCCGCGGCCGTCCCAGCGTTCGAAGGACTGCAGCAACGGACGGCATACGTCCTCGCCGAGGTCGAGCCGTCCGGCCAGTTCGCTCGCGCTTTGGCAGTGCGCCTGCATGATCTGCTGCACCGACCGGCCGGCTGTGGCGAGAAACCGGCCGACGAGCGCGGCGCGGCGGAGTCGCGGACCGCCCCGGCCGAGATGCCGCAAGACGAACATCGCCATCGCGACCCCGGCGAGGTCGCCGTCGTGACTGTCGGCATACAGCTCGGTCTCGTCGCCGAACAGGGCGGCCAGTTCGCTGGTGTCGGCGGCGCAGCCCACCCAGGTCAGCAACGACGTGTAGTAAGCCGCCGCGCGCACGCTGTCGTCGGCACCCGCCGCGTCGGCCAGTCGCAGGGCGATGACGGTCTGCCGCAGCACGCGCTCCATCGGGCGGCCCATGCCGAGATCGGCCACCAGAGACAGCGTGGCGACCAATTCGGACAACCGCACCGGCGCGGCTCTGCTCACGCCGGGAAGGTCGCCGTTGAAATTCCGGTTGTTACGCCGGACCGCACAGTCCCGACTTCCAGGCAGAGTCCGGAGGTGCGCGATGGCGACCGAAGTGCCGACGTTCTGCCCGCTGTGCGTGTCGAAGTGCGGGGCCACCGCGACGGTCGAGGACGGGCGGCTGCTCGCGCTCGGTCCGCTGCCCGGCCATCCGACCGGTGCCGCGATCTGTGTCAAAGGCAAGGCCGCGCCGGAGATCGTCGCGCATCGGGACCGGTTGCTCCATCCCCTTCGCCGCACCGCTCCGAAAGGCGCGGCCGACCCGGGCTGGGAGCGCATCAGCTGGGACGAGGCAGTGGCGACGATCGCGTCCCGGCTGACGACGATCGCGGAGGAATCGGGGCCGGAAGCGGTGGTGTTCGGCACCGCCTCGCCGTCGACGTCGGCGATGTCGGACACCATCGAATGGCTGACCCGGCTCCGGCGCGCCTTCGGCAGTCCCAACTTCGCCGTCTACATGGAACTCTGCGGCTGGGGCCGGCACCTCGGCACGCTCTACACCTGGGGCGAGCCGGTCCCCGGCGCGTACCTGCCCGATCTCGAGAACGCGCAGTGCATCCTCTACTGGGGCTACAACCCGTCGGTCTCCCGGCTCGCACACGCCACCGCGACCACCGCCGCGCTGCGCCGCGGAGCCAAGCTCGTCGTGGTCGATCCCCGGCGCGCCGGGCTGGCGAGCAAGGCCGACCAGTGGCTGCGCGTCCGCCCGGGCACGGACGCGGCGCTGGCGTTGTCGCTCACGCACGTGATGATCGACAACGGTTGGTACGACAAGGAGTTCGTCGAACGGTGGACCAACGCGTCTCAACCGGTCGGCGAGTCCCGGCGGGTGTGGGACCTGATTGCCGAGGAGTGCGCGAAGTACCCGCCCGAGACCGCTGAGGAAATCACCGGCGTGCCCGCGGACCAGATCGTCGCCACGGCTCGACTGCTGTGGGAGCAGCGTCCGGTCGCGTTCTACACCTGGAGCGGGCTGGAGCAGCACAGCAACGCGACCCAGACCGTCCGCGCGATCGGCCAGCTCTACGCGCTCACCGGATGCATCGACGCACCCGGCGGGAACGTGCTGTTCACGCCGGTGCCGACCAACCCGGTCGACGGCCGGGAGCTGCTGGCGCCCGAACAGCGCGCCAAGACCATCGGGGTGCAGGAGCGTCCGCTCGGTCCGGCGAGGTTCGAGTTCGTCACTGGCGAGGATTTCTACCGCGCGGCGCTGGACGGCGTGCCCTACCGGGCCCGGGCGCTGGTCAACTTCGGCGGCAACCTGGTCATGGCGCACGGCGAAAGCGCACGAGGCCGCGACGCTCTCCGCGCACTGGATTTCTTTGTCCACACGGATTTGTTCCTGAACCCGACGGCGGAGCAGGCGGACCTCGTGCTGCCCGCGGCAAGCGCGTGGGAAGCCGAAGCGCTGCGGATCGGTTTCGAGACGAGCCAGGCCGCGCAGTCGACTGTCCAACTGCGACAGCCGTTGGTCGCCGCACGCGGCGAGGCCCGGTCGGATCTGCGGATCGTCTTCGATCTCGCCGTCGCGCTCGGCCTGGGCCATCAGTTCTTCAATGGAGACATCGAGTCGGCCTGGCTCCATCAACTCGCGCCGAGCGGTATCACGCTCGACCAGCTGCGCGCCGCACCGGGAGGAATCCGGCTGCCGCTGGAAACGGTGTACCGCAAATACGAACAACGCGGCTTCCGGACGCCGTCCGGCCTGGTCGAGTTGTACTCGCAACCGTTGCTGGAACACGGATATCCGCCGCTGCCGACCTTCACCGAACCGTCGATCAGCCCGCTGTCCCGACCGGATCTGGCGACGCGGTACCCGTTGATCCTCACCTGCGCGAAGTCGCTGTTCTTCTGCGAAACCCAGCATCGGGAAATCACCAGCCTGCGCAAATCCGCGCCCGAACCCGCCGTCGAACTGCATCCCGAAGCCGCCGCGGCCCGAGGAATCGGCGCCGGGGATTGGGTGCGGCTGGAGATGCCGTTGGGGAGCGTCCGCGCCAAGGCGAAGTTCAACGTCAACCTGCGGCCGAACGTCGTATGCGGACAGCATGGCTGGTGGCAGCCCGCCGGTGAACTCGGCCTGCCTGGCTATCCGCCGTTCGGCGACGGCAGCGCGAACCTCAACCTCGTGCTGGGCCAAGGCCCGAGCGATCCGGTCAGCGGCAGCTCGCCGTTGCGCGCTTCCCTCTGCGAGATCGCCAAAGACGGCTAGTTCCGCGTCTGCGAAAGGGCATTCAGGCTGACGTCGACGATCGCGCGGAGCTGTTTCGGACTCGTCCCCGCCCGGCTCATCACGGCCAGCGACTGATTGACCGCCGCGAGATGAACGGCGAAGTCGTCGGCCTCGGCCACCTTCGCGGCGCGCAAGGCGGTCCGCAGCCGCGCACGCTGAAGGCCCAGAGCTTCGGTCGCGCGCGCCGCGATGTCCGGGCTCAGCACCGGTATCGCCATCGCGGTCTGGGCGACTAAGCAGCCATCCGGCACGCCGGGGTCGGCGATGCGGTTCAGGGTGACTTCGAAGAACTCCCGGATCGCCCGCAGCGGGTCCTCCGCCGCCTTCGACAGGGCTTGCTCGTACCTCTCTCCGTAGCGGGTGGCGTAGCGGTCCAGGCAGCGCAGGTACAGGGAATCCTTGTCGCCGAGCGAAGAGTAGATAGAGCTGCGGTTCAATCCGGTCGCCTTGGAGAGGTCGTCCAGCGAGGTGTCCGCGTACCCGGCTCGCCAGAATTGGACCATCGCCGCGTCGAGCACGACGTCCATGTCGAACTGCTTCTTTCCGGCCATCGCGTTCGCCTCTCGTGAGCCCTGCCGTCGTGACCAGCCTAACTCATCTTGAACTGATCGGTTCAAGATGAGTTAGGCTCGAGCCATGACTGACGCCGCGAACCCTCTCCCCGAGTTGCCGCTGCCCGACCTGCCGGGATTCACTCACCGCTGGGTCGACGCGGAAGGCATCCAGCTGCACGCCGTGGAAGGCGGCAACCCCACCGGCCCTGCTGTCGTCCTGCTCGCCGGATTCCCGCAGACCTGGTGGGCCTGGCGCAAAGCGATGCCAGGCCTCGCCGAGCGGTTCCGCGTGCTCGCCATCGACCTGCCCGGACAAGGCCACTCCGACCGTCCGCACGACAGCTACGACACGCACACCGTCGCTTCGCGGGTCCAGGCCGCGGTGAGCGCGCTCGACGTGCCGCAGTACTGGCTCGTCGCGCACGACATCGGGGCCTGGGTCGCCTTCTCGCTGGCCCTGAAGTACGAAGAGCGCCTGCACGGTGTCGCGCTGCTGGACGCCGGCATCCCCGGGATCACCCTCCCGGACTCCGTCCCCACGGATCCCGAGCGGGCCTGGAAGACCTGGCATTTCGCGTTCCACCTGGTGCCGGAGCTTCCCGAGACCCTGCTCTCCGGTCGCGAACGCGACTACGTCGACTGGTTCCTGAACGCCAAAGCCTTGTCCCCGGACACGTTCGACAGCGCCGAAACCGAGCATTACGCCGCCGCCATCGCAGCTGAGGGCGGTCTCCGCGCGTCTCTCGCCTACTACCGCGATGCCGCGGAATCAGCGCGGAAGAATCGGGACGCTCTCGACCGGCAGCGTTTGACTGTCCCCGTCCTGGGAATTTCCAGCTCCCACGGCTCGATCCCCGACATGGGCGCTTCCCTCAGCCCGTGGGCGGACCAAGCGACCGGCGTCGTCCTCCCGGACGCCGGACACTTCATTCCGGACGAGCAGCCCGACGCGGTCGTGGCCGCCGTGACCTCGTTCATCGACCACGCGGGGTAATGCCACGTCGGATTTGCGCCAGCGAGAACGTCCTCGCGGCCAAAGACTGGCGGACATGATCCTCGGCCGCTTCCTCGCCGCCAGCACCGAATTCGACCAGCGCCTGACGTCCGTCCGCCCCGACCAGTGGACCGCCCCGACGCCCTGCACGGAATGGAACGTGCGTCATCTCGTCAACCACATGGTCCGAGGCAATCTCAACTACGTCGACCTACTGGCCGGCGGCACCCGCGAGCAGTTCCTGCACCTGCGCGACACCGACGCCCTTGGCGACGACCCGCTCGCCGCCTACACCGCGTCGGTGCAGCTAGTCGCCGAGGCCTTCAGCCGCCCCGGCGCGCTGGACCAGGTGCTCGACTACCCGCTCGGCAAGGTGACTGGCCGCCAAGCGCTGGCCGTGCGTGCCACGGATTCCGTCATCCATGCCTGGGATCTCGCCCGAGCTGTCGGTGCCGACGACCGTCTCGACCCTGATCTGGTCGCGTGGATCAGCGACAACCTCGAGACGATCTACGCCGGACTGGCGGAATCCCCCATCGCCGCGGAC
This sequence comes from Amycolatopsis echigonensis, assembly GCF_014174495.1. Taxonomy (GTDB): domain Bacteria; phylum Actinomycetota; class Actinomycetes; order Mycobacteriales; family Pseudonocardiaceae; genus Amycolatopsis; species Amycolatopsis echigonensis. The sequence continues at coordinate 35,662 of NZ_JACJHR010000058.1, forward strand.
ACAACGCACCGGTTCTTCGCCGAGCCGGGGACAGCGGTCAGCGAATCGGCCACGCGGCAGGACCGGTTGCTGCGGTTGATGGGCCGGGATCCGCGGCGATTCAGCGAGCGGTGAGCCAGGGGGCGAGGAGCTTCTCCAACGCGTCGTCCGGCAGCGCCGCCGCTCCGCCGTGGAATTCGTGCCACCGGGAGGCCTCGCGGTAGTCGACTTCGAAGGCGCGCATCAGGACGTACATGAAACTTCCCGAATCGAACCGCTCGCCCAGCAGGGTGCGGGCGGTCCGGGCCACGTCCACGGCGGTCTGGCGGCCGTTGACGTCAGCCAGCTTCAGTTCCTCAGCCGCCGGATCGAGCAGGCTCGGCGCACACAACAAGACAACTACTCCACTCTGAACTGTTCGCTCAACCCTCGGCGGCGAGCTGTCCGCAGGCCGCCGCGATGTCCTGACCACGGGTATCCCGCACGGTGCACGCGACCCCGCCCGCATTCACCAGCCGCACGAACTCCCGCTCCACCGGCTTCGGCGACGCATCCCACTTCGAACCCGGCGTCGGGTTCAACGGGATCACGTTGACGTGCACCAGCTGGCCCGAGCCGAACGTGTCAAGCACCTGCACGATGCCGCTGGCCCGCAGCGGCAAGCAACTCTTCCGGATCGTGCAGCGGCGTTGTGACCGGCAACGCAGGCGAACGTGGTTCCAGGGCGGGCAGGCCTGCCGCGGGTGGTTCTGGCCGCCCGCCCCGGGGTTTTCGGGACCTCCGCTTGCCTAGCAAGCCTCACGGCGCGTCGCGCGGTCAGGCTGTTTCCCGCTGCGTCGGGAAGTCCGGCATTCCGCTTGCACATCGCGGCGGTGATCTGACCCCGCGACAAGCCGATCCTTTGCGATCACGGTACGTGTCCCGGGCGGTCGAGGGATCAGTCAGTGCAGGAATCCGTTGACGAGGGCGAAGGTGGCGTCAGTGGCTTCGACCTGGGGGATGTGCCCGGCACCGGGCACGATCGCGACTTTGCTTCCGCTGATCCGGGCGGCGAATTCGTCGGCGTAGACGGCCGGGACGAGTTTGTCTTCCTCGCCCCAGACGATCTGCGTGGGCGCGCTGATCCGGTGCAGGCGCCGTTCCAGTCCCTTGTCGGGGATGGGCCAGACGAACTTGCCGGTGCAGCCGAGCGCCCAGACCAGGCCCGCGCCCGCGGCGATCGCCTCCTCGGGGTCTTCGGGCGGGGTCAGCATCGCTTTCGCGGCGTCCCCGTCGGGGTCGGCGAACAGCAGTTCGGGGAGCGCGGCGGGCGGGGCGGCGATCCAGTTCGCGACCGGGTGCTCGTCGCGCCAGAGGCCGATCGGGTCGAGCAGGACCAGCCGGGAGAACCGGTCTGGGTAGGCGGCGGCTAGTTCCGCCGCGAGCATTCCGCCGAAGGACTGTCCGATGAGGACCGGGGTGCCGATGTCCAGTTTTCGGATCGCCTCCTCGTAGATGAGCACGACTTGCCACAGGTCGTCGACCTTGTGGACGGCGTAGGGGTCGGCGGGCGAGGTGCCCGGGAATTCGGGGGCGTAGACGGTGAAGTCCTGGGCGAGGCGGTCCAGGAACGGGTCCCAGGCCAGCCCGGCGGCCGGGTGCAGGTAAACCAGGCCGGGGCCTTGGCCGGCGACCTTGACCCGGAGCTGGATCTCTCCGCCCCAGACGTCGACGGTTTTCTCGGTGAAGTCGAGGGTGCTGGTCATGCGAGGGCTCCTGTCAGACGGGCGGAATCGGCCAGCGGCGTGCCGCCGAGTCGTTCGGGCCACCAGTGGTGCGGGTAGCGCTCGTCGGTCCACAGTTGCTGCAGGCGCGGCAGGACGGCGCTGGCGAACAGGTCGATGTTGTCTTTGGCCAGTTCGTGCGGCATGGAACCGAACTGCAGCATCGCGTGCAGGTTGCCGATGCGGTACTCCCGGGCGTAGGCGAGCAGCTGTTCGGCGACGGTGTCCGGGGAGCCGCAGATGACCGAGCCGGCGTCGACCAGTTCGGCGAAGGTCGCGGTGCGCATCTTGCTGTAGATGCCGAAGTCCCCGGGGTCGCGCATGATCGCTTCGACGCCGCGGATGTCGATGCCGCCGGGTAGCGCGAGGCGCTCCATCGGGATGGAGCCGATGCCTTTCTGGAAGAAGTACTCGGCGTGTTCGGCGTAGCGCGCTTCGGCCTTCGCGTCGGTGTCGGCGACGCAGATCGTCTGCATGAAGCCGAGCCGGTACGGGTTGGCGTCCTTGCCGAGCCGGTCGGCGATTTCCCAGAACCGGTCGAAGATCCGGCGGCCGGTGACCTTGAGCCCGAACCAGCCGAAGTAGTTGAACCCGAATTCGCGCTCGAGGGTCATCTGCATGGTGCGCGGGTTGCCGATGCCGGTGATCCACACCGGCGGGTGCGGCGCCTGCTGCATCGGCCGCGGCCAGATGTTGACTGCGGGGTACTGGCCGAATTTGCCGTTCCACGGGAACGCGTCGCCGCGGTGGGTCCACGCTTTCAGCACCAGTTCGAGGTTTTCGTCGAACCGTTGCCGGGTCTGCGCGGGCGGGACGCCGTTGTTGAGGTTGGCGTCGTAGGCGAGGCCGACGGGGAACCCGCTGACCAGGCGGCCGTTCGACATGCAGTCGATCATGGCCAGTTCCTCGGCGGCGCGCAGCGGTTCCCGGCTCTTGCCCAGCGATCGGCCGACCGGGTAGATCGCGGTGTCGATGTTCTCGACTTCGGTGGCGTAGGCGAGGGCGGATTCGATGATGTCCGGGTTGGGTGCCATGTCGTAGGAACTCTGGCCGTGCTCGGTGACCGCCAGCCCGTCGAATCCCGCGCGCGCGGCGTGCATCAGCTCGTCTATCGCCTCGCGGAACGCCGCGGCGACGTGCCGCGGCTCGGTGACGTCGTGATACGGGGTGGTGATGACGGATTCGAAGCGCTGTTCGAAGTCGTCGGCCAGGTGCCGGTAGGGAACCTGTTGGAAGTACGTGACTTTCACGGTGTTCTCCAGTTCTGTCGAAGCTCAGATGTCGAGCGGCTCGCCGCTGTTTCCCGCGTCGGACAAGGCATGCAAGTCGTGCACCCGGCCGACCCACTCGCCGGCCGGAGCGCCGCCGAAGGTCACGGTTCGCGGCAGCTGCGGCAGTTTCAGGCCGGAGCGGCGGAACTCGCCGCGGTGGAAAATCAGCGGGTCGAGCCGGCGCGCGTCGTGGCATTCGACCTGGCCGAGCACCAGCACGTGATCGCCGCCGTCGTAGGTGCGCCACGGCCGGCATTGCAGCCACGCCGCCGCTCCGGTCAGCCGCGGCGGTCCGGATTCGGGCTCGTGCCAGGAAATCGGGCCGTTCTTGGGTTTTCCGGCGAAGTGCAGGGCGACGTCGAGCTGGTTGGCGGCGAGGACGTTGACGGTGAACTCGTTGTCCGCCAGCCCCGCGCACGCCTTGGCCCGGCGCGCCACGGACACGAGCACCAGCGGCGGATCCATCGACACCGACGTGAACGAGTTCATGGTCGCGCCTCGAGGTTGACCGTCGGCGTCGCGGTAGGTGACCACCGTGACGCCGGTGGAGAATTCACCCAGGACCGTGCGCAGTCTCTTGGGGTTCAACGGTGTGCTCATGGCGGTCATGGCGGTTCTCCTGTCCCTGGGTCAGGTGACGACGTTGAGGAAGTCGGGATCGAGTTCGCGGTGGGTGTAGTTGATCCCCCTCGCGGCGTTGTCCATCGTCCAGGTGATCGTGCGGAAGTCCGGGCCGGTGCGGTAGCCGCCCGCGAAGACCTCGTTGCGGTTGCCCGCCGGGTCGAAGAAGTAGATCGTTTCGCCGCGGGTGATGCCGTGCCGGGCCGGGCCGAAGTCCACGGGCACGTCGTGCATCGAGAACAGGTCCCCGGCGCGCAGCAGGGTGCTCCAGTCGTCGACGTGGTAGGCGAAGTGGTGCAGTTTTCCCTGTTCCCCCTTCACGAACGCGATGTCGTGCGGTTGTTCGCCGCAGAACATCCACGAGCCGACCAGCTGGTCGTCGTCCTCGCCGCCGACCAGCCGTTCCGCGGCCCGGAATCCGAGCACCTCGGAGAAGAACCGTTCCAGCAGCGCCGGGTCTTCGGTCGTGATCAGCGTGTGGTCCAGCCGCGGCACGCCGAGGCCGCGCAGTCCCGAACGCGGCCAGGGATCGGGATTCCAGTTCCCGGTCGCGTTGCCGAGGTACTCGACGTCGCTGTACAGCTCCAGGGTGTGTTCCGAAGGCAAGGTCAACCGCAGGCCGTCGCCGACGCCCTCGTTGTCGCCCTTGCTCATCCGTTCCACCCGGACGCCGAACGACGCCGCCCGGTGCTCGAATTCGTCGAGGTCGCTGGATTTCTCGACCTTGTAGCCCAGCTTGACCAGGCCGACGCCGCCTTCCTCGAGCACGACTGAATGGTGGTCGTGCTCGTCCCAGGACTTGAGGTAGAGCCGCCCGTCCTGTTCGGCGACCTGGTCCATGCCGAGCGTCTCGCGGTAATGCTCGGCCGAGCCCGCCAGATCGGTGACTCGCACGTGGACATACCCGAGTCTGATCACACCCATGTTCGCTCCCGGTTTCAGCTGGCGGGCCGGAAAGTTCCGAAAACCCGCGTCAGAGTGTCCTTTTCGGACAGTCGAATGACGACCTCGCCGGCGGGCTGTGCCCGGCAAGGAAGGCATTTGCCCGCGGCGCGCTCTTCCGCGCTCAGCACGGACTCGGCGATCGGGACGGGATAGCCGACCTCTCCCTCGACCAGATCGGCCTTGCAAGCCCGGCAACCGCCTCGCCGGCAGCAGTAGCGCGTCCGGTACCCGTGCCTGCGAACCGCATCGACGATCGTTTCTCCGATGTGGACGGTGAGCCGCACCCCGGCGGGAAGAATCCGCACCGCCCCGGAAACCTCAGGTTGGCCGCTCATCGGCACCGCCGCCTCGTCGTCGAGTCGATTCGTTCACGCTGTCCGACGGACTGTAAGCGGGTCCCGGGCCCGATTCGATCCGCTGCGCGCGAACCCCATCCGGTTCGCGCAAGCATTTGTGCCGAACAGCACGCGACCCGTTGCCCGGCGGTTGTCGCGCATGTCAGATTCGCGGCAACCCACCGCTGAGGCACCGAAACAGGGAGTCGCGATGACCGGAGAATCACCCGAGATCGGCCTGACGATCGACGTCCGCGGCGTCGCCACGAACTACCACGACCAAGGATCCGGCGATCCGGTGCTGCTGATCCACGGCTCCGGGCCCGGCGTCTCCGCGTGGGCGAACTGGCGCCTAGCCCTTCCCGAACTCGCGAAGCGGCACCGCGTGCTCGCCCCGGACGTCCTCGGCTTCGGCTACACCGAACGCCCCGAAGCGGCCGTCTATGACGCCGAGAGCTGGCTGGACCATCTGGTCGGCTTCCTCGACGCGCTCGGCCTCGACCGGGTGTCGGTGGTCGGCAACAGCTTCGGCGGCTCGCTGGCGCTGCGGCTGGCCACCCGGTGTCCGGACCGCGTGCACCGGCTCGTGCTGATGGGCAGCGTCGGCGTGCACTTCCCGATCACCCCGGGACTGGAAGCGGTCTGGGGCTTCGAGCCGTCCGTGGAGAACATGCGCCGCCTGCTCGACGTGTTCGCCCACGACCCGCGCTTCGCCACCGACGAACTCGCGGAGCTCCGCTACCGCGCCGCGACCCGGCCGGGCGTGCACGAAGCGTACGCGGCCATGTTCCCGCCGCCGCGGCAGGACAAGGTCGCGGCCATGGCCGTCCCGGAGGACGCCATCGCCGCGCTCCCGCACGAAACGCTCCTCGTGCACGGCCGCGACGACCAGGTCATCCCGCCCTCCACCAGCCACCGGCTGCTGGACCTGATCCCGAACAGCCAGCTGCACGTGTTCGCTCGCTGCGGGCACTGGGTCCAAATCGAACACGCCGCCGCCTTCGCCGCGCTTGCGGACGCCTTCCTCTCCGGGGCACTCTGAACCACGCCCCGTCACCACGTGGACAACGACGACTGCGTCAGGTGATCACCATGACCGCGACACCGAACCGGCCGCTGCCCGGCACTTCGCCGAGGTGGTCGACCGACGTCGTGCGCACCGCGGACCGGGACGAGGCCCAGCAGGAAATCTCGCAGGTATTCAGCCCGCACACCCTCGAGGTCGTCGGCCCGGGCCAGGACCTCGACGTCGCGCTCCGGGCGCGCCGCACCGACTCGATCACCGTCGCCGACATCCGGCACGGCACCGAAGTCGTCGTCCGCCCCGGACGGCTGCACTCCTACTACGAGATCAACGTCCCGCTCCGCGGCCACACCCTCTCGCAGTGCGGACCCGACGAAATCGAGTCCGGTGCCGGACGCGCGGCGGTGCTCACCCCCACCGAGGAATCGAGCATGCACTGGAGCGCCGACTGCGCCCAGCTCGCGGTCAAGGTGAGCCGGCACGTGGTCGAGCGCACCGTCGAAGCGGCGCTCGGCTCCCCGCCGGACGAAGCGGTGCACTTCGCCGTCGGATTCGACCTCACCGGCTCCCCCGGCCGCAACTGGCTCCGGGCAGTACTGCTCCTGCGCGACGCCGTCGACTCCGGCGCCCCCGACCTCGTCCTGCGCCCGCTGGAAGAACTGGTCGTCGGCCAACTGCTCGCCGCCCAGCCCAACAACTTCTCCGACCGCCTGCTCCACGACGCCGCCCGCCCCGCCCGGCCCCGCATGCTCTCCCGCGTCATCGACGTGATCGACGCCGACCCAGCCGCCCCGCACACCGTCGCCGACCTCGCCCGGATCGCCGGAACCAGCGTCCGGTCCCTGCAGGCCGCGTTCTCCGAACACCTCGGGCTCACCCCGACGGAATACCTCCGCCGGGTACGGCTCGCCCGAGCACACCAGGATCTGCAAAACGCAGCCCCCGGCGACGGCCTCTCGGTCTCCGACATAGCCTTCCGCTGGGGATTCGGCCACGTGCCCCGCTTCGCCGCCGCCTACCGGGAACGCTACGGCCAGCTGCCGTCCCAGACCCTGCGCACCTGATCCGGGCAGCGGCCACAGCCAACCGGCTAGCCGATCAGCACACCGTAGAGTGCGAGGACTCTGGTCCTGACACGGCGACGCTCCGGTCGATACCACCGTGCTGGTCCACAAGAACCGGCGTCTGATCAGGACCTGTTACGCCCAGCCCGAGCACTACTACCGCGCCATGCACTTGTCCGCGGAGCTCGATCAGCGGGTCCGCTCGCCGAGATCATCAAGCATCACCGCGACATCGACGCTGTCCAGGACGATCTCGCCGTGAAGGGGACATCGGCCCGACGGACACAGGACACTGAGCGACCGCAGAGGCGACGAGGGCCACCGCTGAGACCGTCACCGCAGCCGCAGTCGGTAACCCAGTACCTCCACTACATCTCTACCCTCAGCAGCGACGGAATTTCCGGTGAGAGATAACGCGATAACGCCGACGAGCGCCCGGAACGGTGAGCTGTTCGAGAGGCTGGAAACGATCCGCGCGCCGCTGCGTCCGCCGTCGGATTCGTGCCCCGCCCGGCGCAAGGCGCATGCTTCAACGCGACCTCGTCGCGCGGCTGATCGACCGCACTCGCACGTGCAGCTCCCGCTCATAGCCCGTGAGCAGGGTTGCAGCTTTTCCCGAAGCGAGGAGGCACCGGCGAACCGGCTCCTGCGGACAGGTGTCGAAACCGCGCTTCGAAGGATCCGGAGCAGACCAGCCACTCGCCGCTCACGCGGGCGCCCCCGCTCTCGGACCGGCTGATCGGAGTGGTCAGCGGGCGAGCCAGGGGGCCAGCAACTTCTCCAGATCAGCGTCCGACAACGCCCGTGGGCCGCCGTGGAACTCGTGCCACCGCGAAGCGTCCCGCGCCGCCGTGTAGTCGACCTCGAACGCGCGCATCAGCACGTACATGAACGTCACCGAGCTGAACCGCTCACCCAACAGAGTCCGCGCCTCGCGGGCGACCTCCGTCGCGCCCGTGAAGTCGGCGAGCCGGAGCTCCTCCGCAGCCGGTTCCAGCAGGCTGGGGGCATACATCACGACAAACACTCCATCATCGAATGAACAAACTCAGCCTTCAGCAGCCAACTGGCCACACGCCGCAGCAATATCCTGACCACGCGTATCCCGCACCGTGCACGCCACCCCGCCGGCGTTCACCAGCCGCACGAACTCCCGCTCCACCGGCTTCGGCGACGCATCCCACTTCGAACCCGGCGTCGGGTTCAACGGGATCACATTGACGTGCACCAGCTGGCCCAGATGCTTCCGCAACCGCTTCGCCAGCAACTCCGCCCGCCACGGCTGATCATTGATATCCCGGATCAACGCATACTCGATCGACACCCGCCGCCCCGAAGTATCCGCGTAATACCGCGCAGCCGACAGCACCTCATCCACCGACCACCGGTTGTTCACCGGCACCAACGTGTCCCGCAGCTCGTCGTCCGGCGTATGCAACGACACCGCCAAACGCACCTGCATCCGCTCATCCGCCAACTTCCGAATCGCCGGAGCCAACCCCACCGTCGACACCGTCACCGAACGCTGACCGATCCCCAGACCACCCGGCGCGGGATCAGTGATCCGGCGCACCGCCGCCACCACACGCTTGTAATTCGCCAACGGCTCACCCATGCCCATGAAGACGATGTTCGACAGCCGACCCGGGCCGCCGGGCATGGAGCCGTCGCGCATGACCGCGGCGGCGTCGCGGACCTGGTCCACGATCTCCGCGGTCGACAGATTGCGGTCGAGACCGCCCTGGCCGGTCGCGCAGAACGGACACGCCATCCCGCAGCCCGCCTGACTGGAGATGCACAGCGTCGCGCGGTCCGGGTAGCGCATGAGCACGCTCTCCAGCAGCGTCCCGTCGTGCGCGCGCCACAGGGTCTTGCGGGTCGCGCCGCCGTCCGCCGCCAGCGCGCGCACCTCGGTGAGCAGCGGCGGCATCAGGTCGGCCACGAGCTTCTCCCGCGAGGCGGCCGGGATGTCGGTCATCTCCGCCGGGTCGACGGTGAGCCGCGAAAAGTAGTGGTTCGACAACTGCTTGGCGCGGAACGCCTTCTCCCCCAGTTCGACGACGGCCTCGGCTCGCTCGGCCAAAGTGAGGTCGGCGAGATGGCGCGGCGGCAGGCCGCGCTTGGGCGCGTCGAAAACAAGAGGGAGGGCAGTCATGACCGATCAAGTGTCTCATACGCGCGAAGGCCGGCGACCCTCCCCCTCGGGCGCTCAGGCGAACCGGGGCAACGGCGGGCGCCGGCGCGGTCCGGCCAACGGGTCGCCGGAATGGCGGCCGACGAACGACGGGCCCGCTTCAACGGAAAAACACCCTACTAAGGTCGGATTGCCGAATGCTTTCCGCGGTGAATTCCCTTATAATCGATGCTGGACGCGCACCTAATCGGCTGGCGCGGAAATATTCGCCGCGACACTTCGGCAACGGAATACCGCCGTTAGTCGGTAGTCGCCGCAAACTTCGCGCGCGTACCGTTCCGGGCACATCTCCCCTTCCCCACCGGTCCGGGAATTCCCCGGACCGGCCGGTCTTCCCCGTTGGAGGATCCCGTGAAAGTGCGCTCTTCGATTCCGCGCGGAATCGCGGCGGCCGCCCTCGCCGCGTCAGCCGCGTTCGCCGTTCCCGCCGTCGCGGACGCGGGCGAAACGAACATCTCCATGCAGGCCCAGCAGAAAGACAACTGGTGCTGGGACGCCAGCGGCAACACCATCGCCTCGTTCTGGGGCTATTCGCTGACCCAGACCCGGTTCTGCCAGGTCGCGCACAACGAATCCGGCAGCGACTGCGCCGACAACCAGGGCTACCTGAGCGACCAGCAACGAGTGTTCCGCTACCTCGGGTTCCGCAACGTCGGCACCTACAATTCCAACGGGTATCGCCTCTCCTTCTCCGGCATCAAGAACCAGATCGACGCCGGACAGCCCATCGGCACCCGGATCGGCTGGACCTCCGGCGGCGGCCACATGCACGTTCTCTACGGTTATGACGATTCGAACGGCAGCAGCATCGTCGAATACGGCGACCCGTGGCCCTCGAACGACCGCTACAACTCCATGAACTACAGCACCTACGTGTCCAACAACCAATTCTCCTGGACCCACACCGTCTACGGAATGGTGGGCTGACTCATGCCGCGAACCGTCCTCCGTGCCACTGTCGCCTCCGGAGCCATCGCCGCGGCGGTGTTCGCCGCGAACCCCGCGTCCGCCGCGACAGTGCCGACGGCACCATCCCCGTCGGACACGGCCGCGATCTCCGGCCTGCTCGCCAGCCCGGACACCGCCGCCCGCCTCTCGCACACGAAGTTCCCCGGCGCGGCACCGGCGGCCGCGCACGCCATGCGCGCCGCGGCCGACGCCAACACCCAGATCCCGGTCTACGAGCCCACAGCGGCCTTCATCAACGGCGAATCCGACGTCCCCGCCGCTCTGGCCTACGTCGCCTCCCCCGCCCACCTCGCCGACGGTCGCGAGGCGACCGTGTGGGCGCAGCCGAGCAAGGCCGGGTGGCAGGTCGTCAACGTCGCCTCCGGCAATGACGAACAGGTCCACGCGGCAGCCGCGCACGGCGGCTACCTGCTGCACGAACCCCAGGTCAACGCCTGGTACTCCGTCACTGGCGACACCGTGACGGTCCTCGACGGCGCGGTCTCCGGCGTCCCCGCAGGCACCCGGGTCACCCTGGCGGCCTACCGGGCCGAACTGCAGAAACGCTACGGCGACAAACTTCCCGGCTCCACGTATGACAAGACCGGCGCGGGCGGAGGCTATGCCGTCCCCGCCCCGAACACCGGCACGGACGGCAGCTCGGCCATCGCACTCGCCATCGGCGGGGCGGCCGCGGCAGCCGCGGGCGGCGCGTTCTTCCTGCGCCGCCGTTCTCAGCCCAGCAAGTGACTACTCGGCGGCAGGGGTACGCCCCTGCCGCCGATCACTCTCCCCCGTCGAGAGACGCCGCCCGAAGAGATCGCGCGCAACGCTGCTGGCCGGGCACCCGAATCCTGGCCTCACCGAAGCGGCGACCCGCGATTCCCATACCCGCTGCGCAGTGTCCGGCCAGACGCGCCGCACGCTCTCCCCATGGGAAGCGGCGGTCGAACTGCGATGGCGACGACACGATCCCCGCGCCGGGCAACCGCCGTTCAAGCCCGGGTATAGCCACCATCGGCGAAGAGTTCAGCTCCGGTGACGAACGACGAAGCGTCCGAAGCCAGGAAGAGCGCGGCCTCGGCGATTTCCTCGGGATCAGCCAGCCGCCCCAGCGGGACGACGGCCTCAGCGAACCGATCGGCCTCCGCCCCCGCGGCACTCAGCAGACCGGGGGTCCGCGTGGGTCCCGGGCTGAGCACGTTGACCCGGAACCGGCGCTCCCGCGACTGCCGCGCCCAGTTGTGCACGAGGTTGCTCAGCGCTGCCTTCGAAGCGCTGTAGATCTCGAGATTCTCGTTGGGCCGCAGGCTGTTGCTCGAGCCGACCACCACGATCGAAGCGTTCTCCGCCAGCAGCGGAAGCGCCTTCTGCACGGTGAACAGCGGCCCCTTGACGTTGACGGCGAGCGTGCGGTCGACGTTCGCTTCGGTGTGGCCGCCCAGCGAGGCGTCCGCGGCGATTCCCGCGTTGGCCACCAGTACGTCGATGCGGCCGGCCTCCGCGCGGACTCGCTCGTAGAGCGCGTCCAGGTCGGCGAGAACCGAGACGTCGGAGCGCACGCCGGTGGCCGCGGGCCCGAGCTCCTCGACTCCCGATTCGAGACGATCAGCGTCCCGACCGGTCACGAAGACCGTGGCCCCTTCCCGCACGAAGCGGCGGGCGACGGCCAGCCCGATTCCGCTGGTCCCTCCGGTGATCACGGCGACCTTCTCCTGCAACACGCCGAACACCAGGTCCTGGAGCGAGCCCGGGAGCAGTTCTGGGCGACGGGGTACGCCGGAACCCGGATGGACGACATCGCCCAGGCGACCGGACTGGGCAAAGGCAGCCTGTACGGCGCGTTCGGCGACAAGAGCAAGCTGTTCCACCGTGTGTTCGGCGACTGGTGCACCGCTGTCGTCGAAGTCGCCGAAGGACGGCTGACCGGCGGCGGCGACTCGAAAGCCCTGGCCCGGCTGTCGGAGTACGTGCACCTGATGGCGGAGAACACCGCCTCCGACACCGAACGCCGCGGTTGTCTTCTGGCTAAAGGCGCGGCGGAACTCTCCCAGCTCGATCCGAAGGTCGCCGAGCGGTCGGCAGAGACCATGACGGCGTTGCTGGCCCTGCTGCGCAAGGAGATCAGCGCCGCCCAGCGCCACGGCGACATCGACGACGCGGCGGATCCGGAGGGGTTGGCGGCGCTGCTGCTGGCGGTCGTCCGCGGGGTCGAGGCGGTCGGCAAGGCCGGGCTGGATCCGCAGACGCTGCGGAACACCGCGGACACCGCGCTGGCGGTCCTGCCCAAGGGCCGGAACAGGCCCTGATCCGCCCTAAGCCTGTTCCACCGCCGCCGGAAGCTTCACCGGCTGCCGCAGCGCCTCAAGCACCGCGTTCACCGCCGCCCGCCGCGGCGAACCTCGCCGGGTGACCGCGACGATCGTGCGCGTCACCGGTGTCGCCAGCGTCTTCGTTGCCACCCGATACCGCGGATCCACCGCCAGCCCCGGCAGCAACGCGATCGACAGCCCGGCCTCGACGTGCTGCAACGTCATCAGGTAATTGCTGAACCGGCACACCACGCGCGGCTCGAAACCCGATTCGCGGCAGAGCCGCAACGTCAGATTCGCCATGTAGGACTGGGGAATGTCGAGCGCCCACGGTTCGCCGGCGTAGTCCGCGAGCACCGCGGGTCCAGGCGGTTCCGGACGGTCGACGGCGGTCACCAGCACGATCGGGTCGGTCGCCAGCCGGATGATCTCCAGGTCGGGCCCGAGCGGGAGGTCGGCGAAGTCGGTGGTGGTGATGATGACGTCGCTGTCGCCCGCCCGGAGCGCCGGAACGCTTTCGTGCGGTTCCCGTTCCGCCAGTTCGGTTTCCAGCCGCGGATAGGTCTGCGCGAGACGGGTCGCGGCGGGCACCGCGAAGGTGTGGATCGCGCTCTGGAACGCGCCGATCCGCACCAGCCCGGCCGGTTCGTCGCCGCGCAGTTCGGCCTCGACCGCGTCGAGATGGTCGAGGATCGCGCGCGCCTGCCGGGCCAGTTTCTCCCCGGCAGGAGTCAGCCGGACCCGACGGCCGGTGCGCTCCAGCAGCCGGGTGCGGGTTTCGGTTTCCAGCAGCGCGAGCTGGTGCGACACCGTGGAGGCGCTGAGATTCACGTCCTGCGCGACCGCGCGAACGGTGCCCAGCACAGCGAGCCTGCTCAACAGCCGCAACCGCCACGGGTTCAACATGGCCCCATCGTTGTTCGATGAAACCGCACAGGCAAGCGCAAACTGTGAGATGGACGCGGCGCTCGCCGCGGCTCTACCGTCGAGTCATGGCCACCGACACCTTCTGGTCCGACGTCGACCGGCACCTCGTCCGCTACGCCGGCCCCGGCTCGTTCACCGGCGAGATCATCGACCGCGCCGAGGGCAGTTTCGTCTTCGCCGAGGACGGACGGCGGATCCTCGACTTCACGTCCGGGCAGATGAGCGCGATCCTCGGGCACGCGCATCCGGAGATCGTCGAGACCGTCCGGAAGCAGGCCGCGAAGCTCGACCACCTGTTCAGCGGGATGCTGAGCCGTCCGGTGGTCGACCTCGCGCGGCGGCTGGCCGAAACGCTGCCGGACCCGTTGGAGAAGGCTCTGCTGCTGACCACCGGCGCCGAGTCCAACGAGGCCGCGCTGCGGATGGCCAAGCTGGTGACGGGCAAGCACGAGGTCGTCTCGTTCGCCCGGTCCTGGCACGGGATGACGCAGGCCGCGGCGAGCGCCACCTACAGCGCGGGCCGCAAGGGCTACGGTCCGGGCGCGCCCGGCAACTTCGCGATTCCGGTGCCCAGCGGGGCGGACTGGCAGCAGCAGCTGGACCTGGCGTTCGACCTGATCGACGCGCAGTCGGTCGGCAGCCTCGCCGCGTGTTTGGTGGAGCCGATCCTCAGCTCCGGCGGAATCCTCGTGCCGCCGCCGGGTTATTTCCCGGCGCTGCAACGGAAATGCCGGGAACGCGGCATGCTGCTGATCCTCGACGAAGCCCAGACCGGGCTGTGCCGCACCGGAACCTGGTACGCCTTCGAGCACGACGGCGTGGTCCCGGACATCCTCACGGTGTCCAAAACGCTCGGTGCCGGTCTGCCGCTCGCCGCGGTGCTGACGAGCGCGGAAATCGAAGAGGAAGCCCACGAACGCGGGTATCTGTTCTTCACCACGCACGTCTCGGACCCGCTCCCGGCGGCGGTCGGGAACACCGTGCTGGACGTGCTGATCCGCGACCGCCTCGACGAACGCGCCCTCCAGCTCGGCGCCCGGCTGCGCACCGGACTCGAGGAAATCGCGACGCGCCACGAGGCGGTCGGCGAGATCCGCGGCCGGGGACTGCTCGCCGGACTGGAACTGAGCGGCGGAGGACCGGACGCGGACAAACTCGGCGCGCGCGTGACGCAGCGGTGCCTCGAACTCGGGCTGCACATGAACATCGTGCAGCTGCCCGGGATGGGCGGGGTGTTCCGGATCGCGCCGCCGCTGACCGCTGCCGAAAGCGAGATCGACCTCGGACTGTCCATTCTGGACGAAGCGATCGGAGACGTCTCGCGGAGCTGACCACAGCGGGGAACGGTCGCCGCCGTCTGGACGACGCAGCAGCTCTTCGCGGCGCGGCCAAACACGACAAGCTGCTCCTCGGCACCCGGATCCGGCTGGTCCCGAGGGTTCACTTCGGGAACGTAGCCCGCAGCGAGACGAGCGGGACCGCGGCACCCGCCAGCACGACCGCACAGCCGGTCTGCGCCAGCAGGAACCAGAGCGGGCACGCGCCGGGGATCAGGTCGACACCGACGATCGCGACCGGCGCGACGATCGCGATGAGCCGCATCCGCAGATAAGCCGCGCGCGATCCCCGCGCCGCGGCCGAAACCAGCCACCACGAGACGGCGGCGCTGACGACCACGACCCCCGACCGGATCCACATGAAGCTGGACACCTCTCCGCCGGAAAGGGCCCGCGCCGCGATCGCTCCGAGGACGACCGCGCTCACCACTCCGTAAGCCGCGACGAACCCCTTCGCCAAGACGAGCCGATCCCGGTCGGTGGGTCGTTCGATGGTCTGCATCGGCGTTCTCCCTTGTGGTTTCCCGTTGTGCCAGCAACGCTAGGAAGCCGCGGCCAGGCCCGGTATGCGCCTGGACGCACAAGGGGGTGGGCCTGGACCCACTCCTGTCCCGCGGTGGCGGGAATCCGGTGTTTCGTGGTGCACAGTGGACCGTGAAGCCGGAGAACGAGGGGGCGAACCGATGCGATTACTACGGTCCTGGTTACGCGGGTGCGGGGTGGGACTAGGCCGAGCCGCCAAGGCCGCGGGCGTGGCCATGCTGGTCCCGGCGGTGTGGGCGGCCGCGGTGGGCCTGTGGCTGTTCTGGGGCGGCGGCCCGTGGGCGTGGATCGCGCCGGTCGCCTGGGCGGCGATCGGGACGCTGCTGCTGGCGCGGCCGGTGTGCCGGATGACCCGCGCGCTGGTCGCCGGCTGGACCGGCGTCGTGCTCCCGCCCGGATACCGCGAGCTGCCGCCGGTCACCCAGCTGTCGACCGGATACTGGTGGAACGGCCACTCCTATTCGCGCACCAGCAAAGACGCCCGGCGCGAACAGCGGCGGAAGAACTGGCGCCACGACCCGGCGAACTGGCGGGACCTGCGATTCCTCCTCATCGCGCCGTTCTCGTTCGGCCTGGTCGCGCTCGTGCCGCTGCTCGGCCTCGTCGCGGCCTTCCTGGCGCTGACGAACCTTCCCAGCGGATACTTCGCCGGTCTGCTGGTCACGATCGCGACCGCGCCGTACGCGTGGCGGAGCGTCATCCCGGTAGCCACGCGGTTCCTGGGCGCGTCCGCGAAGATGGAGCTGGCCGACCGGGTCGACACGCTGACCGCGTTGCGCGCGGACACGACCATCGCGCAAGCCGCGGAAATCCGCCGTA
This sequence comes from Amycolatopsis echigonensis, assembly GCF_014174495.1. Lineage (GTDB taxonomy): Bacteria > Actinomycetota > Actinomycetes > Mycobacteriales > Pseudonocardiaceae > Amycolatopsis > Amycolatopsis echigonensis. The sequence goes on from NZ_JACJHR010000058.1 coordinate 51,744, forward strand.
TCGAACGGGATCTGCACGATGGTGCCCAAGCTCGGCTGGTCGCGCTCGGCCTCGCACTGGCGACGGCGGAGAAGCTGATGGAGACCAATCCCGAGCAGGCCAAGCAATTGCTGCGTGACGCTCGGGCCGGTGCCGCCACCTCGCTCACCGAACTACGCGAACTGGTCCGCGGCATCAGCCCGCCGGTGCTGAACGAACGCGGCCTCGTCGACGCCGTCCGCGCGATGGCGATGGACCTGCCGGTGGACGTGACCGTCGAGGCCGACTTGCCGCAGCCGCTCGATCCGCCGATCGAATCCGCGCTGTACTTCGGAATCGCCGAGTTGCTCGCCAACACGGTGAAGCACGCACGCGCGTCGCACGTGCGAGTTTCCCTTCTGCAGGAAGGAAATCGGGTGTGTGCCGAGGTCGAGGACGACGGTCTCGGCGGGGCGGACATCCGCCCGGACGGCGGGCTCGCCGGACTGCGCCGCCGCCTCGCGGTCTTCGACGGCACCGTGGAGATCACCAGCCCGGAGGGCGGGCCGACCCGAGCGTGGATGATGGTGCCATGCGCATCGTCGTAGCCGAGGACCTCTACCTGCTGCGGGACGGCCTCGTCCGGCTCCTGCAGGCGTACGGCCACGAGGTGGTGGCGACCGCGACGACCGGTCCGGAAACCGTCGCCGTACTGCGGGAACACCGGCCGGACGTCGCCGTGGTCGACGTCCGGATGCCGCCGACGCAAACCGACGAGGGCCTGCGTGCGGTGCTCGCTGCGCGACGCGAGACGCCCGGGCTGCCGGTGCTGATCCTGTCGCAGCACGTCGAACAGCTCTACGCCCGCGAGCTCCTCGCCGACGGGGCCAGCGGCGTCGGATATCTGTTGAAGGACAGCGTTTTCGAGGCCGAGCAGTTCATCGACGCCCTCGAACGCGTCGCGGCCGGCGGCACGGCGATGGACCCGGCGGTGATCTCGAAACTGCTCACAAGCGGGTCGCCCGACCAGCGCCTCGGCTCGCTGACCGAGCGCGAGCGTTCGGTGCTGGAGCTGATGGCGGAAGGCCTGTCGAACGCGGCGATCGCCGGACGGCTGTTCCTGAGCGAAAGCGCGATCAGCAAGTACACGACGTCGCTGTTCGGCAAACTCGGCATCACCGACGACGACACCGGCAACCGGCGCGTCCTGGCGGTGCTGACGTATCTGAACTCGTGAGTGTTGATCACGGTTCTCAACCGTGATCAACACTCACGAGGGCTCAGCCGACCAGATTGTCGAAGCGGCGCAACGTTTCCTCCGCGCCCAGCGCCTGCGTGATCGAGTGCAGGTCCGGGCTGCGGGTCGACCCGGTGATCGCGATCCGGATGATCTGCGACGCCTCGCGGATCGAACCGGGGTAGGCGTCCGGGTCCTTCTTGTATTCCTTGGCGTTCTTGGCGAATCCGTGCTTCGCCGCGACGTCGCGGATCTGCTGGAACCACTCCTGGCCGTCGTCGAGCTGCTGGTAGGCCGACACGAAGTCCGACGCCACCGCGCGCACGACGTCCGCCGGAACGCCGAGCGCCGCGATCCGCTCGTCGTCGGGACCGGTCGCCGCCTGGTGCAGTTGCGGGAAGAAGAACCCGTAGACGGCGCGGAATTCGCTCCACTTCTTCAGGTCCTTGCGCGGGTTCTCGACGCCCTCGCGTTCCACCGCCAGCGCGCGCAGCGCCAGCTCGCGCGAAGACTCCAGGACCGCCTTCAGCTCCGGGTCGAACCGCTCCGCCCACTCCAGCACCGACGCGAGAATCTCCTCGCCGGACAGCGTCGCGACGTAGTCGGCGGCGAGGTCGTCCAGCTTCACCAGGTCCACGAGCGGACCGGCGACACCGCACTCGTCGAGATTGATCGGCGCGTCGAGCGCTTCGGCGAGCGGCATCTCGGCGAGCCGTCCGTTCGCCAGGCCGCGCAGGTAGTACAGCACCGCCGGAACCGGGTAGCCGGCTTCGAGGTAGAAGTCGACGGACGCTTCCGGGTCCTTGCGCTTCGACAGCTTCCGCTTGCTGCCGCCCTCCTGCTTCATCAGCGGCGCGATGTGCGCGTACTGGATCGGCTCGAAGCCGAGCGCCTCGAACAGCTGCTGGTGGGTCGGCACCGACGAGATCCACTCGTCGCCGCGGATCACGAGGTTCACCCGCATCAGGTGGTCGTCGACCGCGTGCGCGAAGTGGTAGGTCGGCAGCCGCGGGCTCTGGTCGGAGCTCTTGAGGATCACCACGTCGTTGCGGTTGGCCTCGGCCTCGATGGTGCCGCGGATCGCGTCGGTGAAACGCACGCGCTGCCCGGTGTCATCCGGCGCGCGGAAACGGACCACCCACGGCTCGCCCGCGTCGAGCTTCGCCTGAACGTCGGCCGGGTCGGCGTCGCGCCAGATCGCCCAGGAGCCGTAGTAGCCCGTCGGCAGCTTCGTCGCCTGCTGCCGTGCGGTGATGGACGCCAGCTCGTCCTTCGTCGCGAAGTCGATGTACGCGCGGCCTTCACGCAGAAGGTGCCGTACGTAGGTCAGGTAGATCTGCTCGCGCTCGGACTGCCGGTACGGGCCGTACTCGCCACCGCGTACCGCGTCCTCGTCGGCCTGCAGCCCGAAGTACGCGAAGCCGCGTTCGAACTGCTCGAGCGCGCCCTCGACCTCGCGCGACTGATCGGTGTCCTCGACGCGCACCAGGTAGCGGCCTTCGGAGCGGCGCGCGACGTCCTGGTCGATCGTCGCGACGTAGATGCCGCCGATGTGCACGAAGCCGGTCGGCGACGGGCCGAACCGGGTCACCTTCGCGCCGTCGGGCAGCTGCCGGGCCGGATAGCGCTGTTCCCAGTGCTCGGGCTCGGGCAGATCCGCGGGGAACAGGGCGTCGATGACCGCACGGTCCAGCATCGGAGGTCGGGTCTCCCAGGTCGTTCGGGTGTTTTCGCTAGTGCTTCGAGTATCGCCGACCGCCGTCTTCCCCGGTCGTTCAGGTCCCCGGGTTGTCGGTACGGTTGCTAAGCGACCGGTTCCGATATATCGTGAACGTGTCGCAACAGTTCGGGAAAGGAAACCAAGACCCATGAACCGACGACGACACCCCTTCCCCGGAGGACGCTCGTTCCCCGGCGGACATCACGAACACGGAGAGCACGAACAGCACGGCCGGTCCTCCTTCGGCCCGTGGGGCCGGGAATTCGGCGAGTTCGCCTTCGGACCCGGCGGTCGCGGACGACGCGGCCACGGTCCGGGCGGACGCGGCGGCTCGCGACGCGGCCGGCGCGGCGACGTGCGGGCAGCGATCCTGACCTTGCTCGCGGAACAGCCGCGGCACGGCTACGAGATCATCCGCGAGATCGGCGAGCGCAGCGGCGGGCTTTGGAAGCCCAGCCCCGGCTCGATCTACCCGACCCTGCAGATGCTGGCCGACGAGGGCCTGGTCGTGAGCCGCGACGAGAGCGGCAAGAAGCTCTTCGAGCTCACCGACGAGGGCCGCACCACCGCCGAACAGCAGACCGGCACGCCGCCGTGGGAGCACTTCACCGACGACGTCGAACCGGTCGAGCACGACCTGCGCAAGGCGGGCGCGACGCTCGCCGCGGCTGTCGTGCAGGTGATGCGCGCCGGCAGCGAGAACCAGCAGGCCCGCGCGGTGGCCGTGCTCAACGAAGCACGCCGGTCGATCTACTCGATCCTCGGCGAGGTCGAGGACGAAGAGTCCGGCGAGGCAGCCGAGTGACCGGGCAGGACGAGGCCGGTGGGCTTGTCGCGGCAATGCACGCGATAGCCCACCGGCAGCGTCACCTCGCCCGGCCCCGGGTTCAGCCGGCGCGTGTCGGCGATCGCCCGCTGCGCGACTTTCGCGCTGAACTCGATCTTCAACACTGATTCCGCCGCGGCGAAGTCCGCGAAGCGCCAACGCGTGCGTACGCGCCGACAGTTGAAGCCGTGCGCGGCGAAGAAGCGTTCCACCGCAGGCGGGTCGTAGTGCGGCAGATCTGCCCGCATCCACCCGCCGTACGGCTCACTGGTCACGTCGAGGTCGACGATCACGATCGATCCTCCGGGCCGCAGCACCCGTTCCGCTTCGCGCAATCCGGGTTCGCATCCGGGGCCGAAGAAATACGCGGTGCGCGCGTGCACGATGTCCACACTGGCGTCGTCCACCGGCAACCGCTGCGCTCGTCCCACGCGGACCCGCACGTTCTCCAGATCCCGCACCCGTCGCTCCGCGTCCCGCGCGAGCGGCGGGTGCGGTTCGATTCCGAGCACCGAACGCGCGTCCGCGGCGAAGTACGGCAGGTGGTATCCGTCACCGCAGCCGAGATCGAGCACGTCCCGTCCGGTCCAGTCGCACTCTTCGCGCAGTACGCGCCAGATCTCGCCGTCCACGTCCTGCGCCTGGTTCTCCACGGCGTAGACCTGCTGGTAGTACCAGATGTTCGGGCTGGGAACGACTTCTTCGGACGCCGCCGGCCCGCGGAACAACCAGCGCACGGCACTCCTCTCCGGTCCGGGGCGCCGACGGGCGCGGCGGCTTTCCCGCTCAGAGCGTAGAACCCCGCTCCGCCGCATAGACTTCTCCCTCGTCGGGGAGGAGACGCGCAATGTCGATCGGCTGGCCAGGCTCCCGCACGATCCCGGCAGGGCTCCCCTGCTGGGTCGAGGTGGCGTGCCACGACGAGGCTCGGGCACAAGAGTTCTACTCCCGCCTTTTCGGCTGGGAATACGAGATCCGGCGCGACCCCGCGTCGCCGACCGGCCGGTACTCCATCGCCTCGTGCGACGGGGTCGCCGCCGGTGGTCTATACCAAGCCGGGTCCCGCAGCGCGCCCGGCTGGACGCTGCAGCTCGCGGTGCCGCACACGGCGAGCGCGGCGGAGTGGGTGGAGCACCTCGGCGGCCAGGTGACGCTCGGGCCGGTCGCGATTCCCGACCGCGGCAGCATCCTGCACGCGATCGACGCGTGCGGCGCGCCCGTGGTGTTCTGGGAAGCCCCGCCGGACTGGCAGTTCGCGAGCGGCGCGCCCAACACGTTCAGCGGCGCGGACCTGAACACGCACGACGGCGTGGCCGCGGACCACTTCTACACCAAGCTGTTCAACTACTCGAGCCGTCAGGTCGGCGACGGCGAAAGCGTTGACTACGTCGAGTACTCCATTGAGCACACAGCGGTGCTGTACCGCTACGTGATGGGTCCCGAATACCGCCGGGACACGCCCCCGCACTGGCTCGTGTACTTCGAGATCGACCCCGCGCGAGGCGCGGACGCGGCGGCGGGCGAGGCGTTGATGCTGGGCGGTTCGGTCGTGATCGAGCCGTACGACACGCCGTTCGGCCGCACCGCGATCCTCGCCGATCCGGACGGCGCGGTGTTCGCGGTGATCGACCACTCGCTGGTGCTGGAAGACGTGGGCCGCGCCGAGGTCGACGACCCGTACGACGACTAGCGGCTCAGGCCGGGACGAAGGCCGACAGCAGCAGCCACGACACGACGGCCGAGGGCAGCAGCGAGTCGAGGCGGTCCATGATGCCGCCGTGGCCGGGCAGCAGCGTGCCCATGTCCTTGATGCCGAGGTCGCGTTTGATGAGCGATTCGACGAGGTCGCCGAGCGTCGCGGTGAGCACGATGGCCGCACCGAAAATCGCGCCCTGCCAGGCGTGGCCGTCCAGCATGAGGCTGATCGTGAGCACGCCCGCGGCGATGCCCGCGATC